>NZ_JAPYPS010000112.1 GCF_029937575.1 Nocardioides sp.
GCGACATCGCCCGCACCCAGCTCGCCCTCGACCTCGCCACCGACGACCCTGACGGAGACAACGACCACTCAGCCGGCACCAGCGGGCGTGGGGTCACGATCTACGCCCACCTCGACCCCGACAGCCTGCACGCATCGGTCGACAACCCCGGCTGCAACGACGTCCTCATCGAACACGACCGAGCTCGCGAGGGCGTGATCATTGGTGGTTGAGCAGCGACCGCGGGTGAGGAACGAACCCGCGACGGAGCGTGTCGAAACCCGGCGACACGACCGCCGACGACGACTCACCGGGCTTCGTCGACGCTCGCTGGCGCTCGCTGCTCAGCCTCCGCCGGTGGGAAGACCACCACGTCCAACCTCGCGCTCCTGTGTCGGCGCCACCACCGCACCAAGACCTTCTCCCCCTGGACCTACACCAGCCCCGAGCCCGGCGTCTACGACTGGACCAGCCCCACCGGCACCCGCTTCCGCGTCACCCGCGGCCGACGCCACGGCCGGATGCCCATCACCACCCAGATCCACCAGGTCCCACCCGACAGCGAGCCCTGAACACCGCGCCCCGCCACCCCGCCCACCACAGCGGGGCCATCGGCATGTCCCCGTCTGGCCGGGCGCCCACGATCGGCGCCTCAGCCGCCTATCGTGGGCGCGCTCCGAGGAATCTGACCGCCCGTACCTCCGAGCGAGCCGGCACCGGCGTAGGAGGGAGTGAGGAGGTCAGATGAGGACGCAGGACACCGACCACGCGGCATTCACCGCGTTCGTCGCCGCGCGCTCACCCGCGCTCCTGCGCACGGCGTACCTCCTCACCGGGGATGCCCACCTCGCCGAGGATCTCGTGCAGACCGCCCTCTTCCACCTGGCACTCCCAGCATCGTCGGGCAGCTGCAGGTGACTGCGGACAGACCCGCCTCAGGCCTGCTCGGCCAGGTAGGCCAGCTGCGCCCGGACCGACAGCTCGGCTGGGACCCAGAGCGACTCGTCGACGTCGGCGTAGACGATCTCGACGACCTTCCGCGGCAGCTCGTCGGTGGCCAAGCCCTCGGGGTGCGGCTGCGCCTTCAGCTCGGCCAACGCCTCGCGCACCTGCTCGAGGCGGGCACGTCGGTGGGTCAGGTAGTAGTCGAGGACGCCGCCCGCGTCGTCGAGCACCGGTCCGTGCGCCGGCCAGATCGTCTCGACGTCGCCGGACGTGACCAGGGCGCGCATCTTCTCGATCGACTCGAAGTAGGGGCCGAGCTGGCCGTCGGGATAGGCGACCACCGTCGTGCCGCGGCCGAGGACCATGTCGCCGGAGAGCAGCACCCTCTCCTGGGACAGCAGCAACGAGATCGAGTCGGCGGTGTGCCCGGGGGTGGTGACCACGCGTACGGCGAGCCCGCCGACGTCGAGCACCTCGTCGTCGGCGAGGGGGTCCGCGCCGATGCAGTAGTCGGGGTCCAGCGCGCGGACGGCGCACCCCTTGCGCTCGGCGAGCTCGGCGGCGACCTCGGAGTGGTCGAAGTGGTGGTGGGTGAGCAGGATCAGCCCGACGTCACCGGTCACCTCGTCGACGAGGTCGAGGTGACCGTCCTCGATCGGGCCGGGGTCGACCACGATCGAGGACGACGATCCCGGCTCGCGCAGCACCCACGTGTTGGTGCCGTCGAGCGTCATCATCCCTGGGTTGGGCGCGAGCAGGCACTCGCCGCGCGCGCCGAAGGAACCGCCGGCCCAGGTGTCCGTGGCTCCCGTTCCCGACGTCATCAGCGCCTCCGCTCGGCCAGCACCGGCCTCAGGCGATCGGGCATGGAGAGCGTGAAGCCCTCCCCCAGCGGCTCCACCGTCGGCGTGAACATCACGGCGGTCCGATCCGCTGCTGCGGCGAGCACCTCGTCGCGAGTCTCGAAGCCGGCGATCTCGAGAGAGGTCAGGTACGTCGGCGGCATCATCGCCAGCTCGCCCGACTCCGCCTGCGCCGCCGCCGTACCGGCCCGGAGCCAGGCCACCGACGACGACTCCGTGGAGACGTCGCGGGTGCGCTGCCCCTCGGGCAGCTTGGCGACGAAGAACCAGGTCTCGTAGCGCTTCGGCTCGAAGATCGGGGTCAGCCACGCGTCCCAGACGCCGAGCAGGTCCGAGCGCAGCTCCAGCTCGCGGCGGTTGAGGAAGTCGGTCAGGGACAGCTCGCGCGACTCGAGCGCGACGCGGTCGGCCTCCCAGTCGTCGCCGGTGGTGTCGGCCACGACGGTCGTGTCCGAGTCCGCGGCCGGCCCCGCGAGCAGGACACCGGACTCCTCGAACGTCTCGCGCACGGCAGCGCACACCAACGCCCGCGCGAGGTCCTCGTCACAGCTCAGCCGTACCGCCCACTCGGCCGGTGTCGGCCCGGCCCACGCCACCTCGGCGTCGAAGTCGCGCTTGTCCACTCCGCCGCCGGGAAAGACCGCCATGCCCGCGGCGAAGTCCATCGACACTTGCCGGCGCAGGTAGTAGATCTCGGGCCCGCCACTCGACTGGTCGGCGTCGTGAGTCTCGGCCAGCAGGATCACCGTGGCCGCCTGCCGCGGCTCGACCGGCGTACGGGTGCCGTCGACGTACTCGCGCGCCAGCTCGGCGACCGCGTCGGGCAGTGGCACCGGAGGCAGCGGGATCTTCACACCGCCACCAGGACCTCGACCTCGACCGGCGCGTCGAGCGGCAGCACGGCGACCCCGACGGCCGAGCGGGCGTGGATCCCGGCGTCGCCGAAGACCTCGCCGAACAGCTCCGAGGCGCCGTTGGCCACGCCGGGCTGGCCGGTGAAGTCCGGCGTCGAGGCCACGAAGACGACGACCTTGACGATCTGCTTGACCTGCGACAGGTCGCCGACCTCTGCGCGAATGGCGGCGATCGCGTTGAGTGCGCACTGCTGGGCGCAGGCCACCGCCTCCTCGACGCCGACCTCCGCGCCGACCTTGCCGGTCGTCATCAGCTCGCCCGAGCGCATCGGCAGCTGGCCGGAGGTGAAGACCTGGTTGCCGGAGCGCACGGCGGGCACGTAGGCCGCCACCGGCTTGGCGACCTCGGGGACCGACAGCCCCAGCTCGGTGAGGCGCTCCTCGGGGGTGCTCGCGGAACTCATGTCGGCGCCTACTGGGCCGGGCGCTTGAGGAAGGCGATCAGGCCACCCTGCGCGCTGGTCTGGATCGTCACCAGCTCCCAGCCGTCCTGGCCGAAGTTGTTGAGCATCAAGGCCTCGTTGTGGAGCGGAATCGGCGCCACCTGGTACTCCCATTTCGTCATGCTCGGCACCCTACTCGCGGTGCTCGGCCGGACGTCAGGCGCTGGTCGTCGCGCTGGGCGCCCTGGAGCCGAAGTAGCTGCGGGAGCCCCCGGGGCGCCGTTCAACGTTGTGGCCCGACCTCGCGTTGATCCTGCGTGGTGCGCCCGTGCCCCACCGCGACACCCCTTCGGAGACGCCCATGCACCGCACCCGTCAGCCCCTGGTCGCAGCAGCCCTGCTGTCCCTCATCGCCCCACTCGCCCTGACCCTCGCCGCGTCCGACGCCCGGGCCACGTCGGCACCGGAGCTGAATCTCAGCACCCTGCCGGGGCCGGGCAACCCCCTGCAGGTCGAGCGACTCGACCGGGACGCCCCGCCCCCGTCGCCCACGGAGTGCGTCGCCGAGAGCGGCGACCGCTACGACGACGACTGCTTCGACGTCGGCCTGGCGATCAGTGCCACCGAGCCCGTCACCGACGTCACCGTGACCGTGGTCGAGCACCGCGGCCTGTACGTCGACCCGCTCGTCACCACCATCGACGCCCTCGAGACCGACAGCACGCAGATCGTGAACTACGCCGTGCGAGCGCGTACGGCGGGGCTCCACACGCTGACCTTCGAGGTCACCGCCCCGGGCGCCGAGCCCCGCCGGGTCGGGCTCCCCTACGTGTGGCGGGCCGGTGGCGCACCGATTCCCGGCGACGACTCCTTGGCGGGGCGGATGTACGCCGCCATCGGGTTCGACTCCTACGACTGCACCGCCACGGCGGAGTGCGACTTCCGCACCTCCCAGCGCGTCGTCTTCGTCGACGACGAGCGCGCCGGCCGCGCGCTGGCGAGCAACGGGAAGGTGCGGTGCGGGAAGAGGCAGTCGTGCGCGCCGTACCACCACGACGACGCGAGCGGACTGGTGCAGATCGGCGGCACCACGATCGGGCGCGTGACCCGCCAGGCCGCCTTCTTCGACGGCGAGCGGTACTCGCGCCTTCTCTACCCCCGCCCGGGTCAGCGACTCGACGGCCTCTGGCAGTACGGCGCCAACGTCGACGAGGGCCGCGGCGTCGTCGAGCAACGGCTGAGACTGCGCGACTCCGGGCGGTTCCGGCTGCGGTACGCCGTCGACACGAGCCGCTACGGGAGGCCGGACGTCGGCTCGACGTACTCGAGAAGCCTGAAGGGCAGCTACCGGATCGGCGGCAACGGTCGGCTGACCCTCGTCGACCCGAAGCGTGACGTGACCAAGGTGGCGACTCTGGCCATCGTCGCGACCCCCACCGGCAAGCCACGCGCCGCGAGGAGAGGGCTGTGGCTGGACCTGGCGATCGACCCCCCGAAGGGCAAGGCGTTCGTCGACGGCAACAAGCTCATCCCGCTGCCGATCGGCTGAGCTCGGCCGGGATGGTCAGTCGAGCAGGGCGGGCTCGGTCTTGTCGCGGACCTCGTCCTCGGACACGCCGGGGGCGAGCTCGACCAGCACCAGCCCGCCACCCTCGGTCGGGGGTCGTACGTCGATCACGGCAAGGTCGGTGATGATCCGCTGCACGACCTTCTTGCCCGTGTAGGGCAACGAGCACTCCTCGACGATCTTGTACGACCCGTCACGCGCGACGTGCTCCATCAACACGATCACCCGCTTCGCACCATGGACCAGGTCCATCGCCCCACCCATGCCCTTGACCATCTTGCCTGGGATCATCCAGTTCGCGATGTCACCACCAGCCGAGACCTGCATCGCGCCCAGGATCGCCGCATCGATCTTCCCCCCACGAATCATCCCGAACGACGTCGCCGAGTCGAAGATCGACGCCCCCCGCCGCAACGTCACCGTCTCCTTGCCCGCGTTGATCAGGTCCGGATCCTCCTCACCCTCATACGGGTAGGCACCCGTGCCCAACACGCCGTTCTCCGACTGCAGCACCAGCTCGACCTCGTCGGGCACGTAGTTCGGCACCAACGTCGGCAACCCGATCCCCAAGTTCACATACGACCCGTCCGACAACTCCGCAGCCGCCCGCGCCGCCATCTGCTCACGCGTCCAACTCATGCCCGACTCCTCATGCCCGACTCCTCGTGGTCGACTTCTCGATCCGCTTGTCCGCAGCCTGCTCCGGACTCAGCTCCACCACCCGGTGCACATACACACCCGGGGTATGGACCTCGTTCGGCACCAGCTCACCCGGCTCGACCAGGTGCTCAACCTCCGCGATCGTCACCCGCCCACACATCGCGGCCAACGGGTTGAAGTTGCGCGCCGAGTCCTTGAACACCAGATTGCCGTGCCGATCACCCTTCCAGGCCCGCACCAGAGCGAAGTCCGCCACGATCGCCGACTCCAGCACGAACTCCCGCTCCACCCCGTCCACCGGGAAGGTCCGCGTCTCCTTCGGCGGCGACGACTTCACCACGGTCCCCTGCGCGTCGTACAACCACGGCAGACCACCCTCGGCGACCTGCGTCCCACCACCAGTCGCGGTGAAGAACGCCGCGATCCCCGACCCACCAGCGCGCATCCGCTCGGCCAACGTGCCCTGCGGCGTCAGCTCGACCTCCAGCTCCCCCGACAAGTACTGCCGCGCGAACTCCTTGTTCTCCCCCACATACGAGGCCACCATCCGCCGCAACCGCCCCGCACCCAACAACCGGCCCAGACCCCAGTCATCGACCCCCGCGTTGTTGCTGAACGCCTCCAGATCACCCACACCCGAGGCCAGCACCGCCTCGATCAGCACCGACGGGATCCCACACAACCCGAAACCACCGACCGCAAGCGACGAACCCGACCCGATGTCGGCCACCGCATCGGCAGCCGAGGAGACCACTTTGTCCATGGCGCAGACTCAACTCCGCCGGGCGCGGGCGGTCAACCTCGTCCACTGAACAGACGTGATCTGCTCACGACATGGCAGCGCCAGAGGCTGTGCGTTCACTGAGTGAACGCCCACCCGAGGTACGGTGGCGCAGTGGCGGCACCTCCGGACCTCGTGGCCAGGATCGGCCTCCTCCTGCGTGCCGTGTCAGCTCACGAGCCCGACGGCGCCACGACGACGCAGATCAGCGACACCAGCGGGCTCGCCCGACCCACGACCCATCGCCTGCTGACCTCCCTGGCGGGCCAGGGCCTGGTCCAGCGCGTCAGCGAGACAGGGTGGTGGCAGCTGGGACCCGAGCTTCACTTCCTCGGCCGCTCCGCGGCGGCCCGCTACGACGTCACCCACCTGGCCCATCCCGTCGTGCGCAAGCTGGCGATCGACACCGGGGAGAGCGCCTTCTACTCCGTGCGCCGCGGTGATGAGTCGATCTGCCTGATCCGCGAGGACGGCGCCTTCCCCCTGCGCTCCCACGTCCTCGACCTCGGGAGCCGGTTCCCGCTCGGGGTCGCCTCCGCCGGCCTGGTGATCCTTGCGTTTCTGTCCGGGGCGGAGCGTGACGACTACCTCCACCGGGCCGATCTGACCGCCGAGTTCGGGTCCGAGCACTCGGCCGAGAAGCTGCGCCATCGGCTGGACACCACCCGAGCCGCCGGCTTCGCCACCAACCCCGGGCTCATCGTCGAGGGGAGCTGGGGGATGGCCGCAGCCGTCTTCGACCCGGACGACGTCCCCGTCGGCGCGCTCAGCCTGACCGGCGTGGCCGACCGCTTCTCCGAGGGCCGGCGCCCGGAGCTGGGAGCGCTGCTCCTGACAGGGGCCCATGCCCTGTCCACCCGGCTCGCCCAGCGCCACCAGCCGTCATGACCCCACCCGGAGCGCCCACGACGGGTCGGTGACCACGTCGGCCAGGGCCTCGAAGGAGACCCGCGGGGCCTCGCTGAGCACCTCGCCGCCCAGGCTGCTGCAGTTGCAGACCAGGGCCGTGACCGCCTTGGCGTCGGTGCGGAAGTACGTCGCTGCGCGCAGCACGCCGGCGGAGCCGTCGAGGCGCAGGCGTCCCTCCTGCCCGATCGGGGCGAGGAACGCCCCGTCGGCCGGCACCTCGTAGGTCGCCAGCACCGAGCCGTCCTCCCGCACGTCGCACGTCCCGTCGTCGCGCACGAGCCGCTCGCACCGCTGCTCGGCGTCGGAGCGATAGCGCTCCAGGGACAGGTCGGCCAGATAGGCCTCGCCGGCCGGGTCGGGCGACCACTCGAAGCGCGCGGTGAACACGACCTTGCCGACGGTGCGGTAGTACCGGGTGATCGAGGGGACCGCGGTGCCGCCGACGACGTCCTTGAAGAACCCCGCGGGTCGGTAGCCGCCGCCCTCGATGATCGCCGGGGCCGAGACCTCGTCGGCGGGCGCGACGGGGGCGTCGTCGCCGAGCAGTCCGGGTACGACGACCACGCCGGTCACCGTCACGGCGGCGACCGCGGCCCCCGAGACCAGCCCGGCGCGGGCGCGGCGTCGGCGGCGACGACGCACCAGCGCAC
>NZ_JAPYPS010000028.1:0-16643 GCF_029937575.1 Nocardioides sp.
GCGGGCGGCGCCCGCCGAGCGCAGCGAGGTCGGCCGTCGCCCCGTGCGCCGTCAAAGCCGACCTACCGGGTCCCGCAGTCAAGGACGGCCGCAGGCCGCCGCGAAGCGGGCGCCGCAGGCGATCCTTGACGGCGGGAGCAGGTCGGCTACGCGCGCGGCCCCACCCATCGCAACCACCGGCAGCAACCCCAAGGAGCAGGTCGGCTCCGCGCGCGGCCTCAGCTCCAGGCCGCCACCTGCGCCCGTGTCGGGTGCCACGGATCGACACGCAACCGCATGCCGGCCTCCTGAGGGGTCTTGTTGCCCTTGCGCTCGTTGCACGGACCGCAGGCAGCAACGGTGTTGAGCCAGGTCCACGTACCTCCCCTGGAGCGCGGCAGCAGGTGGTCGATCGTGTTGGCCCGATGGCCGCAGTAGGCGCAGCGGTACCGCTCACGTGCGAGGACGCCGCGTCGCGTGTAGCCCGCCGGGGAGTAGAGCCACTTGGTCGCGACGTACCGCACGAGACGCAGGGCGCGCGGCCACTGGTAGGGACCGATCATCCGCTCGCCGTGGGCCTCGTGGACCACGGCGACCTGACGCACCAGCATCTTGACCGCGTGCTGGAAGCTGACCCGGCCGAGCGGCTCGAAGGAGGCGTTGTAGAGCAGCACCGTGCCCGTGAGGGTCGTCATCGGCTGCTCACCTCCTGGAGTGAGGGCACCATCGCACGCTGGCGGCCCGGCAGGCCGTCTGTGCGCCATTGTGCGGTGTAGCGGGTGGGTTTGGGTTAAGGCCAGGAGAAATCGTCGGACATGTCGGGCCGGGTGGGAAGTGGTTATCGGGCGCGCAGGCGTCCGGTCCACCACTCCAGGGCTGCGGTGTCGTCGTACGCCGAGCACATCACCTCCGCCACCGCACGCAGCGCTGCCGGGCGCTCGGTCGCCTCCGCGTGCTGGGCAGCACAGGCGAGCTCGGCACCGCGGTCCCAGCCGGCGGTGTCAGCGGGGAGGGGCAGGGCGGCGACCTGACGGGCACTCAGCTTGATCGCCTGAGGTGCCAGGGCCGTGCCGAGGTAGCGCGCTGCCGCCAGGGCCACGACGGGAGGTGCGAGCAGGACCGCGAGCACGTGCCACAACCGGCCGGTCTGCGGCGTGAACGTGAGGACCGGCACCGACGGAAGCCATCGGCCCGCCTCGTCGACGACCGCCTCGATCACCTGGCCCTGGGTCGCGATGAGCACCTTGGGCACGAGCCGGGCGGTGGCCCACGCACTCAGGCTGCCCTCGGCGTGCAACGCCGGGAGATCGACCCTCGGGGCCTCGTGGGTCATCTTCGCGAACCGGGTCGTGGCCGATCCCCACCGGGACTCGGCGGGGTCGATGAGCCCGGAGGTGATCAGCGGGACGCCGTCCGGTCCGTCACTGACGAAGGGGATCAGCCCGTAGTACTGGTCGCGGAAGTCCGCCGTGCACGTGCCCAGGTCGGATAGCGTCCCCGAGGTGCGCGGGGCGACGGCCGGGATGCCGGCCGCCGAGGCCGCCAGTGGTCCCCACTCGCCCTCGGGTGCCTGCTGCAGACCCGCCGACGCGAAGGCGGGCCCGTGCCACGTGGCGACCGGCCCCGCCGATGCCCCCACCGTGACGACCGGGACGCACGTGAGCACCGACGTGCCGCTGAAGACGGGTCGCAACGAGGCCCAGAACGCGGTGACCGCACCGCGCTCGCCGACGGTGTGGCGGATCGCGGCGCTGTCGCGAGCACCGAGCAGCGACAGGGGCTGGACGAGGGCGACTCGACCGCCCGGGCCGACCAGGTCCAGGGATCGGCGCAGGAACACGGCGCTGGTGTCGGCATAGGGGCCGAGGCCGGTCGGCCGCGCCGCTCTGGCCGTCGCCGAGGCCGCCGTACGGCGTCGGAGCTGGCCGAGGAACGGCGGGTTGCCGACGACGACGTCGTACGGCGCCGAGGGATGCTCGCCGAGCCCGTCGGCGAGCCGTACGTCGGGCTCCGTGGCGGAGTCGGGAGCCAGGGCGCGCAGTCGCAGGCGCGTGATCTCCACGGCCACCGGATCGAGGTCCACCCCGTGCACCAGCGCGACTGCCCGTGCGGGCGCGGTGCCCTGCGCGATCAGCCGACGTGCTGCCGCGACGAGGAAGTGCCCGGCACCGCAGGCGGGGTCGAGGACCATGGCCTGCTCCCCCGGCACCAGGACCCGGTCCAGGATCCAGCCGACGAGCGACAGGGGGGTGTAGAACGTCCCGGACTCCTGACGACCTTCGACGAGGCCCTCGTGGGTGTCGGCGAGGTGCTCGAGCGAGGTGGGGTCGCGCCAGGGCTCCAGCTCGGGGAGGTCGGGCGCCCGCCGGGCAGGAGCCACGCCCACCGCCTCGGCGACCGCGGAGATCACGGCCTCCCACGCGTCGGCTCGAGACCCGAGACGGTCCTGCGTCGCCAGGACGCTCTCGGTGAAGGCCGTCACGGGGCGAGCGTAGGGGGTGCCGCGGGGCCCGGGAAGCCATCCGCACCACCACCTGTTACGGTCATAATGACTACAACATCCGGAGGCGCCCGATGCCCACCTCGACCGGTCTGCTGACCGACCACTACGAGCTCACCATGCTCACCTCCTTCGTCACCGACGGCACCGCCGAGCACCCGGCCGTCTTCGAGGCCTTCGCCCGCCGACTCCCCGAGGGTCGGCGCTACGGGGTCCTCGCCGGGCTCGGCCGTCTGCTCCCGCTGGTCGCCGACTTCACCTTCGCCGACGACGAGGTCGAGTGGTTGCTCGAGGAAGGCGTCGTCAACGACGTCACGGCCGCCTACCTGCGGGCATTCCGCTTCTCCGGGGACATCGACGCCTACCCGGAGGGCGACCTCTACTTCCCCGGCAGCCCGATCCTCACCGTCCGCGGCACGCTCGGCGAGTGCGTGCTGCTGGAGACCCTCGTGCTGAGCGTGCTCAACCACGACTCCGCGATCGCGAGCGCCGCGGCCCGGATGGTGCTCGCAGCCGGGGGCCGACCTGAGGACGGTGGGCGACCACTCGTCGAGATGGGCAGTCGTCGCACGCAGGAGGAGTCGGCGGTCGCGGTCGCGCGGGCGGCGTACGTCGCCGGGTTCGCCAGCAGCAGCAACCTCGCCGCCGGCAGGCGCCACGGCGTCCCCACCGTCGGCACGGCCGCGCACGCCTTCACGCTGGCCTACCCGACGGAGGCTGCGGCCTTCGCCAGCCAGGTCGCGGCCCAGGGTGTCGGCACCACCCTGCTGGTCGACACCTACGACACGGCCCAGGGCATCCGCACCGCTGTCGAGGTCGCCGGCGCGGGACTCGGCGCGATCCGCATCGACTCCGGCGACCTGGCCGACGAGTCCGCCGACGCGCGGGCGCTGCTCGACGAGCTCGGCGCCACCGACACCCGGATCATCGTCACCAGCGACCTCGACGAGTTCGTGCTGACCGCCCTCGCCGACGCCCCCATCGACGGGTACGGCGTCGGCACCCGCGTCGCGACCGGCTCGGGCCACCCCACGGCGAGCATGGTCTACAAGCTGGTCGCGGTCGCCGACGAGCCTCGCGGCGACCTGCGCCCGGTCGCGAAGAAGTCGCACGACAAGGTCTCGGTGGGCGGACGCAAGACCGCGTGGCGACGCTACGCGGACGGCGTCCTCGTAGGCGAGCTCTTCACGACCGGCAACGACGTCGACCTCGGGACCGGTCCCGATGTCACGGCCGTGCAGGTGGCCGCGATCCGCGCCGGGAAGGTCGTGCACTCCCCCACTCTCCAGGAGGTGCGCGCGCACTGCGCCGCCGCGCTCGCCACCCTGCCCGGTCCGACCCGCTCGGTCGCCGCCGGTCCGTCGTACCTCACCGTCAGCCAGCGCCCATCAACCGACACCACCGAAGGAGATCACCGATGAGCACACCGCACCGCGCTCTCGTCATCGTCGACGTGCAGAACGACTTCGTGGAGGGAGGCTCGCTCGGCGTCGACGGCGGCAACGGCGTCGCCGCCGCGATCAGCAGCCACGTGGCCGCACACGCCGACTCGTACGCCGCCGTGATCGCCTCGCGCGACTGGCACGACGCCGACAGCACCAACGGCGGCCACTTCCACGCCCACGGAGAGGAGCCCGACTTCAGCTCGACCTGGCCCGTGCACTGCGTCTCGAGCGAGCACGGGTCGGACTACGCGCCCGGGCTCGACCTCACCCACGTCACCCACCACGTCCGCAAGGGGATGGGCGAGCCCGCCTACAGCGCCTTCGAGGGGGTCACCGACGACGGTTCGACCCTCGCAGCGGTGCTGCACGAGCTCGACGTCACCGAGGTCGACGTCGTGGGCATCGCCACCGACTACTGCGTCCGGGCAACGGTCCTCGACGCACGGGCAGCAGGCCTGGCCGTGACGCTGCTCCCCGGACTGCACGCGGGCGTCGCCGACGAGACCAGCGCGAGCGCGCTCGACGAGATGCGGGCCGCCGGCGCGGTGACCGCATGAGCACGAACGACTCCGAGACGCACCCGCCGTTCGCGGTCACCGTGGACCTGGCCGTCTTCACCATCCGGGACGGCGCGTTCTCGGTGCTGCTCGTCGAGCGAGGCGTGGAGCCGTACGCCGGCTCGTGGGCGCTGCCGGGCGGGTTCGTGGAGCCCGACGAGGACGCCGAAGCCGCTGCGTGGCGCGAGCTGCACGAGGAGACCGGGGTAGAACGCTTCGGCCGCCACGGTGGCCACCTCGAGCAGCTGCGCACCTACTCCGCGCCCGGCCGCGACCCCCGGATGCGGGTCGTCTCGGTGGCCCACGTCGCCTTCGCCCCCGACCTGCCCGAGCCTCATCCCGGCTCGGACGCGGCCGGGGCACGGTGGTGGGCGGTCGACGACCTGCTCGTGCGGACCACCGACCCCGAGGGCGAGGTCGCCGCCGACGTGCCCCGCCTCGCCTTCGACCACGCGGAGATCCTGCGCGACGCCGTGGAGCGGATCCGCGCCAAGCTCGAGTACACGACGCTGGCCCTGGAGTTCGTCGCCGAGCCCTTCACCCTGCCGGAGCTGCGTCGGGTCTACACAGCGGTCTGGGGTACCGCACCCGACCTCGGCAACTTCCGCCGCAAGGTCCTGGGCACCGACGACTTCGTCGTCCCCACCGAGACCCACGGGACCCCGTCGGAGGCCGGCGGCCGACGAGCGCTGCTCTACCGTCGCGGCGCCGCCGCGAGCATCTCGCCGCCGATGCTGCGTGCGACCGGCTGAGCCCGAGCCGGTTGACCAGGACCCACCCTCGGGTGTCGGTGGCACCGGGCAGACTGTCCCGGTGACCGTGTCCGAGGCCTCCACCGACCCGCTGGGGGCCTTCAGCGAGCCCACCCGGGCGTGGTTCGCGGCAGCCTTCGCCGAGCCGACCCCCGCCCAGGTGGGCGCCTGGGCGGCGATCGCGGCGGGCAAGCACGCCCTGGTCGTGGCGCCGACCGGCTCGGGCAAGACGCTGAGTGCCTTCCTGGCCTCCATCGACCGGCTGCTCACCTCGGCGCCTCCGCAGGAGAAGACCCGGCGCACCCGGGTGCTCTACATCAGCCCTCTCAAGGCGCTCGGCGTCGATGTGGAGCGCAACCTGCGCGCGCCGTTGACCGGCATCCGTCACACGGCCGACCGACTGGGCGCCTCCCTGCCCGAGGTCCGCGTCGGGGTCCGCTCCGGTGACACCGCGGCCGCCGACCGGCGCAAGTTGACCACGACTCCCCCGGACATCCTCATCACCACGCCCGAGTCGCTCTTCCTGATGCTCACCAGCCAGGCACGCGAGTCGTTGCGAGGCATCGAGACCGTCATCCTGGACGAGGTCCACGCGGTCGCGGGCAGCAAGCGTGGAGCCCACCTGGCCCTGAGCCTCGAGCGGCTCGATGCGCTGCTGGACAAGCCCGTGCAACGGATCGGGCTCTCAGCCACGGTGCGTCCGCTGGAGGAGGTCGCCGGCTTCCTCGGCGGGGCCGCACCCGTGGAGATCGTCGCGCCGCCCGCCGAGAAGCGGTGGGACCTCAAGGTCGTCGTGCCCGTCGAGGACATGACCGCTCCCGGAGGCTACGACGAGGAGTCCGGTGACGGCAGCGATGGGGCAGCCGGTGCCCGCGGGCAGGGCCGCGCCAGCCTCTGGCCCCACGTCGAGGAGAGCGTCGTCGACCTCATCGAGCAGCACACCTCGACCATCGTCTTCGCCAACTCGCGCCGCCTCGCCGAGCGACTCACCGCACGCCTCAACGAGATCGCCACCGAGCGCGCCGAGCAGGCCCTGCCCGAGTCGGCGCGACAGCCGGCCGAGATCATGGCGCAGTCGGGCGCCAGCAAGGGCGCCGAGGCGCTCATCGCAAAGGCCCACCACGGTTCGGTCAGCAAGGAGCAGCGCGCCCTCATCGAGGACGACCTCAAGCGGGGACGTCTTCCGGCCGTGGTCGCCACCAGCAGCCTCGAGCTCGGCATCGACATGGGTGCGGTCGACCTGGTCGTGCAGATCGAGTCGCCCCCGAGCGTCGCGAGTGCTCTGCAACGCGTGGGCCGCGCCGGCCACCAGGTCGGCGAGGTCTCCCGCGGTGTCCTGTACCCCAAGCACCGCGGCGACCTGGCCCAGACCGCGGTGGCCGTGCAGCGGATGCGCACCGGCGGGATCGAGGCCATGCGGATCCCGGCCAACCCGCTCGACGTCCTGGCGCAGCAGGTCGTCGCCGCGACCGCGCTCGAGCCGGTCGAGGTCGACGCCTTCTACGCCCTGGTGTGCCGCAGCGCACCGTTTCGTCACCTGCCGCGCAGCGCCTACGAAGCCACCCTCGACCTCCTGAGCGGTCGCTACCCCAGCGACGAGTTCGCCGAGCTCCGTCCGCGCATCGTGTGGGACCGGGTCACCGGCACGATGACCGGTCGTCCTGGGTCGCAGCGTCTGGCCGTCACCAGCGGCGGCACCATCCCCGACCGCGGCATGTTCGGGGTCTTCCTGGTCGGAGGCTCCGAGAAGGGACCGGGCAAGCGGGTCGGCGAGCTCGACGAGGAGATGGTCTACGAGTCCCGGGTCGGCGACATCTTCGCCCTCGGCGCGACCAGCTGGCGCATCGAGGACATCACGCACGACCGGGTGCTGGTCACGCCGGCTCCCGGCATCCCGGGGCGGCTCCCGTTCTGGAAGGGCGACAGCCTCGGCCGACCTGCAGAGCTCGGCGCCGCCATCGGCGCCTACACCCGCGAGCTCGGAGCTCTCCCCCGAGCAACGGCCGAGCAGCGTGCGCGCGACGACGGCCTCGACGACTGGGCGGCCGGCAACCTGGTGGCCTACCTCCACGAGCAGCTCGAGGCCACCCAGGTGCTCCCGTGCGACACCACGATCCTCGTCGAACGATTCCGCGACGAGCTCGGCGACTGGCGGCTGGTCGTCCACTCGCCGTACGGCACCCCGGTGCACGCTCCCTGGGCGTTGGCGATCAATGCCCGCCTGCGCGAGCGGTACGGCGTCGACGGCCAGGCCCTGGCCTCCGACGACGGCATCGTCATCCGCATCCCCGACACCGACGCCGAGCCTCCCGCGGGCGACCTGATCGTCTTCGACCCCGAGGAGCTCGACCAGATCGTGACGACCGAGGTGGGAGGCTCGGCCCTGTTCGCCTCGCGCTTCCGCGAGTGTGCGGCGCGTGCCCTGCTGCTGCCGCGACGCGACCCCGGCCGGCGCTCGCCGTTGTGGCAGCAGCGCCAGCGCGCCGCCGCGCTGCTTGAGGTCGCGGTGAAGTACCCGTCGTTCCCGATCGTGCTCGAGGCAGTGCGCGAGTGCCTGCAGGACGTCTACGACCTGCCCGCCCTCACCGCGCTGATGCGCTCGGTGGAGCGCCGCGAGGTGACGGTGACCGACATCGCCACGACCTCGCCCTCGCCGTACGCGCGCAGCCTGCTCTTCGGCTACGTCGCCCAGTTCGTCTACGAGGGTGACTCCCCCATCGCCGAGCGTCGCGCCGCCGCGCTCTCGCTCGACCAGGGACTGCTCGCCGAGCTGCTCGGTCGCGCCGAGCTGCGGGAGCTGCTCGACCCCGAGGTGCTGGCCGAGGTGGAGGCAGAGCTGCAACGCCTGGCACCGACGCGACGCGCCCGCTCGCTCGAGGGGATCGTCGACCTGGTCCGCCTGATCGGTCCGGTCTCCCGCGCCGAGATCGCCCAGCGCTGCACCGACGACGTGGCCCTCGACGATGCCTTGGCCTCCCTCGCCGCCGACCGCCGGCTGGTCGAGGTCCGGGTGGCCGGAGTCCAGCGGTGGGCCGTCGTGGAGGACGTCGGGCGACTGCGCGACGGGCTCGGGGTCCCCGTGCCACCCGGCACCCCGACCGTCTTCGGCGAGCCCGTGGACGATCCTCTGGCCGACCTGGTGGCGCGCTTCGCCCGTTCCCACGGGCCGTTTACCACCGAGCAGGTGGCCGACCGGCTGGGCCTCGGCGCCGCAGTGGCCCGTCACACCCTGCAGCGGCTCGCGGGGCAGGGCCGGATCATGGACGGCGAGTTCCGCCCAGC
Organism: Nocardioides sp.; assembly: GCF_029937575.1. Classification (GTDB taxonomy): domain Bacteria; phylum Actinomycetota; class Actinomycetes; order Propionibacteriales; family Nocardioidaceae; genus Nocardioides. The sequence goes on from NZ_JAPYPS010000028.1 coordinate 8,516, forward strand.
GGGCTCAGGCAGCGAGTGGTGTGACGCCGAGGTCCTGCGCACGCTGCGCAGACGCTCCCTGGCCCGGCTCCGCAAGGAGGTCGAGCCGGTCGAGCCCGCTGCGCTCGCCACGTTCCTCGCAGCGTGGCAGCACGTGGGCGGCAAGCTGCGCGGCGTCGATGGTGTGGTCAGCGTCATCGACCAGCTCGCCGGGTGCCCGGTGCCGGCCTCGGCGCTCGAGCCCCTGATCCTCGCCTCGCGCGTGCGCGACTACGAACCGTCCTTCCTCGACGAGCTCACCGCCGCCGGCGAGGTGATCTGGGCCGGCCACGGCAGCCTTCCGGGATCGGACGGCTGGGTCAGCCTCCACCTGGCCGACCAGGCCGCGCTGACCCTTCCGGAGCGCACGCCGCTTCCCGCGGCGGAGGTCTCCGACGCCGTGCTCGCCGCCCTCGAGCCGGGCGGCGCGTGGTTCTTCCACCAGATCGCGGCCACGGTGCGCACCGGTCTCGGCCAGGTGTCCCTCACCGACCAGGCGATCAGCGCCGCCCTGTGGGACCTCGTCTGGGCAGGACGCGTCAGCAACGACACCCTCACCCCCCTGCGCGCCTACACCCGCTCGGGCACCGCCAGTCATCGCACCCGTCGTCCACCTCCGCGCCCCGGGCGCGTGGCCCGCGCCGGTCCTCCCGAGACGGCTGGTCGCTGGGCGATGCTCCCGGATCTCGACACCGACCCGACCAGGCGTGCCCACGCCACGGCCGAGCGGCTGCTCGACCGTCACGGTGTGGTGATCCGCGGGGCCGTGGTCAGCGAGCGGAGCCCCGGCGGCTTCGCGGCCACCTATAAGGTGCTCAGTGCGTTCGAGGACTCCGGTCGTTGTCGTCGGGGCTACTTCGTCGACGGCCTCGGAGCCGCCCAGTTCGGGACCTCCGGGGCGATCGACCGGTTGCGCACGTTCTCGCGAGGCTCCGCAGGTGACGCGGGTGCGGGCGGCGCCACGGAGCCCCCCAAGGGGGAGGCGCTCGCGCTGGCTGCCACCGATCCCGCCAACCCCTACGGCGCTGCCCTGCCCTGGCCGGCCACCGAGAGCGGGCATCGCCCCGGCCGCAAGGCCGGTGCCATCGTGGTCCTGGTGGACGGCGCCCTGGTGCTCTACATCGAGCGTGGCGGCCGCACCCTGCTCACCTGGGTCGACGACGCGACGGGCACCGAGGTGGGAGGAGACGACGTCCTGACCCCCGCGGCCCACGCCCTGGCCGCGACCGTACGACGCGGGGCGCTCGGCAAGCTCACCGTCGAGAAGGCCGACGGCACCGCCCTGCTGGGATCGGGTACGACACCCGTGCGCACCGCCCTGGCCGGCGCCGGCTTCGTGGCCACTCCCCAGGGGCTGCGGATCCGTGCCTGAGGGCGACACCGTCTACCGCGCCGCACGGCTTCTCGACACGCGGCTGAGCGGTGAGACCCTGCTGCACGCCGATCTGCGCGTCCCCCAGCACGCCGCCGCCGACCTCGTCGGCGCCGTGGTGTCGCAGACGGTCCCGCGCGGCAAGCACCTCCTGACCCGCCTCGTGCGCGGCGACGAGAGGTGGACGCTGCACACGCACCTCAAGATGGAAGGCGTCTGGCGGGTCTTCGACGACGGCCACCGGTGGAGCAAGCCCGCCCACACGGCCCGGGTCGTGCTGCGCGTGGCCGGCCGGGAGGCCGTGGGCTTCTCCCTGGGCGTCGTCGAGCTCCTGTCCACCGCGGACGAGGAGTCCGTCGTCGGGCACCTGGGACCCGACCTGCTGGGGGCTGACTGGGATCCGGACGAGGCCAGGCGCCGGCTCCTCGTCACACCCGAGCGTCCCGTGTACGAGGCGATCCTCGACCAGCGCAACCTCGCCGGCATCGGCAACGTCTACGCCTCCGAGCTGCTGTTCCTGGGCGGACTCCACCCCACGACGCCGGTCGGCGCCGTCACCGCGCTGCCCCGGCTCGTGGCCCGGGCTCACCAGGCTCTCGAGGTGAACAAGGACCGTCGTACCCGCACCACGACGGGCGACACCCGTAACCCCTTGTGGGTCTATGGCCGCGACGGCGCGCCCTGCCGACGCTGCCGGACGCGGATCCAGCAGGCGAAGCGGGGGCCGGCCGGGCGTGAGCGGACGTCGTACTGGTGTCCGCACTGCCAGCCGGCCCCGCCTGGAGCGGTGTCGATCAAGGGTTGAAGATGCCGATCCCGTCGATCTGCACCGGCGACTTGTCGAGGGACTTGATCGTCAGGGTGCCCGACGCACGCTTCTTGAACGAGGCCACCTTCTTCAGCTTCTGGACCTTGGGCTTCCTCGCCTGGGTCTTGAGGACCTTCAGTCGCTCACCGTCGAGGAAGACGGCCAGACGCCCGAACCCCTTGGCCTTGCTGACGAGCAACGCGATGCGCGAGACCTTCTCGACCTCGAGCGAGAGCACCCGCTTCTTCTTGCTCGTCATCAGGTAGGTCTTCTTGTAGGCACGCTTGTCCTTCAGGGTCTTCCATCCCGTGGTGTCCTTGGTCAGCACCCTCTCGTTGGCCACCACCGCGAAGCGGGCCTTGGCAGGTGTCCGGTCCACCACGCCCTCGCTGTTGCGCGCGGCCACCGCGAACAGGTGGTTGCCAGGCTTCAGCTTGCGCACCACCGTGCCGCCCTCGGAGCAGTCGACGTCCTTGCCGTCGATCGCGCACTCGAAGGTCGAGCCCGGCTGGGAGGAGGAGTACTCGAACGGCGCCGTGCGTCCCACGACGAACGACCGTCGCTCCGTACCGCCGGTGAGCTTGGTCTTCGGCGCGTCGGCGCCGGGCTCCTCGGGCTGCTCGAGACCACCGGTGATGGCGAAGGGGGCGTTGTTGATGTCGAAGAAGTAGTTGTCGACCGCCTCCACCTTGATCCGCGCCTCCTCGGCGTTGAGCCCCGGCAGCACGATGTCCTCCTCGCCGTCGTTCGGCGTGGACTCGGCCACCACGTATGCGAAGGTCTTGCCGCCATCGAGCGAGAGACTGATGGTCACGTTCTCGGCCAACCCGGCCGTGCCTGCCACGTCCCACTCGACCGTCTCGGTCTCACCGGCGATGGCTGTGGTGTCGTCGTCCCCGCGCGAGCTGACCAGGAAGGGGCCGGCGGACGGGTCGAGCGTCAGGGTGACGTCGTCGAAGCCGGTGCCGCCTCCGAGGGGCGAGCCGTCGCGGACCGTCAGGCGGAAGTTGAGCGCGCCCTGGGTCGCGGCGTACACGGGGTCGGGCAGCCACTCGGAGTAGCAGTCGAGGGCGGCTCCCTCCATGCCGGACGTCGGATCCGTGGTCGGCACCGGGCAGGGTCCCTCGGCGCTCGTGGCCTCGGCGAGGACCTGCTCCACGTCCGGGAACGACCGGGTCGGGTTGCCGTCGGCCAGGTTCTCCCCCGGTGAGTTGTAGAGCAGCGTGTCCTCGTCGGAGACGTCCGCCTTCGTGCCGAAGACCCGGAAGACCGGCCCGAGCACCTTCACCGGGCTGTTGAGCGGGGTGCCGGGCCCGATCCCCAGGATCGGGTCGCCCGGGAGACCCGTGTCGTTCTGCTCCCAGAGGTAGGTCAGCCCGTCCTGCTCGCCGGCGTCGGCGTCGGTCGCCGAGCCGGTCAGCGCGAACGGCGTCGAGACCGGGATGGTCCGGTCCTCGGGGGCCGCGGCCACCGGCGCGCGGTTGCCGGTCACGGTCGGGGAGCCGCCCTCGGTGGTGGGTCCGCCGTTCTGGATGACCCCGACGAAGCCGCTCGTCCCGCCCGTCGTGGCGCCGACGCCGAGGCGGTCGAGGTCGCCGGTACCGGCGAAGTCGACAGTGAAGCCGTCGGGTCCCACCGCGTTGGCTCCGTCGTAGCCGCTGACGTCGGCAGCGGTGCCGGTGAGCGCGAGGATGGCGGCCTCCAGGCCGGCTGCGGTGTAGTTGCCACCGCTGGTGATCATCACCGGTGCCACCGCTCCGGGGTAGGTCAGCTCGAAGGTGTCACCCGCGCCGAAGCCGGACAGGTTGACCGACTGCTGCTCGGCGAGGTCGCTCGGGTCCTCGGTGACCTTGGCGGTGAACTCGTCGATCGTGCGCTGCGAGAAGTACGGGTCGGTGTGCGGCTGGAGGTCGTCGCTGAAGCAGATCCCGGCGTAGGCCATCACCGAGGAGCCCGAGCCGGGCTCCACCGACGTCGGCGCGTTGCGGTTGGCACCGGCGCAGGAACCGCTGGCGCCGTCGAAGGTGTGGTTGCCGGCCATCTGGTGGCCGACCTCGTGGGCGAAGAAGTCCACGGCGTAGAAGTCGCCGGCGGGCGGGTCGAGGGCGGTGCACCCGCCCGCCTTGTCCGCGCCCCCGACGACGCCGAGGTAGGCCACGCCACCGCTTCCGTCGCCGCTGCCGAAGTGGCCGATGTCGAACCGGTCGGCGCCCACGATCTGGCCGGCGACGAACTTGTTGCGGTCCAGGATGTCGCCCCCGCACGACGAGGTCTCGTCGCTGGTGAAGCAGGCGCTGGCCCCGCACGGACCGTCCTCCTCGATGGCCTTGGCGTCGGTGTCGAGGTTGAGCCCGTCGGAGCCCTCGGCCAGGACGAACTTGATCGCCATGTCGTCCATGTAGATCTGGTTGGTCCGGTTGACCTGGATGACCTTGGTCGCCATCACGTTCTCGGTCCCGAAGAAGGCCGCGTAGCTCTGCTCGGTGACGAACGCCAGCCGGTAGCTGCGCTGGGTGACGGCCTCCCCGACGAGTCGCTGCGGTGCGACCGGGAGACCCGCCTCCTCCGTCGCCCGGGGAGGGATCAACGGCTCCTGCTCGTCGAAGATCCGGCCGGAGTCAGGCACGGCGCTGCGCAGGAAGCTCAGGTGGGTCGTCACTCCGCGGCCGTAGTAGGCGGGTTCGACGTACCAGGCACGGTTGCCGCGGATGCTGCGCACCGACGCATGCAACCCGAGCGGTGTCAGGGAGAGCCGGATCGTGTCGGTGGGGTCGGTCAGCCCGGTGCCGGCGTAGGTACGCAGCTCGGGGTGCGCTGCCTGCAGGGCCGGTGCCATCACCGAGTCCTCGATGACCGAGAAGCGGGCGATCGTGCCGTCCGGGGCGGGAAGTGACAGCGTCGCGGGCACCGCCCCGGCGCCACTCGCGCTGCGTGCACCTGCGGAGAGCAGCGACCCGGCGGCGTCGAGATCGATGCGGGAGGCGACGAAGCGGCGTGGCTCGACCGTCGTACGACGATCGGCCGACTGCTTGAAGCCAGGCAGCAGCGCGAAGACGTCGTCGGCCACGGCGGACGGGTCGGTCGATGCTGGTGCCGGGGCGACGATCACCTCATCGGTGAGGCCGGGCGCGCTCGGCGCGACCGCCGACGCTGGGCCGGTCAGGCCGCCGACAGCGGGCGCCAGCGCAGTGGCGAGAAGGGCGGCGATGGTCAGACGGATGCGGCGTGGGCCGGCAGCGATCACGGAGTGTCACCTCAGGGACGGAGCAGTGCTGGGGAGTCGGTCGCAGCGCTGCGACGTCATCAGCCCAACGAACCGCCCGCCGTGGCGTTACGCCGCGGTCCGCGGCGCGCCCGTGTGATGGACGCCGGAACCAGGCTCAGGCGGCGGAGGCGACGACGTCCGCCTGGGCGTGCACGACCGGTATGGGCGTCGCCAGTGCAGCGGCGGCTTCCTCGAGCGCAACCGCGTCGGAGACGTCACGCAGGACCTCGGAGAGCGGGGTGTCCAGCGCGCCGCACAGGGAGGCGAGCAGCTCGGAGGAGGCTTCCTTCTGTCCGCGCTCGATCTCCGAGATGTAGCCCAGGCTCACCCGTGCCTGCGCCGAGACCTCACGCAACGTCAGGCCGAGCCCCACGCGGCGCTCTCGCAGTACGTCGCCGAGCAACCGACGGAACAGCACCATGCGGGTCCCCTCCTGTGCACTTGCCGACGACATGTAGTGGGCTCAACGCTACCGGAGTGATGTTTCTTCCGGATGCCACCACCGACCGATGTCGACGATCATGTCAGACCGCACCGACAATGGTGTGGAGTCCCACGATGCCGACACTCGTGCTCGAGCCACGGCTCAGAACGTGTAGCCGAAGTCGGTGATGGCCGCGGAGAAGAGGTCGGCGACAATGTCGCGCGCCTCCTCGTCGTACAGGTCCTGGTAGGCCACGGCCGGGCGTACGCCGGACTTGGCGTGCGGCAGGTCCGGGGCCCCCGGGAGCCCCAGGTCCGCCCAGATGCCGCTGAGCTCGTCGCTCAGCGACTCGAAGCGAAGCACCCGGTCCGCGACCAGACGGCCCCCGATGCGATAGATCCGCGCGTTGGTGTCGGCCAGCTTCGCCACCCGCGGACGGCGGACGAAGACCTCGAAGGTGGGGGGCTCGGCCATGGTGCGCACCGCCCAGTAGTACGAGGAGACCACCTGGTCCCACGGGTTCCGCTCGACGGTGAACTTGGTGTAGTCGCGCCAGACGTCCTCGCCGACGATCTCGCGCGCCTTGCGGGCCGGTGAGTGGTTGGTCGCCTCTCGCACCAACGGCGGCGACGCGAAGTTCTGGGGTCCTCGGAGGTCTGCTCGCAGCACCTCGTCGGCAGGCGTGATCGGAGTGATGATGTCGTCGGGCCCACAGATGCCCGACAGGGCGATCTCCACGCTCGTCCCCGCCGTCTTGCGGGTCTTCAGGAAGATGAAGCGATGCTCGTGCGACACGATCATCCCGGGAGCCTAGCCTCGCCCACCAGGTCGGCGATCGCCCCCAGGGCCGCGGCCACGCTGGCCTCGACGATGGCCGCGCGCTCACCGACCAGCTCGAGCGGCACGGCGCGGACCGACACCGGTCCGCACAGCCCGACGTACACCGTCCCGACCGGCTTGCTCTCCTGCGCGGTCGGCCCGGCGACCCCCGTGGTCGCGACGCCGTAGGTCGCCCCGGTCAGGTCGCGGACTCCCCGGGCCATGGCGATGGCACACGCGGCAGAGATCACGCCGTGGCGCTCCACCAGGTCCTCGGGCACGCCGAGCACGGCGACCTTCACGTCCGTCGCGTAGGCGACCACCCCACCCAGGTACGTCGCCGAGGCCCCCGGGACGGCGGTCAGCGCAGCCGCGAGAGCACCGCCGGTCAGCGACTCGGCGGTGCTCACGGTGGCAGCACTCTGCCGGAGCAGGTGGTGTACCTGCTCCGGCAGAGGCCTTGCGATGGGTGCTACTTGGTGACCTTGATGGTGACCTTCTTCTTCACGCGCTCGAAGAAGTCGTCGCCTGTGTAGATCACCTTCACCTTGGTGTTCTTCTTGAGCTTGGCGAGCTTCACGTCCGCCTTGCCCTTGCCGTCCAGCGTCACGGTCGTCTTCTTGCCGGCGTACTTGAGGACCACCTGGCCGCCGACCTGGGCGTTGTCGCCCTTCAGCTTCACCTTGACCGTCGGGCGGCTGCCCTTGCTGACCTTGTTCGGCGCCTTCACCTTCATCTTCGGCGTCTGCTTGACGACCGTGACGGTGACCGTCGACTCGCCGGGTGCGACGTTGTCGTCACCCAGGTAGAGCACGTCGATGTCGAAGGTGCCCGTCTCGCTCAACCGTCCGGTCTGCAGCTGCACCAGACCGATGTCGTTGAGGGTGCCAGAGCGCAGGAGCGCTCCGTCGAGCCGGAGCTCGACCGTGCCGGTCGCGGTGACGCCCTCAGCAGAGACCAGGACGTTGATCAGGCTGCTGCTGAACACCTCCTGCGTCTCGGGCACCGCGGTCGGGTTGATCGTCGCAGTGGCCAGGTCGCCGCCACCGTCGCCGACCACCGAGACCGGGACGATCGCCTCGGTGCCCGTGTCGCTGCCGGTCACGACGAGCTCGTAGTCACCGGTGGCGAGATCGCTCGGCAACGTGATGCTCGCCGACGCGGTGCCGGCCTCGTCGAAGCCCGGCAGGACTTCGAGCGGGGTCGTGGTGACCGGGAAGCTGCCCAGCGAGGTGCCGTCCAGGCTGACGTCCACACTCGCGTCGGTCTGGTCTCCTGGACCGGTCATCGAGAGCGACGTCAGGTCGAAGGTGACGTCCGAGCCGGCGTCGTACGAGGCCGGCGCGGCCTCGGGGAAGACGACCCCCACGGCGCGCTGGCTGTAGTCCACCGGCAGCGGGGCGTCGGAGGCGAACTCGGCGA
>NZ_JAPYPS010000028.1:16743-44243 GCF_029937575.1 Nocardioides sp.
CGACTCACCACCACGGTTCTCGGTGGTGCCGTTGGCCAGCTTGGCCCGGTAGAACAGGCCACCGATCTGACCCAGCGGCTGCGCGCCCAGCACGTCGGCCTCGGCCACGGCCGCGTCGACGATGTCCTGGGTGGGCTGGTCGACCGGGTAGTTGAAGGGACCACCGTTGGCGGCCTTCAGCTTGAGGATCGCCTGCGTCTTGGTCTGCACGTCGCCCGTGGCCGGGTCGACGGTGAAGACCAGCTGGTTGAGGTTGGTGCCGTACTGACCGGCGGAGACCACCGGACGCTCGGTCACCGCACGGTCGCTCCACCCGTCGACGGGCAGCGAGCAGTTGTACTCCAGGTGCGTGTGACCCGACACGATCGCGTCGACGTTGTCGTTGACGCCCTGCACGATCGAGCCGAAGTCGGTGCCGGCACCCAGCGCCGCGATCTCGTCGCAGTCGGTGGTCGGGGAACCCTCGTGGACCAGCAGGACCACGATGTCGGCACCCTCGGCGACCAGGTCGTCAGCAGCGGCGTTGGTCGCCTCGACGATGTCGGTCACCTCGATGTCGGCGATACCCGCCGGGGAGACCAGCTCGGGCAGGTGCTCGGTGACCGCACCCACGTAGCCGACCTGCACGCCACCCTGGTCCTTGATCCAGGTGCCGTCCAGGGCCGGGTCGCCCGAGGCCTTGAACTTCACGTTCGCACCGAGGTACTTCCACTCGGCGCCACCGAACGGGTTGTCCTCGGCGTCGTACTCGGCGATCACCCGGTTGACCAGGTCGTCGTAGCCCTGGTCGAACTCGTGGTTGCCGACCGCCGAGACATCCAGGCCGGCCTCGTTGAGCGCGTCGATCGTCGGCTTGTCGTTGGCGACGAAGGACTCGAACGTCGAGGCACCGATCAGGTCACCGGCAGCAGCGAACGTCGTGTTGGGGTTCTCCGAGCGCAGCTGCTTGACCGCACCGGCGAGTACTCCCGCACCTGCGGCGCTGGAGAACGGGTCGTTGGCGATCCGGCCGTGGAAGTCGTTCGTGGCCAGGATCTGCACGTCGACCGAGTCGCCCGTGTCGGAGCCCAGGTCGAGTCCGACGACCACCGGGTCGTGGTCGGAGGACCGGTAGGCGTTCGGCTCGAACAGCGTCTCGGCCGAGGACTCCCTCTCGAAGCTAGCCTCGCCGGCATCCGCCACGGTGTCGTTGTAGTCGAGGAGTGGGTTCTCGTCGGCGTTGATCTTCCAGCCGCCGGCACCGGTGACCTGGTCGTCCAGGGTCGCGGTCGCCAGGGCTTGGTCGAGGTGACCGAGCTGACCGTCGAAGAGGTAGCCGTAGGACTCCATGCCCTCGAAGCGCTCCAGGAGGTCGACGTAGTCGTTGTCCTCCAGGGTGCTGATCGGGCGCTCCTGCGAGTAGGAGTTCAGGTCACCGATGACCAGGAAGTCGGGGTCGCCGCTCTCCGTGGGGTCGGTGGCCAGGTAGTCGGCAAGCGCCTGCGCGGCCGCCGTGCGGGTGCCGTCGCAGTTCCCGGAGCCGTCCTCGGGAGAGTCGTCGCCCGCGCCACACCCCGATCCCTTGCTCTTGAGGTGGTTCACCGCCACCGTGACCCGCTCGCCCGTGGCGACCTCGTCGAAGGTCTGGATCAAGGCCGGCCGGTTGAGCGTGTCGACGAAGAGGGGGTCCTCCGCGCTCGTGAGCGTCTCGTACTCACCGACCGGGGTGACGGTCGACGTCTTGTAGAGGAAGGCCTGCTTGATCGCGTCCGTGCCGATGAAACCGGTGTCGATGTAGTCGTACGTGCCCGGTGCGGTCGCGGTGTTGAGGGCGTCGACGATCTGCTCGGTGGCGAGCCCGGTGTCGTTCTGGATCTCGATCAGACCGAAGACGTCGGCGTCGATCGTCACCAGGGCGTCGACGATCTTGGCCAGCTGACGCTCGCGCTCCTGGTCGGAGTCGGCACCACGGCAGTCGTCGGTCCCGGCCGGTCCGCACGGCCCCGAGCTGCTCGAGGAGGTCTCGTCGATCGTCGCGAAGTAGTTCAGCACGTTGAAGCTGGCGACCTTGAGCCGACCGCCGACCTCGTCCGGCGACGCAGGCCGCGGGTTCGTGGGCTCGAAGGTGTAGTCCTCGCCCTCGACCGGGCGCAGCTTCCACGCTCCGAAGGAGTACTCGAAGACGCCGGTGAGGTCGGTGACGGTGTCCCCGCCGCGGAAGGAGTTGCCGGTGCTCAGCCCCGGGGTCGGGTAGTAGTACGGCTCGTTGTCCTGCGGACCCGAGGTCGCCGCGTTCTGGCTGTTGCTGTCGTCGTCCAGGACGATCCGGCGGGTCGCCAGGTCGGCGAGGAAGGCGTCGTAGCCAGCAACACTGGGCTCGTTCGTCTGGGTGAACTGGTAGGGCCGCTCGCCGGCGGTCAGCACGATCTCACCGTAGCGGGCCTGGTTGAAGTACTCGCTGACCGCAAGCGTGGTCGAGATCGTGGTGCGCATCCCCTCCACGTCCTCGAAGGTCGCGGCGTCCAGCGTCGAGGCGGCCGCCGGGAGCGAGACCACGGCGGCGGTGGGCAGCGGCGCGTCAGAACCGAGCAGCTCGAAGGTTCCGTCGCCGAAGGCTGCGTCGATCTGGGTAGTGGTGTTGAACTCGGCCACGTCGCCGGTAACGCGGAGCTGGTCGCCCGCGCTGAGGTCGGCGGGGCAGCTGTTGCGGCAGAAGACGTAGACGCCCTCCGAGGTCGCCGGGTCGGCGTCCGCGTCCGCGTCCTCCTCCTGGAGGAAGAACCCGTCGGTGACGTCGCTGGCCGTGATCACCGAGGTGACGACCGCCTCGACGGTCACGGTGCTGTCCACGAGCGGGGACTCGGCCCCGTCGCCCTGGATCTCGGAGATCAGGACCACCTCACCGGGCTCGGTGATCGTGAAGTCGAAGGTGACCGAGTCCTCCGCGGCCGGGGTGGCCGCGTCGGCCACGGTCGCCTCGACCGAGTAGCTGTCCACGACAGTGGGCGTGCCGGTGACCTCACCCTCGGTGCTCAACGCCAGGCCGTCGGGCAGGCCGGTGGCCTCCCAGGTGTACGGCGTCGTGCCACCCGTCGCCTCCAGCGTGAACGGGGTGACCGGCGTGTCGACGATCGCCGTCTGTGCACCGGGGTCGGTCGCGGACAGCGGCGCGTCGCCCGCGGTCGTGTTGGTCGGGGTCGGCGCCCCGACGGTGAAGTCCGCCGAGTTGTCGTCGGTGTCCGCACCTTGGGCGTTGCGTGCCACCGACGTCGCGTTCGCCGGAGCAGAGGCCGCCGAGGTCTCGAAGCTGGCGCCGGCGCCCTGGGAGCCGTAGCCGACCATGTCGACGAGGCCGGCGGTCCCGGCCAGGTCGCCCAGAGTCGTGAACGAGTCGGTGCCGTTGATCAACAGCACCTGCCCGGAGGTGCCGCCCATCGTGAACGTCGTCGTCGCGTCGGGAGTGGGCAGTGCAGGCTGCGTGCCGTCGCTCCCGTCCGCGGCCTTGATGAGGTAGTGCCCACCAGGCGCGATGGAGCCGGTCAGCGCGACCGGGCTACCGCCCGGGTTGCCCGAGCTGGCCGATCGGTACTGGATGCTCAGCTGCGGGTCGGTCAGGTCGATGGCCTCGCCGGTCGGGTTGTAGAGCTCCACGAAGTCGGAGCGGAAGGCACCGCCGCTGTTGCCACCTCCTCCGTACACCTCAGAGATGACGACCCCCGTGCCGGCCGGGTTGGCCTGGGCTGCGGGGGCACTGAGAACTACTAGGGGGGCGGCTACGAGGCCGAGAAGCGCGCTGGCAATGACGCCGCTGCGCCGTGAGGCGTGCGTGAACACAGAAAAATAGCCCTTCGAGGGGTCGGACGAACGGGTGACCTGGCCATGCAGGGGGAAGGCAAGGGGAAGGTCTGAACACTAACCCGAGTGCCCGATGCCCCGTCCAGAGATCCGGGAAAACTTCGGGGAAACGTCTGGTGGGTCTCGGTCAGGTTTCGGAGAGATTGCGCCGTTGGCGCCAGAATTCGCGAAAGAACTCGTAGCCCGACCACAGCGTCATCGCCACCGCAGCGGCCAGGAGCGCCTGGGAGAGGTAGAACAGGACCTCGCCCGGCACGTCGGCCCAGCCGCTCATCTGCTTGCCCGGAAGAATCAGCCCGCCGAGCGCGAGTGCCTGCAGCATCGTCTTGATCTTGCCGCTCTGCGCGGCGGCGATCACGACGCTTCTTGCCACCGAGAGGCGCAGGAGCGTCACGGCCCACTCGCGGGCCAGCACGACGATCGTGACGGCCCACCAGATGTCCCCGGTGATCGACAGACCGATGAAGGCCATCCCGGTCAGCGCCTTGTCGGCAATCGGGTCGGCGATACGACCGAAGTCGGTCTCGATGTTGCGGGCACGCGCGATGTCGCCGTCGATCTTGTCCGTGATCGCGGCCACCGCGAAGATGACGTACGCCGCGACGCGCCACCCGATCGAGTCGTGGTCGTGGGCGAGCAGCGCCCAGCCGAAGACCGGGACCAGCAGGATCCGCAGCGTGGTGAGCGCGTTCGGCAGGTTGAAGTTGCTCGTGGCAGCGGGCGCGGTCTCGGTCATCGGGGATCCCCCGTCGCCGTGGCCACCAGATCGACGCCGTCGGTGCCGACGACCCTCGCCGGCACGAGGTCACCAAGCTTCAGCGCGGGTCCCGCGGACTCGAGGCGGGTCGTCCCGTCCACCTCGGGGCCCTGGTGGGCCGCCCGCCCCTCGACGGTCCCGTCAGGCTCGATGCTCTCGACGAGCACGACGACCTCCTCCTGGAGGCGTTCCTCGGCCCGCTGCGCGTTGAGCTCCTCGACCAGTGCGGTGACGTGCTGGGCCCTTGCCCAGACCTCGTCCGCGTCGAGCTTGTCGGTGAAGGACTCCGCCTCGGTCCCGTCCTCGTCGGAGTAGCCGAAGACCCCGGTCACGTCCATCCGCGCGGCCTCGAGGAAGTCACAGAGGATCTGGAGGTCCTCCTCGGTCTCGCCCGGGAAGCCCACGATCACGTTGGAGCGGACCCCGGCCTCGGGGGCGAGCGCTCGCACCCTCTCCAGGAGGCCCAGGAAGCTCTCGGGGTCCCCGAAGCGCCGCATCCGGCGCAGCACCGTCGCGCTGGCGTGCTGGAAGGACAGGTCGAAGTAGGGGACGACGCCCGGTGTCGTGGCGATCGCCTCGATCAGGCCCGGTCGCGTCTCGGCGGGCTGGAGGTAGGAGACTCGTACGCGCTCGATGCCGTCGATGGAGCTGAGCTCCGGCAGCAGCGTCTCCAGGAGCCGGAGATCGCCCAGGTCCTTGCCGTACGACGTGGAGTTCTCCGAGACCAGGAAGAGCTCGCGCACGCCCTCCCCTGCCAGCCAGCGCGCCTCGGCCAGGACGTCGGAGGGACGACGGCTGACGAACGAGCCACGGAACGTGGGGATGGCGCAGAACGTGCACCGACGGTCGCACCCGCTGGCCAGCTTGAGCGGAGCCAAGGGCCCGGACTCGAGACGCTGCCGGGGCGCCACCTCCGGAGCGGAGCGGTCGACGGGGCTGATGGGCAGCAGGAGTCGACGGTCCTGAGGCGTGTGCGGATGGTGGGTGTCGCCGGCCACGATGGAGCGCAGTCGTGCGGCGATGTCCGGGTAGTCGTCGAACCCGAGCACGGCGTCGGCCTCGGGCAGCGTCTCGGCGAGATCCTTGCCGTACCGCTCGGCCAGGCAGCCGACGGCGACGACGGCCTTGGCCTTGCCGCTCTGCTTGAGATCAGAGGCCTCGAGCAGAGCGTCGACGGAGTCCTTCTTGGCCGCCTCGACGAAGCCGCACGTGTTGACCACGACCGTGTCGGCGTCCGCGGCGTCGGCGACGAGTCGGAAGCCGTCGGCGGCCAGCCGTCCGGCGAGCTCCTCGGAGTCCACCTCGTTGCGGGCGCAGCCGAGGGTGAGCATCGCCACGGAGAGCAGGTCGTCGTTGCCCGCTTCCGCGGTGCCTGAAGAGGTCGGTGTCGTGGTCATGTCCGTCCTACTATGCCGGTCCGGCACCGCGAAACCCCAACCCGCGGGGCGTGATCCTCACGGCACGTAGGTGCGCTGGGCGTCCTGCCCCGTGGCTCCGATGGCCCCCTCGTCGACCCCGTCGACGGAGACCAGGAGGCCACCGTCGGTCGTGCTGATCCGCACCGGCGGAGCCGCGGTCAGCTCCGCGGTCTGCATGAAGGCCAGCTCGGCATCGAAGACCACCTGCTGTCGGGCGTCGCGCACGATCACGCGCGCGCCACCCGTGGCGGCCGTCAGGCTCACCGGCACCTTCGTGGTCGCGCCGGACAGCGTGGCCTTGCCCCCGGGCGAGCCGTTGAGCACCGGCTGGTCGGTCAGCGGGACGGGACCGTCCATCACCAGACGAGCCACGGACCACACGAGCACGACCGCCATCACGGCGGCGACCAGGACCGACCAGTTGAGCCCGCCCCGCGAGCTGCGACCGCTCGCCGACGTCGCCTGCGCTCCGGCCAGCTCGGCCTCGAATACCCGACGGGCGTCGATCGGAGCGTGGGCGTAGAGCTCGTCGTAGGTCGCGAGCAGCTCGGTCGACTCGACGCCCAGGACGCGCGACAGCGTGCGCAGGTGGCCGCGCGCGTAGAAGTCGCCGCCGCAGGGGTCGAAGTCGTCGACCTCGATGGCCTCGATCACGTGGGGACGGATCCGGGTGCGTTCCGCCAGTGCCTCGACGGAGATCCCGATCCGGGCCCGTGCTGAGGACAACGTGCGACCGATCACGGGCTCGACCGCCGCGACCTGCTCGGACGCCTCGCCCCCGCGCACCGCGGCGGTGTCGATCACGATGGTCTCGGTCTCGGTCTCGGCAGCGATCGGCAGCTCGCTCTCCTCGCCGTCGGGATCGATCCTCCGCTCCAGCGTCAGCTCGGAACGCAGAGCAGGGCGCGACGCTCGCAACGCGGTGACCTGGGTGGTCGGCAGCACCGCGGCCTCCACCTCGGGCTCAGGGGTTTCAGGGTGCTCGGCGGGATCCTCGGCGGGGTGCTCGGCGACAGGCGCGACCGGGAGCTCAGCCGCATCGTGGTCCGAGCCGGCCTCGGCATGGGACTGACCCGTGGCCTCGACCGCGCCCTCCACCGCAGACTCGGGCGTCCCCTCGATGGGCACCGCCCCCCCGGACAGCTCCGCGAGAGCCTCGTCGACCTCGTGCCAGTCGGCGCCGACGAGCCTCGTCGACAGCGAGAGCCGGACGCCGAGTCGGCGCCCGTCCCGGGCGACGACGGTCAGCGACCCGTCCCGCAGAGTCGTGGTGCGTGCGCGGTGCTCCACGTGGTCGACCTCGCTCCAGGCCAGGCCCTGCCACGCAGCGCCGCGCCGGACGCGCACGCCGTACCGGTCAAGGACGAGAAGCGGCGCTCGGGCGTCGACGACCGCGGCGAGGTGCATGGCCGCGACGACACCCGTCACCGCACACAGCGCCCAGTCGAGCACTCCTCCAGCGCCCACCCCCCGCAGCAGGAAGGCCACGGCGAGCACGCCGGCAGTGGCACCGACGAGCAGGGACAGCGGTCCGTCCCGGTGCACCTCGAGGGCGTCCTGCTCCCCATCGACCTCTCGGTCGTCGAGTCCTGGGCCGTCCTGCTCGCGGTCGAGGTCGTCGGCGTCGACCTGGTGCTCGTCGGAGATGGTGCTCATTGCTCCCCCTGGATGGTCACGATCACGGCATCCACCTCGTCGGGCTTGACCAGCACGTCGCGGGCCTTCGAGCCCTCGCTGGGTCCGACCACTCCCCTGCTCTCGAGGATGTCCATCAGTCGCCCGGCCTTGGCGAAGCCGACGCGCAGCTTGCGCTGCAGCATCGAGGTCGAGCCGAACTGCGTGGAGACCACGAGCTCGACGGCCTGGACCACGAGGTCCATGTCGTCGCCGATGTCGTCGTCGAGCACCTTGTTGCTCGCCGCCGGAGCGGTGACGTCCTCGCGGTAGGTCGGCTCCAGCTGGGTCTTGCAGTGCTTGACCACGTGGGCGATCTCCGCCTCGGTGACCCAGGAGCCCTGCACGCGCACGGCCTTGGAGGCACCCATCGGCAGGAAGAGGCCATCACCCTGACCGACCAGCTTCTCGGCTCCGGGCTGGTCCAGGATGACCCGGCTGTCGGCCAGGCTCGAGGTCGCGAACGCCAGCCGGGACGGAACGTTGGCCTTGATCAGTCCGGTCACGACGTCGACCGAGGGCCGCTGCGTGGCCAGCACCAGGTGGATCCCGGCGGCGCGGGCGAGCTGGGTGATCCGGACGACCGCATCCTCGACGTCTCGCGGAGCGACCATCATCAGGTCGGCGAGCTCGTCGACGACCACCAGCAGGTAGGGGTACGGCGAGAGCACGCGCTCGCTGCCCGCCGGCAGCTCGACCTTGCCCGCGCGCACCGCCTTGTTGAAGTCGTCCACGTGGCGGAACCCGAAGTTGGCGAGGTCGTCGTAGCGCAGGTCCATCTCGCGCACGACCCAGGCCAGCGCCTCTGCGGCCTTCTTCGGATTGGTGATGATCGGCGTGATCAGGTGCGGGATGCCCTCGTAGATGTTGAGCTCGACCCGCTTGGGGTCGACCAGGATCATCCGGACCTCGTCCGGCGTGGAGCGCATCAGGACCGAGGTGATCATCGAGTTGATGAAGCTCGACTTGCCTGATCCGGTGGCGCCGGCAACCAGCAGGTGGGGCATCTTGGCCATGTTGGCGACCACGAACCCACCCTCGACGTCCTTGCCGAGCCCGACGATCATCGGGTGGTGGTCGCTGCGCGCCATGTTGGAGCGCAGCACGTCACCGAGGGTGACCTTCTCCTTGTCGACGTTGGGGATCTCGATCCCGATCGCCGACTTGCCCGGGATGGGGCTGAGGATGCGCACGTCGGCCGAGGCCACTGCGTAGGAGATGTTCTTGGAGAGCGCGGTGACCTTCTCGACCTTGACGGCCGGGCCGAGCTCGACCTCGTAGCGGGTCACGGTCGGACCACGGGTGTAGCCGGTGACCTGGGCGTCGATGTTGAACTGCTGCAGCACCTCGGTGAGTCGGTCCACGACCTCGTCGCTCGCCTTGGAACGCGCCTTGTGGACCGATCCGGGCTTGAGCACCTCGTTGCCCGGCAGGGAGTAGACGACGTCGCCGGACAGGGCGAGCTGCTCCATCCGCGGCTCGATCGGCGCGTGCGGGGGCGGCTCGAGCTGTTCGGGCTTCTCGGGCCGGTTCTGCAGCTCGCCCGGTCGGGGACCTGGTGGCGACGACGGCTCGTCGTGCTCGAGCGCCACGTCGACGGCGTCGCGGGTGGCGGGTGGCTCGTCGACGGGCGCGTCGACCGGCTGCTCGGCTGCCGGCACGTCCTCGACCGGTGCGAGGGCGTCGGTGTCGTCGCCGCCACGACGCTTCTTGCGGGTCTCGCGGTCCTCCACCACGGGAGAGTCGTAGGCCTGGACACCCCGGTCGGGATCGAGGTCCCAGTCGTCCTCGCCGACCGCCGCCATGGACTGGGTGGCGTCCGCGTCGAGGTCGCGGCCGAGGGCTGTGTCGCGCAGTGCTGCGAGACGCTCGGGGACCCGGTACAGCGGGGTCGCGGTGATGACGAGGACCCCGAAGGTCGCGATCAGGAGGAGCACGGGGATGACCACGCCCGACGATCGCAGCAGGTCGAGCAGGAGCGAGGAGACGACGTACCCGATGGCTCCGCCGCCGTCGCGCAACGGCACGGTGTCGCCGGCGACCGGCTGCGGGTTGCCGGCCGCGAGGTGCACGATCCCCAGCACCCCGAGGCTCAGGGCCACCCATCCCACGGCCTGACGACCGGCCGGACCGTTGCCGACCGGGTCGCGCATCAGGCGCCACGCCGACCACACCAGGGCGAGCGGGACCAGCCACCCGACCTTGCCGACCGTGCCGACCACGGCGGCGCGGGAGAACTCCATGACGCCGCCGGTCGCCTGGAACCACACGGAGGCGGCGACGACGAAGGCGATGCCCAGCAGGAAGAGCCCGGCGCCGTCGCGACGGTGCTCGGGCTCGAGGTCACGCGCGGTCCGCCCCAGACCGCGCGCCCCTGCGCCCACGGCGTGGGCCACCGCGAGCCAGACGGCGGCCAGGCCGCGGAACAGGGCGAGGAAGACCTTCGCCACCGGCCCCGTCCCGGTGCGCACCGCTCGTGGTGCCGGCCGCGCGGCGGGACGCTTGCTCGACGTCTTGCGTGGGGCAGGCTTCTTGGCCGCAGGTCGCTTGGAGGTGGATGCCTTGGTGGTGGTCTGCTTCCTGGCGCTCGGGGATCGGGTGCTCGAACCACTTGCCCGGGACGAGCCCGTCGCGCGTGTGCTCTTGCTCCGCGAACCCGTCGGGGAAGACGTACGGGTCGCCATGTCACCAACCTAGGCGATCGTCACACCAGTCACTTGCACCACACGAATGCGTGTCGCCACGGCCGCGGGCGAACGGGGGGCGTCGGATTCGTGACCACGCCGTAACAGACGGGGGTAGACCGTTCGGCGGTTTTGTTCTTAGGGTGCTTGTTCGGTGGCTCACACCCAGAGTCACCGCAAGTTCACCCATCTCGGAGGGAACACTCGTGAAATATCTCAAGTCCGGGCTGAGCCTGGCGCTTCTCGGGGCGGGCCTCGCGTTCGTACCCGCGTCGCCCTCAGCCGCCGTCGGCCTCTCCCAGGCCGCGCCCGACCCCACCGGGGTGCAGGCGATGCACAACGCAGCCGACGGAAACGTGCGCTTCTCCACGGAGAGCGCCACCGGCAAGGTCGGTTTCATCGCCGCTCGCGGCAACGACGCCGACCTCTACCCCGACATGGCGGGCGACAGCACCGCCAAGGCGAAGGCCAAGACCGACGCCTACCTCGACCAGTTCGGCGCCGCCTTCGGTGCCGCCAAGGGCGAGCTGGTCCAGTCGGGGGTGACGCCCAACCGCTACGGCTGGACCGTCTCCTACGTCCAGAAGTACAAGGGTGTCGAGGTCTTCGCCTCACGCCTGAAGGCCAACGTGGACCAGGACGGCGACCTCACCTCGGTCACCGGCTTCGCCGTCCCCGGCCTCGACCTGTCGGTCGCCCCCCGGTTCGACGATGCGCAGGCCGCCGAGCGGGCCGTCGGCTTCGTGAAGGCCAAGCCCGGCGCCTCCGAGGACGGCGAGACCGCCGACGTCTCCGACCTGAAGGCCGGCGAGACCGAGCTCGTCGTCTACCGCACCGGCGCCCTGCGTGGCGACGACACCGGCACGAACATCCTCGCCTACCTCGTCGAGGTGACCGGTCCCAGCGTGCGCGACATGGTCATCGTCGACGCCAACACCCGCAAGCCGGTCAACCGCTGGTCGACGGTCAACGACGCGCTCGATCGCGAGCTCTACGAGACCTCCCCCGCCGCAGGTGACCTGGTCTGGTCCGAGGGCGATGCCTTCCCCGGCGACCTCAACGAGGACCAGCAGAACCTCGTCAACTCCGCCGGCGAGGCCTACTGGTTCTACGCCAACACGTTCGGCCGCGACTCCTACGACGGCAACGGTGCCGTGATGAAGACGGTCAACAACGACCCTCGCATCAACTGCCCCAACGCCAACTGGAACGGCGTCACCACCAACTACTGCGACGGTGTCACCTCCGACGACGTGGTCTCTCACGAGTGGGGCCACGCCTACACCGAGTACACCTCCGGCCTGATCTACCAGTACCAGTCCGGCGCCCTGAACGAGTCCTACTCCGACGTCTGGGGCGAGACGCTCGACCTGGTCAACGGTCGCGAGGACGAGGGCGAGAGCTTCGAGGACAAGCGCCCCGACGGTCAGTGCGACCCGACGGCCTCCCCCACCCTCCAGGTCGCGATCACCGCACCTGCCGGCGTGGCCGGACCGTGCACCGCGGCGGCCGCCTCCTTCGGCGACGGCTACGACACCTCGGTGGTCACCACCGACGTCGTCGTCGGCACCGACGAGGCCAACGACAACGGTCCGAGCACCACCGACGGCTGCACCGCCTACGACAACGCGGCTGACGTCGCCGGCAACTACGTCTTCGTCGACCGCGGCACGTGCACCTTCCAGGCGAAGGTGGACAACGCCGAGGCCGCCGGTGCGACCGGCATCGTCATCGGCAACAACGTCGCCGGCGTCCCGTTCGCGGTCTCCGGCACGGCCGACATCTCAGGCATCATGGTCTCGAAGGCCGACGCGGACCGCTTCAAGGCTGCGGGCGAGACCCTGACGATCACCATCCAGGCCGAGGACATCTCGGACCGGGTCGACTCGACCCGCTGGCTGGTGGGCGAGAAGTCCGAGGCGTTCGGTGGCGCGATCCGCGACATGTGGACCCCCACCTGCTACGGCGACCCGGGCAAGGTCTCGGACGCCGAGTACAACTGCGACCCCAACCTGACCGACAACGGCGGCGTCCACGGCAATTCGGGCGTGCCGAACCACGCCTACGCATTGACCGTCGATGGAGGGGAGTTCAACGGTCAGTCGATCACCGGTCTGGGTCTCGACAAGGCCGCCAACATCTGGTGGCGTGCGCAGACGGCCTACCTGACGCCGTCCTCGGACTTCACCGTCGCGGCCGACGCCCTGGAGCAGTCCTGCACCGACCTCGTCGGGATGGACATCAACCAGGTCTCGACCGAGACCAACGGCACGCCGACCCCGGCCGACCCGATCGTCGCAGCCGACTGCACCCAGGTCGCCAACGTGATGACGGCCGTCGAGATGCGCGTCGAGCCCGTGCAGTGCGACTTCCAGCCCCTGCTGCAGCAGGGCGCCCCGTCGCTCTGCGGTGAGGGCTTCGTCGAGAGCGACGTCTTCACCGAGGACTTCGAGGACGGCCTCGACGGCTGGACCGCGGAGCAGGAGATCGCCGTCGTCCCCGAGTTCGGGGACTACGAGGGTGGCTTCGGCGCCCCGTGGGAGGCCACCTCCGAGGCGCCCGGCGACCACCCCGGTGGCGTGGCCTACGGCCCCGCCCCCGACCTCGGCGACTGCTCGGGTGACGGTGTCAACGACTTCTCCAGCCGTGACTCCATCATCAGCGAGGAGTTCACCCTCCCCGAGGCCGACCTCGCTCCGGTGCTCAGCTTCGAGCACTACATCGCCACCGAGGCCGGCTGGGACGGCGGCAACATCCAGGTGAGCATCAACGGTGCCGACTTCGAGCCGATCCCGGCCGAGGCCTACACCTTCAATGCTCCGGGCCAGCTCAACGCGCTCTTCGCCGGCAACAGCAACCCGCTGCACGACCAGCCGGGCTTCACCGCCACCGACGGCGGCAAGCTCACCGGCAGCTGGGGCGAGTCGCAGGTCGACCTGTCCGCGATGGACATCGCCCCCGGCGACACCCTGTCGCTGCGGGTCAACATCGGTCGTGACGGCTGCGGCGGCATCGACGGCTGGTACGTCGACAACATCGCCGTCTCGGTCTGCAAGGTGCAGGCGGAGATCGCGGCCGTCCACACCCCCGACCCGTCGACCTTCGGCCAGGACAGCGTCCTCGACGTCACCGTCGACGGTGTCGAGACCGGTGAGGTCACCGCCACGCTGGGCGGCGACAGCCTCGGCGTCGCCGGGATCACCGACGGCACGGCGAGCTTCGCGATCTCGAAGTTCACCGACGCCGGCACGTACGACGCCACCGTCTCCTTCGCCGGTGACGACGTCACCGGTGAGGCGTCGACCGACGTGGTCGTGAAGATCAACAAGGCCGGCACGATCACCTCGATCAAGAAGGCCCCGAAGAAGGTCAAGCAGGGCAAGAAGGCCAAGGTGAAGGTCCGCGTCCTGACGCCGGACACCAACCAGGTGGTCCCCGGCGGCCTCGTGAAGATCGTCAAGAAGGGCAAGACGCTCGGCAAGGGCCGGCTGAACGCCAAGGGCATCGCCAAGGTGAAGCTCAAGTTCAAGAAGCCCGGCAAGCAGCAGGTCAAGGCCCGCTACGTCGGTGCGGACAACTTCAAGCGAAGCGCGGAGTCGTTCACCATCAAGGTCAAGAAGAAGTAGCCGCTTGACCTAGGCCACCACGGCCAGCCACGGCCCCCCGCCGAGATCCTCGGCGGGGGCCTCGTGCTTCGCGGCGCGCGCTCCACTGATCGCACAGCGGATCAGAGTCCGGCGAGCCACGGCATGACGACGAACGTCGTCGGAAGGACCAGCACGGACACCGAGGCGACGCCGATCCCCGCTGCGCGGAGACGATGG
This sequence comes from Nocardioides sp., assembly GCF_029937575.1. GTDB lineage: Bacteria > Actinomycetota > Actinomycetes > Propionibacteriales > Nocardioidaceae > Nocardioides. The sequence continues at coordinate 30,935 of NZ_JAPYPS010000028.1, forward strand.
GTGCGGCAGTCGGCGATCAGCCGCACGCGCTCCATCAGGTCCGCACGCCGCCCTCCCCCACCGAGGGTCACGCCGTCACCCGGTCCCGAGGCCCGTACGCCGGCCAGCTCGACGAGTGCCCGGGCGAGCGGCCGACGACCACTGCAGCGCACGGCCGCCCGGTCGGCCAGCACCTCGACGAGGAGCTTGACCTCGTCCAGAGCGGACGCGCTGGAGACCCAGCGCGGGAACGCGTGGTGCACCACGGTGAAGGCCTCGAGCACCAGGTCGTGGCGCGCTCTCAGGTGGGCGCGCTCGTGCTCGAGCACGGCGTCGATCTCCGCTTCGGCGAGGCGACCGAGGACGCCGCGAGACACCACGACCCGGGCCTGCTGCATGCCCGGCACGCAGTAGGCGACGGGCAGGTCGTGATCGAGGACGAGCACCGATCTGCCTCGCGAGCGGGCAGCGTCCCGACTGGCCACCACGTCGACGAGCTCGACGTGGCGACGACGCAGCGCCCGGAGCCGGGTGCCGGTGCGGTGACCGCTCACGAGCAGCCGCACCAGGACCAGACCGGTGACGATCAGGGCGAGCGCTGCGACGACGTACGCGAGGACTCCCACGTCGCGACGCCACGCCTGGTCCGTGGCCAGCGATGCGCCGGCTCCGAGGGCGGCCAGCACGGCGGCGACGGCGATGCTCTGCCACAGCACCATGGTCGTGCGCGGTGTTTCCCGGAGCATCGTCACCCGGGCCAGCAGCCGCGGAACCGGGCCGGCGAGCAGCACGGCCAGGACGCCCAGCGCCAGCGGCGTCATGGCGTCGCTCTCATGACTCGACGCGCCCCGGGGGATCGTCGAGCTCGGCCAACGCCCGCCGCAGGGCCGCGACGTCCTCGGGCCCGGCCTCCTCGACGAAGGCCACCAGGGCCGTGCCCCGGTCGTGGTCGGAGAAGTCGTCGAGGGTGTCGCGCATCAGCTCGGCGGTGAGGGCCGCCCGGGTGGCGCGCGGCCGGTAGCTGTAGGCGCGCCCGTCCCTCTCCTGGTCGACGAGGTCCTTGCGGGCCAGCCGGTCCATCACGGTCATCACGGTCGTGTAGGCGATGTCGCGGGCCCCGGCCAGCGCCGAGTGCACCTCGCGGACGGTGAGTGCCACGCCGTCGGGCGCGTCCCAGAGCCGCTCCATGACGGCTCGTTCGAGATCTCCCAGCTGGGAGCGGGACGGCCGAGGCGGGTTCACCCCCGAAGTGTACCTACGCCCCACCACGTACTACGCTCCGTAGTATCTACGACGCGGTGTCGTAGATCGCTGTGGAAGGACACCCCTCGCATGGACGTCGTCGACATCGCCCGCTGGCAGTTCGGGATCGTGACCGTCTACCACTTCCTGTTCGTGCCGCTCACGATCGGACTGACCGCCCTCGTCGCCGTCCTGGAGACCTCCTGGCTGCGCACTCGCAACGAGCAGTACCTCCGGCTCACCAAGTTCTTCGGCAAGCTGCTCCTGATCAACTTCGCGATCGGGGTCGTCACCGGGATCGTTCAGGAGTTCCAGTTCGGGATGAACTGGTCCGACTACTCCCGCTTCGTGGGAGACGTCTTCGGCGCGCCCCTCGCGATCGAGGGGCTCCTCGCGTTCTTCCTCGAGTCCACCTTCCTGGGCCTGTGGATCTTCGGCTGGGATCGGCTCCCCGGTCCGCTCCACGCGGCATGCATGTGGATCGTGCACCTCGGCACCCTGGCCTCGTCCTGGTTCATCCTGGCCGCGAACTCGTGGATGCAGCACCCGGTCGGCTACCGGTACGACCCCGAGACGGGGCGGGCCGAGCTGACCGACTTCGCCGCGGTGATGTTCAACAAGGTCCAGCTCGTCACGTTTCCGCACGTGGTCTTCGCCGCCTACCTGACCGCCGGTGTCTTCCTCGTCGCGGTCGCCGGCTGGCTCCACGTGCGCAACAGCCACCCAGATGATCGTCCGATGTACCTGAAGGCGGTCCGGCTGGGCGCGGTGGTCGCGCTCGTCTCCGGTCTGGCGGTCGCCGTCAGCGGCGACGTGCAGGGCAAGGTGATGACCGAGGTGCAGCCGATGAAGATGGCGGCTGCCGAAGGCCTGTACCAGACCACCGAGTCCTGCGCTCCGTTCTCCGTCTTCACCCTGGGCTCCCTGGACGGCACCCAGGAGCGCTACGCCCTGACCGTGCCCTGCCTGCTGTCGTTCCTCGGCACCGGGTCCTTCGACGGCCAGATCCAGGGGATCGACGACCTGCGCGAGACCTACGAGGAGGAGTACGGGCAGGATCCGGGCGCGACGTACTACACCGCAGCCGACTACGTGCCGGTGATCCCGGTGACGTACTGGTCCTTCCGCTTCATGATCGGCCTGGGCATGTTCGGTGCCGGAGGCGCCGCGCTCGTGCTGTGGTCGACCCGTCGCGGCCGGGCACCCACCGGGAGGTGGTTCCGCGTGCTGCTCGTCGCGCTCCCGCTGGGCGCGCTCGGCGGGAACTCGTTCGGCTGGATCTTCACCGAGATGGGCCGGCAACCGTGGGTGGTATTCGGACTGATGACCACCGACCGCGCTGTCTCGCCGGGGGTGAGCGCCACCGAGGCGGTCATCTCACTGGCGTCGCTCACCGCCGTGTACGCCGTGCTGGCCGTCGTCGAGGTGCGCTTGCTGCTCTCGGCGATCCAGGGCGGGGCCCCGGAGCCTCTTGCCGATCACGGCGACGCCGGCGGGGAGTACCCCGACGACGCGCCGCTCAGCTTCGCCTACTAGCGGCCCGTCCCCACGACAGAGAGAGAATCATCATGGAACTGACCACCGTCTGGTTCGTCCTCATCGCCGTCCTGTGGGTCGGCTACTTCGTCCTCGAGGGCTTCGACTTCGGCGTCGGGATGCTCCTGCCGGTCCTGGCTCGCAACGACACCGAGCGCCGCGTGCTGATCAACACCATCGGACCGGTCTGGGACGGCAACGAGGTGTGGCTGCTCGTGGCCGGCGGTGCGACCTTCGCGGCGTTCCCCGAGTGGTACGCCACCCTGTTCAGCGGGTTCTACCTCCCCCTCCTGCTGATCCTGCTGGCGCTGATCGTGCGCGGGGTCGCCTTCGAGTACCGACACCAGCGACCCCAGGCCACCTGGAAGGGCTGGTGGGACCGCGCGATCATCGTCGGGTCCGTCGTCCCCGCGGTGCTGTGGGGAGTGGCGTTCGCCAACATCACCCGCGGCGTCCCGCTCGACGCCGACTTCGAGTTCACCGGCTCCCTGCTCACCCTGCTGAACCCCTTCGGACTCCTGGGCGGCGTGGTCACCGCCCTCCTCTTCCTCACCCACGGGGCGATGTTCGTGGCGCTCAAGACCGACGGAGAGATCCGCCACCGCGCCCGGGCGCTCGCCGTGCGCACCGGGGCGTGCGCGGCCGTCGCCTCGGTCGTCTTCCTGGTCTGGGCCCAGGTCGAGACCGGCGGCCCCGCGTCGGCCGCGTTGTTCGCGGGGGCGGCCGTCGTCCTGCTTCTCGGCATCGCCGCGGCCGCTCGTGGCCGTGAGGGCTGGGCGTTCACGGGCACCTTCGTGACCATCGCGTTGGCCGTCACAGGCCTGTTCGTGGCGCTCTTCCCCGACGTCCTGCCCTCGAGCACCGACCCCGCGTGGTCCCTGACGACCACCAACGCCGCGGCCACGCCGTACACCCTCGAGATCATGACGTGGGTGGCAGCCTGCTTCACCCCGATCGTCATCGGCTACCAGGCCTGGTCCTACTGGGTGTTCCGCAAGCGGATCTCGGTGGACCACATCCCGGCCGTGCCCCTGGTCGCGGTGGACGGTCACGCGTGAGGCCCGTGGACCCCCGAGTCCTCCCCCACGTGCGCGTCGCCCGCCGACCGCTGCTCGTCGTGACCCTCGGCAGCGCGCTCGCGGCGCTGCTGGTGATCGCTCAGGCGTTCGCGGTCGCCGCTCTCGTCGTGGCACTGGTCGACGAGACGGGCTGGCAGCAGCCGGCCGAGGTGCTCCTCGTCGTCGTGGCGGCCCGAGCAGCTGTGGCAGTCGGCGTCGATCGCGCAGCGACGCACGCGGCCGCCGCCGTCGGTGGGGAGCTGCGTCGCACAGTGCTTCGTGCAGCCGGCCGGCTCGGGGCCACGGACCTCGCCCAGCACCGGATCGGCTCGCTGGCGGTCCTTGCGACGCGCGGCGTGGCGGCGGTCGAGCCCTACCTGACGCGCTACCTGCCGGCGCTGCTGCTCGCGGCCGTCCTCCCCCTGCTCACGGTCGTCGCGATCGCGGCCCAGGACTGGCTCGCCGCCCTCGTCGTCGTGCTGACCCTTCCGCTCGTGCCGGTCTTCGCGGCGCTGATCGGGATGAGCACCCGCGACAAGGTGGCCCGCCAGTGGCGACTCCTCGACCAGCTCTCCGGGCACTTCGTCGACGTGGTTCGTGGCTTGCCCACGCTGGTCGCGCACCGTCGTGCCCGCTCCCAGTCCCAGCAGATCGCGGCCGTCACCGACCGCTGTCGACGGGGCAACCGCGACGTCCTGCGCCTGGCGTTCGCATCCTCCGCAGCGCTCGAGCTGGTCGCGACGCTGTCGGTGGCGCTGGTCGCCGTGCTCGTCGGCCTCCGCCTCGCTGCGGGCGGTCTCGACCTCGAGACCGCCCTGGTCGTCCTGCTGCTCGCCCCCGAGGCCTACTGGCCGCTGCGCAAGGTCGGGGCCGAGTTCCACGCCGCCGCCGAGGGGACGGCCACCTTCGAGGCCATCCACGAGCTGCTCGACACTCCGGCCGCGCGGGCGTCGCTCGCGTACGGCGAGACGGTGCATCTGCGCGACGTCGAGGTGACCTGGCCCGGACGCGACCGGCCGGCCCTCGGGCCGCTGAGCGTCGACCTCCCACGACACGGGCTGGTCGTGGTGACCGGCGCGTCCGGCAGCGGGAAGAGCACCCTGCTGGCCGCCCTCCTCGGCGAGGTCGCGACCAGTGCGGGCGAGGTGCAGGTCGCTGCCCCGGACATCGAGGCCTGGCGCGGCTCGGTCGCCTACGTGGGGCAGCAACCCTGGTTGATGGACGGCAGTGTCCGGGACAACGTCCGGGTCGGCCGACCGGCGGCCGACGACCACGACGTGGCCCAGGCCCTGAGCAGCGTCGGCCTCGACCTGTCCCCCGACCAGGTCCTCGGGGAGGACGGCCGCGGCCTCTCGGCGGGTCAGCGGGCCCGCCTCGCGCTGGCCCGCGTCGTGGTCTCCCACCGGCCTGTGGTCCTGCTCGACGAACCCACAGCACATCTCGACGCCGCGACGGAGCAGACCATCCTCGCCGTCGTTCGCGAACTCGCCGCCGCGCGTTGTGTCGTCGTCGTCGCCCACCGCGATGCCGTGGTCGCGGCCGCCGACCTCGTCGTGAGGCTCCCGGAGCCGGTCGCTCCTGCGCCGACGCCTCTGCCGGTGCCCGGCGACCGCTCCTCGCCCGGGGTGGTGAGGACCGATCCTCCTGTCGCAGTCGCGCCCGACCCGCAGCCCAGCCGGGCCGCCGCTCGCCACGGCCTCGTGCTGGCCAGCGCGCTCGGGGTCGCGGCCGCCACCTCGGGCGTTGCCCTGACCGCCACGGCGGGCTGGTTGATCGTCAGGGCCTCCGAGCACCCGCCGGTCCTGATGCTGATGGTGGCGATCGTGGCGGTGCGCACGTTCGGGTTGGCCAGGCCCGTGCTGCGCTACGCGGAGCGGCTGGTCGCGCACGACGTCGCCCTGCGCGCGCTGGCCACACGCCGTACCGAGGTCTACGACGCGTTGGTACCGCTGGTCCCCGGCCGGTTGGGCCGCCGCCGGGGCGACCTGCTCGCCTCGGTCGTCGACGACGTGGACGCTCAGCTCGACGACCTGGTCCGGGTCCGGTTGCCTGCGTTGACCTGGTGTGGCACCAGCCTGGTCACGGCGGCCCTCGTCGCCGTCGTTCACCCAGTGGCTGCACTCGTGGTGGCCCTCACGGCCCTCGTAGGTGGAGCGGGTGCGTGGACGTGGGGGCTCCTGGGGAGTCGACGTCACGGCGCGCGGCGCATCGCGGCGCGAGCCACGCTCTCCGCGAGGGTGCTCGTCCTCCTGCAGGACCAGCGACCGCTGGCCCTGTGGCAGGCGGACGAACGAGCACGACGCCGGGTCGACGAGGCCGGCGCCGCGCTGGACGAAGCGACGGGCGGCACCGCTCGCTGGCTGGCTCCGGCGCGGGCCTGGAGCCTGCTCCTCGGTGCCGTGGGCACGGTCACGGTCGCCGGCGTCGCCCACGGCGAGGTGTCCGGACCGGTGCTCGCCCTGCTCGTCCTCGTCCCCCTCGCCCTCGCCGAGGTCGCGACGCCGCTGGCCGACGCCGGAGCGCTGCGGCACGAGACACGGGAGGCGGACCGGCGGATCAGCAGCCTGACCTCGCTCGAACCGGCGGTGACCGACCCACCGCGGCCGCGGAAGGCCACCTCCAGCGTCGCTGACCTGACCTCCGTCACCGCGGCCTGGGGGCGGGCAACCGCGCTCGAACCCGTGTCCCTGGCCATCGGTCCGGGACGGTCCGTGGGCATCGTCGGCCCCTCCGGGTGCGGCAAGTCGACCCTCGCTGCGCTCCTGGTGCGCTTCCTCGCACCGCGCTCGGGCAGCTACGTGCTGGGGGACCAGAGCGTCGACGACCTGGCCGCTGACGACGTACGGCGCAGGATCGGGCTGCTGGACGACGATCCCTATCTCTTCTCCACCACCCTGGTCGAGAACGTTCGCCTGGCCAGGCCGAGCGCCACGGACGCCGAGGTCGAGCTGGCCCTGCGAAGCGCTCACCTGGGAGCGTGGATGGACGCCCTGCCCGGGGGTCTGCACACCCCACTCGGCGAAGGGGCTGCCGCCGTCTCCGGCGGGGAGCGCGCGCGGATCGGACTGGCCCGCCTCCTCCTGGCCGAGCACGAGGTGCTGGTCCTCGACGAGCCGACGGCCCATCTGGACCGTGCCACGGCCCGACAGGTGACGGCCGAGCTGCTGGCCCTCACCGGCGACACGCACGGGCCAGGGGGGCCGGGGCTGGTGTGGATCACGCACGAGCGCGACGGACTGGACCGGATGGACGAGGTGCTCGCCCTGGCCTGAGGCGCCTCCCCGCGTCGCGGGCGGCGCAGGCGGCCCGGGTCAGGCCTCCACGACGACCGGAATGATCATCGGGCGACGACGGTGGGTGTTGCTGACCCATCGTCCGACCGTACGGCGAACCGTCTGCTGCAGCTGGTAGGCGTCGGTGTTGCCGTCCGCGATCGCCTGGTCGAGGGCCTTGACGACCATCTTCTTGACGTCGGCGAAGGTCTCGCCCTCGAGGGCGTTGCCGCGGGCGTGGATCTCGGGACCCGCCGAGACCTTTCCGGTCACCGAGTCCACGACCACGATGATCGAGATGAAGCCCTCCTCGCCGAGGATCCGGCGGTCCTTGAGGTCGGACTCGGTGATGTCGCCGACCGACGAGCCGTCGACGAAGACGTAGCCGCACTCGACCTTGCCGACGATCGAGGCGACCCCGTCGACCAGGTCCACGACGACGCCGTCCTCGGCGACCACGACGTTCTCGATGCCGGTCTGGCGGGCCAGTGCGGCGTTGGCGAGCATGTGGCGGATCTCGCCGTGGACCGGCAGGACGTTGCGGGGCTGGACGATGTTGTAGCAGTAGAGCAGCTCACCAGCGCTCGCGTGACCGCTGACGTGCACGTGGGCGTTGCCCTTGTGGACCACGTTGGCGCCCCAGCGGGAGAGCCCGTTGATGACGCGGTAGACGGCGTTCTCGTTGCCGGGGATCAGGCTCGAGGCGAGCAGGACCGTGTCCCCCTCCTCGATGTGGACGAAGTTGTGGTTGCGCTGCGCGATCCGGCTCAGCGCGCTCATCGGCTCGCCCTGCGAACCGGTCGAGACGAGCACCTGACGCTCCGGCGGCAGCGTCGCAAGCTCCTTGGCCTCGACCATCACGCCGGAGGGCACGGTCAGGTAGCCCAGGTCGCGGGCGATGGCCATGTTGCGCACCATCGAGCGACCGACGTAGGCGACCTTCCGGTTGTGCTCGACAGCGGCGTCGAGCACCTGCTGGACCCGGTGGATGTGGGAGGCGAAGCAGGCCACGATGATCCGCTGCTTGGACTCGCGGAAGACCTCGCTGATCACGGGCGTGATCGACTTCTCGGTGGGGGTGAACCCCGGGGTCTCGGCGTTGGTGGAGTCGGTGAGGAACAGGTCCACGCCCTCCTCCCCCAGCCGGGCGAAGGAGCGCAGGTCGGTGATCCGACGGTCCAGCGGCAGCTGGTCCATCTTGAAGTCACCGGTGTGCAGGACCATGCCGGCGCCCGTGCGGATCGCCACGGCGAGGGCGTCGGGGATGGAGTGGTTGACCGCGACGAACTCCAGCTCGAAGGGTCCGAGGGTGAGGACGTCGCCCTCCTTGACCTGGTGGTGGACGGTCTCGCGCAGGCGGTGCTCGCGCAGCTTGGAGTCGAGCAGGGCCAAGGTGAGCCGGGAACCGACGAGCGGGATGTCCTGGCGCTCGCGCAGCAGGTACGGCGTAGCCCCGATGTGGTCCTCGTGGCCGTGGGTGAGCACCAGCGCCTCGACGTCGTCGAGACGATCGCGGATCGCTGCGAAGTCGGGCAGGATCAGGTCGACCCCGGGGTGGTGGTCCTCCGGGAAGAGCACGCCGCAGTCGACGATGAGCAGGCGGCCGTCGTACTCGAAGACGGTCATGTTGCGACCGACCTCGCCGAGTCCTCCGAGCGGGATGACCCGCAGTCCGTTCGGCGGCAGGACGGGAGGTGCGGTGAGCTCGGGGTGCGGGTGACTCAAGAGGAATTCCTGTCCAGTGGGGGCAGTGGAGGTGACCTACAGGAGGCCGGAGTCCGCCAGACCGGCCCGCAGCGCGGCGACCTCGGTCTCGTCCAGGGGCACCAGCGGCGCTCGGACGTTGCGGTTGTCGAGCACGCCGAGGAGCTGGAGGGCTGCCTTGGCGGTGGTCGCTCCATAGTTGGCGACGCCCATGACGGCGTCGATCGCGGGGAGCATCCGCGTGAAGACTGCGAGGGCGCCGGCGCTGTCGCCGGCGTCGTGGAGGTCGGCCATCTCGGCGAGGAGCGGGCCGGCTGCGTGGCCGGCGACGCTGACGACACCGGCGGCCCCGTGGGCGAGCCAGGCGAGGTTCGCCTCGTCGTCGCCGGAGTACACGGCGTACCCCATCTGGGTCAGACGCACGCCCCGGGCGAAGTCACCGACTGCGTCCTTGACCGCCACGACGGGCGCCAGCTCGATGGCGGAGGCGTAGGTCTCGAGCGAGATCTGGGTGCCGGTGCGGCCGGGCACGTCGTAGAGCATCACCGGGACGTCGGTCGCCTCGACGACGCTGCGGAAGTGGTGGAGCACGCCCGCCTGGCTCGGCTTGTTGTAGTAGGGCGTGACGAGGAGCAGGCCGTCGGCGCCGATCTTCTCGGCCTGCCGGGCCAGCTCGACCGAGTGGGCGGTCGCGTTGGTGCCCACGCCGGCGACGATCGTTGCCCGGTCGCCGACGGCGTCCTTGACTGCCGCCAGGATCTCGCCGTCCTCGGCCACCGTGGTCGTCGGGGACTCACCGGTGGTGCCGGAGACCACGACCCCGTCGTGGCCGTGCTCGACGAGGTGCACCGCGATCCGCGCGGTGGCCTCGAGGTCGACCGACCCGTCGTCGTGGAACGCCGTCGCCATCGCGGTGAGGACGCGGCCGAAGGGCCGGTACGGCGTCGGAGAGGTCGGGCTGGCACTCATGGCCCTCAGGTTATCCCCCCACGTGGGGCATGACCTCAGCCGCCACGAGGTCGAGGTGATCGAGGTCCGCCAGGTCCAGCACCTGCAGGTAGAGCCGCTGCGAGCCGAGGTCGGCGTAGCGGCGAGCCTTGGCGACCACCTCGTCGGGTGTGCCGGCCAGGCCGTTCTCCCGCAGCTCGTCCTTGTCGCGCCCGATCTTCTGCGCCCGACGATCGAGCTCGGCCTCGTCGCTGCCGACGCAGAGCACGAGGGCGTTGGAGTAGCCGAGGTCGTCCGGGTCGCGCTCGATCGCCTCGCAAGCCGTGCGCACCCGAGCGAACTGGGCTGCGGTCGTCTCCTCGTCGACGAAGGGCAGGTTGAACTCGTCGGCGTAGCGCGCGGTCAGCGCCGGGGTCCGCTTCTTGCCCAGACCACCGATGAGCACCGGCGGCTTGGTCTGGGTCGGCTTGGGCAGCCCCGGGCTGTCGGTGACGGAGTAGTGCCTGCCCTCGTAGGTGAAGTCGCCCTCGGCGGCCCACAGGCCCGTGATGATCGCCAGGTTGTCCTCGAAGCGGTCGAAGCGCTCGCCGGTGCTCGGGAACGGGATGCCGTACTTCGTGTGCTCGGCCTCGTACCACCCGGCTCCGATGCCGAGCTCCACGCGTCCGCCACTCATCGCGTCGACCCCCGCGACGCTGATCGCCAACGGCCCGGGATGACGGAAGGTGGCACTGGTCATCATCGTCCCGAGCCGGATCGTGGTCGTGTCGCGGGCCAGGCCGGCCAGGGTGATCCAGGCATCGCTGGGACCGGGCAGCCCGTCGGTGCCCATCGCGAGGTAGTGGTCGGAGCGGAAGAACGCCCCGAAGCCGAGTTCCTCGGCCCTCAACGCGACCGCGAGGAGGTCGTCGTACGTGGCGCCCTGCTGGGGTTCGGTGAAGATGCGCAGCTCCATGCGCCCAGCGTGTCACTCAGGAGGGCGTCCTCACCCACCGCACCACGTCGAACCCGTCGTACGACGCCCTCTCGGCCTCGTCCCACCGGTCGGTGTCGACGCCGGGGTGGTGGGTGTCCCCCTCGGGCTCGAGGTCGACCTCGCTGATGATCTGCTCGTCGAGGAAGGGGTCGAGAGCCTCGTAGACCGCCGCACCCCCGGCGACGTACAGGTCGCCGGCCAGGTCGTTCGCCAGGGTGAGCGCCTCGTCGACCGACCGTGCGACCAGGACCCGGTCGTCGCCGGGCGACCACGCCGGGTCGCGGGTCAGCACGATCGTGGCGCGCCCGGGCAGTGGGCGTCCGATCGAGTCGTACGTCGCGCGCCCCATCAGCAGCGTGTGGCCCAGTGTCGTGCGCTTGAAGTGGGCGAAGTCCTCCGGCAGGTGCCACGGGATGGAGCCGTCCGCCCCGATCACGCCGTTGCGGGCCACCGCCGCGATGGCGATCACCTTCATCGGCCGGCCGAACGGCTCATACCGCGATCGGCGCCTTGATCCCCGGGTGTGGGTCGTAGCCGGTGACGGAGATGTGTTCGAGGTCGAAGGCGTCGAGCGCGGTGACCGTGGGGTCGAGCTCCAGCGTGGGCAGCCGGCGCTCCTCGCGGGTCAGCTGCAGCCGGGCCTGGTCGAGGTGGTTGCTGTAGAGGTGGGCGTCGCCCAGCGTGTGCACGAAGTCGCCTACCCGCAGCCCGGTCACCTGGGCGACCATGTGGGTCAGCAGCGCGTAGGAGGCGATGTTGAACGGCACGCCGAGGAAGGCGTCGGCCGAGCGTTGGTAGAGTTGGCACGACAGTGCGCCGTCGGCCACGTAGAACTGGAACATCGTGTGGCAGGGCGCCAGCGCCATCGCGCCGATGTCGGCGACGTTCCAGGCCGAGACGATGTGACGCCGCGAGTCGGGGTCGGTCCGGATCTGCTCGACCACCTGGGCGATCTGGTCGACGTGGTGTCCGTCGGGAGTGGGCCAGGAGCGCCACTGATAGCCGTAGACGGGCCCGAGATCGCCGTCGGCGTCGGCCCACTCGTCCCAGATCGAGACGCCGCGATCCTGCAGCCACTTCACGTTGGTGTCACCGCGCAGGAACCACAGCAGCTCGGCGAAGACGGAGCGGGTGTGGACCTTCTTCGTGGTCACCAGTGGGAAACCGGCGGTCAGGTCGAAGCGCATCTGGTGCCCGAACACGGACCGGGTGCCGGTGCCGGTGCGGTCGCTCTTCGCCGCGCCCTCGTCGAGGATCCGCTGGAGGAGGTCGTGATACTGCTGCACCCGGCCAGGCTACTCCAGGCCTACCCCAGGTCGACCTCTCCGCGGATGGTCGTGAGCGTGTCGCCCCCCACCCAGACCGTGCCCTGCTCGACCGAGACGTGGACCCGCCCGTCGCGCGCGACGCAGCGGCCCTGCCGGGCGACGTACGACGGGGGCAGGCGCGAGCCGACGAGCCAGGCGGCGACGCCGGCGTTGAGGCTGCCGGTGACCGGGTCCTCCGGCACCCCGATGCTCGGACAGAACGCCCGGACCTCCACCTCGGGCTCCGGTCCCTCGCCGATGCCCACCACGCCGACCATCAGGTCGCCGGCTGTCGCCGCGTCGAGTCGGCAGTCGCGGACCGCCTGCAGGTCGCGCAGCACCAACCCCAGCCAGCCGGGGCCGTTGTCGATCCAGGCGGCGTCGAGGACCTCGCCCGGCACGACACCGACGGCCCGGCACGCCACCTCGAAGGTGGCGTCGTCGAGCGGACCGTCGCGCAGCAACGGCGGTCCGGCGAACGCGAGCCGGTCATCACGCCGTACGGCGATCAGTCCGGCGCCGCACTCCTGCACCACCTGGTCGGTCAGGCGCGACACACCCCCGGCCTCCAGCCACGCGTGCGCCGACCCGAGCGTCGGGTGCCCGGCGAACGGCAGCTCGCCACCGGGGGTGAAGATCCGTAGCCGGTAGTCGGCCTGCGGCGAGAGGGGCGTGAGGAGGTACGTCGTCTCCGACAAGTTGGTCCAGCGCGCGAAGGCCGCCATCTGCTCGTCGTCGAGGCTGTCGGCACCGTGCACGACCTCCACCGGATTGCCCCGCAGGGGCTCGCTCGAGAAGACGTCGACCTGGCTGAAGGCAAGCACCTACGGAGCGTAGGCGAGCGCGGCGTGTCACGTGGGTCGCCAACGCCGCGATGTGCGTACCTGGGCCCCGGATACCCGACGAACCAACGGAGATGGCCACGAGCTCGAAGCAGATCCGAAACACGGCGCTAGTGATGGTCTGCGACATAGCAACGACCTCAGCGTCGTAGTCCACAAGCCTATCGAACACTCTAGCGGTTGTCGGTGGCTCGTTCTAGAATGGGGGCATGGCCCAGACCACCACCCCGACCGCGGTCGCCGCGGTCCGCGACGCCCAGGACGCGCGCGCCGCGGCCGAGGTCGCCGAGCTGCAGTCAGTGGTCGCCTGGGCCGCAGCGCACCGGGTCGTGCTCGACGACGGCACCGGCGTCGTGACCGAGCAGACCTTCGGCGACAACGGCGTCCTCCTCGGTGGCGTCGGGTGCCCGCTGGTCTCCGAGTTCGACGTCTACGACCTCGCCGC
>NZ_JAPYPS010000004.1:0-80623 GCF_029937575.1 Nocardioides sp.
GCGACGTACGTCGTCTCGAGGTACTCCTCGATGCCCTCGAAGCCGCCCTCGCGTCCGAAGCCGCTGGCCTTCATGCCCCCGAACGGGGCGGCCGCGTTGGAGACCAGGCCGGTGTTGATGCCGACCATGCCGAAGTCCAGGGACTCGGCCAGCCGGATCGTGCGGTCGAGGTCCCGCGTGTAGGCGTAGGAGGCCAGGCCGTACTCGGTGGAGTTGGCCAGCGCGACAGCCTCTTCGTCGGTCGTGAAGGTCGTGATCGGCGCGACCGGGCCGAAGATCTCCTCGGCGTTGATCGAGGACTCAGCCGGTACGTCGACCAGCACCGTCGGCGGGTAGAAGAACCCCGGACCCTCCGGCGCGCGGCCGCCCACCAGCACGCGGGCGCCGTCGTGGACAGCGTCGGTGACCAGCTGGCTGACCGACTCCAGGGCCTTCTCGTCGATCAGCGGACCCACGTCGACCCCGTCGTCCTGGCCTCGGCCCAGGCGCAGGGCGCCCATCCGCTCGGCCAGGCGAGCACCGAACTCGTCGGCCACGTCGGCGTGCACCAGGAACCGGTTGGCCGACGTGCAGGCCTCCCCCATGTTGCGCATCTTGGCGAGCATCGCGCCGTCCACGGCGGCCTCGAGGTCGGCGTCGGGGAAGACCAGGAAGGGCGCGTTGCCACCCAGCTCCATGCTCACCCGTTGCAGGACGTCGGCGGACTGGCGCACCATCACGCGACCGACGCCCGTGGAGCCGGTGAAGGAGACCTTGCGGAGCCGGTCGTCGGCCTGGAGGGTCTCGCTGAGTCCGGCGGCGTCGGTAGTGGTGATGACGTTGAGCACGCCGGGTGGCAGTCCTGCCTCGGCCAGCAACGCCGCCAGGGCCAGCATCGTCAGCGGCGTCTGCGCGGCCGGCTTGACGACCATCGTGCAGCCGGCGGCGATCGCCGGCCCGATCTTCCGGGTGCCCATGGCCAGCGGGAAGTTCCAGGGGGTGACGAACAGGCAGGGCCCGACCGGCTTCTTCACCGTCAGCAGCCGGCTGCCGCCGGCGGGCGCCTGCATCCAGCGCCCGTGGATGCGCACGGCCTCCTCGGCGTACCAGCGGAAGAACTCCGAGCCGTAGGTCACCTCACCCTTCGCCTCGGCGACCGGCTTGCCCATCTCGAGGCTCATCAGGGCCGCGAACTCGTCGGCGCGCTCGGTCAGCAGGTCGAAGGCTCGACGCAGGATCTCGCTGCGGTCGCGGGGTGCGGTCGCGGCCCACGCGGCCTGGGCCTCGACCGCGGCGTCCAGGCCCTCGACCGCCTCGGAGGTGGAGGCGTCGGCGACGGTGGTCAGCACCGACCCGTCGGCCGGGTCGATCACCTCGAAACGACGGCCGTCGTCGGCCTCGCGCCAGGATCCGGCGATGAAGAGGCCACGCTGCTCAGCAGAAAGAAGGTCGAGTCCACTCATGCCCTCACTCTTGCACCTGGGCAAACCCGGCGAACGCGTCGCCGCACCGGCGGGATCTCGAGAAATCACGCCAAGACGAGACACGACCTGGGTTGTGGTCGTATAGTGGTCGCAGTCGTCCTTCGGAGGGAGCACCAAGAAGACGACAGAACCCCTCTCTGACCCCATGCAGCGAGGGGTTCGCTCCTTTTTGGTAGGAGCCGGTCGCCCATCGTCGTGCCCCCCTCGACGTACGGCGGCTGGTTGCTCTGGGACGACGACGCGGGGCCCGGCACGTGTGCCGGGCCCCGTGGTCACCTCAGCTCGCCCTCCGGGTGCTCCCCGCCCCGGGGCTCTGGTGCCGGGCTACGGCGTGTCGTACTTCAGCGTGTAGGAGCCCGACCCGGAGTACGAGTAGACCTCGATCCGGTAGGTCCCCGAGCCGGCGCTGTAGGCGATCTGCTCGGTCGACGACGCCGACTCGCTGGAGGCCACGTCGTACCAGGAGGAGCCGCTCCTCTTCTGCAGGTACAGGTCGAAGTCGGCGCTGCTCGGGCCGGTCAGGCAGGCGTTGATGGTGCCGCCCGAGGTGGTGAAGCCCGAGGTGCTCGGCTTCCACTGCGAGGTGCGGTTGCTCAGCGACCCGGTCGTCGTGGTCTCCGAGCAGGTGCCGCCACCGCCAGGGGTGCCGCCACCGCCGCCGCAGGTCGGCTCACCCGACTGCGCCGGGACCGAGACGCCGGCCCACGCGGCCTTGACCTTGTCGAACGTCGAGCAGTCGGTGCTGCCGTAGAGGTTCTTGGCCGCGGTCAGCGTCGCCACGCGCGCCTTGCCGTGGGTCCACGACGAGGTCTTGAGCAGCAGGCCGTTGTAGAAGATCTTGCCGGCGGTCTGGATGCCGAGGCCCGACAGCGTGGTGCCGTTGCAGGTGGTCGATCCGCTGGTGCCCTCGGCCAGCAGGTAGAACCAGTGGTTGAGCGGGCCGGCCGCCGCGTGCACCTCGGTGTTGGGGATGCTCGAGGAGTAGCAGTTGGGGTCGCCCACCGCGCTCGGGTTGGCCATGTTGCGGATCGGGCCCTGGCCGACCAGGTCGGCCTCCTCGCCGACGAGGTAGTCGGCCGGGTCGTCGGGGTTGTTGGCGTACGCCTCGGTCAGGGCGCCGAAGATGTCCCCGGTCGCCTCGTTGAGGCCGCCGGTCTCGTTGCCGCCGGTGGAGCCGCCCGGCGTCGTCTGGAAGACTCCGTGACCGGCCTCGTGCGCGACGATGTCCATCGCCGTCAGCTGGCGGGCGTTGTCGGAGCTGTGCCCGAAGTTGAGGAAGGAGCCGTTGAAGTAGGCGTTGACGTCACTGAGGCCGACCCGCGCCGGGTAGCTGGTGCCGTTGCCCTTCACGCCGCTGCGACCCAGCCAGGCCGACAGCATGTCGATCTCCTTGTCGAGTCCGTAGAGGACGTCGACGCAGGCGGTCTCGAGGTTGGTGCCGGAGCCGTTGCCCCACACGTTGTCCGAGCCGGTGTAGGCCGAGCCGTTCTGGCCGCCGCACTTGACGCCCGAGCGCGTGGTGTCGGTCATCGAGTACGACGAGCCGGAGCCGGAGGTGCCGATCGTGACGCCGGGGTAGTAGTAGCCGTTCCCGGAGCCCTCGTGCACGGCCTCGGAGGCCAGCAGGACGGTGCCGGTGCGGGCGTTGGTGAAGACGGTCCGGATCGACGGTGTGCCGCTCTTCTGCGTGCCGGTCACCTTCGTGCGCCACGCCAGCGTGGGCTTGCCGACGGCGTAGACTACGAGCGCGGGCCTGGAGACCGTGCGCACCGTGGCGACCTGGCGCTTCGCCGTACGGCGTGCGCTCTTGCGGCTCTTCGTGGGGGTGGTCGAGGTCAGGAAGATCGAGCGGGTCACACCCTTCGATGCGCCGGTCACCTCACCCGCGCCGTCGACGGCCACCACGAAGTCGCCTCCGAAGACCGGGAGGTCGCCGACGGTGCGCCGGTAGCTGACGTAGAAGGTGTCCTTCGTGCCGGGCACCGCGGCGCTGCGGCGGATGGTGTCGTCACCCGCCGTGCGGGACTGTGGCTGCCGGGCCAGGTAGCGGGCAGCCGCGTCGATGGCGTCCTGCTTGCGAGCCCGGGTGCCCGCCTTGCTGTCGTCCTGCGCCTGGGCCTCGGCCCGGGCGGGCGACGCCGTCCCCGGCTTGTCGGCGGTGGGGGCCGACTGGGAGGGTGCGGCGGTGCCGAGCGCGAGGGTGGCCGACATCGCTGTTGCCAGTGCCGCCCCGAGCAGCGTCCTGGATCTCATGGGATCTCCTGAGTTCATCCGGTGGGTGGGTGGAGTCGCGGCCGCGCGGTGCTGAGAGCAGGTCCGGGGTCACCGGCCTGCGCGTGCGGCTGCGTCGCAAACCTAGGGAGCAGGACACCCTCGTCGATACGGGGGAAACCCTTGTCCGGACCCGGGCTCGGGCTCGGCTCAGTCGCGGGGCGCGAGGAGGGCGGCGAGTCGCGTGCGGGAGCGGATGTCGAGCTTGCGGTAGATCCGGGTCAAGGTGGCCTCGACGGTCTTGACGCTGACATAGCTGCGCTCGGCGATCTCGCGGTTGCTCGCGCCCGCGGCCACCGCGCGGGCGATCCGCGCCTCGGTCTCGCTCAGCCGACCGAGGAGGCTCTCCACCTGCTCCCCCACCGCGCCCACCGCGCCCACCGGGCCCACCGAGCCCGGTACCGCCGCCCGGTCCGGGGAGAGCTCGGCCAGCACCTGTCCGGCCCACGCCGTGGCACCCAGGGTGACGAAGAGGTCGTGCGCCTCCTGGAGCGCGGTCCGGGAGGCTGCGGCCCGGCGCCGCCGGCGCTCCAGGTGGGCACGGGTGACGAGGGTCCGACCGAGGTCGACGCGCAGGCCCAGGTCGGTGGTGATCTTGGCGGCCCGGTCGAGGAGCATCTCGGCCGCCTCGAGGTCGCCCCGCGCCACCGACAGCTCGGCCTCGGCCCGGTCGAGCTGGGCGATCACCCCCGAGGTGCCGCCGTACGACGTCCGGCGCTCGACGGCGTAGCGCGCCTCGGCCAGCCGCTCGCCGGCCTCCTCGAGGCGGCCCAGGACGACGAGCGCCGAGACGAGGTCAGCGTGCCAGCGGTTGACCGTGGGGTCGCCGAACCCCCCCTCGACCTCGATGTCGCGCACCCGGGTCAGGGCCGCCACGGCGCCGCCCGCATCGCCGGAGCGCAGCAGCGTCTGCCCCAGCACGATCAGGTGTCGCTGCAGGTAGCGGATGTCGCCGGCCTCCTCGGCGGCCTGGGCGCCACGCAGCGCCAGGGTCCGGGTGCGACCGAGGTCGCCCACCAGGAGCTCGGCCTGGGCCCCGATGAACCAGCCGGCGTAGGCATCGATGTCGAACTCGGCACCGACCGCGGCCGCTCGTCCGGCGTAGCGCGTCGCCTCGGCGCAGCGCCCCGTGCGCGCGGCCACCTCCACCAGGCAGCGCAGCACGTGGACGTGGTCCATCCCGGCACCGCGCTCGACGCGACCCAGCATCGTGAGGAACGCCGACCAGGCCTCGTCGAGGCGGTCGTCGTAGAAGGCGAAGCGGGCCGCCATGTAGTCCGGGGAGATGTGCAGGAATCCCGTGGCGGTGGGCTCGGCCAGCTCCACGGCTCGTCGGAGGTACGACGCGTGCTCGACTCCGAGCCAGCGGCGCGAGACCGCCAGGGTGGTCAGTGCCAGGGCGACCGCTCCGTCATCCTCGGCGGCGGGTCGGGTGCGTTCGAGGATCTCGACGGCTCGTTCGGCCGCCTCCCGGCTCGCCTGGGGGCGCGACTCCATCAAGGCGATCCTGGCCCGCTGCAGCAGCACCTGGGCCACCAGCGCCTCGTCCGCGGTGTCGTGCCCGACCGCGTGCCCCGCGGCAGCCGCGTCCGCGGCGGCAGCCGCGTCCGCGGCGGCAGCCGTGAGGACCTCGTCGAGCAGGGCCACGCCGTTGCCGGCCAGCTCGGGGATCGCCAGGCGCAGCCTGACGCGCTGCGCGGGCCCCGGATCGAGCTCGTCGAAGGCCTGCGCGAGGGCTCGTTGCACCAGCTCGACGTGGTTGCCCGGAGCCGCCGTCTCGACTGCCTGGACCAACCACTCGAGCCGTTCGTCGTTGAGCGAGGCGGGCGCCCGGTCGGCGGCCCGCTGGTAGCGCTCGGCGGCGAGCCCACGGCCGCCGTGCGCGGCGGCGTCGCGGGCACCGTCGGCGAGCTCGTGGGCCAGGTCGGCGTCCGGGCGGGGATTGCTCAGCGCCAGGTGGCGCAGCCGTTCGGGGTCGGTGCTGGCGGTCTCGGCCAGCTCGCGGTGCAGATCGGCGCGCTCGTGGGCGGGGACCAGGCCGACCACGATGCTGCGCAGCACCGACGGGGTGAAGCGCAACGAGCCACCCGGGCCTCCGGCGCGATCGTGCCCGGCGAGGAGACCGGCGCCGAGCGCACGTCGTACGTCGTCGGCGGCGGCCAGCCGTCCGCCCCGTTGCAGCTGGCGCACGGTCGGCCGGTGCAGCAGCGCAGCGTGCACGAGCGTCCGGCGCACGGCGTCAGGCAGGCTCAGCACGCGCTCGCGCAGCATGCGGGCGATGCTCGGCGGCACGGGGGTGGGCGACCCCAGCACCTGCGGACGGTGCCCGATGGCCCCCGCGAAGGCGAGTGCGGAGGACGGCATCCCGCCCGACTCGACGCTGATCCGTTGCGCGACGTCGGGGGTCACCCCCAGGTCGAGCAGCAGGTCGACCAGGTCACGCGGATCCAGCGGCGCCACGTCGAGGTGGTGCAGGCCGCTGACGTCGATCTCGTCGGTCCTGGGGGACGGCCCGTCGGGCGAATCCGGCAGCGTGGACGACGGCGTTTCCGGGAGCACCTCCGCCGACTCGTCGTCACCAGCGCCCAGCGTCACCACGACCGAGAGCCGCCCCCGCAGCCGTCGGCGCGCGTAGCCCACGATCGCTGACGACTCCGCGTCCAGCCACTGCACGTCGTCGAGGAGCAGCAGCAGGCGTCGTGACCTGCTCCACTGCTCGAGCACGGCGTGGACGGCGGCCGCCAGGCCGGCGCGGTCGTCGTCGGCGATGTAGCGCTCGAGATCGAGGGGCCGCAGGCTGCTGTCGGGGCCCTCGGACGGGTCTGGTTCCTCGGACGGGTCTGGGCCCTGGGCGAGCAGGTCGCGGACCGCGGCGAACGGCAGCACCCGCTCGTCGGCGGAGCCGTTGCAGCGCAGCACCAGCCGGCGGTCGCTACCGGTGCGGGCGGCCTCGTCGAGGACGTCGAGCAGGGCGCTCTTGCCCACCCCGGTGGGACCGCAGAGCGCCAGCGACTCGCCCTGCTCGAGCAGGCTGGTCACCTGCGCGAGCAGCGTCGAGCGACCGACGACCCGAGTCATGCTCCCAGGCTAGGGGCTCGTGGCCCGGCCGTGATCGTCCGAAGGGCGGAAATCACCCCGCGGGTCACATCGGGGTTGCAGCCTGGGTCCGCGCTCAGCCCGCGGCGCGCAGGAACTCCTCGAGGATCGGCCCGGCCGTCCCGGAGCCGCTGGAGCCGTCCTGGACGAACACGGCGACCGCGAGGTCACCCTGGGCGGCGATCATCCAGGCATGGGTGCGGATGCTGCCGTCGTCCGCGGCGTACTCGGCCGTGCCGGTCTTGGCGATCACGTCCGGCCCGGGTACGTCGGCGAGCAGCCGGCCGCTGCCCTCGGTGACCACACCGCGCAGCAGCGTGCGCAGCCGGCGGGCCTCGGCGGACGAGACCGGCGTGACGCCGTCGGGTGGCGAGACCTCGACCTGCTCGACCAACCGCGGCACCACCAGGTCACCCTGCTGGATCGATGCGATCACGGTCGCCATCGCCATCGGTGAGGCCAGGACGGTGCCCTGACCGATCATGTCGGCGGCGCGGCCGGTCTCGGTCGTCGGCGGCTCGACGGAGCCGAAGTAGGCGGGGAAGCCGAGGTCGTGGTCGACACCGAGGCCGAGGGAGGCCGCCGCATCGGCCAGGTCACGCTCCTCGAGCCGCCGGCGCTCGGCGATGAAGGCGGTGTTGCAGGAGTTGGCCAGCGCCGTGCGGAACGGGATCTTGCCGAGTCCGCCGGCCGGGTAGTCGTCGTAGTTCTCGAAGTCGCGGCCGTCCACGTTGACGGTCGCGGTGCACGGCACCGGGCTGTTGGGCTGGAGTCCGCTGCGCAGCAGCGCGAGAGAGCTGACGCTCTTGAACGTCGAGCCGGGGGCGTACTGACCGAAGGTGGCCAGGTTGAGGCCCCCGTTGCCCGGGCCGTTCGCCGCCGCGAGGATCGCGCCGTCGCTGGGGCGAATGGCGACGAGAGCGCTGGCCGGGTCGACGTCGGCCAGGAACGACTCCGCCCTGGTCTGCAGCCGCTCGTCCAGCGTCAGGCGCAGGGCGTCCCCGTCCTTGCCGCCGAAGCGGATGATCTCGCGCTCCTTGCCGTCGCTGCCCACGGCGTCGACGACCACGCCCGACGTCCCGCTGAGCTGTTCGTCGTAACGGGCCTGCAGCCCCGAGAGCCCCGCGGTGTCGCCGACCTCGAAGCGGTCAGGCTCCTCGGCGATCATCTCCGCGGTCACCTCACCCACCGTGCCCAGGATCGGGGCGGCGAAGTCACGGGTCGGCGCGAGCGGCACCTCGGCGGGCAGGAGCGAGGCGCCGTCGATGTCGGTGTAGGTCCGGCTCACCTGCGCGGGGACGTCCTCGGCACGGAAGGTGATCGCCTCGACGAAGGCCAGGTCGCCGGCTGCCCGGACGCGCTCGCGGAAGTCGTCGACGCCGACGTCGACGAGCCGAGCCAGCGCTGCCGCAGAAGCGACGGCGCGCTTCGCCTTGACCTTGGTCTTGTCGATCCCGACTCGGACCACCGACCGGTTGGTCACCAGACGCAGGCCGTCGGCACCGACGATGTCACCACGGCTACCGGCCACCGTCGAGGCTTCCAGCACCGAGCTGGCGTTGAGGCTCGGCTCGACGACGTCGTGGTCCCAGACGACCTGCCACGCGTCGGCGACCCGCTGCAGCGTGACGTCGGTCGTGTAGGTCCAGGTCTCGGCATCGCCAAGGGGCCACGACCAGGTCAGCGTGGCGGTCGCGGCGTCGCCGTCGGTGGAGACCTCTCCCAGACGGATCGTCGCGGTGCGCTCGCCCATGCCCTCGACCACGGAGACCAGGTCGTCGGTGGCGTCGGTCCCGGTCACGTCGGTGAACGGCACCGCTGCCAGGTCACCCTCGTTGAGCGCGGCCACGAGAGCCGCTGCCGTGCCGTCGGCCTCGACGCCGACCTCCTCGGGGTCGGGCGGCGCCGAGTCGCACCCGGCGAGCAGGCCGGCCGCGAGCACGAGAGCTGCGGGCGCGGCCAGAGCACGGGCCAGGGACGAGGTCGGCATACCCCGGTTGTACCAGCCACCCCCGACTGCTCCGGGCCCCCAGTCCACCGCGGGAGCCGGGTACGACGACCGGTCGCCCGCGTCAGTGCCAGTCTCCCGGCCAGCTCCTTCCCTCGAGCAGGTCCTCGATGCCGGTTCGGAAGTTGGGGCAGTTCGCCACGTCGTGGGCCCGACACCGCAAGGCGTGCTCGGTCATCTGCCGCGACAGCTGCATCTCCTGCATCCGTCGGTCCAGGTCGGCCAGGTGGGCCTCGAGCACGCGGTGCCGGTCGGGCGCGCCGGCGTCGAGCAGGATCGCGATCTGCTCCAACGACATCCCCGCCGCCTTGTTGCGCAGGATGACCGCCACCCGCACCAGCTCGTCGCGGCCGTAGCGGCGCCGCCCGGCGCTGTCCCGGTCGGGCTTCAGCAGCCCCACGTCCTCCCAGTGACGCAGGACGTGGGTCGCGAGGTCGAAGCGTGACGCGAGCTCGCCGACACTCCATGTCGCACCTGGGCTTGACTTCATGTCGACATGAAGTCACATCCTCGTGGTTGAGACAAGTTGTCGACGAGAGGACACACGATGAGCAGCGCCACCATTGCGCGCACGACGAACGACCGCGCCACGGGCGCCTACGAGGTGATCGTGGTCGGGGGTGGCCCTGCCGGGCTCCAGGCGGCCCTGACGCTGGGCCGGATGCACCGCAGCGTGCTGCTGCTCGACAGCGGCAGCTACCGCAACGACCCCACCCGCGCGATGCACAACTTCCTGACCCACGACGGGCGAGCACCCGCCGACCTGCGCGCGCTCGCGCGCGCCGAGCTCACGGCGTACGACACCGTCGAGGTGCGTGACGGCGAGGCGACCCGGGTGGGCCAGGTGTCCGGCGACGACGCGGGCTTCGAGGTCCTCATCGACGGCGAGGCGATCTCCACCCGCCTCCTGCTGCTCGCGACCGGTGTCCGCGACACGCTGCCCGACACGCCGGGTCTCGCGGGGCTCTTCGGGACGGTCGCCGCGCACTGCCCGTTCTGCCACGGCCACGAGTACGCCGGCCTGCCCGTGGCCGTCCTCGGCAGCCACGCGCACGTGGGCCGCCTCGCCGCGATGCTCACGCCGATCGCCTCGGAGGTCATCGTGCTCACGGACGGCGCCGACCTGGACGAGGCCGGCGCGGCGGAGGTCGCCGGTGTCGGGGCGAGCGTGCGATCGCAGGGCGTGTCCGGCTTCTGCCCCAGCTCGCTGGGAGCCACGGTCTCCTTCGGCTCCGGCCCCGACCTCGAGGTGGGTGGCGTGCTCGTGTCGACCACGTTCGAGCAGTCGGCGCCGTTCGCTGGCCAGCTCGGCCTGACCCTGCTGGGGTCGGGCTGCGTGGAGGTCGACGCGATGGGCCGGACGTCGCTGCCAGGCGTCTTCGCGGCCGGCGACGCCGCGCACACCGCGGCCACGCCGATGCCGATGAGCTCGGTCCTGATGGCGGCTGCGGCCGGCCAGATGGCGGCGGCGGCGTGCGTGGCGGACCTGCTGGGGTGAGGGTGGCGAGGTGTCCGGATCCCACAATTGTGCCGTTCTGACACGGTTTCGGCCGCCCGACGTGTCGAGACGGCACAATTGTGCCGTTCGTGCAGGCGTCAGTCGCCCGACTTCTTGTGGCGCGGCTTCTTGTCGCGACGCGGTGCGCCGTCGTACGACGATCCGCCGCCGGACTGCGGGCGGGGGCCGCGGGGACCGCGGTCCTCGGCCAGCTCGATGAGCTTGCCGCTGATCCGGGTGTTCTCGAGCTTCTTCCAGGTCTCGGGCGACAGCTCGGCCGGCAGCTCGACGACCGAGAAGTCGGGGCGGATCTGGATGTGGCCGAAGTCGGAGCGGGACAGTCCGCCCTCGTTGGCGATCGCGCCGACGATCTGGCGGGGCTCGACCTTGTGGCGCTTGCCGACCTGGATCTTGTAGGCCTTCATCGGCTGGTCGTTGCCGCCGCGGGGGCGACGCTCGCCCCCTCCGGACCCGCCGGAGCCGCCGCGCTCGGGACGCCCGCCCTTGTCGGGGCGGTCCTTGCTGAAGGTCTCCTGGCGCAGCTTCCGCTCGGCCGCGGGGTCGAGCAGCAACGGGGTGTCGCCCTGGGCGACGACGGCCAGCGCCGCAGCGACGTCGGCCTCGGGCACGTCGTGGTGACGCACGTAGTGGGCGACGATGTCGCGGAACTGCTCGATCCGGCCGCCGTCCGCCAGCGCCGCGGTGATCTGGTCGTCGAAGCGCGTCAGACGGGTGACGTTGACGTCCTCCACGCTGGGCAGCTTCATCTCGGTGAGCGGCTGGCGGGTGGCCTTCTCGATGTGCTTGAGGAGGTAGCGCTCGCGCGGGGTGACGAACGAGATCGCGTCGCCGCTACGCCCGGCCCGGCCGGTGCGACCGATGCGGTGCACGTAGGACTCGGTGTCGGTGGGGATGTCGTAGTTGACGACGTGGCTGATCCGCTCGACGTCGAGGCCGCGGGCCGCGACGTCGGTGGCGACGAGGATGTCGAGCTTGCCGGCCTTGAGCTGGTTGACGGTGCGCTCGCGCTGCACCTGGGCGACGTCGCCGTTGATCGCCATCGCCGAGAGCCCGCGGGCGCGCAGCTTCTCGGCGAGGGTCTCGGTCTCGTTCTTGGTGCGGACGAAGACGATCATCCCCTCGAAGTTCTCGACCTCGAGGATGCGCGTGAGGGCGTCGACCTTCTGCGGGTAGCTGACGATCAGGTAGCGCTGGGTGATGTTGGCCGCCGTGGCCGTCTTGCCCTTGACCGTGATCTCGACCGGGTTGGTGAGGTACTTCTTCGACAGCCGCCGGATCTGGGCCGGCATCGTGGCGCTGAACAGCGCGACCTGCTTGGTGTCCGGGGTGTCGGCGAGGATCGTCTCGACGTCGTCGGCAAAGCCCATGTTGAGCATCTCGTCGGCCTCGTCGAGCACGAGGAACTTCAGCTCCGTCAGGTCGAGCGTGCCCTTCTCGAGGTGGTCCATGATCCGCCCAGGAGTCCCGACGACCACGTGGACGCCCCGGCGCAGCGCGCTGAGCTGCACGCCGTACGCCTGGCCGCCGTAGACGGGCAGGACGTGCACGCCCTTGGTGTGGGCGGCGTACTTCTGGAAGGCCTCGCAGACCTGCAGCGCGAGCTCGCGGGTCGGGGCCAGCACCAGCGCCTGCACGGACTTCTGGCGTACGTCGAGCTGATCCAGGATCGGCAGCGCGAACGCGGCCGTCTTGCCGGTACCGGTCTGCGCGAGGCCGACCAGGTCGTTGCCGGCGAGCAGCGGCGGGATGGTCTGCGCCTGGATGGTGGAGGGGTTCTCGTATCCGACGTCGCGCAGTGCCTTGAGGACGGCGTCACCGAGGCCAAGGTCTTCGAAGGTGGGCTCGGGGGTCTGCTCAGAGATGTCGTTCACCCGACAACGGTAGTGGCTCACGCCACTACCACTCCATTCGACGGCGCGGTGCGCTGGGTCACCCTCGCGTTGTGGTGCGAGGCTGTGGTTGCGGCGATCAGCCGTCCCACCGGGGTTTCGACTCGCTGCTCACTCAACCGTGACGGACTTCGCGAGGTTGCGCGGCTTGTCGATGTCGTGGCCCAGGTGCAGCGCGGCGCGGTAGGCCAGCAGCTGCAGCGGGATCGTCAGCAGGATGGGGTCGAGCTCGCGCTCGGAGCGGGGGACGTCGAGGCGGCGACACTCGATCTCGCCGAGATCCACGTCGGGGTGGGTGATCACCACGAGCGGGCCGCCACGCGCGGCGATCTCGTGCAGGGCGCCCACGTTGCGGTCGGTCAGCTCGTCCTGCGGGACGATCGCGACGCTCGGCACGTCGCCGGAGATCAGGGCCAGGGGCCCGTGCTTGAGCTCGGAGGTCTGGTAGGCCTCGGCGTGGCGGTAGCTGATCTCCTTGAACTTCTGGGCACCCTCGCGCGCGACGGGGAAGCCGCGCACGCGTCCGACGAAGAAGAGGCTCTCGGCGTCCGCGAGCACCTGCGCGATCTCTCCGATCTCCTCCTCGCGCTCCAGGACCTGACCGATCTGCTCGGGCAGCTCCAGCAGCGCCGCGATCAGCCGCTTGCCGTCGGAGATCGACAGGTCTCGCACCCTTCCCAGCTGGAGGGCGAGCAGGGCGAAGCCCAGGAACATGTTGGTCAGCGCCTTGGTCGAGGCGACCGCGACCTCCGGGCCGGCGTGCAGGTAGATGCCGCCCTCGCACTCACGCGCGATCGCCGAGCCCACGACGTTGACCAGGCCGATGCAGCGTCCGCCCTTGCGGTGGATCTCCTGCACGGCGAGCAGGGTGTCGATCGTCTCGCCGGACTGGCTGACGGCGACGTAGAGGGTGTCTGGCTCGATGACCGGGTTGCGATAGCGGAACTCGCTCGCGGCCTCGGCATCCGCCGGGATCCGGGCAAGCTCCTCGATCAGCGAGGCCCCCATCTGGCCGACGTAGTAGGCCGAGCCGCAGCCGAGGATCTTGACCCTCTTGATCGCCCGGGTCTCGCGGGCGTCCATCGGGAGGCCGCCGAGGTGCGCGGTGCCGAAGCGCTCGTCGAGGCGACCGCGCAGCACCCGTTCCGCGGCGTCGGGCTGCTCGAGCATCTCCTTGTGCATGAACGACTCGTGCTCGCCCGCCTCGTAGGTCGCCGGGTCGACGTCGACCTCGGTGGCCGTGCGGTGGGTGGAGGTCAGGTCGGCCCGGTACGTCGTGAAGCCGCCCGCGGTGAGCGTGGCGATCTCGCCGTCCTCGAGGTGGGCCACCATCGTGGTGTGCCGGATCAGGGCGGCGAGGTCGGAGGCGACGAGCATCTCCTTCTCGCCCACGCCGATGAGCAACGGACTGCCGTTGCGGGCGACCACGATCCGGTCGGGGAAGTCGGCGTGCACGACCGCGAGCCCGTAGGTGCCGTCGACGGCCGAGAGCGCCTCGGCGACCCGGGCCTCGAGGGTCTCGGCGGTGGAGCGAGCGATGAGGTGGGCGAGCACCTCGGTGTCGGTGTCGGACGTCAGGTCGATGCCGTCCTCCGCGAGCTGGGCGCGCAGCGTCGAGGCGTTGTCGATGATCCCGTTGTGGACCACCGCCACGTCGCCCTTGGTGTCGGTGTGCGGGTGGGCGTTGACGTCGTTGGCCGGCCCGTGGGTCGCCCAGCGCGTGTGGCCGATGCCGACCTTGCCGCTGAACCGCTTGGGCAGGTCGTCGGTGAGGTCACGGACGCGACCGGCCTTCTTGGCCACCCGCAGCGCCGATTCCTTGGACCCGCCCAGCACCGCGACGCCGGCCGAGTCGTACCCCCGGTGCTCCAGGCGGGTCAGCCCTTCGAGGATGAGCGGGGCGGCCTGCTGGGTCCCGATGTAGCCGACGATCCCGCACATGTGTCCTCAGTTCTCTGGTCGTGTCGCGTGGTCTGGTGTCGTGCTGGTCTGGTCGGGCGAGCGGTGGGGGCTATCCGTGCACGATGCGGCGCAGCTGGCGCGGTGAGAGCAGCGGCGCAGCCACCACGCGGTGCTCCAGCTCGGAGGCCACCGTCGCGAACACCTCGGGGTTGTGCAGCCCGGTCAGTCGCAGCTCCGCGTGCCGACGCCGTACGTAGACCTCGAGGCTCTCGGCGTGGAAGGCGACCACGTCCTCGATGACGCGGGCGGCCTCCGGGGCCGTGAGGCCGGTGCTCCCGACCAGGTGCGCCACCAGGTGCGCGTCCGGCGTCATGAGGGAGATCCTGCGACCCGGAGGTCCCGAAAGCAACTTCTGACCCGAATCCGGGTCAGAAGAGGACAATCGGTCTCGGTACGCGGATGGCACCCGATATCGGGCGGGAACGGCTGCGACATGGTGTCGCCGTACCCACTGGGGAGGCAGATCCGTCACCGCGTGACAGATGTGACGGGAGTGGCGTCCATGAGTGCGCCCCGCTGGACCCTCACGTCTGACCGGTGGGGGAGGGACGCTCCTCAGCTCCCGCTCGAGGGAGCGCAGTGGGGGAAACGATCCGGATTCCGGACTCTCTTGGCAGCGCGGGGCAGTTCGTGTACCTTGGTGAACAGAAGATGAACAGGAGGTGTCCGATGACTCGCGACACGACACTCAGGCAGGCCCAGCTCGAGATGCGCTGGATCCCGGTGACCGACCCCAACGGTCGCCACCGGATGGAGACTGTCTGGCTCACGCCGGACCAGGTCGCCGCCCACGCCACCACGCACGCCGCCTGAGCCTGGTCCCAGGCTGAGCCTGGCCCCGCCCCGCGCGGCGACCACGACGCCGTACGGCGCCCCCAACCCGCACCACGGACAGCCGTCGACCCACCGGTCGGCGGCTGTCGTCGTGTCACGAGGAAGGGTGCACGAGAAATGTCGGCGCGGTCGGGAATGAACGCGCCCTGACCGTCCGTTAGGGTGATTGATAGTTCAACCACCTACTTCGAAGGACACCTCATGAGCGAGTTCGACGCCGGCACCACCGCCATCGCCGACATCACCGGCGATTACACCATCGACGCTGCCCACACCCGGCTCGGCTTCGTGGCCCGCCACGCGATGGTCACCAAGGTCCGCGGCCAGTTCAAGGAGTTCAGCGGCACCGCCCACGTGGACCCCGCGACGCCCGCCAACTCCAAGGTCGACATCACCATCGCCGCCAGCAGCGTCGACACCGGCTCGGCCGACCGCGACGGCCACCTCCTCTCGGCCGACTTCTTCGGCGTCGAGGAGACCCCGGAGATCACCTTCTCCTCCACCGACGTCTCGCGCGACGGCAGCGAGTGGACGATCGTCGGAGACCTGACCATCAAGGGCACCACCAAGTCGGTCAGCATCGACTTCGAGGAGGTCGGCACCGCGCGCGACCCCTTCGGCAACCTGCGCCTCGGCTTCGAGGGTGCGACCACGATCAACCGCTCCGACTGGGGCTTGAGCTTCAACGCTGCTCTCGACACCGGCGGCGTCCTGGTCTCGGAGAAGATCAAGCTCGAGTTCGACATCTCGGCGATCGCCAACGCCTGACCTGACTGCTCGGCACCACGCACCGGTCTGGACCGGACCCGGATATTCCGTGGTCCGGCCCAGGCCGGTGTTGCTTGAGTACTCCCGTGCCCACGCCACAGCCGCAGCCGCTGCCGTCCCACCTGACCTCCCGCCCCCTGGGCCAGGACGACGCCCGCGCCGTCTACGAGGCGATGGCGGCCCAGGAGTTGCACGACCTCGGTGAGACCGAGATCGAGGAGGCCGACATCGTCGGCGACTGGCAGCGGCCGAGCTTCGACGTGGCCTCGAGCACCGTCGGCGTCTTCGACGGCGAGCACGGAGACCTGCTCGTCGGCTACGCCGAGATCACCGGCGCCGACCGCGGCGACGCCGCCGTGTGTCCTTCGCACCGCGGTCGCGGCATCGGCACCTGGCTGGCCGCCTGGATGCGCGAGACCGCCCGGGCACGCGGTGCTCGGATCATCGGGATGCCGTGCCCGAGGGCTCCGCCGGCGACCTGCTCCTGACCTCGCTCGGCTACCACGTCCGCTGGACCAGCTGGGTCCTCAAGCTGGACCGCGGCGCCGTGGTGCCCGACCGACCGCTGCCCGCCGGCTGCACCGTCGGGGCAGCCGATCCCGCCGAGTACGGTGCCGTGCACGACCTCGTCGAGGACGCGTTCCTGGAGTGGTCGGACCGGGAGCGGGAGAGCTACGACGACTTCGCGGCCGTCACCACGCTGCGGCCCGGGTTCGAGCCGTGGCACCTGCGCGTCGTCCGCGGTCCCGACGGCGTACCGCTCGCCTGCGCCCACGTCTCGGTGTACGACGCCGAGGACGGCCGGGGCTCGGAGGCCTACATCACCCGGCTGGCCACCCGGTCCGACCAGCGTGGCCGCGGCTTGGCCCAGGCCCTCATGGTCGACACGTTCGCCCGTGCTCGCGAGCACGGCGCCGAGACCTCCGGGCTCTCGACCGACAGCCGCACCGGCGCGCTCGGGCTCTACGAGAAGGTGGGCATGCGGGTGACGTCGACGTGGCTGCACCGCGCGGTCCACCTGACCTGACCCGGCCAACTAGAACTTGTTCTAGCCTGCAGGCATGCCGCGCACCCAGTTCGTCGTCCGCTACGACTTCCGGGCGCCGGGCGCGACCCCCGCGCAGCGGCAGGAGCTCTACGGGCGCAGCCTCGACCAGGCGGCGTACGCCGACGAGGCCGGCTTCGACGCGCTGATGCTCTCCGAGCACCACGTCAGCGACGACGGCTACCTGCCGAGCCCGGTGCCGGTGGCAGCGGCGATGGCCGCGGTCACCCGGCGCTTGCCGATCACCATCTCGGCGTTGCTGGTGAACTTCTACGACCCGCTCCGCCTGGCCGAGGAGCTCGCCGTCCTGGACCACCTGAGCAAGGGCCGGGTCAGCCACACGATCGGGCTCGGCTACCGGCGCGAGGAGTACGCGCTCTTCGACCGTCCGTGGTCCACCCGCGGCGCCGATCTCGAGTCCCGGATCCAGACCCTGCTCGCCGCCTGGACCGGCGAGGAGTTCACCTACGACGGCCGCCGCGTGCGCGTCCTGCCCACGCCGTACTCCCAGCCGCACCCGATCCTGTTCTACGGCGGCGGCACCCTCGCCGCCGCGCGTCGCGCCGGACGCCTCGGCCTGCACTTCCAGCCCCAGCACGGCGACCCTGCCCTGAAGGACGCCTACGACCAGGCGTGCCGCGAGGCGGGCCGCGATCCGGGCTTCACGCTGCTGGCACCCCCCGGGCCTGCCAACGTCTTCTGCTCCGAGGAGCCGGCGGCCTTCTGGGCGCGCCACGGCCACCACCTCCTGGCTGACGCGACGGCCTACCAGCAGTGGCACGGCGACGCGGCGTCGTACGTCGTCGACACCTCGCGCACGGTGGAGGAGATGCAATCGGCCGGGGTGTACGTCGTGCTCGAGCCCGACGACCTCGTCGAGCGGTGCCGCTCCGGGGAGATCGCCCTGGTCACGACGCACCCGGCCTGCGGAGGCCTTCCGGCCGAGCCGTCCTGGGAGAGTCTTCGACTGATCGGCGACCGGGTGATGCCGGCCCTCACGAGCCGCGAAGCGCGCTGAGCGACGTGCCCCCGATCAGCGGCTCCCCGGGATCCGCTCCTGCGCGCTGACCTCGACGGTGGTCACGACGTCATCGCGTCGCCGAAGGTGCCCAGCGGGCCGTCGACCCAGCGTCCGACGACGATGCGGACACCGCTGGCGCTGCCGACCCCGGCGATGTGACCTCGGAAGCGGAACCGTCGGCGGAGGGCGACGTTCACCTGATGCGGATCGTCCTGGTGCCGCGATCGCCCTGGGTGCGCAGCAGCACCTTGGCCCTGGTCGAGCGCTTCCCCCTGGTCGCCTTCTTGCCGGCCTTGGTCAGCTTGGCGGTCACCTTGCTCTTCCCTCCGGTGCGCGACGAGAAGGAGGTGGTCTTGGCGAGCTTGCCCTTGCCCTTCGCCTTGGTGACGAGGAGCTTGCCGCGGCAGGAGCCCACACAGCTGATCGGGATCGTCACCTTGCCGCGTCGGGCGTTGACCGACCCGCTGCGGATCTTGCCACCGCACGGACTGGGCAGGTCGGCGAGCCTGGCGGTCCGCCGACCGCTGTTGCCCACGCCGCTGGTGCAGAAGGTGAACTCGGTGGTCAGCCGGATCGACGGGGTGCTCGTGGCGTCGGTGCGCACGTCCTGCGGAGCGATCTGCGGGTAGAGCTGGGTCACGCCGGGGTTGTTGCCCTGGGCGAAGTCCGCGGAGTTGGGCGGGTTGGGGGCCGAGGTCACCAGCAGCGGCAGGGCACCGGTGCCGGCATCGGCGCTGAACCCGACGTAGTCGGTGATCGCGATGTTCTGGTTGGGGAACGTGTCGTTGACCATCGGCAGGTTGAGCGGGACGGCCGTCACCGTGTTGGGCTGGAAGGTGAACGTGCGCGTCATCTGGTCGCCGAAGCAGCACTGCGTCGAGTTGGGGATGATGTTGCCCTGGGCATCCACGCCGGAGCGCGCCTGCATCACGGTGAAGCGCAGCGGGGCCGGGCTGTCGCCGGTGCTGACCCGGACCAGGGTCGCCCGCCCCCGGGGGGCGGGCGCCGCCCCGTTGGCCGGGGAGAGCGGCGTGATCTGGAAGTACGAGCAGGTCGGGGAGCCGCTCGCGAAGACACCGTAGTTGCCTGCCGAGTCGGCCAACCGGAACCCGGCCTCGCACCCGAAGCCTACGTTGGGCGTCACCGACGCGTTGCCGCCGAACTGGATGGCCTCGGCCCGACTGACCGCCGGCCCGAGGCCCGCGCCGACCACGACGAGCAGAGCGCTGACGAGCAGGGCTGCTCGACTCCGGATCCGGGCCGTCCGGGGCAGGCGGGCCAAGGCGAGAGCGGTCACGACGATCTCCTGGTGGGGGCGGTCCTGCGACTGTGGCGGGCGACGACGCGTCGAGTCTAGGCAAGCGCCGTGGCTGGGCGCAGTCGTTCACCGGACTGGCTGCGGCGGCCGCGGACTCGTACGCCGGTGGGATGACGCCCCCTGTCCACACCGGGCGCACCGGCGCGTCGGCGGCCCAGGTGTCGGCCGAAGCCGTCGGCCCGCATAGGGTCGGCGCCATGCAGGCCCGGCAGCACCGCACGCTCGCCGAGCTGCTCATCCTCGTCCAGCGGGAGATCGAGGTACCCGAGCCTCGTGCGACCAGCGGCCTGGTCGTCGTGATCGCCGCCACCGAGCAGCGCCTCGCCGCGCTCGACTGGGCGGCAGCCGGACTGCCGGAGGGCTCCGTCCACACCCTCGTCGGTCGTCGCGCCGACGACCTGACGAGCCCCCTGCTGGGGCTGCCGCCAATCTCGGTCGTGATCGACACCCGTGCGGCCCTGGCGCCGCAGCAGGCGCGCCTCTTCGAGGCGGCATTCTTCGCCCTCGAGCCGGACGCCGTGTGGGTCGCCGTCCAGGGCGGCGCTTCCGCGGGTCCCGCGTCGTCCGGAGGCAAGCTCCCGCAGCTGGCCAGGCTCGCCGAGAGCTTCTCCGCGTCGTCGCGCCCGAAGGACGTGAAGCCGCGCTGGCGCACCCACCACCGCAGCTGCGAGGAGGCCGTCCTCACCGGTGAGCTCGCGCTCTTCCGCAAGGGCCGCTCGCACCTCCTCAAGGTCCGCGACGCCGAGGCCCTCACCGTGCTGGCCGAGCGCGAGCCCGGGCTCGTCGTGAGCGTCGTCGGCCAGCGGCCTGCCTGCACGCTCACCACCCACGACCACCAGCAGCACGGTGCACGGGTCGACGGCGACCAGCTCCCGGCCGTGCTCGAGTCGCCACCGCTGGAGGTGCGCCGCTACGACGGGACGATCACGCTGCCCCTCAACTCGCTGGCCTACCACGGGCACACGCTCCTGCCCGACTCCTTCCGGTGGCACCTCGCCGACGTGCCCACCGCGTGGGGGATCAGCGACACGGGCACCCGCTTCGCACGGCTGAAGCCGCACGACCAGCCGACGCACCTGCCGGGCTCCTACTTCCACTTCGGCTACAACAACTCCGGCCACTTCGGGCACCTGATGACCGAGGCCCTGGCCAAGCTGTGGGGCTGGGACGCCGCCAAGGCCGACGACCCGGACCTCAAGATCCTCTGCCGCCTGCACCCCGATCGGGCGCAGGGTCCGGACAAGCGCCTCGAGTCGCGGTTGCTGCCGGCGTACGGCATCTCGCCGGACGACATCGCCTGGGCCGACGGCCCGGTCACCGTCGACCGCCTCTACGCGTGCACACCCATGTGGCACAACACGACTCCGTTCTACGCCCACGACGCGCTGCGGGCCGACTGGGCGCGATTGCGCGAGGGTCTGCTGCGGCGACAGCACACCGCGGCGGGCCAGGGACCGGAGCGGATCTTCGTCTCGCGGCGCGGCGGCAACCGGACGTGCCGCAACGTCGAGCAGGTCGACGCGCTCTTCGAGGCCGCCGGCTACACCGTCGTCTTCCCCGGTCCGCTGCCGCTCGAGGAGCAGGTCGCCCTCTTCGCGGGGGCCCGGGTCGTGGCCGGCTTCGGTGGCGCGGGGATGTTCAACCTCGCCTACGCCGAGCGTCTCGAGTCGGTGGTCGTGCTCAACCAGTGGGCCTACGAGGCCCGCAACGAGCAGCTCTTCGCGGCCGTGCACGGCGCTCCGTGCCACACCTTCTGGAGCCCCCCGGACGTCGACCACGACGGGGGCCGCAGCTACCAGGCCCACCAGTCCAGCTGGGAGTTCGACCTGGGACTGACCGAGGAGCTGAGGTCGCTGCTCGCGACGTTGTGACTCGTCGCGAGCACCACGTCCTCAGCGCAGGCGCACCCGCACGCGGTCACCCTTGAGCCGTACGACGAGGTGGGTCGCTCGCCGGAGCTTCTTGGCTCGCAGCGAGATCCGCTCCGGCTCGCCTCGTTGGACGCGCACCTGCGACGTCCTCAGCGGCGCCTTGTGACGCATGGCCACGACCGTGGCCCGCCCCGACCTCTCGGTGAGGAGCCTGGCAACGATGGTGCGGCCGTGCCTGACCGCCTTGCGCACGGCGATGGGCGCGGGCGCCGGACCGGCCGGAGTCGGGGTCGTCGGCGGTGCGACGGGGTCGCCCTCGGCCGCCACGATGACCAGCACCGTCACGGAGTCGGTGTTGTCCGACGGGTCGTCGTCGGGCGTATCGGTCTGGACCACCACCGTGTTCTCGGGCGTGTGGAACTCGCTGTCCGGACCGGGCTGGAGCTCGAGGCAGACCAGGTCGAACGTCGCCTCGATCGGCTGCGAGGTCGGGTTGAGCACCGAGTAGCGCCAGGTCACCGGCTCGGCCGACGGGTCGGGCGGGTAGGTGAAGGTGGCCGTCAGACCCTTGGCGCCCTTGCCCTGCGTGGAGGCGCAGGTCACCTGGTGCTCGCTGCGACCCGGGGGCAGGGTCACGGTGATCTCCGGGTGGGTGAGGAGGAGCTCGTGGGTGTGCCGGGGGTGGGTACGGCTCGCGTCCGCGTAGCTCAGTCGCGCCTGCAGGGGTACGTAGCTGACCGTCACGACGGCGTCGACGTCACCGTCCGGCACCTCGAAGACCAGCTCCCACCCGTACTCGCGCAGGTGGGACTCCATCAGTCTCGCGGAGCCCGCGACCACCTCGTAGCCCGGCGCGGCGACGTGCGTGCCGAGTCCGGCATCCACGACCACCGAGTGGGTCGACACGCCGTTCGGGTCGCTGGCGTCAGCGGGCTCGGCGGGCAGGGTGTGCGCGGCCGAGCGGACCGAGCCGGCCAGCACCTCGTGGTCGTGGTCGTTGCCGTCCACCGTGCCGGGCGCCAGGCAGACGAGCTCCATGTTGCCCTGGGCGCGTCCGGCCGCGGTGTTGTCCAGGACGATGCGCCCCGCCGTGCGCGAGGTGGGGAACGCACCCAGGCGCGTCACCTGGTCGGTCGTGCCACCATCCACTGCGTCGACCCGGACCAGCACGTCGGTGACGTAGCCTCGCGCGCCGCAGTCGAGGTCGAACGTGCCGTCGGCGCCGCCGTCCAGCTCCCAGGTGCGGTCGACCTTCTGGACGTCCAGCAGGTGCTCGTGGCCCGTCGGGGGAGCCTCGTCCGGGTGCTTGCCCCGGACGCGGCCCTTGATCGTGATCGTGTGCTGCTGGCCCACCCTCATCGTGCCGAGGTCGCAGGACACCTCCTGGCTGTTCGGCGAGGTCAGGCACGGTGTGGCTGCGCTGCTCGTCGCGTCGAGGACCTCGAAGCGGTCGGGAACGTCGTCGGTGGCGACCACCTGGCGCGCCCAGGACGGGCCGTCGTTGGTCACCACCATCGTGTAGGTGATCAGGTCACCGCCGTAGTACGTCGTCCGATCGGCCGCCTTGGTGACCGACACCTCGGCTCTGGTCACGAGGGGTGTCTTGTCGGTGGAGACGTTGTTGTCGAGGTTGCGCTCGAAGGACGTCGTGGCGACCCGTCCCGTGTTGTAGATGTCCCTCGGCAGCAGGTCGGGCCGCGAGAGCGATCGCACCGTCACCGTCCGCGTCGCGTTCACCGCCAGCGTGCCGAAAGAGCAGGACAACGAGAGCCCGCTCGCCGAGCACTGCGGGTGCGAGACGTGGGTGATGGCGGTGTAGTCGGACGGGAAGGTGTCGCTGACCGTCACGTCGGCAGCAGGCCACGGCCCGTTGTTGCGGATGACCAGGTCCCACTCGCTCTCCAGACCCGCTGTGGTCGGGTTGACTACGGAGGTCTTGGTGATCTGGACGTCGGTGACCTTGCGGTTGCCGATCAGCCCGACTTCGTACTCCTTGAAGCCGGTGTCGTAGGCCACGCTCACCGAGCGCTCGGGGGTGGTCTCCTCGTAGCCGGCCGGCACCACCTCGCGCACGGTGTAGGTGCCTGCGGTGAAGCGCTCGTCATCCTCGGCGTCGAGCTTGAACCGGTAGTCGCCGTTGCCGGAGGTCGTGGTCTCGGCCAGCTTGACGCCGCCCTTGTAGAGACGCATGACGACGCCGTTGATCCACCCTTCGCCCGGGTCCTTCGCCTTGTTGCCATTCCTGTCCTCGAACTTCTGACCGAAGATCTCCGGGATCGGACCGTCCACCGGGTCGCTGAAGTTGCCGCAGACGAGCGCGATGAAGCCGTTGCCATGGAACTTCAGCTTCGACTGTCCGGACCACATCCTTCCCCACTCGTTGCGCGGCGCCACGTCATCGCAGAACGGCTGCACCCCCGCCGGAACAGTCCGGGCTGTGGAGCACCCCGACCAGTCGTCGAGCCCGTAGTCGTCGGTGAAGCCGACCTTGGCCCAGTAGAGGAAGTTGCGGTCGAAGCCGTTGGCCCGGAAGCCTACGTCCGCGGCGGGGCTGCGGAAGTAGGAGGGGTCCAGGTAGCCGTCGGCATCCGTCGTCCCCGGGTCTGCGATGGCCAAGCGGTCGACGCCGGCGCTGTGCTTCATGGCGATGTAGCACTCGTCGCTCTGATACACGTAGGTGCAATGAGCGGGAACCGCCGAAGCCGCTGTTTCTGTGGCGGCCAGTCCTGTGGCAACCAGGACGGAGACAAGCAGAAGTCGTAGACACGCGCGCAGCACTTGAGATCCCCCTCGAAGTCGGGGCCGCCCTCACAGCCCCGCAGACGCCGATCCCGGATCTCGACACACCAATCCTGTCGGATCCTGGACGCGCTCGCGGAGGATTTCAAAGAACGTCGGATTGAAATCGCGATGCGACGCCCTACCGGATCGGGGACCCCGACACGGTGCGCGCGATGACGAGTCGCTGGATCTCGGAGGTGCCCTCGAAGATCGTGTAGATCTTCGCGTCGCGCGCCCACCGCTCGACGGGGTACTCGCGGGTGAAGCCGTTGCCGCCGAGGATCTGCATCGCCTGTCCGGTCACCTTGACCGCGGTCTCGGCGGCCATCAGCTTGGACATCGAGCCCTCGGCAGCGTTGAACGCCTTGCCCTGGCTGGCCATCCAGGCAGCGCGGTGGACGAGCAGGCGGCTGGCGTCGATCGAGACCGCCATGTCGGCGAGCATGAAGGCCACACCCTGGTTCTCGATGATCGCCTTGCCGAACTGCTCGCGGGTCCTGGCGTAGTCGAGCGCCACCTCGTAGGCCGCGCGCGCGATGCCGACGGCCATGGCGCCGACCGCGGGGCGGGTGCGCTCGAAGGTGGCCATGGAGGCGTTGCCCTTGGCGCTGGAGCCCTCACGGGCCCGGGCCAGCCGGGCGTCGAGCTTCTCCTTGCCGCCCAGCAGGCAGCGGCCGGGGACGCGCACGTTGTCCAGGACGACCTCGGCGGTGTGGGAGGCACGGATGCCGTGCTTGTGGAACTTCTGCCCCTGGCTCAACCCCTTGGTGCCGGGGGGTACGACGAAGCTGGCCTGACCGCGGGTCTTGAGGTCGGGATCGACGACGGCCGTGACGACGTGGACGTCGGCGAGTCCGCCGTTGGTCGCCCAGGTCTTGGTGCCGTTGATGATCCACTCGTCGGTGGCCTCGTCGTAGCGAGCACGGGTCCGCATCGCACCCACGTCGCTGCCGGCGTCCGGCTCGGAGGAGCAGAACGCGCCGAGCTTGAGGTCACCCGGGCTGCCGAACATCTCCGGGACCCACTCGAGCACCTGCTCCTGGGTGCCGTTGGAGCTCACACCTGCGGCGGCCAGCGCCGTACCGACGATGGCCAGCCCGATGCCCGCGTCACCCCAGCACAGCTCCTCCATCGAGACCGGGATGCCGAGCCCGGTCGGGTCGAAGCCCTGGGTGGCGAAGAAGTCCATCGAGTAGATGCCGGCCTGGGCGGCCTCCTCGACCACGGGCCAGGGGAACTCCTCCTTCTCGTCCCACTCGGAGGCGGCCGGGCGGATCACGTCCGCGGCGAAGGTGTGGAGCCAGTTCTTCAGCTCGAGGTGGTCGGGGGTCAGGTCGAAGCCAAGCGCGTGGTCGGACATGGTGTCACGGTAAACCTCGGGAGCACGTCGCGCTGCCATGCGGCCACAATTGTGGGGTCCTGACACCGATCACGAGTCACGACCCGGACTCGCCCCGGTGGCCCACCGTCCTGTTCGGGGTCGTCGGCCCGGGGCTACTCCGCCAGCCACGCCGCGTACGCGTCGAACGTGTAGGGCCGCCCGAGGAAGTCCGCGACGAGGTCGGCGGCGTCCTTCGTGCCACCGGGGGCGAGGACGCAGTCGCGGTACCGGCCGGCGACCCCCGTGCCGGCCTCGTCGAAGAGGTCGGCGGGGTCGAAGGCGCTGAAGAGGTCCTTGGCGATGACCAGCGACCACATGTAGGTGTAGTAGCCCGAGCTGTAGCCACCGAGGTGGCCGAAGCTGGCGAACATGTGGGTGCCGTCGAGGTAGGGCCACGCCGAGTAGCGCTCCTGGAGCTCGATCATCCTCGCCGTGAGGTCGGCGGGCCGCTCGACGTGGAAGTAGTAGGACATCGCGGCGTAGAACATCTGCACCCGCGCGGTGTAGCCCTTGCCGAAGTCGTCGCTGCGCCGCATCGACTCGACCAGGTCGGTGGGGATCGGCTCGCCGGCCGCGTTGGTGGCGAAGCTGCTGAGGATGTCGGGGTCCCAGGCCCACTCCTCCAGCATCTGCGACGGCGCCTCGACGAAGTCCCACTCCGTGGCCACCCCGGCGAAGCGCGCCCACGGCACCTGCCCGCCGAGGACGTGGTGGACCAGGTGGCCGAACTCGTGGAAGAGCGTGACGACGTGGTCGTGCTCCATCAGGCCGCGCGAGAAGTTGCAGACCAGCACACCCTCCGGCAGCTGGCGGCCGGCCACCCCGTCGGTGAGCGTGAACTGCGCGGCGTGCTTGTACTTCCCGTCGCGGGGGTGCAGGTCGAGGTAGATCCGTCCCAGCGGAGCCGTGTCGTCGCCCGCCGCGGCGTCGTGGACGTCGTACACGGCCACATCGGCGTCCCACACGGTCGCGTCCGCGATCCGCTCGTAGCGCAGGCCGAACAGTCGGCCGGTCACGTCCAGCAGCCCCTGGCGGACCTTGTCGAAGGCGAAGTAGGTGCGCACCCGCTGCGAGTCGACGTCGTACTGCTCCTTGCGGACCAGCTCCTCGTAGTAGGGCGCGTCGTAGTTGGGGACCCGCTCGGCGTCGGGGAAGTCGGCCCGGTAGCGCTCGAGCAGGATCGCGAGATCGCGCTCCATCGGCTCGGCTGCCGCGTCGGCGATCTTGTCGATGAACGCCGGGATGGCCGGGCCCTCCTTGATCATCTTCACGTCGGCGTCGTACGCCGCCCAGTCGGCGTACCCGACGAGGTTGGCGATCTCGTGGCGCAGGTCGAACATCTCGCGCAGCAGGGGGTCGGTGGCCGGCCATCCGCGCTCCAGGAAGGCCACCGTCATGTCGCGGCGAACGTCCTGGTCGTGGGCGAACATCCGGGTGGGGACGGCGTCGGGGTAGTCAGTGGTGACGGTCACCAGGCCGTCGTCGGCGGCCTCATGGGCGTCGAGGAAGTCCTGCGGCAGGCCGGCGAGCCGCTCGGGAGCCACCCGGATCGTGCGCACGTCGTCGCGGATGACCTTGCCGAACTCCTGGTCGATCTCGGTGAGCCGCTCGTTGATCGCGGTGATCCGGGCCCGGGTCTCGTCGTCCTGGTCGACGCCGGCGCGGGTGAAGTCGGCCAGCACCTTGGCCATCAGCCGGCTCGCCTGCTCGTCGAGCCCGGAGGCGTCCAGCCCGGCGAAGACCTCGTAGAGCCCGCGGTCGAGGCTCAGCTCGGTCATCAGGCGCATCACGTCCTGCTCGGCCTTCTCGGCACTCGTGCGGACCGCCTCGTCGGGGTGCACGTTGCCGTACAGCGAGCCCATCGCCGCGACGTTGCCCAGCTGCAGCGCCGCCTCGTCCCACACCAGCAGGGCCGCCATCGCCTCGGTGGGCGGGTCCTCGCGCAAGCCGTCGATCAGGGCACGGGCGGCCGCGATCCCCTCCTCGGCGCGGGTCCGGACCCACTCCTCGGCGTGCTCGGCATCGGGCAGGGTCAGCGGCGAGATCGTCACGAGGCCACGGTAGACGGTCGGGGCCGGAACAGTCCTTCCCGTTTCCGTCGCCTGTCGGGCGGATCCGCGGCGTGTCGGGTCGGGATCGGGACGGAGGAGTGCCCCGCCGGGCTCAGCAGGGCACTCCCAGACTCAACCGCCGAGCTGGTCGCGCCGCCGCGACAGGTACGCCGCCTCGGCCGCGTTGTCGCTGAGCCCGAGCGCCCGGTCGTACGCCGCCCGTGCCTCCTCGCTGCGACCCAGCCTGCGCAACAGGTCCGCCCGGGTGGCGTGCCAGGCGTGGTAGGCGTCGAGTGGCAGCGCGTCGACCAGCGCCAGCGCGACCTCGGGGCCGTCGAGCTCGGCGATCGCTACGGCCCGGTTCAGGGCGACGATCGGGTTGGGGTCGATGCCCGCCAGCTGGGTGTAGAGCGCGGCGATCTGCGACCAGTCGGTGTCGCGCACGTCCCGGGCGTCGGTGTGCACGGCGTTGATGGCGGCCAACAGCTGGTAGCGCCCCGGCCTGCCGAGGGCCAGGCACTCGCGCACCAGGGCGTGCCCCTCGTCGATCGCTGCACGGTCCCACCGCGAGCGATCC
This sequence comes from Nocardioides sp., assembly GCF_029937575.1. Taxonomy (GTDB): domain Bacteria; phylum Actinomycetota; class Actinomycetes; order Propionibacteriales; family Nocardioidaceae; genus Nocardioides. The sequence continues at coordinate 27,856 of NZ_JAPYPS010000004.1, forward strand.
TGCTCGTCCAGGGTGATCAGCTCGCCACCCGGCGCGAGGCGCGCCGTACGGCGGGCGTCGATGAGCAGCATCAGGGCGAGCAGGCCGGTGACCTCCGTCGCGTCGGGCAGCAGGCCGCGCAGGATCCGGGCGAGCCTGATCGCCTCGGCGGTGAGGTCCTCGCGCAGCGGGGCGTCCCCGGAGGTCGACAGGTAGCCCTCGTTGAAGACGAGGTAGAGCACCGCGAGCACCGCGTCGACGCGCGCCGGGAGGTCCGCGGCGCACGGCACCCGGTAGGGAATGTGGGCCGCGGTGATCTTCCTCTTGGCGCGGGTGATCCGCTGACCCATCGTGGTCTCGGGCACCAGGAACGCTGCGGCGATCTCGGGGACGGTGAGCCCGCCGAGGAGCCGCAGGGTGAGGGCCACCCGGGCCTCGGGCGCCAGCGCCGGGTGGCAGCAGGTGAAGATCAGCCGCAGCCGGTCGTCCTCCACCACGCCCGTGGCCTCGTGGGGTGTGTCGTCATGCAGCATGTGGGCCGCCTGGTGCTTGGCGTCGCGGTGCGACTCGCGACGGAGCCGGTCGATGGCCTTGCGGGTGGCCGTCGTGGTCAGCCAGCCGCCGGGGTTGGCCGGCACGCCGTCGACGGGCCAGCGCTCGAGGGCGACCAGGAGCGCCTCGCCCGCGGCGTCCTCGGCGACGTCGAGGTCACCGAAGCGCCGCGTGAGCGAGGCGACCACCCGGCCGAACTCCTCGCGGTAGACCCGCTCGAGGCTCTCCACGCCGACCTCCTCGAGCGCCGGGCCGGCGCTCAGGCCTCGGGCTCGTCCTGGAAGGGACGCACCTCCACCTTGCCGGCACACGCCTTCGACCCCTTCTGGGCCCACACCAGCGCGGCATCCAGGTCCGGCGCCTCGATCACCCAGAAGCCGCCGAGGTACTCCTTCGACTCGGCGTAGGGCCCGTCGGTGATGACCGGCTGAGCGCCGGTGTTGTCGACCACCGTGCTCATCTCGAGCGGCTGCAGTCCGCCGGCGAACACCCAGGCGCCCTGCTCCTTGACCTCGGTGTTGAACGCGTCGACGGCGGCGAAGAGCTCCTGCATCTGGGCCGGGGTCATCTCGTCCATGGTGGTGTCGGCGGGGTCGTGGTTGACGGCCAGGAAGTACTGCGACATGGGTTTCTCCTCCAGTGCGGCGGCCCGAGTGGCTGCCTCTCATCCTCACCACGAACCGGGACGTAGCGATACGACACCCCCCGAAAGACTTTTCGGGACGAGCTCAGCCCAGGCCGCGCTGGTCCTGCTTGAGCGCGGTGTCCACACTGACCGCGGCCGCGACCACGAGCGCCTGCAGCGGCCCCTCGAGCGGGCGGTGGATCTGGACGACGTAGTTGTCGGCCGTGGTGAACATCGTCTTCGCCAGGCCCTCCCAGGTCTTGGTGATCCGGGCCACCTCGACGTCGGCGTGGTCACGGATCGAGAAGTTCCACGCCCGCCAGTTCTCCGCGTTGATGGAGCCGATCTGGTGGCCCCCGGCGATCAGGCCGAAGCGGATCTTGCCGAAGACGTTCTGCTGCACGAGCTGGCCGATCTCGTTGCCCCGCGCGTCCTGCACGATGACCTTGGACTTCACGAGCTTCGCCGGCCGCGTGATCGCCAGCACCGGTGCCCCGTTGGCGTCGACGACCTGCAGCTTGTGGGTCATGAACTGGTCGTAGGAGGTCAGCACCCGCGCGGCCTTCTTGAGCGCGCTCTGCCCGACCTGGCGCACAGCACCGATCTGGCGGGCATGCTGGTCGTAGATCGCGTACTCGTTGTTGACCTCGATGAGCTTGGCCTTCTGGTTGACCACCAGGACGGGCTCGGTGAACAACGAGCCACCGCCGGAGAAGGCCGCCTGTCCCGCCGTACCCGCGCGCTCGACGTCGCGCTGCACCTTCTCCGGGGCTCGGTCGACGGTGGGCACGTGACCCTGCACCGGCGGGTCCGTGCTCTGCCGCCCGTGGGAGGCCACGTGCTCGGTCCACGTGGAGCCGTCGTAGTAGCGGACCTCGTGCCGACCGAACGGATCGGCGTACCAGCCGGGGGCAGCGTTCGTCACGACGGGGAGCCTACGCGGGATCCGCCGATCCGCTGCCGGGCACCGCTCGCCGACCTAAACTGGACCAGTGTGCTTCCCCAGCGTGCGCGCCGCTCTCGGCGCCCTGATCTTCGCCCTCCTGGCGAGTCTTGCCGTCGTGCCCGGGCCCGCCGATGCCCGGACGGCGAGCGCAACGTCCGCTGGGGATCTCTCGGCCACCGCCCCGCTCAACACCCGTCCGAAGCCCGACCCCCGGACCAGGCGCGGGCTCTTCGTCGACGACCGGATGAAGGCCGCCAACGCCGGCGACGCCTTCAGGGCGATCGGCAAGCGGGCGCAGCCGCTGTGGATCACCGACTACTACACGAGTCCTTCCGCCGCACGCGAGGCCACCAAGGCCTACATCGCGCGCGCACGCTCGGCCCGCAAGACCCCGCTGCTGGTCGTCTACAACATTCCCGACCGTGACTGTGGTCTGTACTCCTCGCAGGACGACCAGATCACCGACGCGTTCTACCGGAAGTGGGTGGCCCAGGTCGCCAACGGGATGCGCGGCGGCAAGGCGATCGTGGTCCTCGAGCCCGACGCGATCCCCTTCATCGACAACCCCGACTGCACCGGTCGCGGCGACCGGCTCGGGCTGCTGAAGTTCGCCACGAAGAAGCTCACCCAGGCCGGCGCCTGGGTCTACATCGACGCCGGCCACTCCGGATGGCGCTCCTCGACCCACATGGCGCCGCTGCTCAAGAAGGCCGGCATCAAGAAGGCGCGCGGGTTCGCCACCAACGTCGCCAACACGCGCACCAACAAGAACGAGACGGCCTACGCCCGCTCCCTGATCAAGCAGCTGAAGAAGCGCAAGGTCAAGGGCGTCCGCTACATCGTCGACACCTCCCGCAACGGCGCCGGTGCCAAGGGCCCCGCCAACGGCGACGTCTGCAACCCGCTGGCTGCCCGCCTCGGCGCCGACCCCAAGCTGGTCTTCAAGGGCGCGTTCGACGGGCGCCTGTGGGTCAAGCTGCCGGGAGAGTCCGACGGCCCCTGCAACGGTGGCCCCGGCTCGGGCGAGTTCTTCCCCACGGGTGCGTGCCGGTTGCTGAAGGGCCAGGCGTTCTACTACGACGGCAGCGCCTGCCGGAAGTAGCGGCTCGATCGCCTCACGCTGGTCGAGGTGCGAGCCTCGCCCGCGGGTCCCCGACGCTGGTCGAGGTGCGAGCGCAGCGAGCCTCGAAACCTCGTGAGCCGACCGGCGGCCGTCACCCGCCCCGTCACCACCCCCACGAGCCGGGTTGCCCCTTGAACGGTCCCACCACCGTCGAGGTGATCCAGCCACCGTAGAAGCCACCCTCCTGCGCCGTGACGACCTCGTCGTCGACCACGCATCGGTCCATCGCGGCCGGCATCACCGAGACCGCGCCCGCCAGGTCGGCGAAGCCGCCGGTGGGCGACGGGTAGGTCCACCCTGCCCGCGAGGCGATCCGACCACCTCCGAGGACGTCGAAGTACGACGCCATCCCCTTCCACTCGCAGAACGACGACCCGTCGGCCTCGCGCAGGGCACCGCCGACGAACGCCTCCCGAGGCAGGTAGTACGTCGGGGGATGGCTGGTCTCGAGCACCCGCCAGGACCGGGTCGTCGAGGCGATCGTCTCGCCGCCGAGGACGACCTGGATCGAGGCCGTGCTGGTCTCCAGCCGGGGCGGGCGCGGGTAGTCCCAGACCGACTCCTGGCCGGGACCGGGCTCGATCGGGGCGCGGCTGCTCATGAGGGGAGTCAACCCCCTCGACCAAGCCCCCTCGCTCACCCGGGAGTGGAGCGTCCTGCACCATGGAGGCCATGGCCACCATGTACGGCGAGGTCGTCTCCACCGAGCACCTCACGCCGACCCTCGTCCGCGTCGTCCTTGGCGGATCCGGCCTCGACGAGTTCGAGATGCCCGACGCCAGCGACACCTACGTCAACGTGGCGATCCCACCCGCGGGCGTGTCCTACGGCCCGGTCTTCGACCCACGCGAGGTCGTGGAGACCTTGCCGCGCGAGCAGTGGCCGGCCCGACGCCGCTACACCGTGCGTGCCTGGGACGCCGAGCAGCGCCTGCTCAGCCTGGACTTCGTCGTCCACGGCGACGAGGGGGCGGCCGGCCCCTGGGCGGCCGCGGCCTCCCCCGGGGACGTGCTGATCTTCAACGGTCCCGGCAGCGGCTACCACCCCGACGCGAGGGCCGCCTGGCACCTGCTCGTGGGTGACGAGTCGGCGCTTCCCGCCATCGCCGCCGCCCTCGAAGTGCTGCCGACGACGGCGCGGGCCGTCGTCCGCCTCGTCTGCAACGGCCCTGAGCACGAGGTGCCGCTGACGAGCCCCGGCACGCTCGACCTGGAGTGGCTGCACCGCGGCGGGGCCACCTCGCTGCCCGGGGCGATCGAGGCACTCGACTTCCCCTCGGGCACCCCCCAGGTCTTCGTGCACGGCGAGGCCGAGGAGATCCGCGCGATCCGCCGTCACCTCGTGCTCGAGCGCGGACTCTCCGCGAAGGCGATGTCGTGCTCGCCGTACTGGCGCCGCGGCATGACCGACGAGCAGTGGCGCTCGGTCAAGCGTGAGTTCACCGCGGCGATGGACGCCGACCTCTGATCAGGTCGCCCAGAGGCCGAGGCTGAACCCGGCCGCGACCACCGCCTCCTCGGCAGCCGGTACGTCCTCCGGCGCGGCCAGCAGGAGGAGGCCCCGCTCGGCGGTGGCGACGTCGAGCGACCCGGCCTCGACCAACCGGCTCCCGGCCGGGAGTCCGGCTGCCCCGAGCTCGGCGTAGGAGTCGGCGAGCGCGACCCGGTCGCCGACGATGCCCCACGCGACCGCGAAGTGCCCCACGTCCCAGTCCATCTCCGCGGGGGCGACGTGGCCGGTCCGCAGGTTGGCGACGACCCCGACCGGGCGGTCGAGGGCGATCAGCCGGCGCAGCAGGTCGGGCGTGGCGCCCGGTCCTCGGGCGGGCACGACGCTCACGCCCGACACCTCGCGGGCGAGGCCGGCCGCCAGGGCAGCGGCGTCGGTGCCGCTCCGGTCGGCCGTGGCGGCGCGTGGCAGGAGGTCCCACCCGCTGCGGTCCAATGGCGCGCCCGCCGGTCGCCATGCCGGGGTGTCGTGCGGCCAGATGCGGGTGCCCGCGGCGACGGCGAGGTCGGTCACCGATGGCGGGTCCGGGAGCACCGCGTGCAGGGCCGCCCACGCGGCGAACGGCTCGCACTGCTGGTCGGGCTGCGGCAGCGCCGGCCCGTGGACGGCGAGGATCGCGTCGGCGCCGGCGAGCCGCCGTACGGGTGACCGGGGTTCCGGGGGCGTCGCGGGACCCGTCACGGTCAGTACCGCCACCTCAGCGAGGCGACCGTCTCCTCGGGCGTGTGCTCGGCCGCCCACGCGGCGTCGGCGTCGCGGACGGCGACGAAGGCACCGAGTAGCTCCTCACCGAGGACGTCGCGGACGAGTTCGCTGGCGAGCAGGTGGACGCGCTGCTCCTCGTGCGTCGTGGCCAGGGCCGTGATCCCGGCCGCCGCGCGCGCGGCGTCGTCCCAGCCGCCGACGTCGTCCTGCACGGGGTCGGGCAGAGCGGCCCCGGCGCCGTCGCGGACCCCGGCGAGACCGGCGGCGATCGTGACGGCGAGCGCGAGGTAGGGGTTGGCCGAGGCGTCGCACGCCTTGAGCTCGACGTTGGTGTGCTCGGTGCCGAGCAGCGGGGACGACGGCACCAGCCGCAGCACGGCCTCGCGGTTCTCGACTCCCCAGAAGCGGTAGGCGCCGGCCCAGAAGCCGGGGCGACGCCGCATCAGCGAGCCCGTCGTGGGGGCGGTGACCGCGACCAGCCCGGGGAGCTCGCGCAGCAAGCCGGCCAGGTAGTCGCGCCCGGTCGTGGAGAGCCCGTGCTCGTCGGAGTCGGACTCGGTGCCGGTCAACGCGTTGCGCCCGTCGCGGACCAGGGAGGTGTGCAGGTGCCAGCCGTTGCCGGCGCCGTCGGTGGTGGTGATCGGGGCGAAGCTGACGCGCAGACCATGCGCGCGGGCGGCGGCGTGGATCGTCTGGCGCGCCAGCACCTGGGTGTCGGCCATCGCGAGCGGATCCAGGGCATCGAGGGCGATCTCGACCTGCGCTCCGCCGTACTCGGCGTGGAGCTGGCCGATCGAGATCCCGTGCGCGGCCAGGTCGCCGAGCAGCTGATGGACGAACTCGTCCACGTCACGCAGGGCGTTGGGTGAGTAGACGGGACCACGGTGGGCCGGGCGCCAGTCGTTGCCCTGGGGGTCGGCCAGCAGGTCGTCGCGGACGACGACCATCTCGATCTCGAAGCCGGCCCGCACCTCGAAGCCCGCCGCTGCCGCGGCCGCCACCTGCCGCTCGAGCACGGCTCGCTGGCAGTAGGGCCACGGTCCACCGTCGGCGGCGACCTGGCGGCCGTTGACCCAGGCCTGACCGAGCTGGCCGGCCAGCGGGGTCACGTCGGCGGCGGACTCGATGACGGGCACCAGCCGGACGTCGCCCGACGGCGTGGCGATCCCCTCGAAGGCGAACGTGACCGCGTCGTGGGAGTCGAAGACCGCGAAGGTCGAGGAGATGCCGACGCCCTTGCGCGCCGCGGTCGCCAGCCCCGCCGTCGGCACGGTGCGCGAGCGGACCGTGCCGTTGTTGTCCACCCACCCGATCGTCACCCCCCGCACCCCTTGCTGCTCGAGGGCCGCGGTCAGGGCGTCGAGGTCGGGCTGCGGGGCCGTGGTCATGGGTTCGACGCTACTGCGCCGACCGCTGAGCCGTCGTGGTGCGGGCGTGTCCAGACGCCACAATTGTGGCGTTTGGACCGGGTTCTGAGCCGAAACCGTGCAACAACTCCACAATTGTGGGATCTCGACACCAGGACTGTCGCAGCACACCGACCTTCCTGCTCGACCTCAGACCACGTCGTGACCGGCCAGCAGGATCACCAGGATCGCCGCGAGTGCGGTCAGCCCGCTCCCCAGCACCCCGCGCGCCATCCACTTCACCCGGCGCCGGTTGCGCAGCAGGTAGGCCGCGCCGATGAGCAGCACCACGAGGGCCACGACCGGACCGCGGCGGGTGACGGCTCCGACGTACACCGCACCGGCGCCGATCACGATCCCGACGAGGACCTGCACGATCGCCTCGCTGCGAGGCGTCGGGGGCGGGGCCGGCCGCTGGGCTCGCTGGGTGGCCTGGGACCTGACAGCTCGCAGGGTCGAGAAGAGGCCGGCCATGCCCTGACGCTAGCGTCAGTGCGTGAATCTCTTCTCCTTCGAGGGCAAGCACCCCGTCGTCCACCCCGACGCGTTCGTCGCCCCGACGGCGACGCTCATCGGCGACGTGACCGTCGAGGCCGGGGCCTCGATCTGGTACGGCGTGGTGATCCGCGCCGACATCTGCACCGTCGTGGTCCGCGCCGGGACCAACGTGCAGGACAACTCCGTGCTCCACGCCGCACCCGAGGCGACGCTGACCATCGGTCCCGACGCCACCATCGGGCACGGGTGCGTCGTGCACTGCGAGGAGGTGGGCGAGAAGGCACTGATCGGCAACGGCAGCACCCTGCTCGACGGTGCCCGGGTCGGTGCCGGCACCCTCGTCGCCGCGGGCTCGGTGGTGACCCCCGGCGCCGTGATCCCCGCGGGAGTCGTGGCAGCAGGGATCCCGTGCAAGGCGACCAAGCCGATCGAGGGGACCTCCTCGGAGTTCTGGGTCGAGACCAACGCGACCTACTACCGCGAGCTCGGCCAACGCCACGCCGCGGGCGTGGCACCTGTGCAACCGTGAGCGTCCTTCTCGGGTTGCTCGACCTCTGCTTCGCGCACGTGGACCTGCCGTGAGGGAGCGGCTTCGCGGACTCGTCGCCGACACCCGACCGCTGCGCAACGACCACTTCCGGCGGCTGTGGACCGCCAACATCATCACGGTCATCGGCGCCCAGCTGACGGTGGTCGCCGTCCCGGCGCAGATCTACGCCGACACCGGCTCCTCGGCGTACGTCGGACTGACCGGACTCTTCGGGCTCGTGCCGCTCGTCGTCTTCGGACTGTGGGGCGGCGCGCTCGCCGACGTCTTCGACCGCCGCACCCTGCTGATCATCTCGACGTCGGGGCTGATCGGGACCAGCGCTCTGTTCTGGGTCCAGGCCGCCCTCGGGAGCACCGACGTGTGGCTCCTGCTGTGCCTGTTCTCGGTGCAGCAGGCGTTCTTCGGGATCAACCAGCCCACACGCAGCGCCGTGCTCCCGCGGCTGCTGCCGCCCGACCTGCTGCCCGCGGCCAACTCGCTGAACATGACGGTGATGATGGCCGGCGGCATCGCCGGCCCTCTCGTCGCCGGGATCCTGATCCCGTTCATCGGCCTCGAGTGGCTCTACTTCATCGACACCATCACCCTCTTCGCCACGCTGTCGGCGGTCGTGCGGCTGCCGTCGCTGCGCATCGAACGGCCCGAGGGCGCCGGCGGCCTCGGGCGTGCCCCGACCCCCGGGCTGCGCTCGGTGGTGGAGGGCTTCACCTTCCTGCGGACCCAACCGGTGCTGATGATGTCCTTCGTCGTCGACCTGATCGCGATGGTCTTCGGGATGCCGCGGGCGTTGTTCCCCGAGATCGCCTCGGAGTCCTTCGACGGTCCGGACGCCGGCGGGCTCGCCTTCGCGTTCCTGTTCGCCGCCATCCCGATCGGCGCCGTGGTCGGAGGCGTGCTGTCCGGCTGGGTGTCGCGGGTCGAGGCTCAGGGGCGTGCGGTGGTCGTCTGCATCCTCGTGTGGGGTGCGGCGATGGTCGGGTTCGGTGTCGCCGTCGGCATCGCCGGAGCCTCCGCCTCGTTGCGCACCACGATGCTAGTCGCCGCCGTGCTCCTGCTCGCCGTCGGCGGCGCCGCCGACATGGCCTCGGCCGCCTTCCGGTCCTCGATGCTGCAGACCGTGGCGACCGACGAGATGCGCGGTCGGCTCCAAGGCATCTTCATCGTCGTGGTCGCCGGTGGGCCGCGCGTGGCCGACGTGGCGCACGGAGCGTCGGCTGCCCTCATCGGTACGGCGGCCGCGGCGGCCGGCGGTGGGGTGCTGGTCGTCGTGGGCGTGGTCGTCGCGGCCCTCGCCGTGCCGTCGTTCGTGCGCTACCGCGTGACGCGGGTGCCCGAGACCGGCTGAGTCCACCGTAGGATCCGCGGGTGATCGACCCCGACGACCTCGCCGCGACCCTGCGCGTCCTCGGGCAGCTGCACACGGTCCCCGAGGACCACCCCGACCACGTCCAGGTCAAGCGGGCGGCCTCCCACATGTACAAGGCGCTCAAGCGCGACCGGCGCGCCGCCAAGCGCGCCGAGGAGCTCGCCCACGACCGTGCCGTCACCGAGGCCACTGCCACCGGGTCGCCGCTGCGCATCGACGACGAGACCGAGGGGACGCTGCTCACCACTCCCACGTCGGGCGCCTTCGCCGGCGAGCTGATCAACCCGCGTGGGTGCTACATCTGCAAGGACGACTACACGCTGGTCGACGCGTTCTACCACTGGCTGTGCCCGACGTGCGCTGCTCGCTCCCACGCCAAGCGCGACCAGGGCACCGACCTGAGCGGGCGGCGCGCGCTGCTCACCGGGGGGCGCGCCAAGATCGGGATGTACATCGCGCTGCGCCTCCTGCGCGACGGTGCCCACCTGACGATCACGACGCGCTTCCCCCACGACGCCGTACGGCGCTACTCCTCGCTGCCCGACGCCGCCGACTGGATCGGGCGGCTCAAGATCGTCGGGATCGACCTGCGCGACCCGACCCAGGTGGTCGCGCTGGCCGACGACGTCGCGGCGGCCGGGCCGCTCGACGTCCTGATCAACAACGCCTGCCAGACCGTGCGGCGCTCCCCCGGCGCCTACGCGCCCCTCGTCGCTGCCGAGGCCGAGCCGCTCCCGGACGCGATCGCCGGGCAGGACCTCCCGGAGATGGTGCGCTTCGACCGGATCTCCGAGGCCCACCCCGCCGCGATCGCTGGTGCCCTGTCACGCGAGGCCGTGGCCGCTCACGACGGCGAGTCGCTCGACCACGCCCGCGCCTCCCACTCGGCCGCGACGCTGACCGCACTGGCCCTGAAGGCCGGGCACGCCTCGCTGGACGCCCACCTCGCCGGCACCGCCGTCGATGCCGGTGGGCTGCTGCCCGACCTCCAGACCACCAACTCCTGGACCCAGACCGTCGACGAGGTCGACCCGATGGAGCTGCTCGAGGTGCAGCTGTGCAACTCGGTCGCCCCGTTCCTCCTGGTCTCCCGGCTGCGTCCCGCGCTGGCCGCGGCAGCCTCCGCGGCCGCGTCAGGGCGAGCCCACGTGGTCAACGTGTCGGCGATGGAGGGACAGTTCTCGCGGCGCTACAAGGGCGCCGGGCACCCGCACACCAACATGGCCAAGGCCGCGCTCAACATGATGACGCGCACCTCGGCGGGCGAGATGTTCGAGACCGACCAGATCCTGATGAACGCCGTCGACACCGGGTGGATCACCGACGAGCGCCCCCACCAGGACAAGCTCCGGATCGCCGCCGAGGGGTGGCACGCGCCGCTCGACCTCGTCGACGGTGCAGCCCGCGTCTACGACCCGGTCGTGCGGGGCGAGGCGGGCGAGGACCTGCACGGGCACTTCCTGAAGGACTACGACCCCTCGCCCTGGTGACGGCAGCTTCTCCGCCTCGGATGTGAGACTGCCACCACCCACCAGGTCACCTCCCCAGCAACCCCCGCACGTACGCCGCCTGCCCGACGTGCTGCAGGTCGTCGTTGACGACGCTGACCAGCCGGGCGCCGAGCGTCACCGGCGGGTCCCACCGGTCGTCGACGACCCGGTCGAGCTCGTCGGCCGTGAGGCCGTCGAGGTAGCCCACGGTGCGCGTGTGCACGGCGTCGAGGTACTCCAGCAGCAGCCCGGTCTCCCACGTGCCGGCACCCACCTCGTCGCTCGACTGCCCGAAGCCGATCGACCCCGCGTCGTACGGGAGTGCGAAGCGCCCGACGTAGTCCTGGGCGGTGTAGACCTGCTGGGTGCCGGCCACGTCGGCGACGTGGTCGTCCTGCACGCGCGTCAGGTGCCAGACCAGCCAGCCGATCGGGTTGGCCTCGGGCCGGGGGCGGTGGGCGAGGTCCTCCGGCGAGAGGCCCTCGAGCGCCGCCTCGGCGCTCTCCCTCACCCGGTCGAAGGCGTCTGCCAGCAGCTCAGTAGGCGTCATGCCTCGAACCTACGCCGCGACCCAGGCTTGGCCGGTCGCCTACGGTCGAGGCGTGAGCCTCTTGCTGCGCCTCGTCGCGACCGTCGCCCTGGCCCTGCCGCTGGCGGCCTGCGCCGGAGCGCCTGCTGAGGAGGTCGGCGACGCACAGGTCTTCGTGCCTGACGCCGCGCCGGACGACGGCACCCCCACCGGCCGCAGCGCCTGCGACCTCGTCGTGGCCGGGATCGAGGCGTTCAACCGCGGCGAGCTCGTGGAGACCGTCGCGCGCTTCGAGGAGGCGGTCCCGCTCGCCGAGGCCGAGGACGAGGCCGCCGGCACCCAGGCCTCGGCCGACCTGCTGGAGGCCGTGGAGTACTACGCCGAGCTGCCGGCCGACGAGTACCTGGCCGCCTCGGCCGGGTCGCCGGACTTCGCGAGGTACCAGGCGATCACGCTCGGCCTGTGCGGCTCCGGGGAGCCGCAGGTGCCAGGTCAGCCCGACGACGAGGGCGGCGTCCAGGCCTGATGGGGATGACCGTCGGGACGGTCCCTGACGGAAGTCAGCTCTGCGGGGCCTGAAGCCTTGACCTTCCTCGGGGCCTATCCCGACGTGGTGCCCGGGGCCAGCCGTGCCAGCCGAGCCGCCAGCCCGTCGCGTCGGTGGGCGTTGCCGTGCAGGCCGACGAAGCGGTCGCCGTAGACCCACAGCAGCGCGTCGTCCAGGCGTCGTACGGCGCCGGCCGGGTGGCGGTAGTCCATCCGCTGGGTGACCAGCGCCTCGTCGACGGGCCGCAGGACGTCGCCCAGCTCGGCGAGCGAGGTGATGCCGAGCTCGAGGAGGAGACCGGAGATCCACCCGTAGTGCTCGGTGCGGGACCAGCCGGCCTCGGAGTACTGCCCGGCCAGGAAGGCGGCGAGCTCGCGCGGGTCGATGCGGGGGTCGTCGTCGGCGCCGGCCTGCACCTCGGGCGCGACCCCGCGCAGCCGCTCGCGGATCTGGGAGAACTCCCGGTCGGCGAGCTCGAGCAGCCCGGCGGCCAGCGCAAAGCGACGGTCGAACTCGCGGGCGTGCTCGGCCGGGACCGTGCCCTTGTAGCGGATGTCGTGCTCGAACTCCGCCCACGCGTGCTGCAGCACCGTGCGGACCTGGACCTGCGCCGCCCGGCCGCCGAGGTGCGCGAAGTCGGGGTGCGACTCGCGCGCGGCGTCCAGGGCGATCATCAGGTGCCGGCTGGCGTAGCCGAAGCGCCCCTCGTCGGCCGTCTCCTGCCCCATGTCGCGGTCATCCTGCACGATCACCTGCTCGCCGAGCAGGTCGGCGACCGCGTCCACGTCGTCCTCGACGTAGGTGATCACCCGCACGCCGAGCTGGTCGGTGATCTGGCGCAGCGGGTCGGAGTAGGCAGGCACTCCGGCGAGCATCCGCGCCGCCTTCTCGGCGAAGGAGGCCACGCCCTTGGTCCGACCCGTCACCGACAGGTAGTTGATGCCCGCCTCGTCGAGGATCCCCCGCACCAGCGCAACCGCCTCCGCACCAGCGCGGGTCAGGTCGTCGTGCGTCGCGGCGTATGTCTGCACGGCCTCACGCACGACGTCGGTGCGCGTCGGTGACGTGCCCAGGGTGGGGGTCACGATGTAGCCGCTGTCGAGGTCGCCGTACGTCGTGACCAGGTCGGGCGTGCGGTCGGCGACGAACCCGACGTAGGCGCACACGACCGCGTCCACCTGGTCCTCGACGACCCGCAGCTCGGACTTGCGCGTGGCCTTCTCGACCTGCGAGCGCAGCCCGGCCCAGGTCTCGTCGGTGACCACGATCTGCTCGACGTGGCTCATCAGCCGCAGCAGCTCGGCGCGCAGGAGGTCGAGGTCGCGGCCGGGCTTGTTCTTGTACTTGAGGATCGTGTCCAGCCCGAAGAGCACCACGGACGCGGCGTGCGGGTAGACCTCGATCGCCCGGCGGGCCCGACCCGAGCGCGGGTCGATGTCGAGGCCGAGCCGCTTGGCGACCCGAGCACCGCGGCTGCCGTTGGCGAACTCGCGCTTGCCGGTGTTGGTGGGATGGGTGCCGGCGTCGAAGCGCCGGAAGTCCTTGCTCAGCGCCTTCTCGGCCGGCCGCGACCCGGTGGCGTTCTTGACGACCAGCGGCGCGTCGATCGCGACGAGGCAGTCTCCGGCGACGTACGCCGCCAGCTCGGCGTCGATGTCGTCGTCGGTGCGCACCGCGCTGACGTGCAGCAGTCGGGCGTGCTCGTCGACGACGGCGAGCCCGGTGGGCTGCTTCTCGCCCCAGGCGAGGTCGACTCCGACGTAGTGCATGCTCCTACCCTGCCGTATGCCGCCGATGCTCCGCCGACGCGGCGCTCCCGGGTCCGGCGTCTCACCCCCGGGTGAGGGTGACGCGGTCGATGACGGTGCCGTCGGTGGCCAGGGCGGTGAGCTTCATCTTCGCCGGGCGGTCGCCGCGTCGCGGGACGACGTCGACGAAGCCGATGGAGTGCTGGTTGTCGGTGACCGCCGACCAGAGCGTGGTCTCGGGGACGCGGATCCCGCCGTCCATGGTCACGTAGGACAGCGGCGACCCGCTGGTCGGGTAGACCGCCTGGCCGGCTCCGCCGGCGGTGAGGTACGTCGTGCCCTTGCGCGAGTCGACGACGGCGCCGCGGCGTGCCTCGACGACCGGGTCACCGGCGCGCAGCGGGTGGGTGCGTTCGTAGCAGTGGTTGTGGCCGTTGACGACGAGGTCGACGGAGTACCGGTCGAAGAGCGGCTCCCACCGCGTCCGGTTGCCGCCGTCGGAGGCGTGCACGAGGTTGGTGCAGTACATGCAGTTGTGGAAGCCGACCACGATGAAGTCGATGTCGTCGCGCTTGCGCAGCCGCTTGAGCCTCCGCTCGAGCCACGCGTCCTGCTTGGCTCCGAGGTAGCCCTCGTTGCGCGCGATCTCGAAGGACGCGTCGTTGCCGTCGAGCGCGATGAAGGCGACGTTGCCGTAGACGAAGGAGTAGGTGACCGGCGCGCCCTTGACCCCGTTGCGCGGGTTGCGGAAGCGGTCGAGGTAGCCGGCGTACCCCAGCTCGCCGTTGCCCGTCTCCATCTCGTGGTTGCCGACCGTGGTCATCCACGGCACCCGCGAGGCGCTCGACTCGATCTGGCGCAGCCACCGGTCCCACGTGCGGAAGTCCTGGGTGTCGGCCCCGCCGATGCCGGTGCCGCCGCTGGAGTCGGCGTAGCAGAGGTCGCCCACCACGAAGGACAGGTCGGGCTTCATGGCGTCGATGAGCTTCACGTGCGCGGCTGCGGCAGCGTTGACGCCCATGTCACCGAAGGCGGCGAAGCGGAACCGCTCCGCCGCGGCCGGCGCGGTGGTGAAGGTGCCGGTGGTCGCCCCGGCGCCGCGGTGGGTGATCCGGTAGCGGTAGCGCGTGCCCGGCTCGAGACCCTCGACCTTGCCGTGGTGGTAGACGGTCCGCAGGTCCTTGGTGGGGCGGCTGTTGACCGGTACCCGCTGGCCCAGGCCGCGGTCGGGCCCGATCTCCAGGCGCGGCCGGTCGACCGAGCGCGGCGTGGACCACGACACCGTCATCGCGGTGCGCGCGTCGTCGCCGTACACGAGGTGGACGCCGCTCGCCCGGGCCGCCGCGGCCGCCGGCGGCACCCACAGCATCGGTGAGGCCGCGGCGAGCACCCCGGCTCCCGCGCCGCCGGCCAGGAGGTGGCGACGGCTGGTGGCGGGAGGCGCAACGGGCACGGGGGCCGCGGGGTGGTCGGTCACGCGGGGCAGGGTGACAGCGCTAGGTGGACGGGAGTTGAACCCGCCTCAACGGGCGTGGGCGACCGCGATCGCGGCACCGAAGCGGGCGTTGTCGCGCACGAGCGCGATGTTGGCGACCAGGCTGGCACCGTCGGTGAGCTCGACGATCCGCTTGAGAAGGTACGGCGTGACGTCCTTGCCGCCGATACCGAGGGCGTCCAGGTCGGCCAGCGCCTGGTCGATGACGGCGCCGATGCGGCCCGCCGAGATCTCGTCGGCGACCGGGATCGGGTTGGCCACCACGATCCCCGAGGTGAGCCCGAGCGTCCGTGCAGCCGTCATCACCGCGGCGACCTCCGCGGCCGAGTCGATGCGCGCGGGGGCGGCGTACCCGCTGCTGCGCGAGTAGAACGACGGGAACTCGTCGGAGCCGTGCACCAGCACGGGCACGCTGTTGGTCTCCAGCAGCTCCAGGGTCAGGCCGATGTCGAGGATGCTCTTCACTCCGGCGCTCACGACGGTGACCGGCGTGGTCGCCAGCTCGCCGAGGTCGGCGGAGACGTCGAAGCTCTCGGCGGCGCCACGGTGGACACCGCCCAGTCCACCCGTCACGAAGACGTCGATGCCCGCGAGCGCCGCCAGCCGCATCGTCGCGGCGACCGTGGTCGCGCCGTGGGTGCCGCGTGCCACGACGTACGGCAGGTCACGCACGCTGACCTTGGAGACGTTCGCGTCGCTGGCGAGGAGCTCGAGGTCGTCGGGGGACAGCCCGATCCGGGGTATCCCGCCGAGCACCGCGATCGTCGCCGGCACCGCACCGGCCTCGCGCACGATGGCCTCGACCTCGAGCGCCATCGCCACGTTGTCGGGGTAGGGCATGCCGTGGCTGATGATCGTGCTCTCCAGCGCGACGACCGGGCGGCCGGCGGCGAGCGCCGCGGCGACCTCGTCGGTCACGGCGAGTCCGGCAGGTCCGGCAGGTCCGGCCGGTCCAGCTGGTCCGGTTGATGGGGTGGTCACAGCAGGCTCCGGACGTTGGCATCGGTGAGGTCGGGACGGACAGTATGGCGACTGCCCACGGTCAGGGCGGCAGCCGCATGCCCGTAGCGGGCGGCCTCGGCGGGCGTCGAACCGGTGAGCACGGCGTGGCAGTACGCCGCCAGCATCGCGTCGCCGGCACCGGTGACGTCCTGCACCGCGGCCGGGAGAGAGGTCAGCTCGACGCTCGCCTCCCGGGTGCGCAGGAGCGAGCCCGCAGCTCCCGCCCGCTCCCAGAGCACAGCTACTCCGCGATCGAGCAGTGAGGCTCCGTCGAGAGCCAGCGCCTCCAGCTCCGTCGAGCCGGCCGAGAGCAGTGCGAGCGGACGTCCGTCGCCCAGCAGGTGCCCGATGGCAGCGGCCTTGGGCACGCTGACGGGATCGAGCACCACCCCCACGCCGGCCGTCACGGCCGACTCCCAGGCGGCGACGAGCACCTCGGTCGACAGGTTGCCGTCCAGCACCACCAGGTCGGCCGCGGCGATCGCGTCGCCGGCGAGCTGCACGTCGGCCTCGCCGAGGGAGGCGGTCGCCGCCATGTCCGACACGGCCGAGACCAGCTCGCCGTCGGCGTCCAGCAGGGCGACGTACGTGCCCGTGGGGGTGAGCCCCCGGCGCACGAGCTCGATGTCGACGCCCGCATCACCGGTGGCCTCGAGCACCAGGTCGCCGTGGAAGTCGGAGCCGACCACGCTCACCAGCGAGACCGTGGTGCCGAGGCGGGCGAGGTTCTCGGCGATGTTGCGGCCCACCCCGCCCGCCGTGACGGTCACCTCGCCCGGGTTGCTCGTCGCGGGCAGTGCCGTGGCCCGTGGCCTGGCGAGGACGTCGACGTTGGACCCGCCGATCACGACCACCCTCGCAGCGGCGGTCGCTCCCGCCACGCCTGTCGCACCGACCACCCCGTCAGGATATCGGGAGTCCGATCCACGTCGGATGTCGCGATGAATTCGGTTGTCGGCGGTGGTCCCTACTCTGCAACAGTGACCGCACGACCCACGACGTCCTCGATCCGCCACGCACTCACCGACGGGGATCGCTCACGGAAGGAAGCCGCATGCCCGACATGATCCAGGCCACTGGCCTGGTCAAGCGCTACAAGGAGGTCGAGGCCCTGGGTGGGCTCGACCTCGCCGTGCCGGAGGGCAAGGTGCTGGCGCTGCTGGGCCCCAACGGCGCCGGTAAGACGACCGCCGTGCGCTGCCTGGCGACCCTGCTCACCCCCGACGAGGGGACCGCCCGGATCGCCGGCGTCGACGTGGTCGCCGACCCGCAGGGCGTGCGCCGCCTGATCGGGCTCTCGGGGCAGTACGCCGCCGTCGACGAGCACCTGACCGGCTTCGAGAACCTCACCATGGTCGGGCGGCTCTACGGCTTCGACAAGGCCCGCGCGCGACAGCGCGCCCGCGACCTGCTCGAGCGGTTCGCCCTCTCCGACGCCGGCGACCGACCCTCCAAGACCTACTCCGGTGGCATGCGTCGTCGTCTGGACCTGGCCGGCGCCCTGGTCGCCGAACCACCCGTCCTGATCCTCGACGAGCCGACCACGGGGCTCGACGTCCGCAGCCGTCAGCAGATGTGGGACGTCATCCGAGAGCTGGTCTCCTCGGGCGCGACCCTGCTGCTGACGACGCAGTACCTCGAGGAGGCCGACAAGCTCGCCGACGACATCGTCGTGATCGACCACGGCAAGGCGATCGCGCGCGGCACCGCCGACGAGCTGAAGTCCCAGACCGGGGGCGAGCGGGTCGAGGTCGTGCTCGCCGACAGCAGCCAGGTCGAGGCGGCCGAGCGTGCCCTCGCGGCCGTCGCCCTGGGCGACGTCCAGGTCGAGGAGCGCACGCTCACCGCCGCCGTGACCGGCGGGGCCGGGGCCCTGCACGCCGTCCTCGGAGACCTGCAGCGCGACGAGGTCCGAGTGCTCGACATCGGGTTGCGGCGCCCCACCCTCGACGACGTGTTCCTCTCCCTCACCGGTCGCGCCACCGAGCCGGATGACGCCGCCACCGACCCGACCGACTCCCACGCCACCGAGGTGTCCGCATGACCGACCAGACCACTCGCGCCACCGCCGCCGACCCCGCGGAGTCCGCCGGTGCCCGCAGCGCGGGCGGCCCCGTCCCCCGGGGTGCCGTCAGCCAGGCGCTCACCGACGGCTGGGTCGTGGCCCAGCGCAACCTGATCAAGATCAAGCGGGTGCCCGAGGTCCTCGTCTTCGTGCTGATCAGCCCGATCATGTTCGTGCTGCTGTTCGCCTACGTCTTCGGTGCGGCGATCGACGTCCCCGGAGACATCGACTACAAGGAGTTCCTGATCGGCGGGATCTTCGCCCAGACGGTGGTCTTCGGAGCCACCTTCACCGGGGCCGGCCTCGCCGAGGACATGCAGAAGGGCATCATCGACCGGTTCCGTTCCCTGCCGATGTCGCGGGCCGCCGTGCTCGTCGGCCGCACGACCTCCGACGTCGTCTACAACGTGCTGTCGCTGGTCATCATGGCGCTCACCGGTCTCCTGGTCGGCTGGCGCGTGCGTGAGGGCTTCATCGACATGATGGCCGGCTTCCTGCTGCTCCTGCTCTTCGCCTACGCGATCAGCTGGGTGATGGCCTTCATCGGCCTGCTCGTGCCGAGCGTGGAGGTCATCAACAACGCCTCCTTCATCGTGATCATGCCGCTGACGTTCGTGTCCAACGCGTTCGTGCCGCAGGAGAGCTTCGACGGCTTCCTGCGCACGATCGTCGACTGGAACCCCGTCTCCACCCTGACCCAGGCGTGCCGCGAGCTGTTCGGCAACATCGGCCCGGGGCTGCCCGACCAGTCGGCCTGGCCGATGCAGCACCCCGTGATCTACTCCCTGGGCTGGATCGTGCTGATCCTCGCGGTCTTCGTGCCGCTCTCGGTCCGCCAGTACGGTCGCGCCACGAGTAAGTGAGCAGCGGGAGGCGACGAAGGAGCCGCCCGCGTGGCTCACGAAGGTTGAGCAAGCGACGCGACTGAGCCTGCGAAGTCGCGCGAGCGCGTCGAAACCCGGTGAGGTGTCCGCCCACCCCGTCCCCGGCGCGCCGACGGAGAGCCGCAACCCGCGCGTGCGCGCGGAGGTCGGCTCGCTACCGTGGAAACATGCGCCTGCCCCGCCCCGCCGCCACCCTCGCCGCACTCACCCTCGTCCTCGCCACGGCCGCCTGCGGCGACGACGAGACCGAAACGACGGCAGACGGCATGGACGGCATGGACATGTCGGGCATGGTGCTGAACGACCCCGATGCCACGCCCGCCGACGAGCTCGACGGCGACCTGGAGACCGGTGACTTCACGGTGCTCGACACCGCGCCCCCCGGCAGCGACGGGGTCGTCGGAGAGGCGTGGCTGGCCCAGAGCGACGACGGCACCACGGTCACGATCCGGCTGAGCGGCCTGGCGCCGGACACCGACTACGTCTCGCACCTGCACGCCCAGACGTGCGAGGAGGACAACGGCGGGCCGCACTTCAAGTTCGACCTCGAGGGCAGTGACGTGCCGCCCAACGAGATCCACCTCGGCTTCACCTCGAGCGCCGACGGCAGTGGAGAGGCCACGATCACCAGCGACGAGCAGGTCGGTGACGGCGCCCCGGCGGTCGTGGTCCACCCGGCCGACGCCATGGACAACCGGTTGGCATGCGCCGACTTCTCCTGAGGGCACTCGCCCTCCTGGCCACGATCCTGGCCGCGGTCGCGCTGGCCGCCGTGCCGGCCCGCGCGCACGGCGAGCTGGTCGACGGCTCGCCGGGGCCCGGCGACGACGTCGCCGTCGGCACGACAGTGCTGCGTCTGGAGTTCACGGCGCTCGACACGGGCGGCGCGCCCCTGGTCGCGATGCGCGGCCCGTCGGGCGACCTGCTCCCCGTAGGGCAGGCGACGTACGGCGACGAGGGGACGGTCTGTGCTCTCGCATCGCCGTTGGAGGCCGGGGTCCACGAGCTGACGTACTCGGTGATCAGCGACGACGGGGACCGGCAGACGGGCACCTACTCGTTCGAGGTCTCCGAGGCCGGCTCTCCCTCCGAGCCCGGGACGTGCGCCTCACCCACCCTGGAGGAGCCGGGACCCGAGGACGCTCGGACGATCGAGCAGAAGAGCTCGGGCACCCTGCCGGCCGGGGTTCTCTACGGGCTCGGTGGACTCGCAGTGCTGGTCGGAGGGCTCGTGGTGCTGCGGATCCGGTCGGACCGGCGCCGGCACCCGGCTGCCTGAGCCGCCCGGTGCCGCCGACGTCGTACGGCGTGCTCGGCGGAGCCCGCCGGGTGACGCTGGGTCACACGCTCGCCGAGGTGGCTGACGAGCGGTCGGCGCCGTACAGGTGCACGGGCAGCGCCTCCACGCCGTACACCGCGGAGAGCTTGCGGAAGTCGAGGTCGTCGGCCGGGGCGGTGACCGAGAGGTCGGGGAAGCGCCGGGCCAGGCCCCGCAGCGCGATCCGCAGCTCCATCCGGGCGAGCTCCGCGCCGACGCACCGGTGGATCCCGTGGCCGAACGCGAGGTGCCGCGTCGGCTCGCGGGCCGGGTCGAACGTGTCGAGGTCGTCGCCGTCGGCCGCGAGACGGGGGTCGCGGTTGGCCGCCAGCAGCGAGATGCCGACGGCGTCGCCCTCGGAGATCTGCTGGCCACCGAGCACGAGGTCGCGCTTGGCGAAGCGGAGGAAGGCGAGCTGGACGACCGTGAGGTGGCGCAGGAGCTCCTCGACCACCTTGTCGACCGAGGCGGGATCGTCGCGCAGCAGGCGAACGGCGTCCGGGCTCTCGGCGAGCAGGTAGGCACCGAGGGCGAGCATCGAGGCCGACGTCTCGTAGCCACCGAGGAAGACCCCGTCGGCGATGCCACCGAGGGTCAGGTCGTCGAGCTCGTGGCCGTGCTCCTTGAGCAGCCCGCCGATCAGTCCCTCGCCCGGCTCGTCACGCTGGGCGGCCACCGCCTTGATCAGGAAGTCGCGCGTGTGGGCCGCCGCTCCGAACATCCCCGCCCCGCCCTGGCTGAGGTCGAAGCGGGCGACCCCGAGGCTGAAGAAGCGCTCACGGTCCTCGGTCGGCAGCCCCAACAGCTCGCAGATGACCTCGAAGGGCACGGGGAAGGCGAACGCGGAGACCAGGTCGACCTCGGGTCCCGCCGCCTCCATCGCGTCGAGTCGCTCGTTGACCACCCGCTCGATCGCCGGCTCGAGACGAGCCAGGCGCCGCATCGTGAACTCGGGGGTGAGGTAGCGCCGCAGGGCGGTGTGCAGCGGCGGGTCGATCATCCCCAGCCCGCCGATCTGCTCGGAGTCGTCGCGGCCCTCCTGGGAGACGAACTGGCCGAGGTCGTTGGAGTACGACGCGCCGTCGGCCAGCGCCTCGCGCGCCTCGTCGTACCCGCTGACGAGCCAGACCTTGCGCCCGAAGAGCGTCGCGAGCTCGGAGACCGGCTCGGTGTCGCGCAGGGCCGACATCTCCGGCACCGGGTCGACCCCGTGGCGCTTGAAGGGGAGGGTCACCGCGTCGGGGAGGAAGCGCAGCTTGCGCAGGTCGAGTCCTCCGCGCATGGTGCGCTCGAGGAGGTACTTCCCCACGCGCTGCCTGAGGGCGTCGAGCATCCGCATGCGGCTATTGGATCAGATACCCGCGGTACGGCGGCATCAGGGAACCCCCCGGTGTGTCCCGGGGCGTCCCGGGGTGTGGCGCGGGGTGTGGCGCGGGGCGCCGGCTTGACGGCGAGGCACCTGCTACTCGCCGATTCGAGCCAGCTCCAACGGCACCGACGATCGAGCGCCGATCGAGGAGGACGAGGGGCGCGCCCCCTCGCGGACGAGGAGGTCCCCGATGGCCGCGATCATCGCCCCGTTGTCGGTGCACAGCCGTGGTGGCGGCACGCGCAGCTCGATGCCGGCGGCCGCGCACCGCTCCTCGGCGAGCGCGCGGATCCGGCTGTTGGCGGCGACGCCACCGACGATCACGAGGGTGTCGACGCCTTCCAGCTGGCAGGCCAGCACCGCCTTGCGGGTCACGGTGTCGGCGACCGCCTCCTGGAAGGACGCCGCGACGTCCTCGGTGCTGATCCCCGGGTCGCGAGGCGCGGCCAGGTAGCGGGCCACGGCCGACTTGAGCCCGGAGAACGAGAAGCCGAGGGCCGGGTCGCGCGAGCCCGTCAACGGCCGCGTGAAGCGTACGGCGTCCCGGTCGCCGGAGCGGGCGGCCAGGTCGACCGAGGGCCCGCCCGGGTAGGGCAGTCCGAGCAGTCGGGCCACCTTGTCGAAGGCCTCACCGGCCGCGTCGTCGAGCGTGTCGCTGAGATGGCGGATGGGGGTGCGCACCAGGTCGTCGACCGCGAGCAGGCTCGTGTGGCCGCCGCTGACGATCAGCACGATGCTGCGCTCGGGCAACGGTCCGTGCACGAGGGTGTCGGCCGCAGCGTGACCGGCGAGGTGGTGCACGCCGTACAGCGGCACGCCCAGGGCCAGCGCCGCGGCCTTGGCGGCAGCGACACCCACGTGCAGCGCGGTCGCGAGGCCGGGACCGGCGGTCACGGCGACGGCCCCGACCTCGTGCCAGGCCAGTCCGGCGTCGTCGAGGGCGGTGCGCATCGTCGGCACCATGGCCTGGACGTGGGCACGGGCCGCGATCTCGGGGACGACACCGCCGAACCGGACGTGCTCCTCGATACTGGAGGCCAGCGACTCGCCCAGCAGGACGCCGTCGCGGACGAAGCCGATCCCGGTCTCGTCGCACGACGACTCGACACCCATCACGATGGTCACGCCGCAGTCTCCCAAATCCGTGCCCGGTCGTCCCGACCGGCCCAGCAGGGCCACACGGCCCCGAGACGCCGAAGCAGCACGCCAGCGGTCAGAGCTCGAGCTCCGCGCGCCGACCGGCCGGGACCAGGTCGACGTACTCGGCGTGCTTGGCGATGAAGCCGCGCACCGCACGGCACTGGGGGTTCACCGCCAGGCCGGCGACCCGGGCCGCGTCGAGCGCCGTACGGATCATGACCGTGGCGAGGCCGCGTCCGCCGTACTCCTCCTCGACGACCGTGTGCGGGAACGTCCGCTCCACCACGTCGTCCCCGTCCGGCTCCGCGTCGACGTACTCCGCGTAGCCGGCCAGGGTCCCGTCGACGGAGATCTCGAAGCGGGAACGCTCGGGGGAGTCGACGATCGCGACCGACTCAGCAGCCGCGTCAGCGGACTCAGGGTGTTGGCTCATCCCACTAGCGTGACACCATGCGCGCAATCTGGAACGGCACCGTCATCGCCTCCTCCGACGACACCGTCGTCGTCGAGGGCAACCACTACTTCCCGGCGGACTCGGTCGACCAGGCGCTACTGCGTCCCTCGTCGACCACCAGCGTGTGTCCGTGGAAGGGCACGGCGTCGTACTACTCCGTCGAGGTGGACGGGAGGACGAACCCGGATGCTGCCTGGTTCTACCCCACACCCAAGGACGCAGCGGCCGAGATCGCCGACCGGGTGGCGTTCTGGAAGGGCATCGACGTCACCGACTGAGGGCCCGACCGCCTCGGCCGACCGACTCAGAGCCGACGCAGCCACCGCACGACGGCCCGCTGCATCTTCGGTGCGGACTTCTCCAGGGTCAGCGCGCTGCCGGAGCGCGGGTAGGTCCTGCGCGTGATCGTCGACAGCGAGGTCACCGCGACCCCACCACCCGAGGTCCGCGCGTCGGAGCCTCCGCGCAGCAGCAGCACGGGCTTCTCGACCTCGCGGTCGCCCACCGTGATCGAGGCCAGGGCTCCGGGCAGGGAGGCGACGTCGCCGCACGGCGTGGGGTTGCGTCGCTCGACCGCGGCCTTGCGCAGACTGCGGGGCGCGGTCTTGAAGAGCAGCTTGCGGAAGTCGGCCGCGGAGTCGCCGTACGGCGCGTAGGAGTCGCTCAGGCAGGTGCTGGCCTGAGCCCCGACCGCCTGCAGGGCAATCTGCGAGGGCGACGTCGTCGCGGGTGCCATCAGCACGAGCCCCTCGGCGTCGTCGAAGCGCGCTGCCTCGAGCTGGGCGATGGTCGCACCGGTGCCGTGCCCGTGCAGCACCACGTGGGAGGCGATGGGCGGATTCGAGTCCGAGCGAGCGCCGAGATGGTCGTAGCGACCGGCGAGCAGGTGCTGCACGACCTGGTGCAGCATGTGCACCTGCGCGCCGAGGCAGGTGTCGCCGCCGTCCTTCAGCGGGCTCCGGCCGTAGCCGAGGCGATCGAGCACCAGCGAGGTCTGACCCTTCTTGGCCAGCTGGGTGGCGTAGTCGTACGTCGGGTTGCGGCGCAGGTTGAAGAACCAGCCGCCGGTGCCGGCGTCGTGGACGAGCACGTTGACGGTGACGACCCGCTGGCGGCCACTGAGGACCGCCTTCGGGGCGACGAGCCGACCGCGGACCCGATGACCCTTGCCGTCGGGCAGCGGCAGGCACAGCACGGACGAGTTGTTGGTGTTGACCAGGTCGAACCTGACCCTGCTGGAGCGCACCTCGGCCGAGCGGGCCGGCCCGGGCTGGGTGCTCGGGGCCGAGGACCTCGCCGCGGCTCCCGAGGCGAGCGGTGGCGTGGCGTTCGCCGCCGTGGGTGCCACCAGCGCGGTCGCGAGCAGTGCGAAGACACTGAGCGACACCAGGACCAGGGGCAGCGACGTCTGGCGGGCACGACGTGTGGTCAGTCGGGCGAGCAGGGGTGCGATCGAGGTCTCCACGTTATTGAACGTAGGTCAACAACGCGCCGCCGCGACAGTCGGGAGCCGTGTGAGAAGGCGCACCTCGCGGCTGCCGCCCGCCTGCAGGCGGCGTCATCCGGTGGCGCTCAGGCAACCGTGATCTTGGACTCCACAGCGGCCTTGACCTCGGGGGTGACCTCGGCGATGTCGTGGTCGGCGGCCGCGTGCGCGGCGACCTGACCGAGCAGCCCATCCTGGGACTCGTCCTCGAACCGGGCGCTGCAACCAGGCATCACGTCACCGCAGGCAAGCTTGAACGTCATCGGGGGAACCTCCACTGTTGTGAGCCGCTGCCGGCTCGTTGACCGGCGCACCACGCGGCGCCCCGTCGGGACGTTGCGGGACCTTGACCCACAGGACTGCACGCTGGTCGTCCTGGTCGATGCCGAGAGTACCCCCGTGGGCGACGGTCAGCGCTCGAGCGAGGTAGAGCCCCGTCGAGACGCCGGAGTGCAGCTGGTCGGACTCGAAGGGCTCGAACATCGCCTGCAGGGTCTCGGTGGCGATCGGACCGCCCTCCCGCACGATCCGGATCTCGGCCCACGGCTCGTTCACCACGACCTCGATGCGGCGCGAGTGCGGAGACGGGGCATGGAGCGCGGCGTCCCAGAGGTCGGCGAGGACCCGGGTGAAGAGCGTCGGGTCGACGTAGAGCTCGGTGCTCGCGCCGGACCCACCGATCAGGTCGACCTCGGGGAACCGGCAGACCTCGGCGGCGGTGACGACGCGGCGGGAGACCTGCAGCCCGCCCATCGCGGCTGCGACCAGGAGCTCGACATCGACCAGCCGGTCGGCGAGCAGCGCCAGGGTCTCCTGGAGGCGACGGGCGGTCCGCAGGAAGGACCTGGACGGGAGGTCTCCCTCTGCCAGCAGCCCGGACCAGCCCATGGCGACCGTCAGCGGCGTGCGGATCTCGAAGGCGAACGCGGCGAGGAAGCGCTCGCGCTGGGCCAGTGCCTGTGCCTCGGGCCGGTTGAGCACCTGCGCCGTACCGGCACCCACGAAGGCGGTGGTCCAGCGCTTCAGGAGGGTCGGGTCGACCGACCACGTCGTGGCGACGTCGCTCAACGGGGTTCCGCCCAGCACCTCGAGCACCGCGGCTACCCGGGGATCGTCGGGCGCGGACGCGGGCTCGGCGTCGTCTCCGGGAGAGGACGGTGGGGCGTCCGCAAGACCCTCGGGCGACGGACGCCGGGCGGGCCCCTGGGCGTGCTCGTGCTTGGCAGGCGCCATCTTCCCTCCACGTCCGATCGCGCTGTGAGCTGAGACCTTAATCCTCGCGCCGTGAGCCTGTGAGGTTTTCGTCAAGAGTCCGTCGGCACCCGTCATGTGGGCGTCAAACCCTGCTGGGGCCGTCTCCGAGCGCCTCGGGCGGTTTCGCATCGGTCCAGAACTCCTGCGTCTGGAGGAGCCAGAAGACCGTGAAGAGGGCGAGCAGCAAGGTCTCCACGACGAGCAGCCACGACTCCGGGCCCGCGGAGCCACTGAGCGCGCACTGACCAGCCCGGCGACGGTCGAGGCGTTGGGTCCCACGCCCGCTCCTGCACGGGGTCCCCGGCGGCGCGTCCGGGACCAGGCGACGACCCCCACCACGACGGTGCCCAGGACCAGGAGCGCCTGGATGTTGTTGTCCACGCCCGGGACGTACGACGCCGGCACGCTGCTCCGGCCTGCGGGACCGTCGTGCGTCGCGATCGGCGTGGGGACGACCGCGATGACCGGCGCGAGCAGGCCGGCGAGGTTCAGCAGGACGTCCTCGCCCCGACGATCGCGCCCCTTGATGACGACCAGCGCGAGACCGATGGCCACCAGCGTGCCGACGAAGAGTGCGCGCACGGGGGTGTAGTAGTAGGCGCTGATCGAGCTCAGGAGGAACCCGTCGTCGACGGCCTGCAGGACGACCGCGGTCGCCAGGAGCATCGCGAGCGCGACCACCGAGAGTCGCAGGTAGCGGTAGGTCAGGACGGCCGAGGACGTCATGGGTGAACGGTGCCAGATCCCCCGTCTCCTGCGACCAGGCGCGCCACCAGGGCCGAGAGCTGCTTGGGCACGAACGGCTTCGTCATGTAGACCGTGACACCTGCGTCGAGACCCTGCTGGACCTCGGCCGGGAGGGCGCGGGCGGTGAGCATCAGGATCGGTACGTCGCGCAGGTCCGGACTCGCGCGGCACGCGCGAACGACGTCGATGCCATCCAGACCGGGCATCACCCGGTCGACGATGACGACGTCGTACGGAGCTCGTCGTACCCGTTCCCAACCCAGCGCACCGTCGGAGACCACGTCGATGAGGTGACCGTCCCTGGTGAGGATGTGCGCGATCAGTCCGGCGATGTCCGCGTCGTCCTCGAGCACCAGCACGCGCGCCACGGCCCCACCCTCACGTCAGGGTGCACCGTCGGACCAGGCTGTCGCACCCCACGCACGCGCCTGCAGGATCGGGCCCCATGCCCGACCGTCGCCCAACGTAGGGGCCGCACGATCTGGTCGGCATCGTGCGTTCGGTCGTCGGGTGATGGTCTGCTCAGGCCAGGGCGGGCTGTCCGTTCGGTCACCGGCGTCGGTCGGTGGACCCGCCGTCGCAGCGGGGAGGCTGCTGGCTCCCCTCACGGCCTCAGCCCGGATCCAGGCTCATCCATCGAGCGCCTTCGCTCCACCGGGCAGCGCGCGCCCGCTGGTGAGTCGGGCCCGCTGCCCGGCGTGACGGCCGGCCGCGGCCGCCGAGGGCACCGAGTGGGTCCGGCCCTTCCAACCCGACCAGGAGCCGCGCGCATCCGAGTTGCTCGCGTAGTAGTCGTCGACCTCGGCCCGCTTGTCGGCCAGGACCAGCGACGTGCTCGCGGCGGCGCCACCGCCGGCGTCCAGGTCACGGATCGCGTGTCGCTCCGCCGCTTCCTGAGCGGCGACCAGGCGTCGGCTGATGGCCTCGACGTAGGAGTCGTAGAAGCTCAGCCGGGCCTCGCGTGCGGTGGCGCGGACGTGCTGGGCCTTCGAGGATGACCACACCATCGAGTCCCGAAAGGCCCCTGTCGCCAGGTAGCGCGACGCGGACTCCGCCATGTGGGTGGCCAGGTTGGAGTACAGCGCCTCCACGACGTCGAGGTCCGAGGGGAATCCGTAGGGGTAGACCGACGTCGAGTTGGTGGCGATGTTGGCCTTGACGTCGTTGACGTGGGCGATGGAGAGGAACAACCGCACGAAGTGCCTGTTGCCCGCCTGACGCGGCTGCCCGATGGTGATGCGCCGGTGGATCGGCGTCTCCCGCTGCTGGCTGCGGGCCACGTGCTGTCGAGCGACGGCCAGGTCGATCGAGTAGCGAGTCGCCAACGACTGGGCCTTGGCGAAGAAGGTCGAGGCCTCCTCGGTGGTCGAGGCCCGTTCGGCCTGGGCCAGGACCTTCGAGATCTTGTCGAGCGTCGAGGAGGTGCCGGCGTTGCCGGTGGAGGTGCCGGTGGAGGTGCCGGTGGGCGCCCTGCCCGAGCCGCCGGCGATCAGGACACCCCCGTCCCACATCTGCACGCGCAGCAGGTGAGCCGCTTCGGGCGACATCACCGTCTCGTAGAGGTGGACCAGGGTCGCCGCGTAGGAGGGACCATGGGCCGGGGACGGCTGCGGATCCAGGTGGTGGGCGAGCTCGTGCAGGACGACGGTCTCCCGCATCGCCCATCCCGTGTGTCGATGACCGGGGATCGCGATCGTCGCGGCGTCCCGCTCGTAGTGGGCCTGGCGGTCGCCGCGGCGCTCGCGGACGGTCACGGGCACCGAGGCGCGCTCCATGCCGGCGACCGGCCGCAGGGCCAGCACCCGGTCGACATAGGTCTGGATGGCGGGCAGGTCACCGAACTGGCGCTCGGCCTCGACGGTGAGCGTCGATCCCTCGTGCTCGATCGTGCCGCCCTCCTTGAGGGTCGCCGCGATCGCCTGCTCCGCTCGGTACAGCGCCTGGCGCTGGCGGTCGGTGTGGGTCGGCGGCATGGTGAGGTCGGGTACGTCGGCAATGACCAGCGTCAGTGCGCCATGTCCACGAACCGGGAGTAGTGGCCCTGGAACGCCACCGTGATGTCGCGCGTCGCACCGTTGCGGTGCTTGGCCACGATCAGGTCGGCCTCGCCGGGGCGGGTCGACTCCTTCTCGTAGGCGTCGTCGCGGTGGAGCAGGATGACCATGTCCGCGTCCTGTTCGAGGCTGCCGGACTCGCGAAGATCGCTCATCATCGGCCGCTTGTCGCCGCGCTGCTCCGGACCACGGTTGAGCTGGGACAGCGCGATGATCGGGACCTCGAGCTCCTTGGCGAGCAGCTTGATCTGCCGGGAGAACTCCGAGACCTCGAGCTGGCGCGACTCGACCTTGCGGCCCGAGGTCATCAGCTGCATGTAGTCGATGACGATGAGCTGCAGGTCGTGGCGCTGCTTGAGCCGGCGCGCCTTCGCCCGGATCTCCATCATCGTCATGTTGGGGCTGTCGTCGATGAACATCGGCGCCCCGGAGACCTTGCCCATGTGACGGGCCAGCTTGTCCCAGTCGGCGGAGTCCATCTTGCCGTTGCGGATGTGGTTGAGCGGCACCTTGGCCTCGGCCGACAGCAGCCGCATCGAGATCTCCGAGCGCGTCATCTCGAGGCTGAAGAAGACGCTGGTCAGGTTGTTGGCGATCGAGGCCGCCCGGCAGAAGTCGAGAGCCAGTGTCGACTTGCCCATGGCAGGACGTGCCGCCACGATGATCATCTGACCCGAGTGCAGACCGTTGGTCAGGTCGTCGAGGTCGGCGAACCCGGTGGGTACGCCGTACAGCCCGGCCTCGCGATTCTCGATCGCCTCGATCTCGTCGAGGACCTTGTCCATGATGTCGCTGAGCGGGGCGTAGTCCTCGGCCGCGCGGCGGTCGGTGATCTGGTAGACCTCGGCCTGGGCCCGGTCGACGATGTCGTCGACCTGACCCTCCCCCGCGTAGCCGTACTGGGCGATCTTCGTGCCGGCGTCGACGAGGCGGCGCAGGATCGCCTTCTCCCGGACGATCTGGGCGTAGTACTCGGCGTTGGAGGCGATCGGGACGTTGGCGGCCAGCGTGTGCAGGTAGGGAGCACCACCGATCTTGGCCAGCTCACCGCGGCGCTGGAGCTCGGCCGCCACGGTGATCATGTCGACCGGCTCACCGCGGCCGAAGAGGTCGATGATCGCGTCGTGGATCGTCTCGTGCATCGGCCGGTAGAAGTCGTTGCCGCGCAGCACCTCGGAGACCTCGGCGATGGCGTCCTTGGAGATCAGCATCGAGCCGATCACCGACTGCTCGGCCGCCATGTCCTGCGGAGGCGTCCGGTCACCCGCCGAGCGCGGTGCCTCGCCCGGGGCATAGGCCGCGGGGCCGTCGCCCCAGTCGTCGAACGGAGGCTCGGGAGCAACGGTGCGGTCGGAGTCGGTGACGCTCACGGGCTCGCTTCCGGAGGGCTGGGGAACAGGTGCTGTGCGGTGCTGACGGCCACGCTAGGCGGGGGCGCCGACATCGCCGGTGGAACTGGTGGGTAGCGCGAACGTACGCGGCCACGGTCGCCGGCGACACCGGCCTATCCACAGGCCCTGTGGATAACTGGGACGGACCCGTGGACGACACGCGATTCGCTGTGCACAGCCTGGGGAACAACCTGTGCACAACTTGGGGGATGGTCCGGCTAACCCGCCCCTGACCTGCAACGATCCTGATCGGAGGGTGTGGAGCAGAAACTCTTGACGAGAGTTTTCGTTCACCGCGTGTCCACCTCGGCGTGTCCTGGACGTTTGTCGACAAACCCACCCGAGGGAGCCGCTATCCACAGCACGTGGGGCACCTGTGCACGAGCGGCCCAACCCCTGCCGAACCCCTGCCACACCCCTGCCCACCCCTGCCCAGCGCCCGCCCGGGCCCTGTCCGGCACCGACGACCGCCTAGGTTCGACCCGTGCGCCACCCTGCGAGCGACCAGGCGAAGGCCCAGGACCGGGCCATCGTCCGACTCGCCGTGCCCGCCTTCCTCGCCCTCGTCGCCGAGCCCCTGTTCCTGCTGGCCGACGCGGCGGTGGTCGGTCGCCTCGGCACACCCCAGCTGGCCGGCCTCGGGATCGCCGCCGTGGTCCTCCAGACGCTCGTCGGCGTGTGCGTGTTCCTGGCCTACGGCACCACGGCGGGGGTCGCCCGCAGGCTCGGAGCCGGCAACCTGCGCGGTGCCCTGACCCAGGGGATCGACGGCCTGTGGCTGGCCGTCCTGCTCGGCGTGGTCCTCACCCCGCTCGGATGGTTGCTCACCGAACCGCTCGTCGGCGCGTTCGGCGCCACCTCCGAGGTGACCGGGTACGCCGCCGACTACCTGCGCGTCGCCGTGCTCGGCATCACCCCGCTGCTGCTCATGCTCGCCGCCACCGGCGTGCTGCGCGGCCTGCAGGACACCCGCACCCCCCTCGTCGTGGCCGTCGTCGGCAACCTGCTCAACATCGCCCTCAACATCGGCCTCGTGTACGGCGCCGGGCTCGGCATCGCCGGGTCCGCCCTCGGCTCGGTGATCGCCCAGGCGCTCTCGGCCCTCGCGCTGGTCGCCGTGGTCGTCCGGGCGGCCCGGCGCGAGGGCTCGTCCCTGCGCCCCGACGCCCGGGGCGTCCGCGCCGCGGGTCGTGCGGGCCTTCCGCTGGTCGTGCGCACCCTGACCCTGCGCGCCGCGCTGCTCGTCACGACGTACGCCGTGAGCCTGGGCGCCGCCGGAGGCGCCACGGAGATCGCCACCCACCAGCTGGCGATGACGCTGTGGGGCTTCCTGGCATTCGTGCTGGACGCCATCGCGATCGCCGCCCAGGCGCTGACCGGACGGATGCTGGGTGCTGGCGACCGCGCAGGGGCGCGCGCCGCGACGCGCCGGATGGTGCAGTGGGGGGTCGTCAGCGGGGTTGTCACGGGTGTCGGGATCGCGGCCTCGAGCCCGTTCCTCGGAGCCCTGTTCACCGCCGACGAGGCCGTACGCTCCCTGCTCGTCCCGGTGCTGCTCGTCGCCGGACTCGGCCAGCCCGCCGCGGGCATCGTGTTCGTGCTCGACGGCGTGCTCATCGGCGCCGGCGACGGCGCCTACCTCGCCTGGGCGGGCCTCGCCGTGCTCGTCGTCTACGCGCCGGTCGTGCTGCTCGTGGCCGCGCTCGGGGGCGGCCTGGTGGCGCTCTGGGTCGTCTTCGTCGGGCTCTTCATGGGTGGGCGCCTGGTCACGTTGGTACGTCGTGAGCGCGGCGAGGCCTGGTTGGTCACCGGCGCCGACGGCGCAACTGCGTAGAGTCCACCCGCGTGAAGCCCCTGCAGACGGTCGCCATGGGCTACGTCATCATCGCCTTGCAGGCGCTCCAGGGGGTCCGGCTCGACCCGGACGGGGATCCGGTCGCCGGCAGCGGCTACGACCTCTTCCCGGACCCGATCGGCTGGCTCCTCGTCGTGCTGGGCGTCGGGCTGCTCCCGGCGGGCCTGGCCGGCGGTGCCCTGCGCATCAGTGGCCTGCTGGCGCTGCTCGTGGCCAGCGCCCTGTGGTTCCCCGCCGTGGCCGAGCGGGTCGCTGCGGAGGACCCTTCGCTCGGTTGGGCCGCGAGCCTGCCGGCCCTCGCGTTCGGCGGGCTGCTGTTCTACCGGCTCGCCGACGCCGCTCGACGCGCGGGCGAGCGCACGCCGATGACGGTGCTGCAGGGACTGGTCACGCTCACCGCGCTGGTCGCCGTCCTTCCGGTCCTCGTCTTCGGAGCCGGTTGGGACGGCCTCGCCGACCTCGCCGCGGGCTCCGGGCAGCTGCTCAACCTCGCCGCGATCGCGGTGCTCTTCACCTACTCCGCGCGCCCGTGGGCCGGGGCCGTGGAGAAGGACGCCCCGGCAGGCTCCTGAGCCGGCGCCCCAGCTCCGAAATCGCGAGCGCGGCCGCCCCCCGAGGGGGACGGCCGCGTCGATGGTGCTGGAGCAGTCGCGTCAGGCTGGGATGACGTTGAGGGCCACGGAGGCCGAGACGTCGTCGTGCAGCTTGACGGCAACCGTGTGGGCGCCGAGCGACTTGATCGGGTTGGTCACCACGATCGTGCGCTTGTCGACCGACTCGCCGGCCGCCTCGGCGAGCGCCTCGGCGATGTCGGAGACGGTGACCGCGCCGAAGAGACGACCCTCGGCGCCCGCGCGCACGCGGACGTCGACCTGGGCCGACTGCAGCTTGGCGGCCAGCTCGGCGGCGTGGTCGTGGTCGCGCACCGAGCGCGACGAACGAGCAGCCTTGATCGAGTCGACCTGCTTCTGGCCGCCCTTGGTCCACAGCACGGCAACGCCGCGGGGGACCAGGTAGTTGCGGCCGTAGCCGTTCTTGACCTCGACGACGTCGCCGGCAGAGCCGAGTCCGTCGACTTCCTGGGTGAGGATGAGCTTCATGTCGACCCCTCTCAGCGACCGGTGGAGGTGTACGGGAGGAGGGCGACCTCGCGAGCGTTCTTGACCGCGATGGCGACGTCCCGCTGGTGCTGGACGCAGTTGCCGGTCACGCGACGCGCGCGGATCTTGCCTCGGTCGGAGATGAACTTGCGGAGCAGGCCGGTGTCCTTGTAGTCGACGCCGGTCGCCTTCTCCTTACAGAACTGGCAAACCTTCTTCTTGGGCTTGCGCAACACTGCCTTGGCCATTGTGGTGCTTCCTCTCTCGAAGCCCGGCCCTGCAGAGCAGGGACGGAATGGT
Source organism: Nocardioides sp. (assembly GCF_029937575.1). Taxonomy (GTDB): domain Bacteria; phylum Actinomycetota; class Actinomycetes; order Propionibacteriales; family Nocardioidaceae; genus Nocardioides. Next base: position 61,343 of record NZ_JAPYPS010000004.1, read on the forward strand.
GGTCGGATGTGCGATGGATGTTTCGTGCTGTGCTGCTGGATCAGCGCGTCGGGACGAGCCTTAGAACGGGGGCTCTTCCGAGCCCACGCCGGGTGCTCCCCACGGGTCGGCGGCGGGGCGTGAGGCCCCTCCACCGGACGGGGCGCCGCCACCGGGAGCCGGGGTGGCCCACGGGTCGTCGGCCTGCTGGCCGCCGCCCTGACCGCCTTGGCCGCCCTGGCTGCCGCCGTAGCCGCCGCCTCCCTGGCCGCCGCCATAGCCCCCGCCGCCGGAACGGCTCGCGCGGGCCACCTTGGCGGTGGCGTACTTCAGGGACGGGCCGACCTCTTCGACCTCGAGCTCGACGACGGTGCGCTTCTCACCCTCGCGCGTCTCGTACTGGCGCTGCTTGAGCCGCCCCTGCACGACGACGCGCATCCCCTTCTGCAGCGACTCGGCGACGTTCTCGGCGGCCTGACGCCACACGGCGCAGGACAGGAACAGCGCGTCGCCGTCCTTCCACTCGTTGGTCTGCCGGTCGAAGGTGCGGGGCGTCGAGGCGATCCGGAAGTTGGCCACCGCGGCACCCGAGGGGGTGAAGCGGAGCTCCGGGTCGTCGACGAGGTTGCCCACGACGGTGATGACGGTCTCGCCTGCCATGTCAGGTCTCCCTAGGAATCGTTGCGTGATCCAGTGATGTCGGTGTGCCACTCATCGTGACGTGGAGCACCGACAGGGGAAAGTGCTTCTCCACAGGTTGCCTACCGGCTCCCCCGGAGAAAGCCCTCCGCTCAGTGAGCGTCGGGACGCAGCACCTTCGTGCGCAGGATCGACTCGTTCAGCGTGAGCTGGCGGTCGAACTCCTTGACCGTGGCGGGCTCGGCCTGCAGGTTGATGACGGCGTAGATGCCCTCGGCGTTCTTCTTGATCTCGTAGGACAGGCGACGCCGGCCCCACACCTCGACCTTGTCGACGGTCCCGCCGTCGGTACGGATGACGTTGAGGTACTTGTCGAGCGACGGCTCGACGGTGCGCTCTTCGAGACCGGGGTCGAGGATGACCATGACTTCGTAGGCACGCAAGCGTCCCACCTCCTCTGGACTCAGCGGCCACGGTCTCTCCGTGGCAGGAGGGCTTTGCGTTGGTGATGCTCCTCGTCGGCGGGGACCCATCGGTGGGACCGCACGACAAGGACAGGGAAGAGTAGCAGCGCGGGGCCGAGCCGGCTAAATCCAGCCCGCCGCCGAGAGCCGGGCGCTACTGGTAGGCCAGCGGGTTGTCCACGACCGCCTCGGCGTCCTCGCCGACCACGAACACCCCGTTGATCCCCGGCACCCCGTCCGGCGCCTCGAACGGCACGTAGATGCAGGTCTGCTCCGAGCCGAAGCTCCACGTGTCCTGCAGCGACCCGATCACCTCGGTGCCGTCCAGGGAGTAGAGCGTCACCCCGATCGGCGTCCCGTCGGGCACCCCGGTGACGACGTACTCGGCGTACAGCAGGGCCCCCGGCACCACGGACATCCGCTGCGGGGTCTGGACGCTGCTGCTCCCGGCACAGCTGCCCTCCTCGCCGTCCCCGACCCAGCCCGCGGAGGCGAAGCCGACGTCGGAGGGGAGGTCGTCGGTCTCGGGCAGCTCGTCGACGTACGGCGAGACGTAGTCGAGGTCGCCGCCGGCGCGGGCGACCTCGAGGATGTCGGAGGCCAGGTCGACCGGGCGCAGCAGCGCCGAGCCCGACGTGATCGCGCCGGCGCTGTCGGAGTTGGCGGTAATCACCGCGGTGTTGATCCCCACGATCTCCCCGTCGTCGTTGATCGAGGGACCGCCGGAGTTGCCCGACCCGAGCCGCACGTCGGAGTCGATGAAGCCGCGCTCGGTGCCGATGACGGGGTCCGCCTGGAAGGTCGAGACCACTCCGGTGGTGACGGTGAGTGGCTTGCTCAGCTGCTCGGTGACGTTGCCGATCGCCGGGTAGCCCAGCGCCGTGATCGAGTCGCCGGTGCGCAGGTCGCTGCTGGTCCCGATCGGGAGCGGCTCGGGCAGCTCGAGCTCGTCGGTGTCGACGGTGTTGCCGTCGGCGTCGCCGGTGATCTGGAGCACCGCGAGGTCGAGGTAGCCGTCGGCCACGATCGCCTCGGCCCGGAACTCCGGCTCTGCCGCCACGTCGTCGGAGCCGGACGTCACCGAGACCAGCAGGTACGCCGGGTCCCCGACCTCGACGGCCCCCTGGCCGGGGGCGGTCGGCTTGCCGACGTGGGCGTTCGTCAGGATCAGGCCGTCGGAGCTGATGATGCTGCCCGAGCCCGTGTAGACCGGCTCGCCGGTGTCGTCGATCGCCGTCAGGAACACCGCGGCGGCCTTGGCACGGTCGAGCTCGGCGGTGCTCAGCCCGGCGACCTCGGTCGACTCGTCGCCCGAGAAGAGACCGACCGCCGCGACCGTGCCACCCACCGCGAGCAGCACGGCAAGGACAGCGCCTCCGACGAGCACGGCCCCGCGACGGCGCTTGCGGCGCTGGATCGCGGCCACCGCCTGACCCGCTGCGACCACCGGGACGACCTCGATCTCGTAGCCGGCCGTGGGGTGGCCCAGGCTGATCTCGGTGGGTTCCTCGATGATCAGCGTCGAGATCCGCTCGCCGTCGACGAACGAGCCTCCCGTGGAATGGTCCGACCAGCGCCAGCCGTCGGGACCGGGCTCGAGGACGGCGTGCAGCCGCGAGACGGCGCTGTCGTCCGCCACGACCTCCAGGCCCGGGTCTCGTCCGATCCGGACCGGCGCGTTGCCGCCGAAGCGCAGGTCCGAGCCGAGGCGTCGCCGGACGAGCAGGCCGGGGTGCGCCGGCGCGGCCGGCGCTCCGGGGGCTCCGGGGGGAGTGCCGGGCGGCATCGGGGGGATCCCGGTGATGATCGTGGTGTCCATCGAGGGCGGGCCGGAGACGCCGGGCGGGTGCGTGGGCGGGTGCGGGGGCGGGCCACCCGGCCCTGCGGGTCCGGCGGGCATGGCCGGCTGTCCGACGGGTGGGGCAGGAGGGGTGGGCGGGGCCGGCGCCGTCACGGTCACGGTGACGCTGAAGCCGCGCCCCTGGTCGCCGAAGCCGACGACGGTCGTGCCGGTCAGGTCGGCACGCTGGATCCGCTGGCCGTTGACCCACGTGCCGAGCGAGCTGCCGAGGTCCACGACCTCCCAGCCCTCCCCCAGAGCGCGCAGCTCGGCGTGCGCCCGCGACACGGTCGCGTCGTCGGTGACGATGTCGCAGCCGGGGTCGCGTCCGATGCGGAACACCCGAGCGGTCTCGGCGCTCCAGGTGCGCATGGCCGACTGGATGCGGATGCTGCTCATGAGGGTCCTCCGTGACGGGTGCGCGGACGGCGTAGGGCTGCACCGGCGAGCCGTCCGAGGGTAACCTCCGTCGAACCGCCCTGGCTCCCGGTCGGACCCCCGGTCCGTACCAGCCGGTGGGTACCCGCCCGGGCCGCCCGGGAAACCGCCGCACCGCCGGGCTCCTAGAGTGGTCCCATGAGTCAGCCTGCCGCGCCCGCGATCGGTGCCCACGTCGACCAGACCGACCCGATCGCCGAGGCGCGGGCTCGCCAGGCCCCCCTCGTGCAGTTCTTCCTCGGCGACCCCCAGGGCTACAAGGGCCCCGAGATCTCCTACGCCGGCGGCTCGGACGCGCTGCGTGACGACGCTGCCGCCGCGGGGATCGACCTGTACGTGCACGCGCCGTACATCGTCAACGTCGCCACCACCAACAACCGGATCCGGATCCCCAGCCGCAAGCTGCTCCAGAAGCACGTCGACGCCGCGGCGGCGATCGGCGCCAAGGGCCTGATCGTCCACGGCGGCCACGTCAACAAGGACGACGATCCTGCCGTCGGCTTCGACAACTGGCGCAAGGCGATCGAGGCCACCGACCTCAAGCTGCCGCTGCTCATCGAGAACACCGCCGGCGGCGACAACGCGATGACCCGCTACCTCGAGCGGATCGACCGGGTCTGGGACGCCATCGCGAGCGCCGAGGGGGCCGAGATGGTGGGCTTCTGCCTCGACACCTGCCACGCCCACGCCGGTGGCAACTCGTTGGAGACAGTGGTCGCCGACGTCCTGGCCATCACCGGCCGGATCGACCTGGTGCACTGCAACGACAGCCGCGACGCCTTCGACTCCGGAGCCGACCGGCACGCCAACTTCGGCGCCGGCACGATCGACGCCGACCTGCTGGCCGCGGTGGTCCGCGATGCCGCGGCCCCGGTGGTCTGCGAGACCCCGGGTGGCGCCGAGGAGCACACGGCCGACTTCGCGTGGCTGCGAGAGCGCCTGTGAGTGAGCTCGCGGTCCGGCTCGTCTCCGCCGACGAGCACCTCGCCTTCGTCGACACCCAGAGGTCGGCGAGCTTCCTCCAGACCCCCGCCTGGGGCGCGGTCAAGAGCGAGTGGCGCCGCGAGTCGCTGGGCTGGTTCGACGGCGAGACGATGGTCGGCAGCGCCCTCGTGCTCTACCGCCAGCTGCCCAAGGTCAAGCGCTTCCTCGCCTACCTGCCCGAGGGTCCGGTGATCGACTGGACCGGCGACCTCGGCGACTGGCTGACCCCGCTCGCCGGGCACCTGAAGAAGCAGGGCGCCTTCGGCGTCCGGATGGGCCCGCCCGTCGTCACGCGTCGGTGGGACGCCGCGACCATCAAGGCCGGCATCGCCGACGACGCCGTACGCCGTCTCGACGACGTGGCGCCCACCTCCCGCGAGGCGGTCGGGGCCCGCGTGGTCTCCGAGCTGACCCGCCTGGGCTGGCGCGCGCAGGGCGGCGAGGGCGGCTTCGCCGCCGGCCAGCCCCGGCACGTCTTCCAGGTCCCGCTGCGCCACGCCGACGGCAGCGCCCGCACCGAGGACGACCTCCTCAAGGGCATGAACCAGCAGTGGCGCCGCAACATCAAGAAGGCCACCAAGGAGGGTGTCGTGGTCACCGGGGCGGGTGCCACGGACGTCGCGGGCGAGCTCGAGGCCTTCCACGCGCTCTACGTGCACACCGCCGAGCGTGACCACTTCACCCCCCGCCCGCTGTCCTACTTCCGCACCATGGTCACCGCTCTCGGTGCCGAGAGCGGTGACCGGATCCGCCTCTGGTCGGCCCGCCACGAGGGCGACCTGGTCGCCTCGACGATCGCGATCCGCGTCGGCGCCCACGCGTGGTACTCCTACGGCGCCTCCTCGACCGAGAAGCGCGAGGTCCGCGGCTCCAACGCCGTGCAGTGGGCGATGATCTCCGATGCCCTCGCCGCCGGCGCCGACGTCTACGACCTGCGGGGCATCACCGACACCCTCGACGCCGACGACCCGCACGCCGGCCTGATCCAGTTCAAGGTCGGCACCGGTGGCGAGGCCGTCGAGTACGTCGGTGAGTGGGACCTGCCGCTCAACCGCGCGCTCTACCGGGCCTTCGACGTCTACATGCGGCGGCGCGGATGAGCCTGACCCTCACCGTCGACGGCGACCGCTGGCGCTCCCACCTGCGCTCGGTCGCCGAGGCCAGCCCCGGTCTGGTCCCCGTCGTCAAGGGCAACGGCTACGGCCTCACCCTCGGACGCCTGGCCCGACGCAGCGAGTGGCTCGGCGTCGACACGATCGCCGTCGGCACCTACACCGAGCTGCCCGAGGTCGCCCGGCGCTTCAGCGGCTCGTTGGTGGTGCTGACGCCCTGGCGCCCGTTCGTCGACGACCTCGACCCCACGCTGGCCGCCCGCGTGATCCACACCCTGGGCCGCATCGAGGACGTCGAGGCACTGCTCGCACGAGACCCGCGGGCTCGGTTCGTCCTCGAGCTGCGCACCTCGATGGTGCGCCACGGGTTCCTGGCCCGCGGGCTCTGGGAGGCCGCCGACCGGCTCCGTCGGCACCCGGGTGCCCGCCTCGAGGGACTCGCCCTGCACCTGCCGCTGGGCCAGGGCTCCCACCTCGGCGAGGTACGGCGCCTGCTCAACGACGCCGTCGCCGCGGGTCTCGACGGCCTGGACACCATCTGGGTCAGCCATCTCGTCGGAGCCGAGCTGGACTGGCTGCGGGCGGCGTACGCCGACTTCACGATCCGTCCCCGCATCGGCACCGCCCTGTGGCTCGGCGACCGTTCGGCGCTACGGGTCACCTCGACCGTGCTCGACGTGCACCGGGTCGACCGTGGAGACGTCTTCGGCTACCGGGGCCGGCAGGCGCCCCGGGCCGGGCACCTGCTCATCGTCAGCGGCGGCACGGCGCACGGGATCGGGCTGGAGTCCCCGACGGGAGAGTCGTCGCTCAAGGCGCGCGCCGCCACACTCGCCCGCGGCGGGCTGGACGCGGCGGGCTTCGTGCGCTCGCCGTTCTCGGTCGACGCCAAGCTGCGGCTCTTCGCCGAGCCGCCGCACATGCAGGCCTCGATGCTGTTCGTGCCGAGGGGCACACGGGTGCCGGAGGTCGGCGCGCAGATCGATGTCCGGGTGCGCTACACCGCGACGTCGTTCGACCGCATCGTCGTCACCTGACCCCTCGACCCCCCGCGCCCCCTGCGCGGCGGGTCCCTCCGGGGCCGCTCTCCGCCCACCGGGTCGACCTCCGGCCACCACAGGTCGCCGACCACCACCGCCACCAGCCACAGCGTGCCGACGACGTGCACGCCGATGCCGATCCAGTAGAAGCCGGCAGGTCCGTCGCCGCCCGGGTCGAGCAGCCCGCCGCGCCACCACGAGTGCATCGCCGCGAACACCACGGCGCACGACTGCCAGATGAGCAGGTCGCGCCACCGTGGCCGTGCCAGCGCTGCGAGCGGGAGGAGCCACAGCGCCTGGTGGGGCTCGAAGGCGGGTCGCAGCAGCACGAGTCCGGCGACCAGCAGCAGCGCCGCCTGGCTGACCCGAGGAGGGGACGGGGCCAGCAGGCACAACGTCACGACGCCCGTGACCCACACCCCGACCAGGGCCAACGACGTGGTCAGCACGGTGTCGTGCGAGATCCCGATCGAGTCGTCGAGCACGGTCCAGAGCGTGCCGGAGTCGGGACCACGATCGGCGGCGACCGCCCAGAAGCGCTGCCACTGGGCGGGACCCGAGACCAACGCCGGCAGGTTGAGGCAGACCCACGCCCCCGCGGCCGCCGCCACGGCGGGCGGCACCTCGACGAGTCGCCGGGTGCGCGAGGCACTCAGCGCGAAGGCACCCAGCAGCAGGACCGGCCACACCCCGGCGGCCACGCCCACGCCGACGAGCGCTCCGGCGACCACCGCACGCCGTCGTGACCAGGCCAGCAGGGCGAGCCCGACCGCACTCACGGCGATCAGGTCCCAGGCGGTCAGTCCGGTCACGACCAGCAGGGGGGCGACCGCGAAGCCGGCCGCGTCCCACGGCCGCCTCCGATGCACGCGGCTCAGTGCCAGGGTCGTGAGCAGGGCCAGCACGGCGAGGCCGATCGCGTTGGCGGCGACGAAGATCGTCCGCTCGCGGCGGATGTCGGGGTCGCGCGGCAGGGTCGCTGCCGCCACGCCGTACCGCTCCTCGAGCGAGGGTCCTCCGGAGACCAGCTGTGTGGCGCGAGCCGCGGCGTAGGTCCACAGCCCGACCAGGGCCGGTTCCTCGAGCACCGCGTGCCGCGAGAGCGTGTCCGCCTCGCTCGACCACGGCCAGGCGCCCTCGACGAGGCCGGTGCCGGTGTAGGAGTCGGCGATCTCCGAGCCGCAGACGCGGGCGAGCTGTCCGTCGCCCCGCCACTGGTCGGCGACGCAGGAGGCCTGGGCGACGAGGCCGAGCGCGAAGCTCAGCGCGGTCAGGGCCAGCAGCACCCGCAACGGCGTCCACCAGGAAGACGTGCCACCTGCCTCCCTGGAGCGCGCGCGCGAGCCGACGGGCCCGCCGATCGGCTCGGAGAGCGCCCCCACGACCGGGTCGTCGACGGTGGGATGGACCGGACCGGTCGTCGGGTCCGTCACCGCCGAGTCACCGCCCGCGTCACCAGGCGAAGGGCGTCGTCATGGTCGTCGGGCCGGTCGGCGCCGCCGTACGGCGATCGCTCGCCGCGGTCGCGCCCGACGGCGACTGACTGGGCTGCGGCGTCGGCTGCGGGGTGGGCGTCGGGTCCGGGTCGGGGCACCCCAGCAGTCCGCAGCCCGACGGCGTCTCGCTGGGCACCGGCGTCGGCTCGGGGGTCGGCTCCGGCGTCGGCTCCGGGGTGGGCTCCTTCGTCGGCTCCTTGGTCGGTTCCTTCGTGGGCTCCTCGGTCTCCGGCTCCCTGGTCGGCTTCCTCGTCGGCTGCGCCGGCGCGGTGTAGGACGGGGCGGTGTCCAGCCCGCCGGGCGCGTCGCCGTCGACGTACACGGGCTCGGGGAACTCCTCGACGTCGAGGCCCTCCATCTCGTAGCGCATCACCGCCGTCCAGGTCTCGGCAGGGAAGGCCCCACCGAAGTACGACGGCAACCAGCCCTGGAGCTGCTCGTTGCCCTTGCCGCGGACGTACATGACCGCGGTGGACATCTGGGGGGTGTAGCCGGCGAACCACGCGGAGGAGACGACGCTCTCGCCATCGGCGTCGGTGGCCGTGGCTGTCCCCGTCTTGCCGGCGGCCGGACGGCCCAGCGCCAGAGCCGCCGTACCGGAGCCGTCCTGGACGTTCTCCTGCAGGGCGAAGGAGACGTCGGCGGCGATGTCGGCGCTGATCGCCCGGCTGGTCTCCACCTTGTGGTTGTAGAGGACCTCGCCGTCCGCGTCGGTGACCTTCTCGATCACGTAGGGCTCTGCCTCGACCCCACCGTTGGCCAGGGTGGCGTAACCGTTGGCCATGTTGATCGGGCTGACGGTCTGAGAGCCGAGCGCGACGCCGATGTTGGGCAGCAGGCCCGGGGACGAGTCCGGGAACCCCGGCTGCTTGCCCGGCTTTCGGGGCGGGATGCCCATCTTGTTGGCCATCTTGATGATGGCCTGGGGTCCGTCGTCCATCTTCAGCGTCATGTCGACGAATGCGGTGTTGGCCGACTTCTCGGTGGCGTAGATCATGTCGATCGCCGAGCCCCAGTCGGCGTCGCCCTGGTTCTCGATGGGGGTGCCGTCCGCCAGCTCCAGGGGCGAGTTGCCCTCGAAGGTGTCGCGCAGCGAGAAGCCCTGGTCGATCGCGGCGGCGAGGGCGAAGGCCTTGAAGGTCGAGCCGGCCTGGCCGCCGGAGACGGCCCAGTTGATCTGGGAGTCGAGATAGTCCTGCCCGGCGTAGAAGCCGCGCAGCGCGCCCGTGCCGGGCTCGACGCTGGCGACGCCGATGTGCAGCTCCTTGTCCCCGAACCCTTCGGGCTTGGCGTCCAGCACGCCCTGCTCGGCGGCATCCATCGCCTTCTGCGAGAACGTCGTGGTCACGCGCAGGCCGCCTCCGTCGATCTCGTTGGCGGTGAACGGCGCGCCGGTGGCCTTGTTGGTCAGGCCCTGCAGCGACTTCTTCACCATCGTGAGCATGTGGCCCTTCTGGCCGCCGTAGCTGCTCTCCGCCTCCTGCTCGGGCATCTTCGGCAGGCGCTTGCCGGCCTTGGTGGCCTGGGCCTCGGAGATGTCGCCGACCTCGAGCAGGGACCCGATGACGTAGGCGTAGCGCTCCTTGAGCCGCTGCTTGGCGTCCTTGCCGTTGGCGGGGTCCAGTCCCGACGGGTTGTTGAGCACGCTCGCGAGCACGGCGGACTGGCGCAGGTTGAGGTCGGCCGCGCTGGTGCCGAAGAAGGCGTTGGCGGCGGCCTCGGCGCCGTAGGCACCGCGCCCGAAGTAGATGGTGTTCAGGTAGCCCTGGAGGACCTCCTGCTTGCTCTGCTCGCGCTGCACCTTGAGGGAGAGGATCGCTTCCTTGATCTTGCGCGTGTAGGAGCGCTCCTGGGTGAGGTACAGGATCTTGACGTACTGCTGGGTGATCGTCGAGGCGCCCTGCTGGGAGTTGCCGCTCGCGTTGCTGAACGCCGCGCGCAGGATCCCCTTGGGGTCGATCCCGCTGTCGGAGTAGAAGGTGCGGTTCTCGGCTGCGACGACCGCGTCCTTGAGGTGCTCGGACATCTCGTCGAGACTGACGATCTCGCGCTCCTGCTCGGCGAAGCTGCCGAGCTCGCTCTCGCCGTCCTCGTAGTAGACGAAGCTGGTCTCGCTGAGGAACGCGTCGTTGGGCTGGGGGATGTCGATCGTCTTGTAGAGGTAGACGAAGCCACCCACGGCGAGCAGGGCCAGCACCAGGCCGGTCACGGTGACGTAGGTGACGCCCCGCACGAGCCACTGCTTCCACGTGCGACGGGGCCGGTTGCGGAAGGTCAGTCGCTCCGACCAGGTGCGGCGGGCGCCGTCGGCCCCGATGGACGATCGGGTCCCGAAGGCCCAGCTGCGTCGCGAGCCCGACGTCCCCGTCTTGCTCGACGCCGGAGTCGGCGCCTTGCGCTTGCCAGCCACGTTCACCTCGGGGTCCGTCGTCGGGACGCAGCCGAGCCAGGAGGCCACCGCTGCGGTGCGCCCAGCGGTGGGCGCGCAGTTGCGATGGTACGGCGCGCCGGGTGACGGCTCCCAATACGTGTAGCCGACACGTGTGACCAATACGTGAGCACGACACGTCCAACGAATACGTCGGAACTTTCTAGTTCATGGATATATCGCTACGATACGTCGCATGGCACGTCGCGCAGAGACCATCGAGCTCGCAGTCCTCGGACTGCTGCACGAGGGACCCATGCACGGCTACGAGCTGCGCAAGCGGCTCAACCTCATGCTCGGGTGGGGTCGAGTGCTGTCGTACGGCTCGCTGTACCCGACCTTGAAGAAGATGCTGCGCGGCGCCCTCATCGAGGAAGCCACCACGACGCTGACGCCGGTCTCGCGTCGTCCACGCATCGTCTACCAGGTGACCGACGCCGGCACGGCCGAGTTCGAGCGGCTGATGTCGGAGGTCGGGCCCACCGCCTGGGAGGACGACAACTTCGGCATCCGCTTCGCGTTCTTCGGTCGCACCGACATGGAGATCCGGCTGCGGGTGCTCGAGGGCCGTCGTACCCGTCTGCAGGAGCGGCTGGACCGGATCCAGTCGCAGCTCTCGATGACCGAGCAGGAGGTCGACCGGTACTCCGCGGAGCTGCAGCGCCACGGAGTCGAGTCGGCCGAGCGCGAGGTCCAGTGGCTCTCGGACCTGATCAACGCCGAGCGCAGCCAGCAGGTCAACCCCCCGGCCCAGCCCCAGAGCTGACCGCACCACCGCCACCACCAGCACTGACCACAGCACCTCATCAGCAGGAATCAGGAAGGAAACCCCATGGGTTCGGTACGAGTAGCAATCGTGGGAGTCGGCAACTGCGCGACCTCCCTGATCCAGGGCGTCGAATACTACAAGGACGCCGACCCGACCACGACGGTGCCGGGCCTCATGCACGTCCTCTTCGGCGACTACCACGTGCGCGACGTCGAGTTCGTCGCCGCGTTCGACGTCGACGACAAGAAGGTCGGCAAGGACCTCTCCGAGGCCATCAACGCCTCCGAGAACAACACCATCAAGATCACCGAGGTCCCGACTCTCGGCATCGACGTGCAGCGCGGCCCCACCCTCGACGGCCTCGGCAAGTACTACCGCCAGACCATCGAGGAGTCGGCCGTCGAGCCGGTCGACGTCGTCCAGGCACTCAAGGACGCCGAGGTCGACGTGATGGTGTCCTACCTCCCGGTGGGCTCCGAGGAGGCCGACAAGTTCTACGCCCAGTGCGCCATCGACGCCGGCGTGGGCTTCGTCAACGCCCTGCCCGTCTTCATCGCCTCCGACCCGGTGTGGGCCAAGAAGTTCACCGACGCCGGTGTGCCGATCGTCGGTGACGACATCAAGAGCCAGGTCGGTGCCACCATCACCCACCGCGTGATGGCGAAGCTGTTCGAGGACCGCGGCGTCGCCCTCGACCGCACCTACCAGCTCAACGTCGGCGGCAACATGGACTTCAAGAACATGCTCGAGCGCGAGCGCCTGGAGTCCAAGAAGACGTCGAAGACCCAGGCCGTCACGTCCAACCTGACCGGCGAGCTGGCCAACAAGATCGACTCGCGCAACGTCCACATCGGCCCGTCCGACTACGTGGCTTGGCTCGACGACCGCAAGTGGGCCTACGTGCGCCTCGAGGGTCGCGCGTTCGGCGACGTCCCGCTCAACCTCGAGTACAAGCTCGAGGTCTGGGACTCCCCCAACTCGGCCGGCATCATCATCGACGCCCTGCGCGCCTGCAAGATCGCCAAGGACCGCGGCATCGGCGGCCCGATCATCTCGGCCTCGTCCTACCTGATGAAGTCGCCCCCGGTCCAGATCGAGGACACCGAGGGTCGTCGCCGCGTGGAAGCGTTCATCGCCGGCGAGGAGTGACCTCGCAGCACCCCGCACGATCCTGATCGCGCATCGACCCGTCGCCCCTCCGGGCGGCGGGTCGTTGTCGTTCGTGGGTCAGGGGTGGTCGCGGCGCGGGTGGGAGGCCGTGTCCAAACTCCACAATTGTGGAGTTGTGACGTGCTCTGGCGCGCAAACCGTGTCAGAACTCCACAATTGTGCCGTTTGGACAGGAGCGATCAGGCGGCGAAGTGCTCACGCCAGCGGTCGTCGAGCTTCGGCACCTGCCGCATCCCGCGGAGGATGAGCTGGCGACGGATGCGGTGCAGGGTCCTGCCGGGCTCGTCGTAGATCCCGGCCGAGGTCACCAAGAGGATCCGATAGCCCTCGTCGTCCAGCTCCTCGCGCCGATCGATGTCGGAGTGCCACTGGCGCGAGCTCAGGGCATGTTGACGCCCCTCGTACTCCACAACCAGCTTGATGCCGCGGTAGCAGAGGTCGAAGCGCCGTCGCCACGTTCCGTCCTCCCAGTAGATGACGACGTTGACCTCTGGCTCGGGTAGGCCGGCGAGGACGATGAGCAGGCGCAGGCGGGTCTCCATCGGCGAGTCCACCCCCTTGCGCACGAGGTCGGCCGCGATCCGTGCCAGACCGGCGTAGTAGTCGGTGCTCTGCTTGCAGGCGCGGCGCAGCTCGGCTGGGTCGACGCCGTACTTCTCGACCAGCGCGTCGCCGAGCACCACCTGTTCCACCAGGGAGAGCCACCCTGCGCAGTCGATGAAGGTCGCGATCGGGTCGGTGGTCCGGATTCCCCGTACGACGACCACGCGACGAGGACGCGTTGTGACATGCGGCTTGATCTGCGGTCGATAGTGCCGGTCCTCCTGCTTGGTGACCGTCACGTGGGCGAACGCACTGTCGGGCACCGGAAGCCCGAGCACCTGGGCAGCACTCAGGTGACTCGCGAAGGCATCGTCGGGATGGATCAGCAGGGCTGCCCGGATCAGCGCCAGGTCGTCGCGGTTGTCCCGGTGGACCCAGACGCCCGTGACGAGCTGCACGTAGTCGCGTCGCCGGACCAGGGCAGGGTTGATGCCCGAGGCGCGCAGCTGCCGTCTCGTGAAGGGGTGCCGCCCGATGAAGTCGCCGTCCATGCAGGCACCATGCCCGGCCGGAGCCCGTCGGTGTCGTGGCTATCCACAGGCCCACAGGCGGGTCCGTCATCTGCGACCAGTCGAGACGGGACAATTGTGGAGTTGTGGCAGCCTTTCGGCCCGCCGACGTGTCAGAACTCCACAATTGTGCCGTTTGGGCACGCCGACGCCGACGCCGACCCCACCGACGTCAGGGCACGTCGACGACGACCAGGGCGTGGTTGTCGGGCTCTCCTGCCGCTCGTACGGCGTCGCGCACGGTGGCGACGACGTCCTCGGGTGGCGCGTCGGCCACGAGCAGTCCCGTGAGCACCGCGGTCTCGAGGACCGCGTGCACGCCGTCACTCGTCAGGACGAGACGGTCGCCCGGCTCGACTGCGTGCACGGCGAGGTCCGGGGCGAAGGAGCCGTCGACCGCGATCGCCCGGTTGAGGATCACCCGACGGTCGTCGGCGCGCGCCTCCTCGGGGGTCAGCCTGCCCTCGTCGACGAGGGTCTGGACGACGCTGTGGTCGCGGGTCAGCCGCTCGAGCCGGCCGTCGCGGACGCGGTAGGCGCGGGTGTCGCCGACGTGCGCGACGGCCACCTGGTCGTCGCGCACCACCAGGGCCGTGAGGGTGGTCGCGGCGTCCGGGTGGTCGGCGTACTGCTCGGTGACCAGTGCCGCGGCGCGGGCCACCGCGGCGTCGAGGGCCCGCAGCGGGTCGTCCTCGCCGGCCCCGTCCAGGGCTGCCACCACGCCGAGGACGTCGGACGCCAGGTCGCGGGGGCAGCCACCGATCCCGTCGGCCACCGCGTAGACCCCGTCGGTCACCAGGATCGCGTCCTGCTGGTCCTCGCGACCACCCTGCTCGAGGTACGACGCCGCGTCGGTCGCCGGCTGTCGGGTGATGCTCATCATGGTCTCCTTGTCGTCGAGCTCGGACACGAGGGCGGCGACGAGCGAGCGGGTGGAGGCCGCGTCGGCCTCCACCTGGCGCCAGTACGACGTGAGCTCGGCCGCCGCGGCCCGACCGGAGCGCGAGGCCAGGTCGGCCACCACCCGGATCCGGGCCAGCGGCATGCCGGCCAGTCGCAGCCGCGCCACGAGTCGAGCCCGGTCGAGCTGCTGCGGCGCGTAGCGTCGATAGCCGCTGATCGCGTCCACCTCGACCGGGACCAGCAGCCCCATCTCGTCGTAGAGGCGCAGCGCCTTCGCGCTGAGCCCGGTCGCCCGGGCGAACTCGCCGATGCTGACGTGCGTCATCGGGTCATCATCCTCTCGTGGCCCGTCCCGGTGAACCGTTCACCGAGTGTCCCGACGGTGGCCCCTGCCCCGGGGTGAGGGTCAAGGAGCGACCCGCCGTAGAAACCCCCGGCTGCATCCGCGTCACCGCAAGGTTGTCGGTTTTTCGCCGGGTGCTCGTGAAGATGTCGTGAAAGCCGTAGCGCGACGGCACCACCTGTCGTTGAGTGATCGATCAGACCCCCGTCTCCCGACCCCTCTCGAGGATCCCTTCATGCTGCCTGCATCGCGCACGGCTCCCTCTCTCCCGCGGCGCATCGCCACCGGCACGGCGCTGCTCACCGCCCTGGCCACGATCCCGCTGCTCGGCGTGGCCACCGTCTCCGCCGACGCCCGTACGACCACCGCACCGGCCACCGCGCCGGTCACGGCACCCTCGATCGACTCCGAGGTCGGCGAGTTCGACCTCAGCGTCGACTTCGTGGCCGCCGCCTCGTCGGTGCGCAGCGGGAAGTCCTTCGGGGTCAGCGGCACCGTCCGCCGAGCCTCGGAGGTGCTCGCCGCCGCCCGCCAGAGCCTGCCGACGGCACCTGTCGCGGGTGTGGCAGCGTCGTTCACCCTCGCGCTCGTGGCGCCCGACGGCACCGTCCTGGCCACCCAGGACGTCGTGACGGACGACAGCGGCGCGTTCCGCACCACCGTGCCCGCCGCGGCGACCCGCGGACTCGACGACTCCCGCTCGATCACCCTCGGCCTGCGCGCCACCGACGCGAGCGACGCCGCCGGGCGCACGACCGCCGACGCAGGCGCCGCCCCGGTGCTGCTGGCCTCCGCGGGCGGGCTCGACCTGACCAACAGCTTCGTGTCCTCGGTCGGCTGGGTGAAGCCGGGTGAGACCTACCCGTCGACGATCACCGTCACCAACCCCGGGGCGACACCCGTGGCCGGCGCCGTCGTGGACGTCACCGTCCCGACCGGCACGAGGTTCGAGAGCGCCAAGCCGAGCGCAGGCACCCGGACGATCAGCGCGACCGAGGTCGTGTGGACGATCCCGACGGTGCCGGCAGCGACCGAGGACGGTCCCGGCGTCGTCAGCCTGGTCCTCGAGAACACCGCGGCCCTGGCCTCCCAGGAGCCCACCATCGTGTGGCGCGACCTCTCCACGACGGCCACCCTGACCGTCGGCGCCGAGACCAGCGACGCCACTGCGCACGGTCCCAAGGTGATCCCGCCGAGCGAGACCTACGAGACCGCTCGGTACGGCGACCGTCCGTTCCCGATCGTGCCGGTCCAGTACACCGACCGCGCCTACGTCGAGGGCCACACGGGCGAGACCCTCGCCGAGAAGATCAACAGCCCCGAGGTCGCCGGGTCGACGTTCAACCTCTTCCAGGAGATGTCGCTGGGCCAGCTCTACCCCGCCGGCACCGTGCCGTCGGCCGGCCTGGCGACGGCCGACTTCGACTACGAGCCGGGCTTCGAGCTGACCCGGACGGTCCCGGGCCAGACGTGCACGGGCACGACCTTCAGCGACCTGCCCTTCGACGTCTCCGGTACGGCGCTGTACCCCGAGCGGGTCACGGACGGGGTCTACAACCTCCCCGGTCAGACGCAGTACTACGGCGCCGACGCCAACGGCTCCGCGGTCATCGGCTCCCTCGCCGGGATCGGCGCCCTGCAGAACATCGACTCCGGCTGCGGCCCGACCGGCAAGCTCGTGCGTGACGCCGCCGCCCTGGCGGACCCGGAGGTCGACTACTCCGACTTCGACACCGACAAGGACGGGCTGGTCGACTTCTTCATGGTCGTCTACGCCGGCTGCGGCGGCAACGGCGCCTCCCAGCTCGGTGCCTGCAGCGAGGCGACCAGCGACCTGCTGCCCTACGACAACATCTGGCCCCACTCGTCCTCGCTGGAGGGCTCCTACAGCGACCCGGTGACCGGGCTCGCGGGCTTCGCCACTGACGACCAGCTCAAGGACCTCGAGGGCAACCCGCTCTGGTTCACCGACACGACGTACTCGACCAAGACCACCGAGGACCTCGGCGAGGCGCTCAAGGTCTTCGTGCGCGTCGGGCCCTACAACGTCAACCCCGAGACCGCGATCGACAAGGCCTCGGTGATCTCTCACGAGTACGGGCACTCGCTGGGGCTCCCGGACTTCTACAGCCTCGGTGGCCGCGAGACCTACGGCGACTGGAACCTGATGGCGACCGACAAGTCGCAGAACATGGACGCCTTCTCCCGCCAGGAGCTGGGATGGGTCGTGCCCGAGGTGCTCGCGCCCGGCCAGACCGAGGTCACCGGCTTCCAGCACTCCAAGGTCGACACCGGGTCGATCACGTGGGCGACGCCCGACGGCGAGGCCTACACCCTGGAGGACGGCGCCGACGGCATCGTGCACAACTCCGAGATGTACGTCGCCAAGCTCCCCGGCCGGACGTTGCTCGACGCCGACGCGTTCGAGAGCGGCGACGGCGCCACGGCCGACCACCTGTGGTGGTCGGGCTCGGGCAACGACTTCGGCTGCGTGCCCAGCGGTGGGCGCAACCTCGACATCGCGATCCCGGGCCTCAGCGACCTCGATCCCGGCACGCCCGTCACCCTGTCCTTCAAGTCCCGGTGGAACATCGAGTGGGACTTCGACTACGGCTTCGTGCTCACCACGACCGACGGCGGGTCGACGTACACCTCGCACGAGTCCGAGGAGGGCTACACGACCTCGGCCAACGGCATCCCGGTCGGGAACCCCAACCAGGTGGGCTGCCTCTCGACCTACGACAACGGCCTGACCGGCTCGAGCGGCTCCTACGACGCCGGCACCGCCGACCTCGACCGACTCCTGGGCGAGCAGCCCGACCCGGTCTTCCTGGCCGACTCCTACGACATCAGCGACCTCGCCGGTGCCGACCAGGGCGCGCTGCGCTTCTCCTACGCCACCGACCCCGGCCTGGCTCTGCCCGGCTGGTTCATCGACGACGTCGTGGTGACCGCGACGATCGACGGCACCGACAAGGTCCTCTTCGAGACCGACTTCGAGGAGAGTGGCGAGCCCGGCGACGAGCGGATCTTCAACGGCGGCTGCAAGGAGGACCTCTCCACGGCCAGCCGTTGCACCCTGGGCTGGAAGTACCTGCAGGCCGGCGCAGCCTCCCCGCAGGACCACGCCTACTACCTGGAGATGCGCGACCGCTCGGGCTTCGACTTCGACGGCAAGGGCGAGATCGACCGCGACCCGATCGGCTTCGAGGCCGGGCTCTCCCTCGTCTACACCGACGAGGCGCACGGCTACGGCAACGCCGGCACGGACGACCCGCCGGCGCAGTCCCCGCTGGACGCGACCCCGACCGTGGGCTCGTCGAGCCCCGAGCTCGACGACGCGGCCTTCACCGCCGCCGACGGCCGTACGTCGTTCTCCGACGCCGCCGACGACCCGCACGTCGACAACTACGCCGACCCGTCGAGCCCGTCGGGCGACTGGACCTTCGACTACGACTGCCTCGACTTCACCGTGAGGTCGATGTCCGGGGAGGACGCCGCACCGGAGGGCAACCTGAGCGGAGACGTGCTCTTCGACCTCGGCGAGGGGTGCAGCGACTTCGACTACGGCTACGTCGACGAGGAGCCGCTCCCGGACAACCTCGCGCCCACCGCCGTCGCGGCCGCCGATCCGACGAGCGCCCGGACCGGAGAGACGATCGAGTTCTCCGGCCTCGGCAGCTCCGACGACGCCGACGCCGTCTCCGACCTGGACTTCAGCTGGGACTTCGGCGACGGCGGCAGCACCAAGGACGCCAGCGGCGCGACGGTGTCGCGCAGCTACCCGGAGGCAGGCGAGTACGACGTGACCCTGACGGTCACCGACACCCGCGGGCTGAAGGACACCGACCGCCTGACCGTCACGGTCACGGGTGAGACCGTCGACACCACGGACCCGATGGCGCAGGCCGAGGTCTCACCGCGCAAGGTGTTCGTGAAGCGCAAGGTCTCGCTGGACGCGTCCGGCAGCTCCGACGACGTGACGGGCCAGGAGGACCTCACCTACGAGTGGAGCCGGGGTGACGGCGGCGATACCGTCGATGCCACCGGCGCGCAGGCCTCGGTGAGGTTCCGCAAGCCGGGTCGCTACACCGTGCGGCTGACCGTGACCGACGAGGCGGGCAACAGCGCATCGACGTCGAAGCGGGTCCGCGTACTGCGCTACGTGCCCTGCCGCAACTCCTCCGTGCAGCGTCAGGGCTCCTGGAAGGTCCGCAAGGACTCGTCGGTGCCGCGGGGGAGCTACTGCGACACCAGCGGCAAGGGCAAGCGCCGCAGCGTCGTCACCTACTCGTTCACGGGTCAGAAGCTGCAGATCCTCCAGGGCAAGGCCACCAGCGGTGGCTTCGCCCGGGTGATCGTGGACGGCGACAAGAGGAAGCAGCTGAACTTCCGCTCGAAGAGCGGCGCCAGCGGCGTCGCGTTCGACAAGCTGCGCACCTACGGCAAGCTCGGCCGCGGCACCCACACGGTGCGCGTGGTGATGAAGCAGACGAGGTCGTCACGCAACGAGGGCTTCCTCGCCGGGTTCGTCGTGGGGGGGGGGGGGGGGCGGCGCGCCCGC
>NZ_JAPYPS010000004.1:80633-137284 GCF_029937575.1 Nocardioides sp.
CGTGCGTCGCTGCGGGGCCAGCGACGCACGATCGTCGCCCGCTGCGGGGTCAGCGGGCGACACCTGGTGTCCCACTGAGGGGTCAGTGGGCACCGCGGCGGCGTCCATGGGGGGATGCCGCCACATGCGAGGCCCCGGCCGGAGCAGGAACGTCGCTCCGGCCGGGGCCTTCGTACGTCCACCGGCCCGCAGCCACGGGAGCCTCGCTCCTACTCGGAGGCCTGGCGCTCGGCCCACCACTCCAGCAGCGCGGCCTTGGCCGCCTCGTGCTCCAGGGGTCCCTGGTCGAGCCGTACCTCCAGGAGGTAGGCGTAGGCCTGTCCCACCTCGCGTCCCGGTGCCAGGTCGAGGATCTCCATGATCTGGTTGCCGTCGAGGTCGGGACGGATCGAGGCCAGCTCCTCGGCCTCCGAGAGGTCGGCGATCCGGGTCTCGAGGTCGTCGTAGGTGCGCCGCAACCGCTCGGCCTTGCGCTGGTTGCGCGTCGTGCAGTCAGCCCGGGTCAGCACGTGTAGGCGAGCCAGCTGGGCGCCGGCGTCGCGGACGTAGCGTCGTACGGCGGAGTCGGTCCACTCCCCCGAGCCGTAGCCGTGGAAGCGCAGGTGCAGCTCGACCAGCAGGCAGACCGCCTCGATCTCCTCGCGCGAGAAGCGCAGCGCCTTCATGCGCTTGGCAGTGATCTTGGCCCCGACGACGTCGTGGTGGTGGAAGGTGACCGTGCCGTCCGCGACGAAGCGGCGGGTCTTGGGCTTGCCGACGTCGTGCATCAGCGCGGCGAAGCGGGCCACGAAGTCGGGTCCGCCGCCCGGAAGGCGCGGCTCGAGGTCGATCGCCTGCTCGAGGACGGTGAGGGTGTGCTCGTAGACGTCCTTGTGTCGGTGGTGCTCGTCGCGCTCGAGGCGCAGCGCCGGCAGCTCGGGCAGGACGAGGTCGGCCAGCCCGGTCTCCACGAGCAGGGTGAGGCCCAGGCGCGGGTAGGGCGCACAGATCAGCTTGACCAGCTCGTCGCGCACGCGCTCGGCGGAGATGATGTTGATCCGCTCGGCCATGTCCGTCATCGCCGCGACGACCTCGGGCGCGACGTCGAAGCCGAGCTGGGCGGCGAACCGGGCGGCGCGCAGCATCCGCAACGGGTCGTCGCCGAAGGAGTCCTCGGGACGACCCGGGGTCCGCAGGATCCGGTGGGCCAGGTCGGCGATGCCACCGAAGGGATCCTCGAAGGCGCGGCCGGGCAGGCTCACCGCCATCGCGTTGACGGTGAAGTCGCGGCGACCCAGGTCGCCGGCGAGGTCGTCGCCGAAGGCGACCGTCGGGTTCCGCGAGGCCGGGTCGTAGCTCTCGGAGCGGTACGTCGTCACCTCGACCACCCACTCGCCGCGGCGCGCGCCGATGGTGCCGAAGTCGCGCCCCATGTCCCACAGCCCACCGTCGCCCCAGGCCCGCAGCAGCTTCTCGGTCTCCTCCGGCCGGGCCGAGGTGGTGAAGTCGAGGTCGTGATGGGAACGCCCCAGCATGGCGTCACGCACCGGCCCGCCGACCAGGTGCAGCTCGTGGCCGGCCTCGGCGAAGCGCTGACCCAGCTCGTCGAGCACGGGCGCCAGGCGGTCGAGCTCCCGCTCCACGCGGGCCTGGACCTCCACCATCGAGAGCTCCTCGCCCGGGGCAGGACTGACAGGGGAGACAGGACGTGAGGACGGCTCGGACACGGCGCGGAGTTTACGGCGCACCGGCGGATACCCTCTCTTCGTGGTCCGTCCCCGTCGATTCCTGCCCGCCCTCGTGCGGCGCACGGGTCCGGTGACCGCGGGCCTGGCAGTCGGCCTTCCGCTCTCCCTGGGCCTCGTGGGCGCTCCCGCCCAGGCAACCGCGTCGCCGGTCGGGGTGCCGTCGAGCCCCGCAGCCGCGGCTCCCGCTCCCGACACTGCTCCCCTGCGGGTGCGGATCGCCTCGTTGTCCAAGGCCACGCTGCCCGCCCGCGGCAACATCACGATTCGGGGCACTGTCACCAACCGGAGCGACGAGACCTGGACGACGATCAACCTCTACACGTTCGTCGGTGACGGGCTGGACCCGATGAGCTCCTCGGCCGAGCTGGCCGACGCCATGGACGTGCCCTTCGAAGCCCAGGTCGGCGAGCGCGTGCTCGAGGGTGATCGCGGCCTCGTCGAGACCCTGGAGCCCGGCGAGACCGCGCCGTACGTCGTCACGGTGCCGACCAGCGCCTTCGACTTCACCGGGGTCGCCGAGCGCAACGACGGCGACACCGCGGGCGTCTACTGGTTCGGCGTCCACGCACTGGGCCAGAGCGCCTCGACTCCCCGCGACGACTTCACCGACGGTCGCGCCCGTACCTTCCTGCCGTTCGTCCCACGCCGCACCGACCCCGTCCCCGCCACGCTCGTCGTCCCGCTCGTACGAGGCGTCCTCTACGACGCCGACGGCTCGCTGGCCGACGAGGACGGGTGGGAGCGGGTGCTGCGGCCGGGCGGTCGGCTGCGGGACCTGGTCGACCTCGCGGATCCCGCCGACGAGGCCGGCGTCCCCCTGACCTGGCTCGTCGACCCCGCGCTCCTCGACGCGATCGGACGCCTGGCCGCGGGCAACGCCCCCCGGTCGCTGGAGCCCACCCGTGCGCGTGACGCCGACCCGGCCGCCGAGGCCGTCCCCTCCGACGCCACCACCACCGATCCGGTGCCCGGGGCCACCTCGTCGGGTGACGACGAGTCCGAGCAGCCAGCGCCGTCGGGCGACGAGGACGCCGCCGAGGTGACCCCCGCCGTGCGGGCCGCCAGGTCCTGGCTCGCCGCGGCCGAGGACGCCTTCACCGGCGCGGAGGTGCTCACGCTCCCCTACGGCAACCTCGACGTGGGGGCGGCCCTCAGCGCCAGCCCCGCGCTGCTCGACCTGGCGCGCTCGCAGCAGAGCGCCGTCCTGGAGGCCCTGGGCATCGACGGCCGCCCCACGCTGGCCTCCCCGGACGGGTACGTCGACCCGGCCGAGGTCGGTGCCGCGAAGCCCGGAGACGCACTGCTGGTCAGCGACCGATACCTCCAGGCGCCGGCACCGGCGGTGGTCCGCCTCGACGGCCACGAGCTGGTCGTGACCTCCGACGGCGCGACCCAGGGCAGCCCCGGACCGGGACGCTCGCTGACCGCTGTCGGGCTGCGCCAGCGGCTCCTCGCCGAGGCGGCCGTGCGCGCCCGGCCCGTCCGCGAGGCCGGCAGCCCGCTCTCGCCGGCGGGTCAGCCCCTCACCGTCGTCCTGCCGACCGAGTGGGACCTCGGTACGGCGGACGAGTTCTTCGACGGGATCGAACCGTCCTGGATCTCCTTCACGGGGTTGAGCTCGGCCACCAGCAGCGCCTCCACGGGGGTGATCTCGGCGGCGGACCTCGTCGAGCCGGAGGCCACGAAGCGACGGCTCCAGCCGGAGACCTTCGCGGCCGTCCGCTCGCTGATCGACACCGGCGACACACTGCAGCGGGTGCTGGTCGACAACTCCACGGTCGGCGCCCGCGTGACCGAGGAGGCGCTCAGCGCGATCTCGTACTCGCTGCGCGGGCGACAGAAGGTCGCTCGGACGGCGCTCTCGCTCGCGCGCGGGTGGCTCGACGCCCGCTTGAGCGGCATCGAGATCATCGCCTCCTCGGGAGTCACCCTCTCGGGCGACTCGGGCACGTTCGTGGTCACGCTGAGGAACACCCTCGACGAACGGGTCGCGGTCAGCATCGCTGCCGTGACCGACCAGGGACTGGTCGTCGATCCCGTCGAGGCGCTCGAGCTCGGCCCGCAGAGTCGCACCAGCGTCCTGCTCAACGCGACAACCACCACCAGCCGGGTCCACAACGTGACCCTGATGGTGACCGACGTCGACGGCGCCCCGATCGGAGCCGGCGACCAGCTGCCGATTCGCTCGGTGCTGGTCAGCGACGTCATCTGGGTGATCATCGGCGTGGGCGTCGGCACGCTCTTCCTGGCCATCGCACTCCGGCTGCGTCGACGCATCCTGCGGTCCCGGCGCGCATGAATCGTCCTCCTGAGTCACCGGGCCCCGACGCCGGCTCCGCGACCCCCGGCCCGGCCGCGACCGTGAATGAGCAGTCGAGCGTGCTCTCCTCCAGCGCGGTGATGGCCGCCGGCACGCTGGTGTCACGGCTGAGTGGATTCGTCCGCTCCGCCCTGCTGGCGGCGGCGCTCGGCCTGAGCCTGCACGCCGACATCTTCACGATCGCCAACACGATCCCCAACATGCTCTACATCCTCCTGGCCGGCGGGGTCTTCAACGCGGTGCTCGTCCCCCAGCTCGTGCGGGCGATGCGCAGCGACCCCGACGGTGGCGAGGGGTACACCAACCGGATCGTCACCTTGGCGGGGCTGTTCCTCCTGGCGGTCACCATCGCCCTGGTCGCCTTCGCGCCGGCAGTGATGTCGCTCTACCTCGACAACGACTTCGACGACCCGGCGCTGGCAGAGCAGCTCGACTCGGTCATCGCCTTCGCGCGGCTGTGCCTGCCGCAGGTGTTCTTCTACGGCATGTTCGTCCTCGTCGGGCAGATCCTGAACTCCCGCGGTGTCTTCGGACCGATGATGTGGGCGCCGATCGCCAACAACGTGATCTCGGTGGCGACCCTCGGGATCTACCTCGTGGCGTTCGGCCCGGCCGGCGGCCCCGAGCTGGAGGCGGGCTACACCGGCACCCAGGAGCTCGTCCTCGGCCTGGGCTCGACCCTGGGCATCGCTGCTCAGCTCGCGATCCTGGTGCCCTACCTCAAGCGGGCGGGATTCACGTTTCGCCCTCGCTTCGACTTCCGCGACGCCGGGCTCGGCCAGACCTTCCGCCTGGGCCTGTGGACGGTGCTGTTCGTCATCGTCAACCAGATCGCCTACACCGTCGTCGTCCGTCTCGCCTCCGGTGGCGCCGCGGCGGGCGGGGACGGCACCGGCTACACCGTCTACTCCTCGGCGTTCCTGATCGTGATGGTCCCGCACTCCATCATCACCGTCTCGCTGGCGACCGCCATCCTGCCGCGGCTCTCCGCGCGCGCCGCCGACGGCGACCTCCGGGGTCTGGGCACGACCCTGGCGGCGTCGCTGCGGACCGCCCTGGCAGTCGTGGTGCCGGTGGCCGCGCTGCTCCCGCTGGTCGCCCTCGACGCGGCGCACGTCATCTGGGGGTACGGCGCCGCATCCGACGGCTACGAGCGGTACGCGCCCTCCCTGGCCCTCTTCGCGCCCGGCCTGGTCTTCTTCACCGTCCACTACCTGATGCTCCGCGGGTTCTACGCCCTCGAGCTGACCCGCACGGTCTTCTTCATCCAGTGCGCCGTGGCCGCGGTCAACGTGAGTGCGGCACTGCTGCTCGTCACTCAGGTCAGCCCCGAGGGCACCACCCCCGCCCTCGTCGTGGCCTACGGGACGTCGTACGCCGCCGGCGCCGTGATCTCCTACTCGGTCCTCTCACGGCGGCTCGGCGACCTCGGCGGTCGTCGTACCGTGCGCTTCCTGGCCCGCCTGCTGTGCGTGGTCGTCCTCTCGACGGGCGCGTCGGCCCTGGTCGCGTTCGGCTTCGGTGCCTGGGGCGGGGACTCCTCCTGGGCGGCCTCGCTGGGCCGCGCCGCGCTGGTGAGCGTCTTCGACGTGGTGGCC
The DNA here is from genome assembly GCF_029937575.1 of Nocardioides sp. Taxonomy (GTDB): domain Bacteria; phylum Actinomycetota; class Actinomycetes; order Propionibacteriales; family Nocardioidaceae; genus Nocardioides. The sequence continues at coordinate 86,279 of NZ_JAPYPS010000004.1, forward strand.
TTCGTCGGTCTGGCGCGGGCGTTCCGCCTGCGCGAGGTCACCTCGGTGATCTCGCAGGTCTCAGGTCGGCTGTCGTCCAGACGCGGGGCCTGAGCGCGTCCTACGATGGGTCGGAGCGCAATCGTCGCTGACCCGACCGAGCGAGGAGGGAGTCTGGTGCCGCACGCGACCCGGCCCGGGGACGTCCTCGCCGACCGCTACCGGCTCGTGGACCTCCTCAGCGAGAGCGGCGAGGGACGCTTCTGGCGTGCACACGACCGGATGCTGGAGCGGCACGTCGCCATCCACGTGATCCGGGCCGACGACCCTCGAGCCGAGGCGCTGATGGCGGCGGCGCGCCGGTCCGCCACCGTGCTGGACCCGCGCATCCTGCGCGTCCTCGACGCCGACGTCACCGCCAAGGTCTGCTACGTCGTCAACGAGTGGGGGTGGGGCACGTCCCTGGACATCGTCGCCGCCGGGACCGGCCCCCTCGGTCCGCGGCGCTCGGCCTGGCTGGTGGCCGAGGTCGCCGACGCCATCGCCACCGCCCACCGCGCCGGCGTCGCGCACGGCCGGCTCAACCCGGAGAACGTCCTGATCGACAGGACCGGGGGGGTGCGGATCATCGGGCTGTGCGTCGACGCCGCCCTGCACGGCGTCCCCGACGTCGACGTGCGCGACGACCTGACCGACCTCGCCGGTGTCCTCTACTGCGCCCTGACCGCTCGGTGGGGCGGCCAGTCGGGCTCGATCGTGACCCCGGCGCCGCGCGACCACGGCGAGGTGCTGCGCCCGCGCCGGGTCCGCGCCGGGATCCCGCGACCCCTGGACACCTTGTGCGAGGAGCTCCTGCACTCCCACCCCAACGCCCGGCACCGCGAGCCTGCCGGCATCCCCACCGACGCTCGCGGCATCGCCGACTACCTGGCCGACTTCGTGGGTGATCCCACCGGGATGGCGCACGCGTTGCTCTCGAGCACCCCGCCGGTGCTGCCCGACGAGGAGCTCGTGGTGCTCCCCCAGGTGCCCGAGCTGACGCCGCACGAGAGCGCGCGCACGGCCACGCCGTCGCGCGGCACTCCCGCGGCGGCAAGCGAACCCGACGACCCAGCCGACACCGGCGACACCGGCGACACCGACAGCAGCGGGGACACCGAGCGTCCGACCGAGGCGGGCATGCCGATCTTCGGTCCCGACGGCGACGACGTCTCCTGGCTCGAGCGTCGCAGCACCCCGGCTCCACCCCCGCCACCGTTCGAGTCGCCGCCGGAGCGCCCGCTCTTCGCACCCGAGCCCGTCGACGGGTCACCGGCGCGCCAAGCACGTGCTGGGACGCCGACCCCGACCCCGACCAACCCGGTCGCGAGCACTCCGCGCCAGCGCGACGGCTACTGGCCCTGGGACACCAACACCGGCACCAGCACCGGCACCGGCGTGGGGGCCGGGCTGGTCGACGGACGTGGCCTCAGCAGCAGCACCATCCTCCCGGTGGTCGAGGACGACCGGGTGCCCGGCCGTTCGTGGTTCCGCCTGGGCGCCATCCTGTCGGTCGTCGTGCTCCTCGTCGTGGCCGTGCTGGTGGCCATCAGCCTGAGCCAGGGCCCCTCCGAGACCGCCGACCCGGACGAGGCCGACGGGACGACCGTGCCGACCCGGGTCGAGTCCACGCCGGTGGCCGGGGTGACGGCGACGGCATTCGACCCGCTCGGGACCGACGGTCTCGAAAACGACGACGCTGCCGGCAATGCCGTGGACGGTGACACCGCCACCTCGTGGGCCACGCAGAGCTACAACGACCAGCTCGGCCCTCCCCCGGGCCTCAAGACGGGGGTCGGCCTCGTGCTGGACCTCGGCGGTGAGCGAGCCGTCACCGGCATCGACCTGGCCCTGGTCGGGTCCCCGACGGTCGTCTCCCTCTACCTCACCGACTCGCCACCAGACGGCGTCGCGGACCTCGAGCCTGCTGCGAGTGGACGCGCCAAGCGGGTCGCCAAGAAGCTGCGCCTGGACGAGCCGGTCTCGGCGTCGTACGCCGTCGTGTGGCTGACCGAGCTCCCGGCCGACGGCTCCCTCTTTCGCGGACGCGTCGCCGAGGTCGTCGTCCAGGCCGCCACCTCGCCATGAGCGAGACCGCGATCCCCGCCCCTGGGGGCGCGAACGAGCCGCGCACGGACGCTGACCTGCTCGCGGCTCACGTGGCCGGGGATCGCTCTGCGTTCGGCGAGCTCTTCACCCGTCACCGGGACCGACTGTGGGCGGTGGCCCTGCGCACGATGGGCAACCCCGAGGACGCCGCCGACGGACTTCAGGACGGGATGGTGGCCGCCTACCGCCGGGCCGCCTCGTTCCGCGGGGAGGCGCAGGTCACGACCTGGCTCCACCGCGTGGTCGTCAACGCCTGCCTCGATCGCCTGCGGGCCCTGAAGGTCCGCCGAGCCGAGCCGTTGCCCGACGACCTGGAGGAGTACGGCGGCCGGGGATCCCTCGCGTCCGCGGCCGGCAGCGTCGATCCGGCCGAGGAGAGTCTCACCGCCGAGCGCAGCCGGCAGGTGGCGCAGGCGCTCGGCACGCTCCCGCGGGAGCAGCGCGCTGCGCTGGTCCTCGTCGACATGGAGGGCTACCCGGTCGCCGAGGCCGCGGCGATGTTGCAGTGCGCCGTCGGCACGGTCAAGTCGCGCTGCTCGCGGGGGCGGCGCCGACTCGCCGTCCTGCTGGCCGACCTGATCGACGACCCGAGCACCGAGCGGGACCCCGCACCCTCCCCGGGGAACCAGGAGCTCCCGCGGGCCGTCCCATCCCCGAACCCACCGCGCGGTCCGCCGGACGCCTAGCCGCACACCCTGACGCGCCCACGGCAACTCCGGCAGCGGCCGACCCACCGCCCGAGCCCCGGCCCCGCCCGCGCCGCCCCACGATGTAGTTGAGATGGTGACGACCTGATGTCCGACCACGACCCCGAGGTGACCCCCGAGCGGGAGGCGCGTCTGCGCCGGCTGCTCGCGCAGTCGCGCCACGGTGATCCGGTTCCGGTCGACGTCGCCGCTCGGCTGGAGCGGGTGCTCGAGCAGCTGGCCGCTGAGGGCCCCGACCCGGTCGTCCACGGCGTGAGCGACCTCGCCGCTCGCAGGCGTCGCCGGGTCACCGGCCTCCTGGTCGCCGCCGCTGCCGTGGTGGTCGTCGGCGTGGGCGTCGGTGAGCTCCGCGACGGCGCCCGGTCCGAGTCCGACCCCGCCACAGCCAGCATCGCCCAGGACGACGGGTCCGACGCCGGTGGCTCGGCCGAGAGCGCGGACGCCGGGGACACGTCCGCGCGACGGAAGTCCGACCAGGACCTGCTCGCGGACTCGAGCCAAGCGGCGCCGGACGAGCCGGTCGCGCCCCCTGTGGAGTCCGAGGGCCGCTACTCCGGTCGGCTCCTTCCTCCCGTGCGGCTGAGCCAGAGCCGCTTCGCCAAGCAGGCCGTCCGGTTCCGCGAACGACGCGGTGTCGAGTCGGCCGCGCGGTCGGTGATTCCCGGGGAGGCACTGAGCCGCTCGGAGAGCTTCGTGTGCGGCGCTGCCGCCTGGGGTCCCGGGACTCTTCTGGCGGCGCTGTACGACGACGTCCCCACCGTGCTCGCCTACCGGCCGCGGACCGGGGAGACCCAGACCGTCGACCTCCTGCGGTGCGGGACCGGTGAGCTCCTCCGCTCCACGGTGCTGCCGGTCGAGGACTGACCGCCCCGCGATCCACCTGGCGTTCACTGGCGCGACGTGGTCGGGGAATCCTGCTCCCCTAGGATCTGTTGGATTGACGAGGCCGCACGTGCGGCCGCCACCGCCACAGCGACCGGCCCGCGAGGCCGAACCCAGGAGTGCAACGCCTCATGACCGAGACCCGCAACGTGATCATCATCGGCTCCGGCCCCTCCGGCTACACCGCGGCCGTCTACGCCGCCCGCGCCAGCCTGGCCCCGCTCGTCTTCGAGGGCTCGGTCACCGCCGGCGGTGCGTTGATGAACACCACCGAGGTGGAGAACTTCCCCGGTTTCCGAGACGGGATCATGGGTCCCGCGCTGATGGACGAGATGCGCGCCCAGGCTGAGCGCTTCGGCGCCGAGCTCGTTGCCGACGACGTCGTCGAGGTCGACCTCACCGGCGACGTCAAGGTCGTCAAGACCGCGACCGAGACCCACACCGCTCGCGCAGTGATCCTGGCGACCGGTTCGGGGTACCGCAAGCTCGAGCTGCCCAACGAGGACGCCCTGTCCGGGCGCGGTGTCTCCTGGTGCGCCACGTGTGACGGGTTCTTCTTCCGCGAGCAGCACATCGCCGTCGTCGGTGGTGGTGACTCGGCCGTGGAGGAGGCGACCTTCCTGTCCCGCTTCGGCTCGAAGGTCTCCCTGATCGTGCGTCGGGACGAGCTGCGAGCCTCCAAGATCATGCAGGAGCGCGCCGTGGCCGATCCCAAGATCGACATCCTCTGGAACTCCGCCGTGGAGGCGATCAACGGCACCGACAGCCTCGAGTCCCTGACCCTGAAGGACACCGTCACCGGCGAGACGCGCGAGCTGGACGCCACCGGGCTGTTCATCGCGATCGGGCACGACCCCCGCTCGGAGCTGCTCACCGGCCAGGTGGACCTCGACGACAACGGGTACGTCGTGGTCCAGCAGCCCGCGACCGCGACCAACCTGCCCGGCGTCTTCGCCGCCGGCGACCTGGTCGACCACCACTACCGCCAGGCCATCACCGCTGCCGGCACCGGCTGTGCGGCGGCGCTCGACGCCGAGCGCTACATCGCCGACCTCGACCACCAGGCCTCCGCCACGGCGGTCGCGGCGGTCTGAGACCCTCCGTGCGGCGCGACGCCGCGCAGGGAACAAGCCCCGCCACCGGGGTGTTGAGACAGCTACCAGGCCACCACGACCCGTCCAGGAAGGACACACCACCATGGGCAACATCTCAGCCGTGACCGATGCAGAGTTCGACACCGAGGTCCTGAAGTCCGACCTCCCCGTCCTGGTCGACTTCTGGGCGGAGTGGTGCGGCCCGTGCCGCCAGGTCGCTCCGATCCTCGACGAGCTCGCCGGGGCGCACGGCGAGAAGGTCAAGTTCCTCAAGATGAACGTCGACGAGAACCCCGTGACCCCGTCGTCCTACCGGGTCACCGGTATCCCGACGATCAACGTCTACCAGGGTGGCGAGGTCGTGCGCACGATCGTCGGTGCCCGGCCCAAGGCGGCGCTCCTCAAGGAGCTCGACGAGTTCATCTGATCGGGGACGCGCCAGCGGACCCGATCGTCGGTGGTTGAGCAGCGAGGTCGGGTGAGGAACGAACCCGACACCGAGCGTGACGAAACCCGGTGAGTCAACCGACAACCACAAGCACAACCACAGGCACCAACACGAGGGCCCCGCGAGACCGCGGGGCCCTTCGTCGTACCCGGACCTGACAAGATGGCGAGCGTGCGCCAGATCCGACAGAGCAGAAAGCTCCTCGACGTCCGCTACGACGTCCGCGGCCCCATCCTCGTGGAGGCCCAACGACTCGAGGCCGAGGGCCACCGGATCCTCAAGCTCAACATCGGCAACCCGGCGCCCTTCGGCTTCGAGGCCCCCGAGGCGATCCTCAGCGACGTCACCCACCACCTCGCAGAGTCGCAGGGCTACAGCGACTCGCGAGGGATCTACCCCGCGCGCACCGCGGTCGCGCAGTACTACCAGGGCCGCGGGCTGCGGGACGTGTCGGTCGAGGACGTCTTCATCGGCAACGGCGTCTCCGAGCTGATCTCCATGGTGCTGCAGGCGTTCCTCGACGACGGCAACGAGATCCTGGTCCCCGCCCCGGACTACCCGCTCTGGACCGGCGCCGTCACCCTGTCGGGCGGCACGCCGGTGCACTACCTGTGCGACGAGGCCAACGACTGGAACCCCGACCTGGTCGACATCGAGTCGAAGATCACCGAGCACACCCAGGGCATCGTGATCATCAACCCCAACAACCCGACGGGGGCGGTCTACAGCAAGGAGATCGTGGCCGGCCTGGTCGACATCGCCCGTCGCCACGAGCTGGTGGTCTTCGCCGACGAGATCTACGAGAAGATCCTCTTCGACGACGCCGTGCACCACCATGCTGCGGCTGCCGCCGGCAGCGACGTGCTGTGCCTGACGTTCAGCGGCCTCTCCAAGGCCTACCGCGTCTGCGGCTACCGCTCGGGCTGGGTGATGATCTCGGGTCCCAAGGAGATCGCGACCGACTTCCTCGAGGGTCTCACTCTGGTGGCCAACATGCGGATGTGCCCCAACGTCCCGGCCCAGCACGCCATCCAGACGGCGTTGGGGGGCTACCAGTCGGTCGAGGAGCTGATCGCTCCGGGCGGCCGGTTCTACGAGCAGTCGATGCTCGCCCATCGGCTGCTGAACGAGATCCCGGGCGTCTCCTCGGTCAAGCCGAAGGGCGCTCTCTACTGCTTCCCGCGGCTGGACCCCGAGGTCTACCCCGTGGAGGACGACGAGGCGCTGGTCATCGACCTGCTGCGGGCGAAGAAGATCCTGGTCACGCACGGCACCGGGTTCAACTGGCCCGACCCCGACCACTTCCGGCTGGTCACCCTGCCCGACGTCACGGTGCTCGAGGAGGCGATCGGGAGGATCGCCGACTTCCTGGCCACGCAACGCTGATCCGCCACCTGCTCGTCCGTCCCACCCAGCTTCAGGAGTCAGCCATGCGTGACATCACCTACCCGCCGATCATCGTGGCCGCCAAGACCGCCTTCCGGCTCCTGGGGCAGGACTTCCAGATGAGCGGCACCGAGCACGTGCCTCGCGACGGCGGGGTGCTGCTGGCCGTCAACCACATCGGGTACGTCGACTTCATCTACGGGGGGCTGGCTGCCAACCCGTCCGGGCGACTCGTCCGGTTCATGGCCAAGCGGGAGCTCTTCGACCACAAGATCACCGGTCCGCTGATGCGGTCCCTGCACCACATCGAGGTCGACCGGGGGGCGGGCACCGCATCGATGCGCCAGGCGCTGACCTACCTCAAGCGGGGCGAGGCTGTCGGGATCTTCCCGGAGGCCACGATCTCGCGCTCCTTCGAGCTCAAGGAGTTCAAGTCGGGGGCGGTGCGGATCGCGGCCGAGGCGGGCGTCCCACTCGTCCCGGTGATCCTCTGGGGCACCCAGCGGATGATGACCAAGGGTCACGACCGCGACTTCTCGCGTGGCAAGACGATCGCGATCAACGTGGGTGAGCCGCTGTACCCCACCGGCGCCGACCCGGACGCCGAGACCACCGAGCTGCGCACGGTGATGCAGGGACTGCTCGACGAGACCATCCGCTCCTATCCGGCCGACGAGCAACCTCCCGGCTCGTGGTGGCTCCCGGCCTCGTACGGCGGCAGCGCGCCCACGCTGGAGGAGGCCGAGCTGCTCGACGCCGCCGAGAAGCGGGAGCGGGCGGCCAAGCGCGCGGCCAAGCGCAACGCCGAGTAGCCGGCACCAGGATTTAGATCTTTATCGCTTTGTCGACATAGCGCTTTGTAGCTGGCGACGTCAGGACTCGTCCCGGTCGATCAGGTCGACGATCCGGCGCAGGTCTTCCAGCGTCGCGAACTCGACGGTGATCTTGCCCTTGCGCTGCCCCAGGTCGACCTTCACCCGGGTCTCCAGCCGGTCCGACAACCGGTCAGCCAGGTCTGCCAGTCCCGGCGCGGTCGGGCGGCGCCGCTGGGTGCGGGTCTCGGGGCGACCGGTGTCCCCGACCGCGACGATCTCCTCCAGGGCGCGAACGCTGATCCCCTCCGCGACCACCCGGGCGGCGAGCCGATCCTGGATCTCCGCATCCGTGACGCTCAGCAGGGAGCGCGCGTGACCGGCTGAGAGCACCCCGGCCGCGACCCGACGCTGGACGGCGGGACTGAGCTTCAGCAGGCGCAGGGTGTTGCTGATCTGCGGCCGGGATCGCCCGATCCGACCGGCCAGCTCCTCGTGGGTGCAGGCGAAGTCCTCGAGCAGCTGGGCGTAGGCCGACGCCTCCTCGAGCGGGTTCAGCTGGCTGCGGTGCAGGTTCTCCAGGAGAGCGTCACGGAGCATGTCGACGTCGTCGGTCTCCCGCACGATCGCCGGGATCGTGGTCAGGCCGGCCTGCTGGGTCGCGCGCCAGCGCCGCTCCCCCATGATCAGCTCGTAGCGGTCCGGGCCGCTGGGGCGCACCACGATCGGCTGCAGCAGGCCGACCTCGCTGATGGAGTGCACCAGCTCGGCCATGGCGTCCTCGTCGAAGACCTCACGCGGCTGTACTGCGTTGGGCGTGATGGCGGTGACCGGGAGCTCGGCGAAGTGAGCGCCGGCGACCGGGGCCAGCCGTGCCTGGTCCGGGCCCGGTGCACTCGTCGTGCGCGTCGTGCCGTCACCTGGGCCCTCGGGAGCCGCGATCGGCGTGGAGGCGGAGATGCTCTCCTCCGCCGGAGGTCCTGCCGGTGGTGCCGTGGGGATCAGCGAGCCCAGTCCCCGTCCCAGTCCACGGCGCGGTGGCGTCGCGGCGCTCATGAGCGGACCCCCCGCACAGCGATCTCCCGAGCCGCCTCGAAGTAGCTCAGCGCTCCCGGTGATCCGGGGTCGTAGGTCATCACGGTCTGTCCGTACGACGGAGCCTCGGAGACGCGCACGGAGCGCGGGATGGCGGTGCGCAGGACCTGGTCGCCGAAGTGCTCGCGCACCTCCTCGGCCACGCCCGCTGCGAGCCGGGTCCGCGCGTCGTACATGGTGACCAGGATGGTGGAGACCGCGAGCCGAGGGTTGAGGTGGGCTCGCACCATGTCGACGGTCTCGAGCAGCTGACCAAGTCCCTCCAGCGCGTAGTACTCGGCCTGGATCGGGATCATCATCTCGTCGCCGGCGACGAGCGCGTTGAGGGTCAGCAGGCCCAACGACGGTGGACAGTCGATGAAGACGTAGTCGAAACGCTCCTCCCCCGCCTCGGCCGCGCTCCCGACCCACGGGTGCGCGTGAATTGCCTTGCGGAGTCGACCTTCGCGGGCCACGACGCTGACGAGCTCGATCTCGGCACCGGCCAGGTCGATCGTCGCGGGGATGACGTAGAGGCCGTCCAGGTCCGGGCACGGCTGGGCGATGTCGACCAGCGGCTGCCCGTCCACGAGAGCGTCGTAGGTCGAAGGCACCCCGCGCCGGTGCTCAACGCTCAGCGCCGTGGACGCGTTGCCCTGGGGGTCCAGGTCCAAGACCAGCACGCGCTGCCCCAGCTGAGCCAACGCCGCGGCGACGTTGACGGTCGACGTCGTCTTGCCGACCCCGCCCTTCTGGTTGGCGACAACCATGATCCGCGTCGACTCCGGGCGTTGGAACGCCGCTTCTCGCCGCCCCGTCTCCTGGCGCGCCAGGATGCTGTGCTGGGCGGCGCGGGCAAGGGGTGTCGACTCCACGTCGTACCCGTCGTCGTAGGAGGCGAGATCGCCTGCGGTGCGGATGGGCACGTCTGACTCCGTTTCACGTGGAACATCACCGTCGGCCGTCGCGTGGGTTTCACGTGAAACGGCCGCCGGCGCCTGCTGGGGAAAACCAGGCTGGATCTGTGGATAACTACGCTCGGTGAGCGTAGAGCTGCCGGTGGAGAACTCATCGGCCATGTGGTCGCCTCGGCTTCCGTCGGGGGCCCTTCGATCCCGTGCCGGAGCCGGACGAACGACTGGCGGGCAACGATACCGACGATGGCTCCGCCCACGCGATCCGTACGGCCCACGTGGTCTCCGAAACCCGACCCACCCCGAGCTCCGCGACGCGTGGCGCCGTGGCGCCCAGGCGAAGCAGCTCCGGTGTGGCCTCCTCCACCTCGTCCAGGACGGCGCTGCCCTTGAGCGCCACCATCTCGCCGTGGCCCGACACCAGCGGCAGGCACCACCCCGCCAGCTTCGGCAGGGCTGCCACCGCCCGTGACGTGACGACATCGAACTGCTCGACGCCGTGGAGGGCGTCCGCACGCCCGCGGACCACGCGGACGTTCGTCACCCCGAGGCGAGAGACCACCTCGTCAAGGAAAGTCGTACGGCGTAGCAACGGCTCCACGAGGGTGACGTGGACGTCGGGACGCGCGATGGCCAGCACCAACCCGGGAAGCCCCGCACCGGAGCCGATGTCGGCAACTGTTGCTCCCCGGGGGACCGCCTCCTCGAGAACCGCGCTGTTGAGGAGGTGCCGCTCCCACAGACGTGGCGCCTCGCGGGGTCCGATGAGACCCCGCACGACCCCGTCGGTCGCCAGCGCGCGGGCGTACTCCTCGGCTTGTCCCAGACGATCAGCAAACACCCCCCGGGCCGCATCCGGCACGGGGGGTGTCGCTGTTTCACGTGAAACCGAGGGATCCGACATCACGCCACCTGGTCCATCAACGGGGCAGGACCACCACGAAGCGGCGTGGCTCCACGCCCTCGCTCTCCGACGTCAGTCCCTGCTCGGCGACGGCGTCGTGCACGACCTTGCGCTCGAACGGCGACATCGGGTCCAACGACACCGGAGCACCCTCCTCGCGGACCTTCGCCACCGTCTGCTCCGCGAGCTCGACGAGCTCGGTGCGCTTCTGTGCCCGATACCCCGCTACGTCCAGCATCAGCCGGGTGCGCTCGCCGGTCTCCCGGTACACCGCGAGCCGCGTCAGCTCCTGGAGTGCCTCGAGGACCTCACCGTCGCGACCCACCAACATCTGCAGGTCGCCCCCGACGATGGAGACCGCAGCTCGGTCGCCCTCGACGTCGATGTCCAGGTCTCCGTCGAGATCCGCGATGTCGAGAAGCTCCTCGAGGTAGTCGGCTGCGAGGTCACCCTCGGCCTCCAGCTCCTCGACCCTGCTGCCCCCTGCTCCCCCGGACGGCGCAGCCTCGGCTGCCCCCTCCACGTCGTCCTGCTCCAAGGTGACCTCGGACTGAACCTCTGCGTCGGCGCTCATCGCCCGCCTCTCTGCTTCTTCTTGCTCTGGTTCTGGCCGCCGGCAGCACCTGCCTGGCGTTGGGACTTCGACTGCCGCTTCGGCTGCTCGCGCACGGCCGGACGACGGTCCGTCTCCGGCTCGGGCTCGGGCTCCATCTCACCGGAGGCGATGCCCTCCTCGCGCGCCTTCGCCTTGTCGCGCTCCTGCTTGGCGGTGAACGCGGGCGTACCGGGTGCGGGGTTGTTGCGGATCACGTAGAACTGCTGGCTCATCGTCCACAGGTTCGAGGTCGTCCAGTACAGCAGGACGCCGATCGGGAACGCGATGCCACCGAGGCCGAAGACCAACGGCAGGACGTACAAGAGCATCTTCTGCTGCTGAGCGTAGGGCCCCGACATCGCGTCGGCCGGCATGTTCTTGCTCATCAGCTGACGCTGGGTGAAGAAAGTCGTGGCGGTCATCGCGATGACGAGCACCAGAGCCACCATCATCACGCCACCGTCCGGGGTGTCCCCCCAGGTACGCGCGCCCCAGAAGGACTCGTAGATCGGGACGGTGCCGCCGATCTTCGCCTCACCGAACTTCGTGGCCAGGTCGACCGTCAGGAACCCGTGCGGCGTCTGGTTCTTGGCCGCCTGGTCCAGCAACCGGAACAACGCGAAGAAGATCGGCATCTGCAGCAGCAGCGGCAGGCAGGACGCGAACGGGTTGGTCCCGGCGTCCTTGTAGAGCTTCATCGTCTCTTCGCCGAGCTTCTGGCGATCATGGCCGAACTTCTTCTGCAGCTCCTTGACCCTGGGCTGGATCAGCTGCATGTTGCGCTGGGACTTGATCTGCTTGACGAACAGCGGGATCAACGCAGTCCGGATCACCACGGTCAGCCCGACGATCGACAGCGCCCAGGCGGTGCCGCCCTCGGGGCTCAGGAACAGGCTGAAGAACTTGTGGAACCCGATCAGGATCGCCGAGATGACGTAGTACAGCGGCGTCATGATGAAGCTGCCGATTGCTGAGAAGACTCCCACGCGGATCAAGCTCCTTGATGATGGATCGAAGACGACTCGCACACGTCAGGCGAGCACTCGGACGACTCGGGGGACTCGGGCTCGACGGCCCCCTTCTTGGGCGGGACCTTGTCGACGCCCCCCGGCGCCCATGGGTGACAGCGTGCCAGGCGCCGCCCAGCCAACCAGCTGCCCCTGATGCTCCCATGCACCTGAACCGCCTCGAGGGCATAGGCCGAACAGGACGGGTAGTAGCGACAGACCTCGCCGTACAACGGGCTGATCAGCAGCCGGTAGACGCGCAGGAGCCCGATCAGCAAGTACTTCACCGGCCCACCCTCCCGGCCCGAGCGTCCAGCGGTGCATCGAGAGCCCGGTCGAGAGCCCGGTCGAGGTCCGCGCCCAGAGCGGCGGCCTTCGCCGAGCCGGCTGCAGGCAGTGCTCGCACGACGACGCGGGTGCCCGGCGGCAGGAGGCCCAGGCGTGCCCCGACCAGGTGGCGCAGCCGGCGCTTGACGCGGTTGCGCACCACCGAGTTGCCCACGGCCCGACTCACGACGAACCCGATCGAGGGAGCTCCCCCGATCGGGTCGATGTCGACGTGCACCACCAAGGTCCTGGACGCAGAGCGCCGTCCACGACGCGTGACGTCACGAAACGAGGACGCGTCGTTGAGACGATTCGCTGCCGCGAGCACTCAGCGCCACTGCGGTTGCAGGCGCTGCGCCAACGGCGCCATCAGCACCTCGGAGACCCGAGGCTCAGACGGCCAGGCTCTTGCGACCCTTGCGCCGGCGGTCCGACAGGATCGCCCGGCCCGCGCGGGTGCGCATGCGGAGACGGAACCCGTGCACCTTGTGACGGCGACGGTTGTTGGGCTGGTAGGTGCGCTTGCTCACGACTGGAACTTCCTTCTCATGACGACGGGCACAGCACGGAGTGCTGAGTACGTGTTGTTGACGCTGAGCCACTGGGGACCATTGGCTCTGTTCACACCGGTCGAGTGCGTGCGAGCTGACCGTGACACCCACCCGAGCACGCTCGCGGGGCCTCACCGTTCGGCTGGCACCGCCCCCCCACGGTGGTGCTGGCCCGTGGACGTGCGGCACCGGTCGACGCCGGGTGACCCACAAACGGTACGCGCTGGCGAGAAGCACGGTCAAACTCGCCACTGGTCTCTCCCCCCGGCGCAACGGCGTGTCGCGAGGCGGCCACCGGCGCAAGGATTTAGCCTGCGTCCCCCTTGACGCAGCAGCCTGTGGATGACGGGTTGCTCGGGCCGCTCCGCAGGAGTTACGTTCCCCAGATCGCCCCGGCCGGACCCGCACCGCACTCCCGCTCCTCCGCCTCCGGTCCGATGCGCCACAGAACCTGTCCGACAAGCCCCTGACCAGCACAGACGCTGAATCTCGGGTGCGCCGCACTGCCGGAGCAATTGACCTGGGCGAACGACCACCCCCGGACGTGCACAGGTTGTGGACAAACCTGTGGACCAACCACCGCCACCTCGACGAAACCGTGGACTCACCGTGACCCAGCCCACCGACCTCGACCAGGCGTGGCGCACCGTCGTCAACGACCTGCAGCCGCATCAGCAAGCCTGGCTGCGAGCCAGCAAACCCGTCACTCTCCACGAGAGCACGGCCATCATCGCCGTACCCAACGACTTCACCCGCTCCCAGCTGGAGGGCAGGTTGCGAGCCCAGCTCGAGGACGCCCTCAGCCTGAGCCTGGGACTCGAGATCCGGATCGCGGTCACGGTCGATCCGGCCCTCGACCAGGGAGACGTGGACGCGCCGCACGGCCCGGACGAAAACCAACGACTTGTCGACAAAACGACAAGTCTCCACGCGGTTCCGACTCCGCTGCCCGACCACCTCTCCGAGCACGCCAGCACCCCACGTCACGACCCGACTCTCGGGCTCGTCCCCACTCTCCACCCCGGCCACTCCCCCGCCACCGACGTCGCCAAGTCCTCGGCGCTGGAGACCCGGCTCAACCCGAAGTACACCTTCGAGACCTTCGTCATCGGCTCCTCCAACCGCTTCCCGCACGCCGCAGCCGTCGCCGTCGCCGAAGCACCCGGCAAGGCCTACAACCCGCTCCTCGTCTACGGCGACTCCGGCCTGGGCAAGACCCACCTCCTCCACGCCATCGGTCACTACGTCCGCAGCCTCTACACCGGCGCCAAGGTGCGCTACGTGTCGAGCGAGGAGTTCACCAACGAGTTCATCAACGCCATCCGCGACGACCGCCAGGACAGGTTCAAGCGCCGCTACCGCGACGTCGACGTGCTGCTCATCGACGACATCCAGTTCCTCGAGGGCAAGACGCAGACGCAGGAGGAGTTCTTCCACACCTTCAACACCCTCCACAACGCCAACAAGCAGATCGTGCTGACCTCGGACCGTCCCCCCAAGCGCCTCGAGGCGCTGGAGGACCGTCTGCGCAACCGCTTCGAGTGGGGCCTGATCACCGACGTCCAGCCTCCCGACCTCGAGACCCGCATCGCGATCCTTCGCAAGAAGGCAGCGATGGACCGCCTCACCGCTCCCCCGGACGTCCTCGAGTTCATCGCCTCCAAGATCCAGACCAACATCCGCGAGCTCGAGGGCGCCCTGATCCGCGTCACCGCCTTCGCCAACCTCAACAAGCAGGAGGTCGACATGACTCTTGCCGAGATCGTCCTCAAGGACCTGATCCCCGAGGGCGGCGAGCCCGAGATCACCGCGACGCTCATCATCGCCCAGACCGCCTCCTACTTCGGTCTCACCATCGACGAGCTGACCGGCCCCAGCCGTGGACGCCACCTCGTCATGGCGCGTCAGATCGCGATGTACATCTGCCGCGAGCTCACCGACCTCTCGTTGCCCAAGATCGGCGCCCAGTTCGGAAACCGCGACCACACCACGGTCATGTACGCCGATCGCAAGATCAACCAGCTCCTGGCCGAGCGGCGCGCGGTCTTCAACCAGGTCAGTGAGCTCACCAACCGCGTCAAGCTCCAGGCTCGCCAGGGTTGAGCTCGAGCCGCGGCTGTGGAGAGGACCCGCGCCACGGTGCGAACTACACGGGGAGGATCTGGGGATGCCTGTGCACCACCGTCAACACCCCAGTCCCCCGTCCACCGGAGCGCTCGGTCCCTCCACGTTCCCTCCACACCCCCTGTGGATGAGAATCTCCGCGTTGACCTGCAGCAACACGACTCATCCACACGTTCCACAGCTCCTATGACTACGACGGACCTGCACATGGATCGATTCTCCGAAGAACTCCATCCGGCCCACCCCCTGTGGAGAACGACCCCTGCGTGGCAGGATGCGACTCCGCACGCGTCCCGTCTCCCCTCCGGCCGCCACTGCCGATGCGCCCACCCGTGACAGCCCTGACCAGCCCTCACCAGCCCTGACCGAAGGACCCACCGTGAAGTTCCGTGTCGAGCGCGACGTTCTTGCCGATGCCGTCGCCTGGGCTGCACGCAGCCTCCCGGTCCGCCCCAGTGCCCCCGTCCTCGCCGGCCTGCTGATCGATGCCAACGACCAGGGCCTGGTCCTGTCGACCTTCGACTACGAGACGTCGGCGCGCGCGACCCTCAACGCGGAGGTCCACGACGAAGGTCGGGCACTGGTCAGCGGACGGCTCCTCGCCGACATCTGCCGCAGCCTTCCGGCCAAGCCTGTCGACATGGTCCTCGACGGCGCCCGGGTGTCCCTGACATGTGGCTCAGCGCGCTTCAGCCTCCAGACCATGCCCGTGGAGGACTACCCCACGATCCCGACCATGCCCCAGGCCACCGGCACGGTGCAGAGCGACGTCTTCGCCCACGCCGTGGCACAGGCCGTCACCGCCGCGGGTCGCGACGACATGCTGCCCGTGCTGACCGGTGTGCGGCTCGAGATCGACGGCTCCACCATCGCCCTGCTCGCCACCGACCGCTTCCGTCTCTCCCAGTGCGAGCTCGGCTGGGATCCCCGCACGCCCGACGACACGGTGGCCGCGCTGGTGCCGGCCAAGGTGCTGGGTGACACGGCGAAGTCCCTGACCGTCGGCAGCGAGGTCACCATCGCGCTGTCCGCCAGCGGTAGCGGCGAGGGTCTGATCGGCTTCGAGGGGACCGGGCCCGGCGGCGTACGTCGCACCACCACGCGGCTACTCGACGGAGAGTTCCCGAAGGTGCGCAGCCTCTTCCCCGCCGAGAAGCTGACGACGGCGACCGTCGACAAGGCCGCCCTGATCGAGTCGGTCAAGCGAGTGGCTCTGGTGGCCGAGCGCAACACGGCCGTGCAGCTCGCCTTCAGCGAAGGGGTCCTGACCCTCGACGCCGGTTCCGGCGACGAGGCCCAGGCCTCGGAGTCCATCGAGGCGACGATCGTCGGCGAGGACATCACCACGGGGTTCAACCCACAGTTCCTGCTCGACGGACTCGGCGCCATCGACCAGCCCACCGTGGAGCTGTCGTTCACCCAGGCCTCGAAGCCCGTGGTGCTGAGCGGGATCCTCGAGCCGGGAGCAGACGGGTCCGGTCAGGTCGACCCGGGCTTCCGCTACCTGCTGATGCCGCGCCGCCTGCTCTCCTGAGAGGCTGGACCTGCGAGCCGCACCACCGCGGCCGGCCATGCCAACGCACTCCAGGAGGCACCAGATGCACATCGGACTCGTCGGGCTCGGCAAGATGGGTGGCAACATGCGCACCCGGTTGCGCAACGACGGACACACCGTGGTCGGCTACGACCGCGACCCTGACCTCGCAGATGCCGATAGCCTGGCGGCGATGGTCGCCGCGCTCCCCGACGACGGCCCGAAGGTCGTGTGGGTGATGGTCCCGGCCGGCGGACCCACCGCCGCGACCATCGCCGAGCTGGCCGACCTGCTCGGAGAGGGCGACCTGGTCGTCGACGGTGGCAACTCGAAGTACACCGACGACCAGGAGCACGCCGACATGTTGGCCGAGCACGGGATCGGCTTCGTCGACTGCGGTGTGTCCGGGGGAGTGTGGGGCCTGGAGAACGGCTACGCCCTGATGTGCGGCGGCTCGCTCGACGACGTCGCCAAGGTCCAGCCCGTCTTCGACTCGCTCAAGCCCGCCGAGGGTGGCTTCGTGCACGCCGGCACCAAGGTCGGGGCCGGTCACTTCTCGAAGATGGTCCACAACGGCATCGAGTACGCCGTGATGCAGTCCTACGCCGAGGGATGGGAGCTGCTCGAGGCCGTGGACCTGGTCGACAACGTCACTGATGTCTTCGACTCCTGGCGCGACGGCACCGTCATCCGCTCCTGGCTCCTGGACCTGCTGGTGGCGGCGCTGCGTGAGGACACCCACCTCGACGGACTGCGCGGCTACGCCGACGACTCGGGGGAGGGCCGGTGGACCGTCCAGGCGGCGATCGACCACGCCGTACCCATGCACGTGATCGCGGCGTCGCTCTTCGCCCGCTTCACGTCGCGCCAGGACGACAGCCCGGCGATGAAGGCGATCGCCGCGATGCGCAACCAGTTCGGTGGCCACGCGGTCCACACGTCTCCGCCGCCGGGCGGGGACGCTGCTTCGCAGGACTGAGGACCGGCGCGTGCACGTCTCCCACCTCGCGCTGCACAACTTCCGCTCCTACACGCTCGCCGACGTCGAGCTCGGCCCGGGCGTGACGGCGTTCGTCGGTCGCAACGGTCAGGGCAAGACCAACCTCGTCGAGGCCATCGACTACCTGTCACGGCTGTCGTCCCACCGGGTCTCCTCCGACGCGCCCCTGATCAAGGCCGGGGCGCCGCAGGCGATCGTGCGGGCGGCGGTGGTCAAGGACGGGCGGACGGCGGTGCTGGAGGTGGAGCTGAACCCCGGAAAGTCGAACAAGGGACGAATCAACAAGTCGACATTACCGCGGGTGCGCGACCTCGTGGGGCTCGTGCGCACGGTGGTCTTCTCCCCGGAGGACCTCACGCTGGTCAAGGGTGACCCGGGCGACCGGCGACGCTTCCTGGACGACCTGCTGGTGCTCACGTCCCCGCGGTTGAGCGGGATCCTCTCCGACCACGACCGGATCCTGAAGCAGCGCGCGACCTTGCTGAAGACCGCCGGGAACGCCCGCCGGGGGAGCAGCAGCGCGGAGGGCGCGTTGAGCACCCTCGACGTGTGGGACAGCCACCTGGCCCGCGTCGGTGCAGAGCTGCTGGCCGAGAGGATCGCCCTGGTCACCGAGCTCACGCCGTACGTCGGCGCGGCGTACGCCGCCGTCGCTCGTGGAGCCTCACGTGATGATGCCGGTCTCGACTACAAGGCGTCCTTCCAGCTCCCCGACATCGACGCGGTTGCCCCCGAGAGGGGGCTGCTGGAGCAGGCCCTCCTGGACGAGCTGGTCCGTCGACGCCCCGACGAGCTGGACCGCGGCGTTTGTCTCGTGGGCCCCCACCGTGACGACCTCGTGCTCAGCCTCGGGCTGACCGAGCCCGGCGGCGAGCAGACGGCCGTCGAGGGAGCTCGACTCCCGGTCAAGGGCTACGCCTCGCACGGCGAGAGCTGGTCGTTCGCCCTGGCGTTGCGGCTGGCGTCGTACGACCTCTTGCGCTCTGACGGAGACGACCCGATCCTGATCCTGGACGACGTCTTCGCCGAGCTCGACACCGAGCGCCGCACCCAGCTCGCGGCCCTGGTCGCCGATGCGGAGCAGGTGCTGGTCACCGCAGCAGTGCCCGCCGACGTCCCGGAGGTGTTGGCGGGCGTGCGCTACACGGTGGCGGGGGGAGAGGTGAGTCGTGACGGAGGAGACCCCACCGCGTGACGCCTCCGCCCCTGGCGCCGGCGAGGACGCGACGGCTCGAGCGGACGATCCCGTCGAGGACGACGGACCGCACCGCGACGACGGACTCGACCTCGCCCGCTCGTTGACGCAGGCGACGGCCGGCACCACGCCGGCCGCCCGACGGCGCGCCCGGCCGCGAACGCGGCCCGGGAGCGAGACCCGCCGCGGCCGCCTCTCGGGAGCCCACCCCGACGACCGCGATCCCCAGCTGCTCGAGGGGGAGATGGACCGCCTGGTGGGGGAGCGGGGCTGGGCCCTGCCGCTGCGGATGCGCGCAGTCTTCGCCCGGTGGCCCGAGCTCGTCGGCGGTGAGGTCGCCGAGCACTGCTCGCCCGAGTCGTTCACCGACGGCACGCTCGTCGTGCGCACCGACTCCACCGCGTGGGCCACCCAGCTCAAGTTGCTCACCCCGACCATCGTGCGCCGGCTCAACGAGGAGCTGGGGCACGGCACCGTCCTGGTCATCGAGGTGCTCGGGCCCCACCTGCCCACCTGGAAGAAGGGACCCCGCTCGGTGCGCGACGGGCGCGGTCCCCGCGACACCTACGGGTGATCCAGGGTGAGCGCACCACAGCCGATCTGCGGGCCGCGCCGACGTACAGGGCCCTGGATGACACCCCCGGAGGCCGCTGAATCGGCTCGCAGGACCCGTCCCCGGCCGATTTCATCCACAGATGTGCGCATCCGTGAGGCGCAGTGCGTGATTCCCGGCCCTGTGAGGGGTATCATGGCGATCGTTGGTCGCAGCCGTGCGCACTCGTGAGCGGCGCGACCTTCGCCATGTTCCCCTCCAGGCGAAGAGGTCTCCGCGTGACCGAGCAGTCCAGCCCCGACGACACTCCCCAGGACACCACCGAGGAGGCGAGCAGCGCGGCCCCGACGGGGGAGTCCCTGCCGGCGGACGCGCCCGCTGACCTCCCGGCAGGACTGCGCAGCAACGCCGTCGACAGCGACTACGACGCCTCGGCCATCCAGGTGCTCGAGGGCCTCGAGGCCGTGCGCAAGCGTCCCGGCATGTACATCGGCTCCACGGGCGAGCGCGGTCTGCACCACCTCATCTGGGAGGTCGTCGACAACGCGGTCGACGAGTCGCTGGCCGGGCACTGCGACCGCATCGTGCTGACCCTCCTGGCCGACGGAGGCATCCGCGTGGAGGACAACGGCCGCGGCATCCCGACCGACACCGCCGCCGGCCAGGAGCTGCCCGCGCTCACCATGGCGCTCACGCTGCTGCACGCGGGCGGCAAGTTCGGGGGTGGCGGCTACAAGGTCTCCGGTGGACTGCACGGAGTCGGCATCTCGGTCGTCAACGCCCTGTCGAGCAGGGTCGTCGCCGAGGTGAAGAACCGCGGCCACCAGTGGCGCCAGAGCTTCTCGATCGGCGTGCCCGAAGGCGACCTCGAGCAGATCCGTCCGATGGAGCCGGGCGAGCGGACGGGCACGACCATCACGTACTACGCCTCGCCCGAGATCTTCGAGACGGTCACCTACAACCTCGAGACCATCACCAGCCGGATCCGCGAGATGGCGTTCCTCAACAAGGGCCTGGAGATCGTGGTCCGCGACGAACGACCCCAGGCCGCCGAGGTCGTCGACGCGATCGAGGACGACACGGTCGACCCGGACGACGAGGGCGGCATCGACGACGCCGGCCACGACGCGATCCAGCGCGGGGCGAGCGGCGGCATCGAGCAGGTCTTCAAGTACGACCGTGGCCTGGTCGACTACGTCGAGCACCTCAACCGCCGCAAGACGGTCGCCAACCCCTCGGTGATCGCCTTCGAGGCCGAGACCCCGGAGAACGCTCCCGGTGACCACATGAGCCTCGAGGTCGCCATGCAGTGGAACACGACGTTCTCGGAGTCGGTGCACACCTTCGCCAACACCATCAACACCCACGAGGGCGGCACCCACGAGGAGGGCTTCCGCACCGCGCTGACCACGTTGGTCAACGACTGGGGCTTCGAGTGGGGGCTGATGAAGAAGCCCGAGGACCGGGTCAAGGGCGACGACATCCGCGAGGGCCTGACGGCGATCATCTCGGTCAAGCTCGGCGAGCCCCAGTTCGAGGGCCAGACGAAGACCAAGCTCGGCAACACCGAGGCCAAGGGCTTCACGCAGCGCATCACCAACGACCAGCTCGGCGACTGGTTCCAGCGCAACCCGGCCGAGGGACGCGACATCGTGCGCAAGGCGCAGGCCGCGGCGCACGCCCGGATCGCTGCTCGCAAGGCCCGCGACCTGGCCCGCTCGCGCAAGGGTCTGCTGGGCGGCGGAGGACTGCCCGGCAAGCTGTCGGACTGCCAGTCGACCAACCCCGAGGAGTGCGAGGTCTTCATCGTCGAGGGCGACTCGGCCGGCGGCTCGGCCCGCCAGGGCCGCGACTCCCGCGTCCAGGCGATCCTGCCGATCCGCGGCAAGATCCTCAACGTCGAGAAGGCACGCATCGACAAGGTCCTGGCCAACACCGAGGTGCAGGCGATCATCTCCGCCCTCGGGACCGGCATCCACGAGGAGTTCAGCCTCGACAAGCTGCGCTACCACAAGGTCGTGCTGATGGCCGACGCCGACGTCGACGGCCACCACATCAACACGCTCCTGCTCACCTTGCTGTTCCGGTTCATGAAGCCGCTCATCGAGCACGGCTACGTCTACATGGCCCAGCCCCCGCTCTACCGGATCCGCTGGACCGGGCCGCCGGCCGACCACGAGTTCGTCTACTCCGACGCCGAGCGGGACACGATGATGGCCCACGGCCTCGAGCAGGGTCGCAAGCTCCCCAAGGAGAACCCGGTCCAGCGCTACAAGGGTCTCGGTGAGATGAATGCCGACGAGCTGTGGGAGACCACGATGAACCCCGACCAGCGACTGATGCTGCAGGTCACCCTGGACGACGCCGCCCACGCCGACGAGATCTTCTCGATCCTGATGGGCGAGGACGTCGAGCAGCGCCGCTCCTTCATCCAGCGCAACGCCAAAGACGTCCGCTTCCTCGACATCTAATCAGTCGCCGCGATGCACGCGCCCCGGCGGCGTTGTCGTCGCTCGGCGGCCAGACCCGGACCGCCTTCGCTCCTCCGCCTTCCCAGGCCACGCGCCTCACGACGCTGATCAACAGGAATGAGTAGACAATGACGCAGACGCCTACCGATGGAGCTCCCCCCGAGGGACCCGGCGGCCGGATCGAGCCGATCGAGCTGCAGACCTCGATGCAGCGCGCCTACATCGACTACGCGATGGCCGTCATCGTCGGTCGGGCGCTGCCCGACGTACGCGACGGTCTCAAGCCGGTGCACCGCCGCGTGCTCTACGCCATGTACGACGGCGGGTACCGCCCCGACCGCGGGTTCTCCAAGTGCTCGCGCGTGGTCGGCGACGTCATGGGTCAGTACCACCCGCACGGCGACTCGGCGATCTACGACACCCTCGTGCGCCTGGCGCAGCCCTGGGTGATGCGGGCGCCGCTGGTCAACGGACAGGGCAACTTCGGCTCGCCGGGCAACGACGCCGCGGCCGCGATGCGGTACACCGAGTGCCGGATGGCGCCGCTGGCGCTCGAGATGGTGCGCGACATCGGCGAGGACACCGTCGACTTCGGACCCAACTACGACGGTCGCTCGCAGGAGCCCGCCGTCCTGCCGGCGCGCTACCCCAACCTGCTGGTCAACGGCTCGGCGGGAATCGCGGTCGGCATGGCGACCAACATCCCGCCGCACAACCTGCGCGAGGTCGCCGAGGGAGCCCAGTGGGCGCTCGAGCACCCCGACGCCTCTCGTGAGGAGCTCCAGGACGCACTGATCGAGCGGATCAAGGGGCCCGACTTCCCCAACGGCGCCCTGATCGTGGGTCGCGAGGGCATCGAGCAGGCCTACCGCACCGGCCGCGGCTCGGTGACGCAGCGGGCCGTGATCGAGATCGACGAGGACGCCAAGGGCCGTACCTGCCTGTCGATCACCGAGCTGCCCTACATGGTCAACCCCGACAACCTGGCGCTGAAGATCGCCGAGCTGGCCGACTCCGGCAAGGTCCAGGGCATCTCCGACGTACGTGACGACTCCTCGGGGCGCACGGGTCAGCGGCTCGTCGTCGTCCTCAAGCGCGACGCCGTGGCGCGGGTGGTGCTGAACAACCTGCTCAAGCACACCGAGCTGCAGACCAACTTCAGTGCCAACATGCTGGCACTGGTCGACGGGGTGCCGCGCACGCTGTCCATCGACCAGTTCGTCAGCAACTGGGTCGCCCACCAGGTCGACGTCATCCAGCGCCGCACACGCTACCGGTTGGCCGAGGCAGAGCGCCGGGCCCACATCTTCCGGGGACTCGTCAAGGCGCTCGACGCGCTCGACGAGGTGATTGCGCTGATCCGCCGCTCTCCCGAGGTGGACGACGCCCGCCAGGGCCTGATCGACCTCCTGGACATCGACGACGTCCAGGCCGAGGCGATCCTCAGCATGCAGCTGCGCCGCCTCGCGGCGCTGGAGCGCCAGAAGATCATCGACGACCTGGCAAAGATCGAGCTCGAGATCGCCGACCTCGAGGACATCCTCGCCAACGAGGCACGCCAGCGTCGGATCATCGGCGAGGAGCTCGCCGAGATCGTCGAGAAGTACGGCAACGACCGCCGTACCCAGATCATCGCCGCCGACGGCGACCTCTCGATGGAGGACCTGATCCCCGACGAGGACCTCGTCGTCTCGATCACCCGCGGCGGCTATGCCAAGCGGACCCGCGCCGACCAGTACCGCACCCAGAAGCGGGGCGGCAAGGGTGTGCGCGGGGCGTCGCTGCGCGGCGACGACGTGGTGGAGCACTTCATCGCCACCACCAACCACCACTGGCTGCTGTTCTTCACGACCGCCGGGCGTGTCTACCGGACCAAGGCCTACAACCTCCCGGAGGCCTCGCGTGACGCCAAGGGCGGGCACGTCGCCGGGTTGCTGAGCTTCCAGCCGGACGAGTCGATCGCCCAGGTGCTCGCCATCCGCGACTACGACCAGATGCCCTACCTGGTGCTGGCCACGCGCAGCGGGCTGGTGAAGAAGACCCGGCTGGGCGACTACAACAGTCCGCGCCAGGCCGGGGTCATCGCGATCAACTTCCGCGAGGCCGACGACGAGCTGATCGGCGCCGAGCTCGTCGACGCCGAGGACGACATCCTGCTGGTCTCCCGCAAGGGGTCGGCGATCCGGTTCAAGGCCGAGGACAGCCAGCTGCGACCGATGGGTCGCGCCACCTCCGGGGTCTCGGGGATGAAGTTCCGCACGCCCGACGACGCCGTGCTGTCGATGTCGGTGATCCGTGCCGCGCAGATCGCCGTCGAGGACGCCTCCGAGGACGCGATGGAGGAGGCCGACCTCAAGGTCCAGTACGTCTTCACCATCACCGACGGGGGCTTCGCGAAGCGTTCTCGGATCAGTGAGTACCGCGTCACCAACCGCGGCGGGCTCGGGATCAAGGCGATGGCGCTGGCCAACGAGGACCGCGGCGGCCTCGTGGGTGGCTTCATCGTCGAGGACGGGGACGAGATCCTGTCCATCACCGCGAGCGGGCAGGTCGTGCGCAGCCCGATCAACGAGGACTTCCGGGTGACCGGTCGATCCACGATGGGTGTGAAGTTCGTGAGCCCCAAGAAGGGCGACTCGGTGGCCGTCGTGGCCCGCTCGGTCGAGGCGAAGGTGGTCGAGGAGGTCGCCGGCGAGGCGGAGGACGACGCGGCCGTCGGGGACCCCGCCGAGGACGACGCGGTGGGCGGTGTTTCCGTCGATCAGGGCGCGGATGCCACAATCGAGCCCGAAACCGCCGTACCCGACGCAGACGCACCCGACGCGGATGCCCACGAAGCAGGGGAGGATGAAGGCTGATGACCGAGAGGTCCGCTCCGCCCCCACCGCCGCAGGCGCCCGCCTCGGGCTCGTCGTCAGACACGAGGACCTCCACGTCCCAGGACGGGACTCCCGACGACGCCACCGCCGTACGACCCGGCTTCGCCGAGCGGCTGCAGGCCAAGCTCGCGGCGGGCCTCGGCTCCGCCTCGGACGACTCCCAGGGCTCGTCGGCGCCGGTCGCGGCGCCGAAGAAGCCGCGCGGGCCGCGGCGTGCTCGGCTGCGGTTGACCCGGGTGGACCCCTGGTCGGTGATGAAGACGTCGTTCCTGCTCTCGATCGCCTTCGGCATCGTGACCGTCGTGGCGGTCGCGATGATCTGGAACGTCCTCGACTCCGCCGGTGTCTTCGACTCCGTCAACCAGACCGTGCGCGACGTCGTCGACGACCAGTCGACCGCGACCTTCGATGTGCGCGACTACGTCGGCACCGACCGCGTGGTCGGCTTCACGATGCTGGTGGCCGCGGTGGACGTCGTCCTGCTCACCGCGATCGCCACGCTGGGCGCCTTCCTCTACAACATGTCCGCCGCCCTGCTGGGTGGCGTCGAGGTCACCCTCGCCGAGGACAACTGAGCGGCTCGTCGACCGGACGCGGACCTGTCGGGAGACCGCAGGTCAGCCCCATTTTGGGCGCCTCCGCGTGCGTGGGGTAACGTTCACTCGCCGCCGGATCCGGCGTGCTCACGGGCCTATAGCTCAGGCGGTTAGAGCGCTTCCCTGATAAGGAAGAGGTCGCAGGTTCAAGTCCTGCTAGGCCCACCCGACAACCCTGTCCCCGCGTGTACGGAGCCCGACCATGAAGAAGATCGTGTTGCTCGCCCTGGCCGCCGCCGGCGCCGCGGTCGCCCGCAAGAAAATCTCCGAGGGCCGCGCCGAGCAGGCGTTGTGGGCCGAGGCCACCGACGCGGTCACCAGCAACCACAACTGAAGCTCACCCGCACCATCCAGGGGCCTTGGCGCAATTGGTAGCGCACCTGCTTTGCAAGCAGGGGGTTAGGGGTTCGAGTCCCCTAGGCTCCACCGAGAGAAACCGCAGGTCAGCCTGCGGGTTTCGTTTCCTGAAATCCTCTACGTTAGTTCGCATTTGACGCTGTGGGGGACTGGTGGGGGAAGTGGTCGACTCTACTGTCTGATGCCGCTTCGAATTGTTAGTACACGCGACGCGCGCACCGCTGCGACAAGGTTTGTCCCCACGCTCCCGTACCTTGAGAGTGCGTGTCCATCGTTCGACGCGCGCACACGCTGTGGAGGTTGAGATGAGTGGTGGCGGAGGCGCTGGGGATACCCAGTTCACCCGGGACTCGTTCGCGTCAGTCCCGGCGGGGAGCGAGGGGCTCGGTGCTGCCGGCGGTGGCAGCTCGCTGAACTGTGACGCATTGGTGTTCGTGGCGCGCCTGCGGAACGTGGACCCGGGCGAAGCGGACGAGATAGCGGTCGGTGACGTGTTGTCGGTCGTCTACGACCCGAGCCCGATTCCGGTCATTGCCGTCTTTCGTCGCCTCCCCGGAGGCAGGCATCCGACCACAGCGGTCGGTGCGCTGCTGGATCGGCTCGGTGAGCTCCTTCAATGCCTAAAGTCATCGCGGGAGTTCGAGGCGGAGGTGCAGAGCATCAGCGGGGGGGACATCCGAGTGCTGGTTGGTCCCGCCTGACCGTATCGAGCACGGGCTCGCATGCCTAACTGGTAGGCGGCAGGATGGGTTCTGGACCTGGATGTGGACGGATGGGAGCGGTGCGTTGAAGATTGTGGGCGGTACGTACACCGAGAAGTGCGTGAATCCGGAGTACCACACCCTTGCTGGCTCAGGTCTTCGAGCAGCGGCAACTCTGGCCGATTCCGGAACCGACGTGCACCTCTACTCCGCCACGCACCGGCGTGAGCGGGAAGTCGCCCAGATTACGGCCGCTACCCTCGGTGTCGCGGCCGACTGGACCGACCGCACCCGTTCCGTAGGGTTCTCCTACTTCACGCCCTTGGGCGCCCCGCTCATCAACGGCGCCGGAACTGCCATCGCTGACGAGATCTCAGTTGAAGACGACACCGTACTGGTGTTTGGAATGATTGAGGCCGGTCGCGTCTCGGCGAAGGGGCGCCGCGTCGTAGTGGACCCACAGCGTCCGCGTGGATTGAACGACGACGACCTTCCGTTCGTGACTGCGGATGAAGTTGCCTGGACGCTGAACGAACGTGAAACCAAGCAGCTGGCCGAAGAATCCGACGTGAAGGTTGGCGCAAAGGCCCTGCTGGACAAGTTCGGCCTGACGGCTGTCATCACCAAACGCGGCCCGCGCGGTGCGTTGGTGACGACCGCCAACTACCAGGAAGAGGTCGGCGCCTACCAGACCAGCAGTGTGTTCCCGATTGGGTCCGGAGACGTCTTCGCCGCCGCGTTCGCGTTTGCGTGGGGCCACGCCAAGCACGATCCGGTCGCAGCAGCACGGATTGCCTCCGCGGCAGCGGCGCACTGGTGCGAGACGACTGACTACCCGACGCCACGCCAGGTGCTCGGAGGTGCCGCGGCGCGTAGGGTGGTTCCGCCGGACACCACCTCGAAGGTCTACCTCGCTGGCCCCTTCTTCAACTTGCAGCAACGGTGGCTGGTCGACGTCGCCCGGGACTCGCTGGCACCCGGGGTCTGGTCGCCGTTTCACGAGGTCGGGCCTGGCGGCATCGAAGTCGCGCAGAAGGACCTCGACGGACTGAACCAGTGCGACGCACTGCTCGCACTCATCGACGACGACGACCCCGGGACCATCTTCGAAGCCGGGTACGCAACCAATATGGGAATCCCCATCGTCGGATACGGCGAGCAGGGCAACGCAGATGGCCGCAAGATGCTTCTCGGGTCAGGTGCGAGTCTCTACACCGACCTCTCCACCGCGGTGTACCAGGCCGTCTGGGCCGCAGCGAGAAATGCCGATGAGCGCCGCAGTACGGGTCGCCGCAGCGGATGAGTGACGCTGGCTCGACGCTGCTCCTGCTGTCGGGCGGGCACGACTCAATTGCTCTGGCCGCCTGGCTGCGCCCAGACGCGTGCCTGACCATCGACTACGGACAGCGGCCCGTGGCAGGAGAGATACGAGCCTCGAAGGCCGCGACCGCAGCACTCGGGCTCAACTGGCACCATCTGCGGGCTGACCTCTCCGCGGTCGGCTCCGGGTTGATGCACGACACCGGCGACGATGACGAGGTGGCCGGGGCCGTCACTCCCGGCTCCCCCAGCCCCGAGTGGTGGCCCTACCGCAACCAGTTACTAGTTTCCCTCGCGGCCTCGTGGGCGCTGCCGCGTGGCTTCACCGAACTCGTAGTCGGATCCGTCGCGCCCGACGGCGCCCGCCACCGTGACGGCACAGCGGACTTCTACGAGCGGCTCGACGCTGTTGTCTCGTTTCAAGAAGGTGGACTGCGCGTTAACGCTCCGGCAGTCGGGATGACGACCGTCGAGCTTCTCGAAACCTCCGGCGTGCCCGACGCAGTGCTGGCGTACGCACACTCCTGCCACTTGGCGGAGTACCCGTGCGGGCTGTGTCCCGGATGCCGCAAGCACGCTGAGGTACTGGCCCAGGCCGGCAGGCTGCAGTGACCGCCGAGGTGCCAGACGCGGAAGACGAGTCGGGTCCCGTCGAGCCCGTCGACCGGGCCGCGGGGTTGGAGTTCGCGCAGCTCGTGCTTGCGGAGGCAGCCCTGGTCCAGCCTGTGCCCGACGCCCGGTTCGGTACAGGATCAACCGACCTGCTCGCACCAGAGCAGCCGCTGCGTACTATCGACGTGGCAGCACTCTTCGCAGGCCCGATCGTACCGGCACGAGACCGGTCGGTGGCCGAGGCTCTCGAGGTGCGTCGCAGTCGGCGGACCTTCGACGCGCTACCGGCCGACGAGTTGGTAGCCGCGCTTCGACAGGTCTTCACTCTTCAGGGCTTCGCGCCCGCCGATGACGGTGGCGTCCGACGGTTCCGGCCCGTTCCCTCGGCCGGTGGAAGGCATCCGCTGGTTCCTCTTGTCCTCGTCGAGGATGTTCCTGGCCTAGATCGCGGCCTGTGGCGGTTCGACACAGACGCCGACCTCCTCCACCTCGTGGCACCGGACGACGATGCGGGCTTGGCTCGGGCATGGGCTGGGGCCTGTACCGCAGGGGCGTTCGATCGACGTCCGCCAGCCGTCATCGTCCTCGCCGCACGTTTTGACGCGACCCTGGCCAGGTATCCGCACGGGTCGTCGTTGGTGTGGCGAGACGCCGGCGTCGCGCTCGGCTACCTCCACCTTTCAGCCACCAGCCACGGGCTGAGTTCTTGCATCCTCGGGACCAGTGGCCTTCTGAGCGGGGCGCTCCTGGCCGCGTGTGGAATCACCGGCCAACTCGTCGGCGACGTTGGAGGCTTGGCGGTCGGCCGCAGTTGTCCAGGTGACTGCTATGGAATGGCAGTGGAAGCACTGGAACGCGGCGACCCCTGCTTCAGTGGGTTGCCGGCATGCGGTAATTGCCTGCAGCGCGGGCACGGCATCAACGCGTAGCCGTCGTCGTCGTCGCCGCGAGCGATCACACCGAACGTGTCACTGGTGGGGTTCCGCGGCTGATGAGGCGGTCGCGTCTGAAATGTGCTGGTGCCGTGTTAGGCGTAGGTCATCGAAGGCCTGACACGCGGCAGCGACAAGGTCGTCGATGGAAAGATGTTCGTGTTCGATCCACACGGCACGGATGGTTCGACGTATTCGCAGATACTCCCGAATGCCCGCCGGGTGTGCTGTCGCTTCGAATCTGGCCCCGACAGGAACTGGAGCCCAACCGGAGTAGCCCCACTCCAGGCCGCTCAGGGTCGGGCCTCTGGCAGCGATCGCGGCCTGATCGGCTATGCACATGAGCGCATACACTCGCGGAGAGGACAGCGGAGAATGCCCTGCGAGCTTCCGCAGGCGCCGTTCAACCGAGACTGCGCGCGCTTGAGTACGGATCGGTAGGTCGGTGCGCCGCTGTGTGGCGTCCGGGTACCGCGGAACTGTCTTC
Source organism: Nocardioides sp. (assembly GCF_029937575.1). Taxonomy (GTDB): domain Bacteria; phylum Actinomycetota; class Actinomycetes; order Propionibacteriales; family Nocardioidaceae; genus Nocardioides. Next base: position 115,868 of record NZ_JAPYPS010000004.1, read on the forward strand.
CAGACGAGAAGTGCGGTCGTCATGTCTGCGGACCGCCCTTGCGGTCGGTAGTTTGGCCAGGGCCCTCCGGGGCGGTGTGTTCGAGTTCCCTCTCCACGGCGGCGAGCGCGACAGCCAGGTCCCGCTCGCGTTGAGACATCGAGTTCTTGAGTTTCGCTTGGGACGGCGTTCCGTTGGCCTTTGCGAACTCGACGACCAGCATGCCGATGGTGCGGCCCTGGGCCGGGTCCTGGATGGGGGCGAACATGTAGAAGTAGGTCTCCATGCGTAGGTCAGCGGCCACGGCTGGGGTGACGAAGCCGTGGGTGACCATCCAGTTCTCCCAGGCCGGGCGTGTGCCGCCAGGCACTCGAGGTGTGGACACTGTGTAGATCGAAACCCGCTGCTTGGTGAGAGCTTCACCGACGAGGCCGGTGTCGTCAGGGATCGTCGCGCGGCCGTCACGGACATCCTCGAAGGCGTGGTTGCTGGAGAATCGGGCGCGGCGCACCAGCTGACGCCTTGTCGTACTGTGCGAGTACAGGCTGATGCGGAACTCGGTACCGGGTGCGATTTCGAGGTCGTCCCGGGTGTGCAGAAGGCGGGAGCGCAGGCCCTCCTGAAGCGCTCGTTGAAGCGCGGCGACTCGCTCCTCGGCGTTCGCGGCGCGAGTTTCAGCGTTGAGGAGACTTTCCTCGAGCTTGGTGCGCTGACGTTCGCGATTCCCGTGGGTGAAAGTCGCGAAGACGAGGAAGACGAAACCGCCACCAACCAGGGACCAGCCCCAGATGAGGGCCTTCTTGGTCAAGGCGGTGTAGTCGTCACTACCGAGCAGGATGGCGCCGACGGTAAGGCCGGCGGTGCCGAGGAGGGACGCTGCGTGGGGCGCCCAACGCCAGATGAACTTGCCCGCACGTTTGAACCAGCCGTCCTGGTTCGAGGTGCTGTCTTCGTTGCTCATCGCCTACAGGTTGAACAGGGTTTCGGAGACGGGCTCTGCTGTGGACGGGGTGCGGTCGAGCCGCTCCATGAAGGTGCGGCCGTGACGGCCCAGCGCCGCCAGGAGTCGCCATATGGCAGCGTCCAAGTCTGCTGCGGACACGAAGCCGCTGCGGGCCCAGTCCAGGAAGGCGTCCTCGTAGCGGTGGTAGTCGCGTTGCAGCGTCCAGTTCGCACAGAATGCCCCGGCGGTCAGCCCTGCGCGGTGGATGTGGATATCGATGATGGCGACGGCGTCGCTGTCGCGGTGGTTGCGCACGATCCATGACGCGGTCTTCGGGCCGATACCGGTCAACTGCATGAGGCTGTCACGCAGCGCGACGTCGCTGAGGTCGTCGACTCGGTTCTCCCATTTGGAGAGCTGAGTCAGGGCCGCGGCGAGTCGGCGGGGCCGCTGCTGATGGAACCGGTAGCGGGCGGCGCGGTCCGGACCTACGGTGAGCGGCTGCGCGAGTATGTCGATCATCCGGGCTGCGGCGACTTCCTCGTCGAGCGGGTCGGCAAACAGTCCGGCATCGCGCAGCACGCGGAAGGCGGCGTTGCCGACCGCGGCGGGTACGCCGTATCCGCCGAGCATGCACACCGCAACCTCTTCGCGCAGGGTGCGTCCAAGTTGGTGGCGCCCGCGCCCGGGTGCGAACTCGGCGGCCTGCTGAACCCAGAACGCGGCGGTGCCGAGCTCCCAAGGTTGCCCCCACGCCGCCGGGCTGCAGCACTCGCAGCCAGCGGCCACGGGTTGCCGTGGATGTTGCTCGGAGTGTTGGTCGGGGTGGGAGGTCCCGAGGTGTGCGGTAACTGGGCGTGCTGTCGCGCTCATCGAAGCCACACTTCATCCTTGCACGAAAATTATTGTAACGTTGTTATTTATGGTGTCGCCGCCGCGTCGTCGAGCCGCGTCGCTGGGTACCCGGACGCGGCTGATGGAAGCTGCCAAGGTGCTGCTTCTCGCGCAGGGGTATGAGGCGACGTCGGTGCGCCACATTGCGAAGGAAGCCTCGGTGACGATCGGCGCGTTCTACGGCCACTTCGAGTCGAAGCGAACGATGCTGTTCGAAGTCGTTCGCGCAATCAACGTCGCGCCGAAGGGTCGAGGGCGCAGCTTCGGAGGCGCATCAGAACGGTCGCTGCTGCTTACAGTCGCATCGTTTGCGCACAGCGATGACGAGGCAGCGGCCGTGCTAGGCGAGGTCTTGGGAGTAGCTGACGACGCTGGGTGCAGCGAAGCAGGAGCGTTGACCGTCCTACAGGTGGGGGAGCTGATCACGAGCTTGGCTCGGTAGCCCTATGAGCAGGCAGGAGGATCTCGATCATCGAGTGGCTGGCGCGTCGGCTCGGCACCACGTATGGAGGGCGACAGACGGCACAATGACGGCATGGGAGTAGATAACCTCACCGACCGTCATGAACCCGGCCGCATGTTCAACACGTCGGTAAGCCGGTCGTTCACGTTCGAGGCCTCCCACCAGCTCACCTGGCACACTGGAAAGTGCGCCAAACTGCATGGCCACAGCTACCGCCTCGAAGTCACCGTCGCCTCTCCGCTGAAGCCCGACGGCGTCGTCATCGACTTCGGTGATATCAAGGCCACGGTCACCAAGCACGTTCTCACCGAGTACGACCACGCCCACCTCAACGATTTCCTGCCCAACCCGACGGCCGAACTCGTCGCAGCCGACATTGCCGAGCGACTACTCGGTGCCGGCCTCCAGGTGTCGGCGGTTACGGTACACGAGACTGCGGCCTGCTCTGCGACTGTCCATGTCCGCGACACCTGATCCAACCCACGCAGCGACCGGCGTCCCGGCGACCGCAGGGGAACAAGTCCTCCGTGTGATCGAGACGTTCGGACCGACCGTCCAGGGCGAAGGCGCGTTGGTGGGGCGAGCCGCGTACTTTCTGCGGCTGGCCGGCTGCAACCTGACCTGCGTCTGGTGCGACACCCCCTTCGCCTGGGACGCAACGCGATCCGACCACAGGCGACCCGAAACCGCCGTAACGGTCGAAAGGGTCCTCGAGGACTTCACCACACGCTCAGCCGCCGTAGACACGTGTGTGCGGCACCTGGTCATCACTGGTGGCGAACCGCTTCTCCAACGCGAGGCACTAGCACTGTTGTGCGTACGGTTGCGCGACCGCGGCTGGACCGTCGAGGTCGAGACCTCAGGGACCGTCTCGCCTGGCCGGCTCACTGAGCTTGTCGACCAGTTCAACGTGTCCCCGAAACTCACCCATAGCGGCGTCGATGAGCGAGCTCGCATTCGTCTTGCCGTGCTGGACGAGTTCGCTGCGAACCCGCGCGCTGTGTTCAAGTTCGTAGTTCAGCAGGCACCCGACATTCTTGAAACAGCCGCACTACTAGACAGGCTTAGTCGGATTGTCGAACCTAGCCGAGTCTTCGTTATGGCCGAGGGTATCGACGCCCAGACTGTCTTGGAGCGCAGCAGGGCGCTTGTAGACGACGTGGTGGCGCGAGGCTGGGGGCTGACTCCAAGATGGCACACCCTGTTGTGGGGTGACGAGCGGGGAAGGTGAACTCCCTACGCCAGCCTTCGTTCGGCAACCTCGTGTTTGGCAGTTCCCTGTCGAACGAGTGTTGTGTGCTCTCGGATTCCCCGCAGATTCGCGCCTACGGCCCGCACCAATCTGGGGCTGACCTTACGCAGGAGCGAGTCGCTGTCGGTGACTCTGTGCGACCAGGCGGCGCGAACGCTGCCATCCAGCGCGAGATCATCGAGTCGGGTCTTCAGCACCAGGACCAAACCGGTGACAACCAACCACTGCCTTGCACCAGGACTCGGCATCCAAGGCACAGCATCGGACTGTCATCCCCACGCCCAGCGCCGATATTTGGCAACGACTGATGACTTCGGAACCCGCCCTCCTATCCGTCCATCTAAGCCTCCAAACCGAGCGGCACGCATGCTACGAAGGTTCGTAGATCGGACTGCCCCTCGGGGTGGGCCGAGCGTCAATTCAAGGCTAGGTGACGAGTACTGACGGGCGGTGACGAGGCCGATGCACGGTGGAGTGAAGTTCTACCGCGGCTCTGCGGCTGCCGCGCGCTCCTACGTCGAGGCCGACCACTCACGTGCCGACGACTACTACCTGGCCGAAGGCAGTGGCCTAGCCGAGCACTACATCGCTGGCCGCGGATCTGTGCAGCGCGTCGGCGACCTCGACGGCCCGACGTACGAGCGCTGGGTCGGCGGGTACGACGTGCTGACCGGCGCGGCCAAGGGACGGTTGCGCGACGACGCACGCGCGCTGCGGTTCGTCGAGGTCGTCGTCAACGGACCGAAGTCCTGGTCGCTCGCCGCCGCACTTCACCCCGACATCGCGACGGCGTACGACGCGGCGATGGATCGGGCCGCTGGCGAGGTGATCGGGTGGGTGACCGAGCACGCCACCACCCGGGTCGGACCGCGCGGGCGGCAGGTGCAGGTGCCGGTGGAGATGGTCGAGGCGGCCGTCGTACGTCACTACACCTCGCGAGCCGGCGACCCGCACCGTCACCTCCACGTGCAGATCAACGTACGCGTCGTCGCGCGCGGCGGCTGGCGTGGACTGCACTCGGTCGGCGTCGTTGACAGCATCGAGGCGGTCAACGGGATCGGTCACGCCGCCGTGATGTGCGACCCCGAGTTCCGGGCCGCGCTCGCGGGCCGCGGCTACAGCCTCGAAGACGACGGCGAGATCCAGCAGCTCGCGCCGTACGCCGGCGGGTTCAGCCAGCGCGCTGCCCAGATCAACCGCAACGTCGACCAGTACGAGGCCGCGTGGCGAGCCGAGCACGCCGACCAGGAGCCCGGACCGCGACTACGCCAAACCTGGGACCGCCGCGCCTGGGCCGACGCGCGACCCGACAAGGTCGTGCCCCGTAGCGGCGCCGACCTCGTCGCCGCATGGAACAGCGAACTGCGCGACCTCGGCTTCACACCACCGACGAGTCCCGCGACAGAGCCTGGTCTACAGATCGGCCGGATCAACCGCGACGTCGCCGCCGACCTGGTGCTCACCCGACTCGGCGCCAAGCGGTCGGCATGGAACACAGCTGACATTCGCGGCGAGAGCGAGCGACTGATCGCCTCCCTCGACGTGGTCGCCGAACCACCGGTCCGTCATGAGCTAGTCGAGGACATCGTCGAACGTGCCCGGACGCGGTGCGTGCCGCTGCTGGAACGCGATGACGTCCCCGAGCACGTCCGCAGCCTGACGTCCGAACATGTCCGCGCCGTCGAAGCTGACCTCGTCGACAGCATCGCTGCCCGCTCCGCACGGCCGGCCACTGACGCGGTCCGTCTCCGCGGCGTCGACCACCTCGACCCCGCGCAGCGGCAGGTGGTCGCGGCCCTCGCCGGCGACGCCGGCCTGCTCGTGATCGAAGGCGCAGCCGGCACCGGCAAGACCACCACCCTGGCCGCCGCACGCGACGCACTCGACGACGCCGATCGTCGACTCGTGGTCGTCACGCCCACGCTCAAGGCAGCCCAAGCAGCGCAGCAACAGGTCGGCACCGCCGCCTTCTCCGCCGCCTGGCTCATCCACCAGCACGGCTACCGCTGGGACGAGGACGGGCACTGGTCGCAGACCGACGCCGCGCCCGAGGCCCGCGCACGCCTACTCCCCGGCGACGTCCTGCTCGTCGACGAGGCCGGCATGCTCGACCAGGACACCGCCCGCGCGCTGTTCGCCATCGCGGACCGAGCGCACGCAGTCGTCGCGCTCCTCGGCGACCGCCACCAGCTCCCGGCCGTCGGCCGCGGCGGGGTCCTCGACCTCGCCGCACGCTGGGTGCGACCCGAAGCGCACCACGAGCTCGAGTCGGTCCACCGGTTCAGCGACCCTGCGTACGCCGACCTCAGCCTGCTCATGCGGACCGGTGAGCGGTCTGGTGAGGTCTTCGACGCCCTTCTCGAACGCGGTGAGGTCGTCGTCCATGCCAGCGAGGTCGAACGCACCGCGGTGCTGGCCGCGATCGGGGCCGACGGCGACCAGCTCGTCATCACTGACACCCGCGACCAGGTCGGTGCGCTCAACGCGACGATCCGCGACCGCCGACACTCCGTTGGTGAGCAGTCTGGCGGACTCACCACGCGTTGTGGTGAGCGGATCGGTCTCGGCGACCGGGTCGCCACCCGACGCAATGACCGCGACCTCGCAGTGGCCAACCGTGACACCTGGACCGTGGCCGGGGTCGGCGATGACGGCAGCCTGCTCGTCACCGGCCGCGCCGGTCGACGCACCCTCCCCGCCGCGTACGTCAACGATCACGTCGAGCTCGCCTTCACGACCACCGCCTACGGAGCGCAGGGAGAGACCGTCGCCTCCGCCCACCTCGCACTCCGCGAGGCCAGTGGCGCTGCTTCGGCGTACGTCGGCATGACCCGCGGCAGCCACCGCAACATCGCCCACCTCGTCGCCGAGTCGAACGACGCCGCCGCGAGAGCCGCGGACGACATCGATCGCTACGGACCGAACGCGCAACCGCCCAACGCGGGACTCCAGGCTGAGGCGTTGCGCGACGGCCCACGACGGCCACCCCAGCCGATCACGGCTCGTCTGCCGACCTCCCGCGGGATCGGCCGCTGACCAACTTCCTCACGTCCCGTGATCGCCCGGAGAAGCCAAGACGACATAGGTGACCAGGAGAGGCTCGGGTCTCGACAGCTGCGGCCACCAGGTGTCCGATTCGTTGGACCCGATGTTGCTTCTCCAGGCAGGAGTCGCCGAACCCGTCGGCGGCCACGGCGAGAGGCGACGTGATGGTGACACCCATCGGCATCCCGGACGACTGGGATGACGACAACCTGATCCTGTTCGAGGAGTTCTGCGAGCTCATCCGTACGCCGCAGCGCACTGTCCGCGACTGGCGTCGACGCGGCGTCGGCCCACGCTGGACCCGCTTCCAAGGCGTCGGCCGGCTCTACATCACCGTCGCCGAGGCCCGACGCCTCCTCGCCTCGGCCACCATCACGCGGGCGGAGGTGCGTTCCGATGGCTGAGCGACGCTCTATCCCGGTCTACCTCAGCCTCGAGGAGGCAGCCGAGGCCATGTCGGTCTCGGTCAAGACGATCCGGCGCTGGATCGCCGCCGGCACCCTCCCGGCATACCGCTGCGGCAAGCGGGCCATCCGCATCAAGGTCGAGGACCTAGAGGCTGCGCCCCGACAGATCCCGTCTGCTCGGTGGTGACTTTGTTGTGGCTCGGTGGGGGCCACAACGCAGTGTGCCGCGCAGCGGCTTGGCCCAGTTCGGTTGACGTCCTTCGCACTGCGCGTGATGGCCCGGGCACGGACAGCCTCAGATGCGCGGACCGTGCCCTGTCGTCAGGGGAACTCGGTAGCCCACTCGCGAGTGTCTTCGAGCGCCCACGCGACGCGCGTCGTTTAGCGTCTCCGTATGAATGACGTTGCAGCGGGGCCGCCGGATGGACTCGTTCGCGCTCATGAAGAGCGGATCAACGCTTTGGCCGAAGGACTCCTGCGTCCTTACCTGGATGCGTTGAGCACGCGTCCGGCGTCGAAGCAAGCGAAGGAGTTCAACGACCCGATCTGGGGGACTTTGTACCTGCACGCGGAGGAGGTTGTCGTTCTCGACAGTCCCGTCCTGCAACGTCTTCGTCGCATCCGGCAGTTGGGAGTGGGGCACTACGTGTATCCAGCGGCCACGCACACGCGTCTAGAGCACAGCTTGGGTGTGGTGCATCAGGTCCAGCGGATGGCATCGAGTATCAACGACCGCGGCGCGATTAGTGGGGAGAGCGGCCAGACGACCACGGGGGACGTGATCGACGAGGATCTGCTGCGCGTCCTCCGCATGGCCGCGCTGTGCCACGACGTCGGGCACGGGTTCATGTCGCACGTCAGCGAATACGCACTGGACGCAAACCGCGATTGCGAGGATCTGCGGCTGCAATTTCAGCAGTCCATCCAACGGCCGCAGAAGAGCCAACTCTCCGAGATGACCGCTCACTTCCTGGTCCAGAGCCCAGCGTTCGCGGAATTGATCGAGGCGGCCTATTCCACAACTCCAAACCGCCCACCGGCTCGTATGACAGAGCGCATGGGGCAGCTCATCCTCGGCCGGCCGATTGACGACAAAGTCCTACTTCTTCACGAGTTCATCAGCGGCCCATTCGACGCCGACAAGTTGGACTATCTGGCGCGCGACGCAATGATGTGCGGCGTTCCAAATATTACGGATATCCCTCGCTTGGTGCAGAAGCTACGCGCCACCGAACGTAGTAAGGAGCAGCTTCCCGAGGGGCTGCGGCGAGCGGTGAAGGTTGATCGCGCCGCATACGTCGTGACGGGGGTGGCAGCTTCCGGCGGTCGGACGTTGGATGAGATTGCGCTGGCACGGACACTGTTGTTCGACAAGGTCTACCGGCACCAGAAGGTACGTGCGGTGGAGGCGATGGTGACGCAGATCGTCACTCTCTTGGCCAAGCACGGGGCCGGTCACCCCTCCGACATCCCCTTCCGGCTTTCCGACGACCAGCTTCTGGAGCTGAACGACGATGCCCTCGAGCAGGCACTCGGACGTGAGCTCATCGATGACGATGCAACGTGGGTGCCGGTCGTTCAAGACCTATCGCGTTGCCTCCGTGAACGCGACCTCTTTGTACGCGGCTTCGCGTTTGCATCGGTGATGACCGGCGACGACTATCGCGATGATCCGGCTCAGAAGGATGCGCTTAGAGCTTTCCTGGATGCGTGCAGTATCCCCGCGGACGCAGCAGCGTTCATGGGCGAGGTCATCGATCTGCTCGTCGGCATCGCGGACACGCTCGACGAGCCGCTGCCGGTCGATGCTTCGCAGCTTGGTCACTATGTGTGCCTGTCGCGGCCGAAGCCCGCGCCCCGGCTTGACGGGTCGGATACGGGCAGGGCGCACCTGATCGAAGCGGATGGGAACGCAACGCAGGCCTCAGTCGACGCCGCAGAGACAAGCCCGTGGGCCGACGCGTACATCGCGACCCGGGACCTGGGTCACATCTTCTGCCCGCGGCAGCTTGGCCACCTTGTCTACGTCGCAGCCGAGAACGCGGTATTCAACCGGTTCGGGCTTCGGCTCCCGACTTCGATGCAGCATTACGCGAAACAGGTGCCGTCCGAGGTGGACACAGTGCGTCGCAGGCTGCAAGAGGCTGGCTGGTACGACGGCCGTCCGTTGGAGCTGCGTCCTATCCCCGATGCGTTGCGTGCAGGTGACGTCGAGGACCGGCTCCAGAAGGTTGTCGACGCGCTGACCAACTATCAGGGGCCGGCGCGAGCCGATGACGCTGGGTCGAAAGCCGGCGGGGCCGGCAGCGTGGGTCGGGCCCAGGTACTTTCCTATGTACGGCAGTTCGCTGAGGGTGGGGACGACGTGGTGAACGCGGCCCTCGATGTCTTGGCACAACTTCGGGTTATCGACCGGGACGCCGTCGTGTCGTCTTTGCGGGCATTCCTCGACTCGAACGAGAACTTTCGCGGTGCTTCGATCGCCCCGTTCGGGTCCCCGAGAGACTCCAGTGCAGTCCTGACGTACTTCGTGGGGGACCTCGCCGAGGAGTACGACCTCAACATACGGTCTTTGGACCAAGCGCTGATCTACCCAGCGCCGATTGTTCTGGTTGACGACTTCATCGGCACGGGTCGGCAAGCTGTCGACATCCTCCAGGTCTACCTGGGCGTGGAACGCGACGATCCGCTAGACGAGGAGCGGGAGACGCTCCCTGACTCCGGACGAGACCTGTTGAAGACGCGACCGGTGGCGTTCGTATTCGCCACAGGGACAGAGAAGGGCCGGAAGAAGCTAGAGATGAGGGCAGTCGAGCTCGGGATCGATGCGACCGCGTACGTCCATACAACTGAGGTCCCGACTCTGGATAGTGTGCTGAACGGCCACCCGGGTCGTGAAGCGTTCATCGAGTTCGCGCGCGCGAAGGGATACGAGACGACGGCGATGCTCAACGGCAAAGAGCGCAAGGACGAGTGGCGCATCGAGCGGTCGCTGGGGTACGGCAACCGCGGCCTCTTGCTGACGAGTGCGTTCAACACCCCTACCGCTGCGACAACCATCTTGTGGGCTGATGGCGCGGGCTGGGTGCCGCTGACGCCCAGGCGGACGAAGCGATGAAATCTAGCGTGGCGGGGGGCTCTGGTGGTGTGATGGGTCGTACAGTCTGGCGTGGGAACCCACAACGCTCGCCTAAGGTTGCAACTGGAGGCGGGATGTATCAAATCCTGTGCAGACTGTCGGAGCTAGGAGGCAGGATGATCACTCATGAGCACTGATATTACGGTAGACGACTTCATGACCGGGGTGATCGCGGCTTGCAAGGCCAAGGGCTACCAGTCGATTTCGATGCGCGATGAGCGCTTCTACCGCGGCATGAAGGCCAGCTTCGACGAGTTGCAGCGTGGAGCAACCGAGCACGACCTCGACGTTCGCTTCTGGGTGTTCCTCGACCAGTTCCACCACGACAGCCCGGTCATCAGCGAGGCCGTTCGTGGTGCGGTCGTCCGCAACCTCGTGAGTTTGGACAACCCAGAGTTTGTGAACATGAGAATCAAGGTCGACGTCCCAACCGCGGCGTCCATGCTGGACCGACTTCCCGGAGGCGCCGACTTCTATCTTCACTTGGCGGACGTCTTCCTGTCGTCAGCATCAGCTCCAGTCGGTGCTGACGCCTAACAACGGGCATCATGAGTCCGTCCCGGTTTAAGGTGACTCCCTGATCGAGGCCTAAGTGCGGCCTTGCCAGGCCTCATACGTTGCGCCGATCTTCTCCGCAAGCGACCTGTCGCGATCGAGTGTGGCGTGTTGATAGATCGCCATCGCGGCCTGAGAGGCGTGGCCGGCACGCGCCTGTAGCTCGGCTGCGGTCGCGCCGTGCTGACCTGCGAGCGTCAGTGCGGTGTGGCGCAGGTGGTGGATCGTCAGGTCCGGGCGATCGGCGGCCTCGCGCGCAGGCCGGTAGCGGTCCATCAGATATCGCACGCTCATGTGGTCGGTCCGGTCGCCGGCGAAGAGCAGTCCAGCCGGGCCGGGAGCGGTGTGCTCGAGCAGGTGCTTCTGCAGCATCGGAAGGAATGGCGGCGGGACGTGCACGGTACGGACTCCGCTGGCCGTCTTCGGCGGGCTGATGACGCGGCCGCAGTTGGGACAGGCGTCCTTCGTTCCGGGGATCACGTCCTTGTCGACCTTGCGGGTGACGCCGATCCGACCGGTGACGCCGTCGATGTCGGAGCGGCGCAGCTCGAGCAACTCGCCTTCGCGGAGGCCAACGAACGCGGCCAGCACGATGAGCAGTCGCAACCGCTCGGGCATCGCGTCGATGATGACCGCGAGCTCGTCGAGTGTCGCCGGGACGGCGACCCTCTTCACGCGAGCTGATCCGGCGCCGCGGATGTTGGGTGGTGCTCGGAGGATCAGTTCCTCCTCCTCGGCCGCTTGGAGGATCGATCGCACGAGTCTGTACGCCGCAGCGTTGCTCGACTGGGTGGCTGGATCCAGCGAGGCGCGCCACTGCTTGATCTCCGACAGGGTGACCTCGGTCAATGGCATCTCGCCGAAGTAGGGAAGGATCCGCGATCGCAGCAGCTGCCGGTAGTTCCGTTGTGTGGTCGGTCGCAGGCCGCGCTCCAGCAAGAAGCGCTCGGCGAAGGAGCCGACCGTGTTCCAGGCCGCGGCAGACTGCCGCCTGGACTCCGCCACCTGGCGCGCCCTGGGCGGCGTCCACTCCTCCCGGTCCACCAACGACCGCTCGGCAGCGAGCCAAGCCTCAGCGTCCATCTTGGTGGCGAGGGTGCGCGAGTAGCGGGTGCCGTCGGGCATGGCATAGCGCGCTCGGTGGCTCACCTTCCCGGTCGCGCTGACCCGCCGCTCGACCTCGCCGAAGCCCCGTCGCCTGGCCATCCAAGAGTCGCCCTTCGATCCCGAGTCCTAACCCCCTGCCTGGTTGGCAGCAGGAGTCCCTGTGGGGGACTGGTGGGGGAAAGAATGTCCCAAATAGGGGAATCTTGTCCACTGATGTCCAACATCTCCCCAGGTCAGAGGTATTCTGCGCCTGTTCGAGGTAGATTTGCAAGCAGGGGGTTAGGGGTTCGAGTCCCCTAGGCTCCACGAGCAAACACCGCACCTCAGGCCGGCGCTGGAGGCCGACGCCTTCCGGATTCTCTCGGCCGAGGTGGAGGTCCTCGAGGACGAGGACGAGGACGATCGCGGGGAGCTGCGCTGGACGGTGACGGTCCAGCTGCGCGAGGTCGATGCACTCCGACGCCTGGCGATCGACTCGTGTCCCCAGCACACGGAGTCGATCAACGACAACTTGGCCGCAGCATGGCAGCGAGCTGTCGACCCCTTCGCGCCGATCCGGGAGGTTCCGGGGATCGACTGGCAATCCGGCACCGTCGAGGGAGCGCACGTCCCTGCGCGCGCGTCACGACAGTCCTGACTGCCGAAGCGCAGCGCCCCGTCAGCGGTGATTGACTGTGCGTCATGACCGGACAGTTCGACCCCCCCGATCTGCAGATGCTTGCCAAGCAGTTGATGGCCGGGGCCGGCCCGGCGGAGACCAAGGCCCTCCTCGATGCGCTGATGAGCGGCCAGGTGACCAGCATCTTCGAGCGCCTGAACGCCAGGGCCGAGCCGACCCTGCGCCCGGTGCCTGAGGAGGTCCGCGGCTTCCGGGTGCGCCTGGACCTGCGCGGAGCGAAGCCCCCGGTCTGGCGGCGACTCGAACTGCCCGGTGACCTGCCGCTGCCGCGGCTGCACGACGTGATCCAGGCAGCGATGGGTTGGCACGACTACCATCTTCACCGGTTCCGGACCGGCCGCGACCACCGTTCGCCGTACTTCGTCACCGCCTTCGACCTCGAGGAGGGTGAGGAAGGTCTGCTCGAGGACGACGTCCGGCTCGACCAGCTCCTCGTCGATAAGGGCGACGAGCTCTGGTACGAGTACGACTTCGGTGACGGGTGGGACCACAGGCTGGTGGTGGAGAAGGTGCTCGACGCGCCACCGGAGGTGGTGCGGTGCACGGCCGGCCGAATGGCCTGTCCCCCCGAGGACTGCGGCGGTCTTGGGGGCTACGAGGAGATCGTGACGTGGGTCCGCAGCGGGTACGACGACGACCTGCTCCCGCAAGGATTCGAGGACGCCGAGCACGGCCGGGGCTGGCTGCCGTTCGAGTGGCACCCCGATGACTTCGACATCGCCGAGACCAACCCCGCCCTGGCGGTCGTGACCGCCGAGCCGATCGCGGTGACCGGCGAGTTGGCCGAGTTGGTCGACCAGCTCGAGCGCCGGGGCGTTCGAGCGCTGCGACAGCTCCTCGCGGAGCCGGCCGCCCACGGCCCGGCGGAGGTCAGCGACGTGGAGGCCGCCCGGCTGACCGAGACCTACCGGGTCTTCCTCGACCTGATCGGTGACGGGGTCTCGCTCACCGCCGCTGGCTACCTCAAGCCCGCGCTGGTCGAGCAGATCGCCGAGCACACCGGGATCGGCGCCTGGTGGATCGGCAAGGCGAACCGCGAGGACCTGACCTTTCCCGTCGCCGACGTCCGCGGCACGGCTCGGGCGCTCGGCCTGGTCGGCGTTCGCAAGGGTCGGCTCGCCCCGACCGCCGCCGCGCGTCGGTGCGGACAGGAGCCGCAGGCGCTGTGGCGACACATCGTCCAACGACTCCCGCTGGGCACCAAGGACGCCGAGCGCCAGTCGGGGTGGATCGCGCTCGCCGTCATCGGAGGTGAGTCGTCGCCCGAGGAGTGGCGCGGCCGGATCAGCGAGCTGCTCTACGACCTCGGCTGGCGCAGCGGCCGCGACTCCTTCTCGCCTCCGCCGCCCAACAGCGACACCCTGACGGTGCTCAGCCTGCTGGCCGGCGCCGCTCGCGCGCGGTGGGGCGAGATCGCCAGCCACGATCCCGCCGTCGCGGCGACGGCGCGCGCGGTCATCCGCGCCTGACAACGGTCACCCTCGCCCGTCGGATCGTCCGCCCGATCCGCAGCGGCCTGGCAGAATGGCCCGGTGAGATCGGGAGTCGTGGGGATGGCGCTGGCGAGCGCACTGTTGCTCGCCGCCTGCAGTGACGACCCCGAGCCGATCCCCCAGACGCCGCTCGACGAGCCCCTCGCCGCTCCCGTGTACGACGCCAGCCTGGAGCCAGCCGAGGCGGCGATGGCCCTGATCCCCGAGGCGGCCACGGTCCTGGTGGTGATGGACTTCGACGAGCTGCGCCTCCAGCTCGAGCAGAGTGGACTGACGAGCGAGTCGCAGGCCAAGGCGCGTAAGAAGTTCTGGCGCACTGCCGAGCGGGAGAGCGTGCTCTTCAGTCCGGGACTGCTGCGCTCCGAGGACAAGCGGCTGCGCAAGAAGTACGGCTTCTCCCAGGACGACGTGTCCTGGGAGGCCCGGTTCGCGCTGCCCACGAGCTCGCTGAGCACCGCAGGCGAGGGCTGGGTGCTCAAGCTGCGCGACGACCTGGACCTGGACGGCGTCCAACGCGCCGTCGAGGCGGGGGAGGGGCCGCTGGCCGGTGCCGCCGTCGACCCGAGCACCTTCCTGGTGACCCAGGGTTCGGCCGCCGACCCAGGCGCGAGCTGGGCGGCCGACCCGGAGCGGATAGCGCTGGTCGGGCCGGCGGCGAGCGCGACGTACGTCGACACCGCGTGCGTCCCCTACGACGTCGCCTTCGCCGACGGTGACGAGGCCGACCTGGCCCCGGCCCCGGCCGGTGACCTGAGTGATCTCGACGAGCTGGGTCCCTTCTCGGTCAGCTACGGCACCGAACTCGTCACCGTGCGGCTCGGTCTGGCCCGCAACGACGTCTTCGACCGGGCACGGCTGCCCGACGTCCTGCCCCGCACGGACCCCGACTTCGCCCTCGGCTACCTCGACCCCGTCGCCGATCCCGGCGGGGGGCGGATCGGCTATCGGCTCGGCGACCCCGACGTCGCCGAGCGTCTGGCTCAGCAGCGGCGGCTGCCCTTCGCCGTGTGCGGGTCAGGATCCTCCTGAGCTGTCGGGCCGTGACGATCCGTACTCTGGTGGGGTGCGCCGCTATCTGACCCTCAGGATGCTGGGCGCGCACGCCCTCGCGGTCGTGTGCACCGGCGCCGCCGCGGGTCTCGGCGTGTGGCAGTACGACGCCTGGCAGGCCACGCGAGCCGCCGAGGCGGTCGACCTGACGCAGGGCGACCCCGTCCCGCTCCTCGACGTGCTGGGTCCCGACGACCCCTTCCCCGGTGACAGGGTCGGACAGCCGGTGACCCTCGCCGGTACGTGGGTGCCTGAAGGCACCGTGTTCGTCTCGGGCCGGGAGTACGACGGTCGCGACGGGTTCTGGGTGGTCACGCCGCTCACGACCGGGGGACCGGACGACCCGGCCGTCCCCGTGGTGCGGGGCTGGACCGACGTACCCGACGACGCTCCGCCGTCGCCGAGCGGTCCCGCCGAGGTCCAGGCGATCCTGCAACCCTCCGAGGGCACCGGCGCCTTCGACGAGGACCCCCTCGACGACGTCTTCCCGCAGCTGCGGATCGCCGACCAGGTGCAGCGGATCGACCCCGACCTCTTCAGCGCCTACGCCGTCCTGGACTCCGCGGCCCCCGGGAGCAACACCGGCGCCGACGGCCTTGCGGAGGCCAGCGTCGAGCAGCTCCCGGCGCCGGGCCAGTTCACCGCGCTGCGCAATCTGCTCTACGCCGTGGAGTGGTGGTTCTTCGGGGCCTTCGCGCTCTTCATCTGGTGGCGTTTCGTGACCGAGGAGGCCGAGTCCCACGCGCCCCAGGAGTCGGACCCCGCCGCCCCACCGAGGGTCAGTACGATCAAGACGTGACCCTGTTCAACAGCTACCGGTGGCTCGCTCTCGTCGTCGGCGTCCTCCTGGCCGTGTGCGCGCTGGTCGCGGCGCCGGCCAAGTACCTCGCGGCCGACGGCTCGAGTCTGCAGAGCTTCGGCGAGGACCTCAGCGTGCTGTGGCTGGTCCACGGCTGGATCTTCATGGTCTACGTCGTCGTCGCCTTCCTGCTCTCGCGCCGGGCCGACTGGAGCCTGACCTTCACCCTCGTCGCGCTCGCGGCCGGTCTGGTGCCGCTGCTGATCTTCTACGTCGAGCGCCAGGTCGTGGCCAAGATTCGTGCTGAGGCGCCGGACCTGACCGAGCCCCAGCCCTACGAGGCTCCTTCCTAGAGCCTTCCCAGCCCTTCCGGCACCCCGGGCTCGGCTGAGGCGGGCGGGCACAGCAACGCCCCGGGCACCGAGGTGCTCCGGGGCGGCTGCGTGTGGCGCTGAGACCTACTTCTTGTCGGCCTCGGGGTCGATCTCGACGACCTCGGCGGGCTCGTCCGGCGTGGTCACCGGGTGCGGAGCCTCGGCCTCGTCGGCCAGGGCCTCGTCGGGGCCCGCGCCGCCGGCATCCTCCACCGGCTCGGCGGGCGCCGTGGACGCCGGCGCCGGGGTCGGCACGTAGGAGGACTGCCAGTTGTCCGAGGACGCCTCGCCCTGCAGCTTCTTGGCGGCGAAGGCGACTCCGCCGGCCACGAGCCCGAGGAGGACGAACCGCTTGACCTTGCTCTTCTTCTTCGGCGCCTCGCCCTTGAGCTCGGCGACCTTGGCGTCGGCCAGCACGCGAGCGGCCGTGGCCTTCTCGCCTGCTGCGGCAGCACCAGCGGCGACCGCCGGGGCGGCCTTCTCGCGCGCCTCGACGAGCTGTTCGGCAGCGCGCTGGCGAGCCTCGGCGACGACCGGGGCGGCCTTCTCGCGGGCGTCGGCGAGCTGGGCAGCTGCCTTCACCCGAGCCTCGGCGACCACGGGGGCGGCCTTGTCGCGGGCGTCGGCGATGGCCGGGCCGGCCTTCTCCTTGGCGTCGTTCAGCGCCGGGATAGCGGTGTCCTGGACGAAGTCACGTGTGGACTCCATGGCGGACTCGAGCGCTGCCTGGACGTGCGGCCGGACGCTGTCGACGTACCCCTCGACGACGTCGGTGGCCTGGTCGAGGCGCGACTTCTTCGAGCGAAGTCCCATCGGGAGCCTTCCTTTCCAAAGTGGTGCATTTGGTAGTGGTGGTGGGTTGCTGGTGGGCCGGACAACCCAGGTCCCCCCATCCCACCACGCTGCTGTCTACGCCGACCACCCCAGGGCGGGTGAGTGCCGCCGGCATGTGCCGGGCCGCGCCGCCCGGGGCTCGGCCCCTGACCGGGGCGATGTGGGGCTGCGTGGGAGGATCGCGGTGATCTGATCTGACAGACATCTCGCCCGCAGCGGGCACGGAAAGGCAGACACGACTCTCATGGCGGACCAGCAGGCCATCTTCAAGACCAACAAGGGCGACATCACGATCACCCTCTTCCCGAACCACGCGCCCGAGACGGTCGCCAACTTCACCGGTCTCGCGACCGGCACGAAGGAGGCGAACGGCGAGTCCAAGCGCTTCTACGACGGCCTGGGCTTCCACCGCGTGATCGAGGGCTTCATGATCCAGGGCGGGTGCCCGCAGGGCACCGGCACCGGCGGCCCCGGCTACACGTTCAAGGACGAGATCCACCCCGAGCTCGTCTTCGACAAGCCCTACCTCCTGGCCATGGCCAACGCCGGCCCGGGCACCAACGGCTCGCAGTTCTTCATCACCGTCGGCGCGACGCCGTGGCTCAACCGCAAGCACACCATCTTCGGCGAGGTCGCCGACCAGGCGAGCCGTGACGTCGTCGACGCCATCGCCACCTCTGCCACCGGCGCCGGCGACCGTCCCGTCGAGCCGATCGTGATGGACTCCGTCGAGATCGTCGGCGGCTGAGGCACCTCCTTGTCCCAGACGCCGCAGCCCGGATCCGGGGCGCCCGGGGTGGTGGAGTGCTACCGCCACCCCGGACGCGAGGCCAACATCCGGTGCCAGCGCTGTGGGCGCCCGATCTGTCCGGACTGCATGCGTGATGCGGCAGTGGGCTTTCAGTGCCCCGACTGCGTCAAGGAGGGTGCCAAGACGACCCGCAGCGGTCGCACGACGTACGGCGGCACCCGGTCGGCCAACCCGGCGCTGACCTCCCAGGTCCTGGTCGCGATCAACGCCGCCGTCTGGGTCGCGGTCCTCGCCACGGGGTGGACCAGCAGTCGGCTCGTCGACCTGCTCGGTCTCACGCCCAACGGCGGGTGCGTGCAGGGCGACTTCATCTTCGACGTCTCACGGTCCCTGTGCGAGACCAGGTCGGGCACCTGGGTGCCCGGGGTGGTCGACGGTGCCTACTGGCAGCTGATCACCAGCACGTTCCTGCACGTGCAGATCTGGCACATCGCGGCCAACATGCTCGCCCTGTACGTGCTGGGCCCCCAGATCGAGGCGGCGCTGGGGCGGGTGCGCTTCCTCGCGCTCTACCTCGCCTCGGGACTGACCGGGTCGGCGACCGTCTACTGGCTCTCGGCCGAGTACGGCACCACCTTGGGGGCCTCGGGGGCCATCTACGGCCTCTTCGCCGCCCTGGGCGTCATCGTCTACAAGGTCGGCGGCGACCTGCGCAGCATCGGTGGTCTGCTGCTGATCAACCTGGTGATCACCTTCGCGGTCCCCAACATCTCCTGGCAGGGCCACCTGGGTGGCTTCGTCGGCGGAGCCCTGATCACCGCCGTCCTCGTCTTCGCCCCCAAGGGATCGCGACGCTCGACAGTGCAGTGGTCGGCGATCGCGGGCGTGGTCGCGCTCACCGTGCTGGCGATCATCGTGCGCACGGCCGTCCTGGCCTGACCGCTCGTTTCTCCACAGTTGTGGAGAACCCGGTGGAGAACTACACGCGTGGGATTCGTTCCACAGCTGTGGAGGAGTCTGTGGATAACTCCGAGCGGGGACGGAACGACAGCTTCTCCGCCTCAGCGGGGAGCCTCCCGCTTCTGACAGGTTGGTTCACGGCGGAAGCGGGAGTTTCGTCAGTCTGGGTGGGCAACCGGGCGTCGCCTCGGCTCCGACCACTGGAGCCACCGGACGACGTACGGCGGCTCACGGATCGCGCGAGGGCACGTTGGTGACCCGAATCCGGGCTGTGCACAACTCTGGCGCCGGCTCAGCGCACGCCAAGCCGGCGGGGACTCATTCCCAGCGGGTGGCGTAGGTGAAGCCGACCGCCATGAAGGCGATCCCGACGATGAGGTTCTTCTGACCCAGGTCGTTGAAGATCGGCACCCCGGAGGTGTCCTGGGCGATCGCGTAGAAGACGCAGATCCAGGCCAGACCCAGCAAGAAGCAGCCCAGCATCCCGACGACGACCCCGCGGCCGCGACCCAGCGGCGTGGTGGGGTGGGCGGCGATGATCAGGCCGAGGAAGAACGCGCCGAAACCGATCAGGTAGTTCCAGTCACCCAGGTCCTGGAGGAAGCCGGGCCCCTTGGCCGAGAGCACCTCGCCCGCGTCGCTGAACTCACCCTCGGGGCGCACACCGACGTAGTAGTAGACGATCCAGGCGATCCCCAACACGATCAGGGTCAGCGCGATGCCGAAGCGCACGCTCAGCGTCGGTCCCCGGTCGGGGTCGAAGCTGCTCTGGGTCGACTCGGTCTTGGCCACGGGTGGGTCCTATCTGGTGTGTCTGCGCGCCAGCCCGGAGCACGGGCGCAAGGTTGGGGCCACGGTACGGGCCGCTGGGCGGTTCCGACGACTCAGAAGCCATGGGTCCGCGGGTTACCTTAGTGCCCATGACCGGATCTCACGCGCAGACCCCGGGGCAGGCGCCCGACGCCGGCCCCGAGGAGTCGCGCGGCGGTCGGGCGCGCAGCCTGTGGAAGTTCGGTACGCCGGTCATGGTGCTGCTCTGCGGAGCCCTCTTCGTCGTCAGCGCGACCAGCTCGGAGGGCACCGACCTGCGACCCGGTCGCTACACCGACCTCGCGTCGCTGGTGCAGAACGAGTCCGACGAGTACGAGCGCCTCCAGGAGCGCGCGGGGCAGCTCAAGGCGCAGGTCGACACCCTCGCCGGTGGCGTCAACGACCGCCAGGTCAAGCGCAAGCAGCGCCAGGCCGAGCAGCTGCGGGGTCTCGCCGGCCTCGACACCGTCACCGGGACCGGGATCACCGTCGTGCTCGACGACGCGCCCGCGGACGTCCTGGAGCGCGCGGTCGCCGACACGAACCTCGACCTCGACCGCTACATCGTCCACCAGCAGGACATCCAGGCCGTGGTGAACGCCATGTGGGCCGGGGGCGCGGCAGCGATCACCATCCAGGGCCAGCGGATCGTGACGACGACCGGGATCAAGTGCATCGGCAGCTCGGTGCAGCTGCAAGGGGTGCCCTACCCGCCGCCGTACGTCATCTCCGCGGTGGGCGACCCGGTGGCGATGACCAGCGCGATAGACCGGAGCCTGCGAGTGGGCCAGTTCCGCGCCGACGCGCTGAACCCCGACATCGGCGTGGGTTGGGAGCTGAGCCCCCAGGAGACGGTCGAGGCCCCGGCCTACACGGGTCTGCTCGACATCACCTACGCCGAGCCCGTCGGCACCACCTGACCCGCACCACCTGATCGGCGACCAGATCGGCCACCGGATCGACGCCTGCGGGTCCCGTCAGCGCTCGCGCGCGAACAGGCGTCGCGGGTTGGCCGGTGGCGACGTGGTCTCCCCGTCCGTCGGTTGGTCGGTGGGCTCGTCGGTGGGTTGGTCGGTCGGCTCGTCGGTGGGGTCGTCCGTCGGCTCCTCGGTCGGCTCCTCCGTGGGCTCCTCGTAGACGGAGACGAAGATCGTGACGTCGCTGCCCTGGTCGAGGGGCGTGCCGGCCGCAGGGATCTGATCGGTCACCGTGCCCTTGGGCTCCTCACTGACCAGGTCCTCACGCACCACCGGCTGGAACCCTTGCGCGAAGATCGCCTGCTCGGCTGCCTGCTGCTTCAGGCCGACGACGTCGGGGACGTTCTTGGGGCCCTGCGAGTAGGTGAGCGTCACGGTCGTGCCGTCCGCCACCTCGGTGTTGGCTGCCGGGGACTGCTCGAGCACCTGGTTCTTGTCCTCGTCGGACTCGACCGGGGTCTGCTGGATGTCGGTGAAGCCCGCCTGCTCGAGCTGGTTGACGGCGTCCTTGCGCTGCAGATTTGCCACCGACGGCACGGTGAGCATCGGCTTGCCGAGCGATACCACCAGGTCGACGACGGTGTCGAGGTCGACGAAGTCGTCCGGGGCCGGGTTCTGCTCGATGACGTTGCCCTCGGGGATCTCCTCGTCGGTGCGGTTCTCGATGTTTCCGACGGTCAGCCCCGCGCTGGCGATCGCCAACCGAGCGGCGTCCTGGTCGGTGTTGATCACCGACGGCACCTGCACCTGCTCCGGCGACTCCGGGAAGAGGCTGTCCTGCACGAGCAGGTAGCCGGCGACGAGCAGGGCGATCACGAGGAGCCCGAGCAGCACCCACAGCCCGGTGCGGGGGGGCGGCTCGTCGTCGACCGAGGGCAGTACGGCGGGCTCAGGGCGCCGCGGGGA
>NZ_JAPYPS010000113.1 GCF_029937575.1 Nocardioides sp.
GGGGCTTCGTCGACGGCCTCGCCCAGGGGCTCGGCCTGCTCAGCCTCCGTGGTGGGTGCGGGGTCTCGTGGCTCGTCCAGCGTCTGGTCCGATGGTGGGGTCAGGAGCGCTTCTTGACCTTCTTGGTGCGCAGGCTGACCCTCACGACGTCGTGGTAGCCGGTCTTGGTCGTGGTGGTCTGGACCCTGAGGCGCTTGCCGCGCTGCTTCTTGGTGATCGTGTACCACCGCGAGGTGGCCTTCTTGATGGGCTTCTTGCCGGCAAGCCACTGGTAGGTGGTCGTGGTGCCGGCGTCGCGCGGAGGGACGAGGGCGCGCAGCGGGCGGCCGACGCGGGCGACGCCGTCGATGCCGGGGCGCTTGCGCTTCGACTGGACGCCCTTGCCGACCGCGGCGGTGGGTTCGCTGGTGCGGGTGGTGGGCAGGAAGCCGTCCTGCGTGGCCGAGACCTCGAACTTCATCCGGGCGCCGAGGTCGTCCAGGGTCAGGTCGTAGGTGGTGTCGGTGGCGTCGTCGATCGGCGAGCCGTCGCGCAGCCACTGGTAGTCGAGGTCGGCCGCCTCGGGCCAGGCGCCGACTGTCGCGGTCAGCTGTCGGTCGAGACGCAGGACGCCGGAGATCGCAGGGGTGGGGGCGGGCTCGATCGGCTGGGGTGCGTCGACCTCCAGGGTGGCCGTGCACGCCCCACAGGTGGCGCCGAGCGTCTCGGCGTACGCCTCGAGCGTGATCGGGTTGGACGAGGGGGGCTCGGTCTTGACCGTGGCCGGGATCGTCACCGCGGTGGTGGCGTCGACGGGGTTGGCCGGGACCGCCCAGGTGAGGGTGGTGCCGGACTGCGTCACCCCGGCAGGCAGGGTGTCGAGGTCGGCCTGGGCGAGCAACGAGGTGACGTCGAGCGTCACGACGCTGCCGGTCTGGGCGACCTTGCCGACGTTGGTGGCCGACAGGGTGAGGCTGAACGGGTCCTCGGGGTCGAGGGTGGCGCCGGTGGCGGGGGTCGACGAGAGGTCGAGGGACCAGCGCGAGGGCCAGGCGGGCTTGTCGGTGTCGAAGAGCCAGTCGGTGAAGAACGCCGTGAGGTCGCGGCCCGAGATCTCCTCCGACAGGGCGATCCACTCCGCCGTCGAGGCGTCGCCGCCGGCGTACCGCTCGATCCAGGTGCGCATGATCTCGCCGAAGACCTCGTCGCCGAGCGCGGAGCGCATCGCCTCGAGGGTCATCGCGCCGCGGTTGTAGGTCGGGGCACCGAAGAGGTCGGCGGGGTCGTCGAAGCCGGCGACGGGGGTCGTCCAGAAGGCGCTGCCGGCCGCGGTGGAGTCCCACAGGTCGTAGTAGGTGTCCTCCGTGGAGTCCCCGCCGTACAGCTCGGCCTCGACCTGGGTCGCGATGAAGGTGGCCGGGCCCTCGTTGAGCCAGATGTCGCTCCAGTCGCTCGGCGAGACCGCGTTGCCGAACCACTGGTGGGCGAGCTCGTGGATGAGGGTGTTCTGCCCGATGCTGCCCTCGAAGTAGGGCCGGTCCTGGGTCTCCAGGGCGTAGCCGAGGGTCGAGGTGTCCACGACGACGCCGATGCTGGCCCCGGGGTAGGTGCCGTAGTTGCGCTCGATGGACTGCAGCATCGGGGAGAGCTGGGCGCGACGGTTGGCGAAGCCGGAGGCGCCTTCGATGAGGGTGTTGGCGTAGCTCCACTCGGCGGTGGTGCCCTCGCTCAGGGCGACGTCGGACTCGGCGCCGCTGTAGCGGCCGATGGCGGCGAGCGAGAGGTACGGCGCCTGCTGGTGGGGCTGCTCCCAGGTGAAGGTCCGGGTGCTGCCGGAGGTCGTGACCGAGTCCAGGACGCCGGTGCTGACCGCGGTGCGGTTGAGGAAGGGCAGGATCGCGTTGAAGGGGACCGTCAGGGCAGTGGAGAAGGTCGCCTTGTCCGTCGGGGTGTTGTTGTTGGGGAACCACGTCATCGCGCCGACCGGCTCGTTGAGCGCGACCGCTCCGCCCGTCGTGCTCGTCCAGCCCTCCATCGACCCGTCGGGATCGGTGTGGGCGGTGGGGGTGCCGGAGTAGGTGACTGCCGTGGTGAAGGCGTCGGCCACCGGGGCGGCCGGGGTGACGACGAGCTTGTGGATGCCCTCGTCCTCGTCGGTCAGGCGGGTGAAGGTGGCCGGGGCGTCGTTCACCGTCACCGCGGTCACGGTGAGGCCCTCCAGGTCCAGGGAGTACTCGCTGAGAGGCTCGCCGGTCGTGACGGCGTCGATCGTGGTCGTCGCGGTGATCGAGCCGTTGGAGGCGTAGGCGAGGTCGACGTCGTAGTGCTGCACGTCGTAGCCGGTGTTGCCCTGGTGGGGGAACAGGCTGTCGCCGGACGTCTGGCCGCCGACCACGGCCGTCGCCGGGGCCTGCTCGGCGTTGGCCTGCGGGAGCACCGCGAGGCTCGCGCAGAGGAGGGCGGCGGTGGTCGCGAGGGGAGTGCGCGTGAGCTTCACAAGGAGGTCAACGAGTGGGGTGGGGGACTGTTACGAGGAGTGTCGCAGGGTGGTTGGGGTGCGAGCGCCAGCGAGCGGGCTGACGGTGGTTGAGGTGCGAGCGCCAGCGAGCCTCGAAACCCCGTGAGCCGGGAAGCAGCCGTCCGGGGCGGGCCTTCGCTCGGCGTACGGGGTCTCGAGGCTCGTCGCTGGCGCTCCTCGCACCTCGACCAGCGTCGCGGAGGTTGCGGGGCTTCGTCGACGGCCTCGCCCAGGGGCTCGGCCTGCTCAGCCTCCGGGGTGGTCAGGCGGGGACGGCGCCGACGGCGACGCGGCCGGTGCCGACGACGTCGATCGGGCCGTCGCGGTGGCTGATGAAGACGGACTGGCCGCGACGTACGGCGATCCGCTCCGTGCGGGCGACGACCTCGACCTCGCCCTCGAGCACGAGGACCGCGCGGGGGCCGGTGGCGGGGACGCGGCGCAGCGGGGGGCGACCGACCGTGAGGCAGAACTCGGCGACCGGGGGCTCGATGTAGCAGAAGTCGGCCGTGCGCTCCGAGGGGTCCCAGCGGGGCGGGGGGATCGGGGTGAAGTTGGTGATGCTGAGCAGCTCCTCGACGTCCATGTGCTTGGGCGTCAGCCCGGCGCGCAGCACGTTGTCGGAGGAGGCCATGATCTCGACGCCGAAGCCCTCGGCGTAGGCGTGCACCACGCCGGCGTTGACGAACATCGCCTCACCCGGGGCGAGGGTGATGTTGTTGAGCAGCAGGGTGACCAGGACGCCGGGGTCCTTGGGGTAGCGGCGCACGAGGTCGCCGACGCGCGCGAAGACGCGCACGGCCTCGGGGCCGACCATGCTCTGGCCCTTGGTGCGCTTGGAGCGGTGCCGCAGCTGCTCGCGGCGGGCCCGCGCCTCGGCGTGCCGGGCGGCGTCACCCACCTGGGACAGCAGGCGGGTCAGCTTGCGGCCCTCCATCGCCAGGGTCTCGGTGACGACGGTGCGCAGCGTCTGGAAGGCCGGGCCGCTCTGCAGCTGCTCGGCGATGCCGTCGGCCCACTTGAGGTTGAGCAGCTTGAGGAGCTCCACGGTCTTGTCGATCTCCCGGAAGCCGGCCATCCCCTCGAAGCGGGTGATCGCGAAGATCAGCTCGGGCTTGTGCCACTGGTCCTTGTAGTTGCGGTGGCCGGCGTCGAGGGGGATGCCCTCACCGTTCTCGCGGGTGTGGCCGATCCGGGCCCGCTCGCTGCTGGGGTGGACCTGCAGCGACAGCGGCTCGTTGACGGCCAGGACCTTCATCAGGAACGGCAGCCGCTCGCCGAAGATGTCGCAGACCCGGTTGCCGAGCACGTCGGCGGCGCCCTGGGAGATCACCTCGTTGAGACGGCGCCCGTCGGGGAGCATCGAGGGGTCGCCGTCGTGGGCGCCGATCCACAGCTCGGCCTGGGGCTTGCCGGTCGGCGCGTGGCCCATGAACTGAGCCATCTGCTCGGTGGAGCCCCAGGCGTAGTCGCGGATCGTGTTGTCCATGATGAACATGGACCGGACCCTACGGCGTCCCTACGGGCTGGGGGGACCGCTGTCGGAGGTCTCCACGGGATCGGCCGGCTTGGGCTCCTGGCGGCGGCGAGTCCTGGCGACGTACTGGGGGTCCTCGAGCTGGGCGACCGTGGGTGCACCGAACATCGGCAGCCCCGTGCCGCGGCGCAGGAAGCCCCAGACGATCGGGACCAGGATCAGGGTGGCCAGGCCGACGCCGGCGATCAGGTAGGGGTGGGTCTCCTCGCGGCCCAGCGGCGCCCAGCCGGCCTTGTCGAGCAGGGCGACGCCGGACATCGTCAGGACGACCACGATGCCGCGGCGGATGTAGGACTGCGGCACGCGGGGTGCCAGGCGGCTGCCGAGGATCGTGCCCGGCACCGAGCCGATCACGAGCGGGATGAGGAGGTTCCAGTCGAGGCCGTGGATCGCGACGTTGGCGATCGCGGCGGCCAGCACGAGGGGGACGGCCTGGACGAGGTCGGTGCCGACGAGCTTCACCGCGGACAGGCCGGGGTAGAGCATCAGCAGCGCGACCATGATGATCGAGCCGGAGCCGACGCTGGTCACGCCGACCAGCAGGCCGCCGAGCGCACCGACCAGCAGGGTGACGAACGGGCGAATGCGGGGGTCGGGGTCGCCGTGGTGACCGCCGCTGCGCACCATCCGCAGGTTGAGGTAGAGCCGCAGCGCGTAGGTGCTGGCGGCCAGCAGCAGCGCGAAGCCGATCGACACTTTCAGCGTGAAGTCGAGCTGGTCGGGGTCGCTGGTCACCGCCTTGACGAGGTAGGGCCCTGCGAGTGCGAAGGGGATCGATCCGAGGATCAGCCACTTGGCGAGGGTGAAGTTGGGCGAGCCCTCCCGGGCGTGCACGATCGCGCCGCCCGACTTGTAGATCGCCGCGGCGGTCAGGTCGGCAGCCACGACGGTCGCGGCCTCGCCGGAGCCGGCTCCGAGGAAGAGCAGGGCCGGGGTCATCAGGGCGCCTCCCCCCATGCCGGTCAGCCCGACGACGATCCCGACGACGAACCCGGCGGCGAGGATCGAGAAGAAGGTGGTGGTGATCAGGTCTTCCATCAGGAGTCCCCTCCTGCGTCGGTGGTGGGCGAGCCGGCGAGGGTGGGGACGACGATCTTCAGCAGTGAGTCGATGTGCTCGGAGCAGCGCGCCGCGGCGGTGCGGCCGCGGCGGTAGGGATCGGAGACGTCCAGCTCGGGCGAGGCCGTGCCGCGGCGCTCCCCAAGGCTCTTGAGCAACTCGGCGCGGTCGAGACCGGGCTCGACCTGGCCGAGGGCGTCGGCGAGCTGGCCCAGGGTGAAGACCTTGCGGAACGCTGCCGGGTCGTCGTCGAGGACGAACGTGCGGTGCGAGGCCTCCGCGGTGACCACCAGGTCGGCCTCGGCGACCAGCTCGCGGGTCAGCGGGCGGCTGCGGAACGCCGTGTGGTCGGCGCCGGTCGCCTCGCTGAGGGCGGTGGCCATCGTGGCGTCCATCTCGTGCGAGGGGAAGCCGTGGGTGCCGGCGCTGGTGAAGGTGATCGCGTCCGGGTTGGAGCTCTCGGCGAGCAGCTTGCGGGCGGCGAGCTCCATGTAGGGGCTGCGGCAGATGTTGGCGGTGCAGACGAAGAGGACCTTGAGGGGGGCCTGTGCTGCCGGGACTTCGTCGACGCTCGCTGGCGCTCGCTGCTCAGTCTCCGGCGCGGCTGGCGCTTCCTGGTCAGTCTCCGGCGCGGCTGGCGCTTCCTGGTCAGTCTCCGGCGCGGCTGGCGCTCGCTGCTCAGTCTCCGGCGCGGCTGGCGCTTCCTGGTCAGTCTCCGGCGCGGCTGGCGCTTCCTGGTCAGTCTCCGGCGCGGCTGTGCGGAGGTCGAGGTAGCCGGCCTCGGCAAGGGCGGCGGTGACGTCGGCGAGGGCGTCGTCGATGGTGCGGCCGGTGGTGTCGACGCGGACGTCGGCGTCCTCGGGCTCCTCGTAGGGCGAGGAGATGCCGGTGAACTCGGGGATCTCGCCGCGGCGGGCCTTGGCGTACAGGCCCTTGCGGTCGCGCCGCTCGCACTCCTCCAGCGGGGTGGCGACGTGGACGAGGAAGAACGCGCCGCCGGCCTCGTCGACCATCGCCCGCACCTGCTGGCGGGTCTCGTCGAAGGGCGCGATCGGGCTGACCACGGCAACGCCACCGTGGCGGGAGATCTCGGCCGCGACCCAGCCGATGCGGCGGATGTTGGTCTCGCGGTCGGCCTTGGAGAAGGTCAGGCCCGCCGAGAGGTTGCGCCGTACGACGTCGCCGTCGAGGCTCGTGACGGTGCGGGTGCCCTGCTCGAGCAGGCGGTCCATCAGGGCCTGGGCGAGCGTGGACTTGCCGCTGCCGGACAGGCCGGTGAAGAACAGGACGAGTCCTTGGCGGTCGGGGGCCGGCTGGTCGGCCTCGACGATGTCGGCGACCAGGTCGAGGGGCTCGCCCGCGTCGACCAGGCCGACCACCGGGTCGCCCGCGGAGTAGGCGGTGGTGACCTGGACGCCCAGGTCGTGGTCGATCTCGGGGTCGTCGTGCGAGGCGAGGGGCACGGCGACGACGTCGGCCTCGGGGAGCTGCTCGGCGACGCGCAGCGTCGCGCGGAGCAGGGCGACGGGGGAGAGGTCAGGGGTGCCGTGGCCGACCAGGGCCAGCAGGACGACCGGACCGAGTCCGCGGACCTGGTCGAGCTGGGCGTCTGTGAGTGCATCCGTCACGGGGACGAACGTGCGTCCGGCCAGCCCGGACTCGGCGGAGCGGACCTGGGCCGGGGTGAGGCGGAGCCGGCGGAAGGGCCCGAACTGGGCCGGGCCGAGCGAGGCCACCGCCCACGCGCCGTCGGCGCGCTTGGTGACCCGCGCCAGGGGGAGGCCCTCGGGGTCCACGAGCTCGATCAGCTCGCTGTCGGCCAGGTCCTCGGAGACCGTGAGCGTGATCGGGCTGCCCGGCTCGTTGAACGCCTGGACCGGCGAGAAGGCACCCGCGACGAGGAGCTCCAGGTCGTCGAGCTCACGCGGGGAGGGGCAGTACTGGGGCACGGCGGGAGTCGACACGCGGGTCATCATGCCAAAGTCCAGCGGAATACTCGACATCCACTGGGTGTCGGAGGCTGAGCAGCGAGCGCCAGCGAGCGTTGACGAAGCCCGGTGACCCCCTCCGGAGGCTGAGCAGCGAGCGCCAGCGAGCGTCGACGAAGCCCGGTGACCCCCTCCGGAGGCTGAGCAGCGAGCGCCAGCGAGCGGTGACGAAGCCCGGTGACCCCCTCCGGAGGCTGAGCAGCGAGCGCCAGCGAGCGGTGACGAAGCCCGGTGAGTGTGGTTCGGAGGCTGAGCAGCGAGCGCCAGCGAGCGGTGACGAAGCCCGGTGACGGTGGTTGCGGTCTGTGTCCGGCTCGCGGGGCTTCGTCGACGGCCTCGCCCAGGGGCTCGGC
>NZ_JAPYPS010000005.1:0-103362 GCF_029937575.1 Nocardioides sp.
AGCATCTGACTACGGATCAGAAGGTTTGGGGTTCGAATCCCTACAGGCGCGCAGATCGGATTCACCGCATGACCTGCGCAAACAGGTTCACAGGCCCACTTCCCCGCCCGGGGGGTGGGCCTTTCTCGGCCCAAAAACTGGCTCAAAAACTATTCGGACCCCCACCGTCGGCCCGAGTCGCGGCTGGTCGCGTCCCCCCGCCGCGTCCCCCCGAAATTGGCCAGCATCCCCCCGGAATTGGTCGGCGTCCCCCCACCTCCCCCCGGGTCCGTGATCGCTGGGGACGGGCCTGCGCACCTTGGTGTCCCATGGAGACCACCACCCACCCCAGCCCCCTAACCACGACCGCAGCCGACACTCTGCTGCTCACCCTCGACGAGACCGCCCGACCGCCTGATCACGAGCTACCCCTTCGACCAGATCGAGCGGGCGATCGCAGACACTACATCCGGCTCCACGATCAAGGCCGTGCTCACGATGCCGTGACGGAGGAGCAACCCGACGCGCCGGCTCCGGTCCACACCCCCGCTCCGTAGCCCAGGTGGGTGAGCCGTCGGCCGGCGACCAGGGTGGCGGGTGGAGACCGCGACGGTCGGCCAGGGCGACGATGCTTTCAGCCAGTAGGACGTTCACCACCAAGCCCCGCCGTGGCGATGCGTTGTGCCGAGCAGCCCGAGGGGCCACCAGTACGACGAGCCCGATTTCCTGCCGGGCGGCGGAGACGACGCCCCATCGTCATGGCCGTCGCCCAGGCGTAGCAACCAGGTCGCGCCGATCCCGACCAACACGGCCGCCGCCGGTCTCCGGCACCCCGGCCGGCGGCTCGCAGCTGACCTGCACCGCCGGCACGTGGAACAAGGTCGGCAGCCATGCCTACTCGTGGCAGCGCCAGGTGCGCTGCGTCGACGTGCTGACGAAGGGCCCGGGGGTCGGCGCGCACGCGCCCAGCGCCGCGGTGCTGGGCGGTCGGCGCGCACGCGCCCAGCGCCGCGGTGCTCGTCGGCCCGTAGGGCTCGCCCGAACGCCTCAGGCGTCGATGACGATCGGGATGATCAACGGCGTACGGCGGAACGCCCGCTGCGCCCAGCGGGACACGTCACGACCGATCATCTGCTCGAGCCGGTAGGAGTCGCCGATGCCGTCGGCGGCCGCCCGGGCGAGCGTCTTCTCGACCACGGCGACGGCCGGGTCGAAGGCGCCGCGCTCGTGCTCGAAGCCGCGGACGAGGAAGTCCGGCGGGTCGGCCAGCTCGCCGGTGTCGGCGTCCACGATCGCGAGCACCGTGACGACTCCCTCCTCGGCCAGGGTGCGGCGGTCCTTGAGGGTGGCCTCGGTGACGCCGCCGACGACCTGCCCGTCGACGTACACGTTGCCGGCGGCGACCTTGCCGACGACCTTGGCCCGGCCCTTGACCAGGTCGACGACGACGCCGTCCTCGGCCAGGACCACGCGGTCGGGGTGGATGCCGGTGGCGATCGCGAGGTCGGCGTTCGCGCGCAGGTGGCGGTACTCGCCGTGCACCGGCATCACGTTGCCCGGCGTCATCAGGTTGTAGCAGTAGACGAGCTCACCGGCGCTGGCGTGACCGGACACGTGGACCTTGGCGTTGCCCTTGTGGACGACGTTGGCGCCCCAGCGGGTCAAGCCGTTGATGACGTTGGAGATCGCGTTCTCGTTGCCCGGGATGACCGAGCTGGCCATCAGGACGGTGTCGCCCTCGCCGACCCGGATCTTGTGGTCACGGCTCGCCATCCGGGACAGCGCCGCGAGCGGCTCGCCCTGCGAGCCGGTGCAGATCAGCGTGGCCTTGTTGGCCGGGAGCTTCTCCAGCTGGGCGAGCGGCACGATGAGGCCCTGGGGCACCTTGAGGTAGCCGAGGTCCTCGGCGACGCCCATGTTGCGCACCATCGAGCGGCCGACGAAGGCGACCTTGCGACCGTGTGCGTGGCTCTGGTCGAGCACCTGTTGGATCCGGTGCACGTGGCTGGCGAAGCTGGAGACGATGACCCGGCGCGGGGCGGTCCGGAAGACCTGCTCGATCGCGGGGATCAGGTCGCGCTCGGAGGTCGTGAAGCCGGGCACCTCGGCGTTGGTCGAGTCGATGAGCAGCAGGTCGATGCCCTCGTCGGCCAGTCGCGAGAAGCCGCGCAGGTCGGTGATCCGCTTGTCGAGGGGGAACTGGTCCATCTTGAAGTCGCCGGTGTGCACGACCATGCCGGCCTTCGTGCGGATCGCGACGGCGAGGCCGTCGGGGATCGAGTGGTTGACGGCCACGAACTCCAGGTCGAAGGGGCCGTACCTGCCCTGCTCGCGGTCGCCCTCCTTGACCTCGTGGAGCTTGGGGACGATCCGGTGCTCCTTGAGCTTCTCCTTGATCAGCGCCAGCGTCAGACGCGAGCCGATGACGGGGATGTCGGCCCGCTCGCGCAGCAGGTAGGGGACCCCGCCGATGTGGTCCTCGTGGCCGTGGGTCAGCACGATGCCGACGATCTTGTCCAGGCGGTCCCGGATCCAGCTGAAGTCGGGCAGGATCACGTCGACGCCCGGCTGGTGCTCCTCGGGGAAGAGCACGCCGCAGTCGACGATCAGCAGCTTGCCCGACTGCTCGAAGACCGTCATGTTGCGCCCGATCTCACCGAGCCCGCCCAGGGGGACGATGCGCAGGCCGTTGGACGGCAGCGACGGTGGCTTCTGCAGCTCGGGATGGGGATGGCTCACAGGTGTTCCATTCTCGACCGGGGCGACTCGCCCCGGTGGTGTCGTTCGAGCGTGCATATGTCAGTGGGCCGACCTCCGTCGAGCGACGTGATCGCGACAGGCGGCCCCCGCCAGCCTACGCCGAGCCTGGCGGCCGGAAGGACCCGCGCCACCCCGCGCCGGCGTACCTGCATCCCGGGGGTACGTCGTGTCGGGTCGCCGGAAGCCTCCCTGCCACTCCCACTATGTACCGCGGCGGGGGTCTTGTGGCAAGACCCCCGTGGTGCCTCACACTGCTCGTCGGTGGCCCGCGCGGGGCCGCGAGAAGGAGTCAGGATGAGTACGACGAGCGCGCCGACGCCGTTCGAGGTCTACCCGGGCGGGGTCCTGCTGCACGGGACGAAGGCCGACCTCGCGGTGGGCGACCTGCTGGTGCCGGGACGCCTGTCCAACTTCGAGGAGGGCCGCGTCATGAACCACGTCTACGTCACCGCCACCCTCGACGCGGCCGCGTGGGGAGCCGAGCTCGCCGCAGGGGAGGGCCGCGGACGGGTCTACGTCGTCGAGCCGCTCGGAGAGCTCGAGGACGACCCGAACGTGACCGACAAGAAGCTCCCCGGCAACCCGACCAGGTCCTACCGCTCCACCGAGCCGGTGCGCGTCGTCGGCGAGCTGGCGGACTGGGTCGGACACACCCCCGAGCAGGTCCAGGCGATGCGGGACGGCCTGGCCGACCTCCAGCGGCGGGGCGCCGCGGTCATCCACGACTGAGGGGGCGCCGCCGCCGACGGTGCGACGTACTGCTCGGGGCGATCCCGCCGACGATCTTGCGGGACTGGCGCACCTGACCGTGGCCACCGCGAGCGCTCAGCCGCGGCTCGCGCGCAGCATCTCCTCGCGGGGCACCACCTTGATCCGCTCGCGCCCGGCCGCTTGGCCGAGGGCGATCTCGTGGGCGTCGAGACGCTCGAAGGCGTCCCAGGTGACGACCTCGACGCCGCGTCCGGCGAGGTGGGTGATCAGGGCGTCGGGGTCGGACGACTCGGGCGCGGGCAGCTGGTCGAGGTCGGCCAGCAGGTGGGCGACGGTCTGGGCGGCGTCCGACTTGGTGTGCCCGATCAGGCCGATCGGGCCGCGCTTGATCCAGCCGGTGACGTACGTGCCGGCCATCGGGGTGCCGTCGAGGTCGAGGACGCGCCCCTCGGCATTGGGGATGACACCGCCTGCCTGGTCGAAGGGCAGGTCGGCGAGCTGGCTGGAGCGGTAGCCGACGGCGCGGTAGACCGCCTGCACGGGGGTGTCGACGTACCGCCCGGTGCCGCGGACGGTGCCGTCGCCCTGCAACTCGGTGATCTCGGTGCGCAGGCCCTCGACGCGGTCCTCGCCGAGGACCTCGACCGGCGCCTGGCACAGGTGGATGTGGATGCGTCGCGAGGCGTCGGTGGGCTCGGCGTCGACGTGCTTGAGCAGGGTGTCGACCACCAGGCGCACGCCCTTGTTGCCGGCGATCGCCTGCTGACTGGCCTCGTCGATCTCGAAGCCCTCGGGGTGGACGATGACGTCGACCTCGGGGGAGTGCGACAGCTCGCGCAGCTCCATCGGCGTGAACTTGATCTGCGCCGGGCCGCGGCGTGCGAAGACGTGGATGTCGCGCGCCTGGTTGAGCGCCAGGCCCTGGTGGACGTTGTCGGCGATCTCGGTGACCAGCTGCTCGTCGGCCGGCTTGGCGAGCATCCGGGCGACGTCGAGGGCGACGTTCCCGGCGCCGATCACGGCGACCTCGCGGGCCTCGAGCGGCCAGTCGGCGGGTACGTCGGGGTGCCCGGCGTACCAGGACACGAAGTCGGCGGCGCCGTGGCTGCCGGGGAGGTCGACACCGGGGACGTCGAGCTCGCGGTCCGTCATCGCGCCGGTCGAGAAGACCACCGCGTCGTAGGAGCGCTGCAGGTCGGTGAGCTTGATGTCGGTGCCGTACTCGACGTTGCCGAGGAACCGGATGCCGTCGCGTGACAGCACGCGCCGCAGCGCCTTGACGATCTCCTTGATCCGCGGGTGGTCGGGTGCGACGCCGTAGCGCACCAGACCGTAGGGAGCAGGGAGTCGCTCGATCAGGTCGACGCTGATCTCGGCGTGCTCCTTGGTCAGGATGTCGGCTGCGTAGATGCCCGCCGGACCTGCTCCGACGACGGCGACGCGGATGCTGCGCATGGGCTGATCACTCCTGCTGGACCTGGACAGTGGGACGGCCTCCCGTGAGGACGTGTCTCCAGCCTGCCGGGGCGGCCACCTGACCAGTACCCGCCATTCGCCTGTGACCTCACAATCGCAGCCTGTGGCCCCGGCGTGGCCGACGAGGCACGTGAGCAGACGCACACCCGGATCCCGTGGTTCTCGCCGACGACCCACCTACGGTGGACGGCTGCCGGTCGTACGCAGCGACCCCACACAGCATCGAGGTGTACATGCTTCACCCCAAGGTACGGCGAGCCGTCGCCGGCGGCGCGGTAGCCGCCCTGGCCGTCACCGTCCCGCTCGCGTCGCCTTCCACGGCGTACGGATCCGACGGGGCGGAGAGCGGCCAGGCGCCCACCGACGCCCCGACGAGCTCGACCGAGTCCGAGCTGGAGGACGTGGCGCCCGCCGTGCTGGGGCACCGCGTCCGGTTGAGGGTGAAACGGCAGGACGTGCGGCCCGTGCGCACCACGCGCACGTGGGCGCGCAGGCTTCTGGACGACCAAGGAGTCTCCTACGACGGCAACGACCTGGTCCGCGTCCGTCGCGACGGCAAGCTCATGAAGGGGTCCCAGAAGCGCCGACTGCGTGAGGGGGACGCCGTGCAGCTCGTCGCCGTCGACCGGAAGAAGCGTGTGCGGCGCACCATGATCGAGAGGCCGACCCGCACCCGCACGGTCTCGCACCTGCGGCCCGGCCAGCGCAAGGTCAAGGCCAAGGGTCGCCCCGGGTTGCGGAAGATCACGGTCGTCAAGACCCGCCAGAACGGCAACGTCGTCGACGTCGACCGGACCAAGCGCGTGATGCGGACGCCAAAGCCGCGCAAGGTCCTCGTCGGTGCCCAGGCGCGCAGCGTGCCGGGCACCGGCCACCTCAACTGGCGCGCCCTGGCCAACTGCGAGTCGTCGGGCAACCCGCGTGCGGTCAACCCGGCCGGCTACTACGGCCTCTACCAGTTCAACACCGGCACCTGGCGCTCGGTCGGCGGCTCCGGGCTGCCCTCGAACGCCTCGGCGTCCGAGCAGACCTACCGGGCCAAGCTGCTCTACAAGCAGCGCGGCCGGTCCCCGTGGCCGCACTGCGGACGCCTGCTGTAGACCCCTTCGAGCGTCACCGATCGTGCAGAAACCGAACGTTCGCTAGGGTGACTCGTGGTCGTCGGAACGCCCGACGACCACGAGGGGGTGCCGGTGACGTTCCGCGACCTGATGGAACAGCGATGGAGCTGTCGGGAGTTCCTGCCCGAGCCGCTCGGTGACGACACGCTCACCGACCTCTTCACCACCGCCCAACGAACGGCGTCCTGGTGCAACACCCAGGCCTGGGGCGTGCACCTGCTGGGGGGCGAGCCCCTGGCGGACTTCGGCAAGCAGCTCACCGAGCACGTGGCCGAGCGTCCCGCCGACCTGAGTCCCGACGTACCTCTCCCTGCGCAGTACGTCGGCGCGTTCGCCGAGCGTCGCCGGGGCGCCGGCTACGCGCTCTACGAGAGCCTGGGGATCGAGCGCGGCGACCACGCGGCCCGCACGGCGCAGATGCTGCGCAACTTCGACGGGTTCGGTGCGCCACATCTCGCCATCATCACCAGCGACCGCGACCACGGCGTGTACGGCGCCGTCGACTGCGGCGGCTATGTAGCGAACCTGATGAACGCCGCACTCGACCTCGGCATTGCCTCCATCGCTCAAGGAGCGATCGGCATGTACGCCGGCAAGGTCCGCGAGCTGCTCGACCTGCCCGAGGACCGGCAGGTGATCTGCGGCGTCGCCCTGGGCCGTCCGGCTGCCGACCACCCCGTCAACGGCTTCCGCACCGAGCGGGCAGCCCTCACCGACGTCGTCACGGAGATCCGCTCATGACCAGCACCCACGACCAGGCCACCAGCGCGTCCGGCGAGGAGGTGCCGACCGACCCGTTCGACGTCACCGGGCTGGACCTGACGCCGTCTCCCCGGGCACGTGAGCTGCGCGCCTCGCTGGTCGAGTTCATGAACGACCACGTGTTCCCGGCCGAGCACGACTACCACGCCTACCGTGCGGCCGCCGGCCCCGACGACCACACCCTCCCGCCGGTGGTCGAGGACCTCAAGGCCGAGGCCCGCCGCCGCGGACTGTGGAACCTGTTCCTCCCCGCGGAGTCGGGCATCTCCCAGCTCGACTACGCGGGGCTGGCCGAGATCACCGGCTGGAGCCTCGAGCTCGCCCCCGAGGCGATCAACGGCCA
The DNA here is from genome assembly GCF_029937575.1 of Nocardioides sp. Taxonomy (GTDB): domain Bacteria; phylum Actinomycetota; class Actinomycetes; order Propionibacteriales; family Nocardioidaceae; genus Nocardioides. Next base: position 7,153 of record NZ_JAPYPS010000005.1, read on the forward strand.
GGCGCCTGACACCGGCAACATGGAGCTGCTGCACCTCTTCGGTACGCCGGAGCAGCAGCGCCGTTGGCTCGAGCCGCTGCTCGCCGGCGAGATCCGCTCTGCCTTCGCGATGACCGAGAAGGCAGTCGCCAGCAGCGACGCCACCAACATCGAGACCTCGATCGTGCGCGACGGCGACGAGTACGTCATCAACGGACGCAAGTGGTGGACCAGCGGCGCGGCCGACCCGCGCTGCGCCCTGCTCATCGTGATGGGCAAGACCGACACCGAGGCCGTGCGGCACCGTCAGCAGTCGATGGTGCTCGTGCCCACCGATACCCCCGGCGTGACGGTCGTGCGCGACGTCCCCGTCTTCGGCCGCCACGACCAGCACGGTCACTGCGAGGTCCTCTTCGAGGACGTCCGGGTGCCTGTCAGCAACATCCTCAGCGAGGAGGGCTCCGGCTTCGCCCTTGCTCAGGCCCGCCTGGGACCCGGCCGGATCCACCACTGCATGCGCGCCCTCGGCGCCGCCGAGCGCGCCCTCAAGCTCATGGTCGACCGTGCGCAGAGCCGGATCGCCTTCGGCAAGCCGCTCGCCGAGCAGGGCATGGTGCACGAGGCGATCGCTGAGTCCCGCATCGCCATCGACCAGGCCCGGCTGCTGTGCCAGCACACCTCCAAGGTCATCGACGAGAGCGGCAACAAGGCCGCCGCGACGCTCGTCTCGATGGCCAAGGTCTCGGTGCCGCGCGTCGCCCTCCAGGTCATCGACCGGGCCATCCAGGTCCACGGCGGCGCCGGGGTCTCCGACGACGTACCACTGGCCGCGATGTACGGCTGGCACCGGGCGATGCGGATCTTCGATGGCCCCGACGAGGTGCACCTGCGCGGCATCGCTCGCCACGAGCTCGGCGCGGGATCGGTCCTCCGGCCGTGAGCGAGGCACTCGTCCGGCTCGAGCGCTCGGACGGGGTGCTGGTGATCGAGATGCGACGGCCGAGCCGGCGCAACGCCCTCAACCGTCAGCTCACCGACGAGCTCAGCGCCGCCTTCGACGAGCTCGACGACGATCCGAGCCTGCGCGTCGGCATCCTCGCCGCCGCCGGACCCGTCTTCTGCGCCGGCACCGACCTGCACGAGTCGGCCAGCCCCGCCACCGACCGCGGCGGCGAGTACGGGCTGATCCGGCGCCGGCGCCGTACGCCACTGGTCGCGGCCGTGGAGGGCCCGGCCCTCGGTGGGGGCTTCGAGCTCGTGCTCGCCTGCGACCTGGTCGTGGCCGGTGCGCAGGCCTCCTTCGGGCTGCCCGAGGTGGCCCGTGGCCTGGTGCCCACGTGCGGCGGACTCTTCCGCGGCCCCGACAGGTTGCCGTCCGTCGTCGCTGCCGAGCTGCTGCTCACCGGCGACCCGCTCGATGCCGCACGGGCGGCGTCGTACGGCCTGCTCAACGTGGTCTGCGAGCCCGGTCAGGCGCTGGCCGAGGCCCATCACCTGGCCGCTCGGATCACCAAGAACTCACCCGCCGCGGTGGCCGCCTCGCTCCGCGCGCTGCAGGACGTGCGCGGCCCGGGGGAGGCGCTGGGCTGGACCGCGACCGACCACGCCATCGCTGCCGCCTCGCACTCGCCGGACTGGACCGAGGGCAGTGCAGCCTTCTTCGACAAGCGGCCGCCGCGGTGGCAGCAGTGACCACCCGAAAGGCATCAGCATGACATCGTCCGCCCGATCCGTACGCGACAAGGCGGTGCTCGTCACGGGCGCCGGGCAGGGCATGGGCCGCGCCACCGCGATCCTCTTCGCAGAGGAGGGCGCGCGCGTCGCGGTCACCGACCTCGACGGCGCCAACGCAGAGGGCGTCGTCGCCGAGATCATCTTATCCGGGGGGCGGGCCACGGCCTGGACCCTCGACGTCGGCGACCCGGCGAGCATCCACGAGGTCGTGCCGGCCGTCGCCGGCGCGCTGGGCGGCCTCGACGTCGTGGTCAACAACGCCGGCATTGCCGGCTTCACCCCGCTCGACGGGGACGACTACGAGGAGCTCTGGGAGCGGATGCTGCGTATCAACCTGACCTCCCAGCAGCGCGTGATCCGAGCCGCGCTGCCGTTCCTGCGCGGCTCGAGCAGTCCCCGCATCGTCAACATCGCCTCCACCGAGGCGCTGGGCGCGACCGTCAACGACAGCGCGTACGCCGCTAGCAAGGCCGGCGTCGCGGGGCTCACCAAGGCGCTGGCGATGGACTTCGGCAAGGAAGGCATCACCGTCAACTGCATCTGTCCCGGCCCGATCGAGACCCCGATGACGGCCTTCGCCGCACCCGAGGACAAGGTCCTCTACGCCCAACGCCGCACGGCCCTGCGGCGCTACGGCTTGCCTGAGGAGGTGGCCCACATGACGCTGAGCCTCTGTCTGCCCGCTGCGGGCTTCGTCACCGGCACCGTCATCCCCGTCGACGGCGGGCTGGTCGCACGCAACGCGTGAGGACCGACCGACCGGCTCAGCGGCCGATGCTCAGGTGAGCCGTGCCGTCCGCGGCGATGACCAGGTCTGGCCGCACCACCTCGGGCAACCGGCCGTCGGCCTCTGCGACCACCTCGGCGAGGTCGGCGAAGGGTGCGAGGTCGGAGGTGTTGACGTAGGTCGGCGGGAGCATCGCCAGTTCTCCGCGGTCGACCTGATCGCGGGCCTCGGCGACCTCGATCCACGAGACCTGGTCTGACTCCGTCGAGACGTCGCGCGTAGCCTGACCGTCCGGCAGGACGGCCACGAAGAAGCGGGTGTCGAAGCGCTTGGGCTCCCAGAGCGGCGTGACCCAGTGGGCCCAGAATCGCAGAAGGTCGCTGCGCAGCAGCAGCCCACGTCGGGCCAGGAGGTCGCTCAGCGAGAGCTCCCGGGACTCAAGGGCGCGACGATCCGCTTCCCACGCGTTGCTGGTCGTGTCGGCCACGACGGTCGTCGCAGACGGGCCTGCGAGCAGCACCCCCGACTCCTCGAAGGTCTCCCGGACGGCGGCGCAGACCAGCGCGCGAGCGGTCGGCAGGTCGCAGCCCAGGGTGTCGGCCCAGGAATCGGCAGTTGGGCCCGCCCAGCCGATCTCGGTGTCGAAGTCACGCGGGTCGACCCCGCCACCGGGGAAGACGCAGAAGCCTGCAGCGAACGCCATCGAAGTTGTCCGGCGCAGGAGGTAGACCTCCGGCCGCGACGCACCGTCGCGCAGGAGGATCACGGAAGACGCGTCGCGGGGCACGACCGGCGCCCGCTCCTCGCGGCGGAACGTCTCGACGGCCTCGACGAGCGCGGGTGGGATGTCGGTGAACATCGGCATCGGGTGCTCCTCTGCTTCAGGGGTGGACTGCGCCGCCACTGACGGCGATCACCTGGCCGGACACGTAGGACGACAGGGGGCTGAGGAGGAACTGGACGACGTCGGCGATGTCGTCGGGCTCACCCTGACGCCGCAATGGGATGTCGAGTGCCGCCTCGTCGATGAAGCCGGTGGCTGCGGCCTGGGCGAGCACCCGTGCGGTGCGGATCACGCCCGGTGCGACGCAGTTGACGCGGATCCCTGCCGGACCGACCTCGTTGGCGAGGTAGCGCGTGTAGTGCTGCACGGCGGCCTTGGCGGCGCCGTACCCGGCGACGTGGCCGTCGGGGGCGGCCTCCAACCCTGCAGAGCTGCCCACGGTGACGATCGACCCGCCTCCTGAAGCGCGCATGGCGGGCACGGCGCTGCGACAACTGTTGACGACCACCCGCAGGTTGACGTCGAGCAGCGCCGAGAGGTCCTCGACGGTCGTCTCGCTGGCCAGGCTGCGCGAGTACGGCGTGACCGCGCCGCCGGCCGGCACCACGAGCGCGTCGAGGCCCCCCCAGCGCGCGACCACCTCGTCGAACGCCGCCGCGGTCGCGGCGGGGTCGGTCAGGTCGACCTGGAGTGCCACGCCATCGCCGGCCCGGGCCACGAGCTCGTCGGCCACCGACGCAGCGCCGAGCTGCTCGCCGTACACCGCGGCGCCGGAGAGGTCGACGTCGAGGACGGCGACCCGGGCGCCGAGCTCGGCGAGCCTCAGGGCGCAGGCGCGGCCGATGCCGCGAGCCCCGCCGGCCACGACGGCGACGCTGCCGGACTGGAGGGTGGAGCGGTCGGTGGTCATGACGTCACTCTCGTGACTCGGATGCGACGTGACTATCGGCAGTTCCGTGCGCCGGAACCAGCGAGCACGTCGTGGAGGGATCCTCGCCACCATCACTGTCATGCGAACCGAGCAGGACTACGACGTGGTGGTGGCGGGTGCAGGACCGACCGGCTTCACCCTTGCCATCGACCTGGGGCAGCGAGGGGTGCGGGTGCTCCTGGTGGAGAAGGACCCGACGACCAAGCAGTTCCCGAAGATGGACCGGTCCAATGCGCGCACGATGGAGATCTTCCGTCGCCTCGGCTTCGTCGACCGCGTGCGTGAGCTCGGCTACCCCGCCGACAACCCGATGGATGTCTTCGTCGTCACCCGGCTGGTCGACCCTCCCCTCACCATGCTGGAGTATCCGAGCGTGGCCGAGCACCGGGAGGTGATCGCGGCAGCCACCGACGGCTCCGAGCCGTTGGAGCCCTACCAGCTGGTCTCGCAGAACGACCTCGAGCCGCTGCTGCGCGAGGTCGCCGAGGCGACGCAGGGGGTCACCGTTCGCTTCGGCTGCGAGCTCGTGGGCTTCGCCCAGGACGACGACGGCGTCGACGTCGTGCTGCGCACCGCTGCCGGCGACGAGTCGGTGCGGGCGGGCTACCTCGCCGGCTGCGACGGCGGCGCGAGTCCGGTGCGCAAGCAGCTCGGCATCAAGCTCGCGGGTCGCGGCAACCTGATCGAGCAGCGACAGGTCACCTTCCGCTCCGAGGGCCTCTACGACTCCATCAAGATGGGCAAGGGCCGGCACTACTACGTCGCAGACCTCCAGGGCGCCGTGTTCATCGTGCAGGGCAGCCGCACGCACATCACCCTCAACGCCCAGCTCCCGCCGGAGGCCGACCTCGAGGCCGAGGTGCGCAGCCGGATCGGGTTCGAGACCGACGTCGAGCTGGTCAACAGCACCACCTGGCGCCTGCACCTGCTCCTGGCAGAGCGCTACCGCGACCGCCGGGTGTTCCTCGCGGGCGACGCCGCCCACCTGGTGATCCCGACGGGGGGTCTCGGAATGAACAGCGGCGTCGGGGACGCGGTCGACCTCGCCTGGAAGCTCGCCGGCACCGTGCACGGCTGGGGCGGACCCGGCCTCCTCGACAGCTACGAGCCGGAGCGGCGCCGCGTCGGTGAGCGCAACGTGCGGGCGTCGGGCTGGGCCGCCGAGGGTCTCGGCCTGTGGCGGGCGCTGGTCACCGCGGACGTCGCCGAGGCCACGTCCGAGGGCGAGCGGGTGCGCGCTGAGGTGGCGGCTGCGGCGCAGGTGCACCAACGCCGCGTGCACGAGATGATCGGCGTCGAGCTCGGCTACAGCTATGCCGGCTCGGCGCTCGTCGCCCACGAGCCCGGCGAGGAGCGCGACTCCGACTGGGAAACCACCACCTACACTCCCCACACCCGGCCCGGCGTCCGGGTGCCCCACGTCTGGCGGAAGGATGGCAGCGCGGTGCAGGACGTCGTGGGCCGCGACTTCACAGTGCTCGACCTCACCGGCCGGGCGGCCCTGGAGCCTCTGGTCGACGCGTTCGCCGACCTCGGGGCGCCGTTGTCGGTGGTCACGTCCGACGAGCCGGACGTGCGCGCCGCCTACGGCTGTTCGCTGCTGCTGCTCCGACCCGATCTGCACGTCGCCTGGCGCGGGAAGGCGCTGCCCGGCGACCCGGCCGCGGTGGCCGGGTTGGCCGCGATGGCGACCGGTCAGAGGGACTCGAGCAGGATCTGGCCGGCGACCGGGCGTCCGAACGCGTACGCAGAGACGATCGGGTTGTAGTACTCACGAACGTGCGCGACCAAGCCGTCGCGCAGCACCATCCGCATGACGTAGCGGTTGCGGTAGCGGCGTCCGCTGGCCATCGTGATGTCACCGCGACCCTCGACGAATACGGTCGTCCCGTCGGCGCTGACGGTGACCTCGGGGTCGAGCAGGGGTCCACCGTCCCCTTCGGCCTCGAAGGCGACGGTCCAGAACTCGACACACGCGGCGTGACCGTCGTAGACCCGGAAGTGCCCCGGGTCGGTGCGGCCCGACTCGCTGAACGGCAGCTCGATCACGACGTCGCGCGCCATCAGGGCGCCGAGCTCGGCGAGGTCCTGCACCTCGAGGGCGGTGAACCACCGGCGCACCACGTCGGCGGCGGCGGAGGGAGGAAGCGTGTCCAGCACGGTGTCGATCGGCCCGGTCATCCGACCGCACCCGACGCGACGGACAGCCCGGCGCCGCGGCCGAACACGGCGGCCTTCCCGAGCCCGGTGCCGCTGTAGTAGGTCGCGCCGTGCAGGCCGCCCACGACCTCCCCGGCGGCGTAGAGACCGGCGATCGGTTCGCCGTACACGTCGAGGACGCGCAGTGAGCGGTCGACGGTCACGCCGCAGTAGGTGGTCGTCAGCCCGCACCGGCAGGGGAACGCGTAGAACGGGCCGGCGTCGATGCGGCCGGCGCCCGGGCCGCCGCGGTCGACGATCGGTCGTCCGAAGTCGGGGTCGTGGCCCGCGTCGACGTGGCCGTTGTACGTCGCGACGGTCGTCTCCAGCGTGTCGGGGTCGACGCCCATCAGTCCGGCGAGTCCGGCGATCGTGGGTGCCTCGAGCAGCAGCCCGTCGGCCAGGGCCTGCTTGTAGTCCGATGGGCTCGGGTTTGGCTGAGAGCGCTCCATGATCCGCGCGTCGAACACCTGGAAGGCCAGCCCGTCGGTCTGGCGCACGCAGCTGACGCTGATCTGCTTGTAGTTGAGCGACTCGTCGACGAAGCGGCGAGCCTCGCGGTTGACGATCACCGCGCCCTGCGCATTGGCGTAGAGCAACGTCGGCTCGCGGCCGGGCACGTCGGCCAGGTCGGGGAACGCCGGCACGCAGGCGCCGAACGACGCCTCGACGTAGGCCATGTCGGCCAGGCCGGCGCCGAGAGCCCATGCCATCCGCAGCCCGTCGCCGGTGTTGTCGGCGCCGCCCAAGCGGGTGGTGGACAGCCACTGGGGCGCAAAGGTCGCGAGCAACTCGTCGCTGCGGGTGAATCCTCCCGAGGCCAGGACGACGCCGCGGCGGGCGCGGACCTCCTCACCGTCCGTCGTCGTCACCCCGACGACGGTGCCGCTGCCGCCGGTGAGGAGCCGCTCGGTCGTGACGTGCGTGCGGTAGGTGACCCCGGGGTGCTCGAGGTTGTGGCGGTGCAGTGTCGCGGTGGCGCTGCCGGGCGCGGTGCCGTGCAGCCGGTTGAGCTGCCCGGGCTGGAGATCGGCGGAGTAGTCGAACTCCACACCGCGGGCGGTCATCCAGGTGTAGGTGTCGAGTTGGTGGTCGACGTAGGCCGCGACGGTCTCGGGGTCGCTCGCGCCCCGTCCAGCCGCCAGGATTGCGGTGCGCAGGGCCTCGTCGTCGTCCTCGACGCCGGCCTCGCGCTGCAAGTCGGTGCCGGCGAAGACGAGCCCGCCGCCGGCCTTCACCGAGGTGCCGCCGTAGGCCTCACCTTTCTCGAGCAGGCACACGGTGGCGCCCGCCTCGGCGGCGCTGAGGGCGGCGGCGTTGCCGGCCAAGCCGGCGCCGACCACCACCACGTCATGGATGTCAGCTGAATCGTTCACAGCTCCAGCGCTCCGATCGGGTCGAGGTCCTCCGCGGCGGTGATGGCGCGGAGGGCGGAGAGGTCGGTGACCTCCTGCGTCTGCATGTCGTAGGGGTTGAACACCGCCTGCACCATGTTGTGCATCTGGTTGTGCCGATAGCTCAGGAACAGGTCGTCGAAGGACGGCGCTTCGGCCACGCCGCTCGCGACCAGGACCTCGCGGTAGAGCGAGATCAGGTCGCGCTCGTGGACTCGGCGCTCCTCGACGGTCAACGAGGTGATCAGCATCTCGGCATGGTCGTGGCCGGGAGCCCCGGGGAACGGGCACTGCCAGTCCATGAAGCCGGGCGACCCGTCGGCCTCGAAGTACTGGTTGCCCGAGTGCGGGTCGCCGTGCAGCAGCGTGCGGGGCAGCGCGTCGTCGAGCTCCCAGCAGCGGTGCAGCGCACGTAGGGCGAGCTCGCGGTCGGGCAGCAGGGCGTGCAGCCGGTCCGCGTAGACCCGCTGGTGCACGGCGTCCCAGTGCTTCTCGCGCAGCAGGTAGTCGAGGAACGAGCGCTGCGGCTCGCCCCACGTGGCGTAGGCGTCGAGGCGCGGGTCTGCCCAGAACCGGGCGTGCAGTCGGGCCTGCAGCTCGATCAGCCGGGCGACCGTGTCGACGCCGCGGGGCTCCGTGATGTGGCCGAACTCGACGTCGCGCGCCGCCATGTCCTCGAGGATCACGACGCCCTGCCGGGCGTGGTGGTCGACGCCGGCGAAGAGCACGCGGGGGATGTTGATCGGCACGTCGGGGGCGAGCTCGGCGTAGAAGCGTGCCTCCATGATCAGTGCGGCCCACACCCGTCGCCGCATGACCGGATCGAAGCCACCCTTGACGTACACGCTGCCGGGCAGGTCGTCCGGCGCCCCGCTCGGGTAGGTCAGCACGAACCGGGCGGACGTCGAGGTGCCGGCCCGCTCGCCCTCGCGCCGGGCATGGACGACCTCGGTGTCGAGGGCGTCGCTGAGCCACGCCGGGGAGACCTCATCGAGCGACATCGGGAGCGGGATTCTGGTTTGAAGGACGTTCATCCGCGGCCTCCATTGGTTGTGGATGCGGGTCCGAAGTCGGGGAGCAGCTCGTACTGCTCGAGCGAGGAGCCGAGCACGCGCATGCCGTCGAGGGCGAGGGCCAGATCGAGGTGGGCCGCGACTGACTCGGCGTCGAGGTCGGGGTCGGCGAGACCCGGGGCGGTCGCGGTGAAGACGCGAGCCACCCGCCCGCCGCCCGCCGCCAGCGTCGTCCCGTGCAGCTCGCACGAGCGGTGGGCGAGGTAGGCCACGACCGGGGAGCAGTACGACGGATGCAGACGGGCCGTGTCGAGCTGGGGCTGGGTGGCGAAGTATGACGCCGCGAGCCCGCTGTTGGCGACCGGTGCGAGCGCATTGACCCGGATGTCGCGGTCGCGGTTGTCGAGGGAGGCCGCGCGGGTCATCCCGACGATCGCGGCCTTGGCGACGGTGTAGGTGAAGGAGTCCGGAGCGCCGAAGGCGCCGAGTGCCGAGCTGGTGTTGACGATGCGGCCGTAGTCGCGCTCGCGCATGTGGATCAGGGCCTCGCGCTGGATCCAGAACATGCCGAAGAGGTGCACGTCCAGGATCTCGCGTAGCAGCTCCGTGGAGGTGTCCTGGGCGGTCGACGGCTTCCCGTGGCCGGCGTTGTTGACCACGATGTCGAGCCCGCCGAGGGCCGCGACGGTGTCTCGTACCAGGCCGGTCGAGGTCTCCTCGTGGCCGACGTCGCCGTCGAGGGCGACGGACGTGGCCCCGAGCGCGCGGATCTCGTCGACGACCCGTTGCGCCGCCGATTCGCCGTCAGGGGTCCGGGCGACGTCGTTGACCGCAACCCGGGCGCCGCGACGGGCCAGCTCGAGCGCGTGGGCGCGGCCCAGTCCGTTGCCGGCGCCAGTGACCAGCGCGACCTGGCCGTCGAAGCGGATGTCAGGGCCGGCGCTCACTGGGCCGCCTCGCGCAGCTCTGCCAGGACCTCATCGGTGTGCTGGCCGAGAGTGGGCGCGCCGCGCACCGGCCCCGGCGGTGTGCCGAGGTAGTCGACCGGGCTGTTGACCATGCGCAGGGGCCGGTCGTCCGCGGCGACCTCGAGCACCACGCCGGCCGCGTGGGTCTGCGGGTCGGCAAGGGCGTCGTCTACGTCGTTGACGGGCGCCCAGAAGAAGTCGGGCTCGGTGTCGAACAGGGCCGCCCACTCGGCGCGCGACCGGGTGGCGAAGACGACGTCAAGCTCGGCGATGAGCTCGGCTGCGCGCGCCGCGCGCTGGGCGCGGGTGCCCAGGCCGGGGTCTGTGGCCCAGTCGTCGCGACCGAGCAGTCGCACCAGTGTCGGCCAGTGCCGGTCGGCCTCCACCCCGATCAGCCAGAAGGCCTTGCCGTCACCGGCGCGGTAGTTGTTCCAGACCGGACTGGCCTCCGTGTGTCGGTCGGTGCGCGGGGCGGGCCGGTCGAGCATCAACCGCAGGTTGTAGTCGGTGCTGATCTGCCAGGCCGCGAGTCGGGTCAGCGAGGTGGTCACCAGCTGGCCACGACCCGTCTGCGTGCGGGACAGGAGTGCGGCCGAGACCATGCCGGCGACGGCCAGCCCGGCGACGTGGTCGCCCATTCCGCTGCGCTGGATCGGGGTGGCTCCGCCCTCGGTGGTCAGCAGCTCGGCGATGCCCCCGCGAGCCCAGAAGGCGCCCATGTCGTAGGCCCCCGCGGCGGCGTCGGGACCCTCGAGGCCGTAGCCGGTGACCAGGGCGTAGACGAGCCCGGGGTGAGCGGCGAGGAGCGTGTCGTGATCGAGGCCGAGGCGGGCGAGGGCCGCCGGTCGCAGGTTGGTGAGGAACACATCGGCGTCGGCCACGAGTGCTGCGGCTGCGGTACGGCCCTCCTCGCTGCGGAGGTCGAGGACGATGCTGCGCTTGCCACGGTTCTCGGGCTCGAAGTAGGGGCAGTGCTCGTGAACGGCGAGGCCGACGGCGTCTCGGATCTGGCGCAGCGGGTCGCCGTTCGGCGCCTCGATCTTGACCACGTCGGCGCCCCAGTCGGCCAGCATCGCGCCGCCCGACGGGGCGGCGACCCAGATGCCGAGCTCGACCACGCGCACGCCGGTCATCGGTCCTGAGCTGGACGCGGCCATGGGGCTCTCCTTCGAGCGGGGACGGGGCGCGGCCGAACCTAGACCCGGTGGCGGTCGGTGTGCGGTGGGATGTTCCGGGCTCCGGAACCTTGCCGATCGGGCGCGCGATGGATCTCTAGCGTGAGGGCATGACACCACCCGATCCCCAGGCTGACCCGCTGCCGGACTTCCCGGTCGAGGACCTCCACGTGCGCACCTTCGCCCGTGCCCTCGGCGACGTGCACCACGACGGCTCGGCGGCACCACCGACGTTCACCATCGCGGCCGCGCAGGCCGACGAGCACTATCCGCTCCGTCCGGCGCCGGGCGAGAAGTGGTTCGGCTCGGGCCGGGAGCCCACCGGCTACGGCCCCGACGACGACGACCCGGCCGCGGGCGTGCTCTACGCCGAGCAGCACTTCGACCTCGAGCGGGGCGTGCGCGTCGGCGAGGTGCTCACCCGCACCAGCCGGCCCGGCCGCACCTGGGCGAAGGAGGGACGCCGCGGTGGCACCCTGTCGTTCTTCGAGGAGGTCACCGAACTGCGTGACGCCGACGGCGCGCTGGTCGTGACCAGCACGTTGATCGGGGTCCGCACCGCGCGACGTCCGGGGGACGCGGCGTGAGTGCGGCGGTCGAGGCGCCCGAGGTCGGCACGATGCACGAGCTCGTGCTGGTCGACGACCTGACGCGCACCCAGGTCGTGATGTACGCCGGCGCCTCCGGCGACTACAACCCTCTCCACACCGATGCCACCTATGCCACCGAGGTGGCGGGCTTCCCCGGTGTCTTCGCCCACGGCATGCTGACGATGGGGATGACGGGCCGCGTGCTCACCGACGTGCACGGCGCCGCCGCCGTTCGGCACCTCGGTGGCCGCTTCCTGGCCCAGGTCTGGCCCGGTGACACCCTCACCGCGCGGGCCGAGTGCGTTGCCGTCGACGGCGACCGGGCGACGTACGACGTCACCACGACCAACCAGGACGGCACGCCGGTGTTCCGCGGGCGCGGTGTGGTGGCCCTGGGCTGAGTGCCGGCCCCGGCCCTCGGCGCGGTCAGGTCGCGGGGGTGAGGCAGCGGGGCTGGGCCGGCACCCAGCGCAGCAGCAGCACCAACCCGAGCGCGGCCGCGGCCGCGCAGACCAGGAACGCGTGCTGGTAGGACGTCTGTGAGGCCACGATGCCGAGGGTGCTGGGTCCGAGCGCAGCGGCGAGGTCGAGGAACACGGTGAACGTGCTCATCCTCCGCGTCTCTTCGCCCTCCGACACATCGGCGGTGGCCTGGAGCACCAGCGAAGGCACGACCAGTGACAGGCCGGTCGCCATCACGACGGTGCCGAGCAGCAGGCCGACCACGCTCGGCCACAGCGCCATCAGCACGAAGCCGACGACCAGCACCGAGAACGACAGTCGGGCCACCCGCCGCGCGCCGTAGCGGTCGGGCACCTTCGCCGCGAGCAGACGGACGGCGACCACGGTGCCCGACGCCAGCAGGAAGACCGCCGAGGTCGCGGCGAGGTCGATCTCCTCGGCGTACAGGGGCACGAACGCGAGGAAGCCGGCGAACCCGAGCGTGCCGAGGCCGGCGAGCGCTCCGGTACGCAGCGCGACGCCGTACGACGCCGGCACGCGCGCGACGACGTCGCCGGTCGCGGCGCGTCTGAGCCGCGGAAGCGCGAGGCCGAGCAGCCCGGCGAGCACGCAGCCGCCGGCGGCTCCGTACCAGGGCACGTCGTCGCCGAGTCGGCTCAGCGCCTGGCCGATGGCCGGCCCGGTGCCGAGCCCGCCGTTGACGGCGATGAAGAGATAGCTCGACGCCTCGCCGCGACGCCCCGCCGGGGCGAGGTCGAGCGCGAGGGTCGTCGCCGCGACCATCACGCCGGCCTGGCCCAGGCCGAGCGTGAGTCGGGCGATGACGAGTCCGGAGACGTTGTCGGCGAGCAGATGACCGTAGAGCCCGGTCGCAGCGACCAGGGTGCCGACCACGAGGAGCAACCGGCGTCCACGAAGGTCGCCGAGCAGACCGAGTGCGGGGCGGCAGATGATCGCCGAGACCGCCGACGCGCCGAAGACAAGGCCGACCGCGAGCTCGGTGCCGTCGAAGGTGTCGGTGACTACGAACGGCAGCAGCGGGATGGTGATGCCGACGGCGACGAAGACCAGGCTGGTGGCGCTCACGGTCACGACGTAGGGCACGGTCCAGAGACGGCTGCCGGCCGCTGCGCTCACGGTCTCCCGGCGAACGGCAGGCCGAACGGCGAGTCGCCGATCAGCTTGGCCGTCACCAGGGCCTCGACCTCGTCGTCACTCAGCCCGATTTCGGCCAGCACCTCGTGGCTGTGCTCCCCGAACATCGGCGCCGAGGCGCGCGGCGTCGTCGACGGACCGGCGGTGAACCGGGCCGCGCCCAGCAGGTAGTCCTGGCGTCCGATGACGGCGTGGTCGAGGTGGATCACGCGGTCGCGAGCGACCAGCTGTGGGTGGTGGGGGTGGTCGGTGCCGACGGCGACGATCGCAGCCGGTACGCCGGCCTCGCGTATCGATCGGACCACCTCCTCGGCCGGCAGCGTGGCGCACGCGGTGGTCAGCAGCCGATCGAGCTCGGGCAGCACGCGCGTGCGGGCCGCCGCGTCGGCGAGGACAGGATCGGCCGCCCAGTCCTTGACGAACGGCACAGCCGCGAAGAGGTCCCAGGCCGCCGGTTCGTCCACGTCGATAGCGACGCGCACGCCGTCGGAGCACTCGTAGACGTTGCGCGGACCGTAGCCGCTCGCACGGTTGCCTGCCCGCTCGGCGGCGACCCCGGTGGCCGACCACGCGATCACCGAGCGGCTGGACAGCTGAGCGGCGACGTCGCACAGCGGTACCTCGACGAGGCCGCCCCGGCCGGTGCGCACCCGGTGACGGATCGCGGCGAGTGTCACCGCAGTGGCCACCATCGCCGCGAAGGGGTCGACGATCGTGCCGGTCAGCAGCGGCTCACCGTCGGGGTACCCGGTGAGGGCGGCGACGCCGGCCGCGGCGTTGACCGTGTAGGTGAAGCCCGGTCGATCCGCCCACGGGCCGTCGAGGCCCCAGGCGGGCATCCGCACCATCAGCACGTCGGGGTTCACCGCGCGCAGTCCGCCCAGGTCCAGCCCGCGCTCGTCGAGCACGCGCGGGAGGAAGTTCTCCAGGACGACGTCGCTCTCGGCCGCGAGGCGACGCACGATGTCCAGGCCCTGCTCCGTGGTGAGGTCGGCAGTGATCTCGCGCTTGCCGAGGTTGACCGCGGTGAACGCGGCCGAGCGCTCCCAGAAGCGGTCGACGGTGGACGGCACCCCGGCGAAGCGGATCAGGTCGGGCCGGTTGACGGCCTCGACCTTGATGACGTCGGCACCGAGAGCGGCGAGGTTCTCGGTGACGATCGGACCCGCCTGGAAGGTGCCGAGCTCCAGCACCCGCAGGCCCGCGAGCGGCCACGTGGCCGTCGCGGTCGCGTGCACTGGGATCCGCACCGCGCTGTCCGGGAGCCGGTCGAGGTCGTCGTCCGCCCCCACCGCCGCCAGAGCTTCACCGACCCAGGGAGCCGCGTGCGCGCGAAAGGGCGGGCGTGGGTGCACGCCGGTGCCCGACGGCTGCGGCACGAACACCCCGCGCGCCGCGTAGGGCGGCAGTGAGCTCATCGTCGCCGGCGTACCGACCGGCACGATCGGCACCCGGTGTGCCGCACCGAGGTCGACCAGCTCAGCGATGGTGTGCCGCGCGGTGAAGCGTCGCACCAGCGGGGTCACCTCGGCCGACAGCACCACCCGGTCGAGGATCTGGTCGAACCGCGGGTCGTCGAGCTCGGGCACGCCGGCGAGCTTCTTGAACGCGCTCCATTGCGGTCCGGTGACGCTGACCACGCACACCCAGCCGTCGGCGGCGCGCTCGATGCCCGGCACGGGTGACTGAGGGGTCGGGTACTCCCCGTGGTGCTCGACGCCGTCGTAGAGCCACGGATACTGCAGGAGTCCGATGAGTGACTCGAACACCGAGACGTCCGCGGCGACCTCCTGGGCACCCGCATCGCGCGAGAGGAGGGCGGTCACCGCGGCCTGGGCCGCCGCGGCGCCGGCGGACAGCTCGCCGAGGTCGACGCCGGTCTGCACGACCGGGCGGTCCCCGGTGACGTGGGTGACGCAGATGCCGGCCTCGGCCTGCAGCGTCAGCTCGCTTGCCGGGGAAGCCGCGGCCGGACCGTCGAGCCCGTAGTTCGACACCGCCACCGCCATCACCGCGGAATCGCCCGCGCGGAGAGCGTCGACCGCCGCGAGGGCCGTCGGGCTGTCGTCGTGCAGCACTACGTCGGGTCTCCCGACCAGGCGCGGCAGGGTCGCCTCGGTCACCGACTGCTTCCCGGCGTGCAGGTGCTCGGCGTACGCGGGCTCCGTACGCCGCAGCGTCACCCCTCCGGTGGGTTCCACGAGCACCACGGTCGCACCCAGGTCGCGCAGCAGGCGCCCGGCGTACGACGTGGCGAGGCGTTCGCCGAGCTCGAGCACGATCGCGTCGTTCAGCATGGGATTCCTCCGTGTCGGTGGGTCATCGGGGTCAGGGGGTGGCGCGGCGGGCGCCGCCGTCGAGGTAGAGCACCGAGGCGTGCACGTAGGACGCCGCCTGCGAGGCAAGGAAGCAGACCGCAGCCGCGACCTCTTCGGGCTCAGCGGCCCGGCCGGCGGGCAGCCCGGCCACGAGCGACTCGAGCTCCTCGGTCCTGCTGCGGCCGCTGGACTCGGTGAGGCTGTCGAGAAGTCGGTCGGCCCGCGGGGTCAGGGTCAGACCGGGCGCCACCACGTTGACCAGCACGCCGCAGGACGCCAGCTCGTCGTTGAGCGCCCGCGCCAGGTTGTGCACGCCGATGTTGGCGATGCTGAGTGGGAGGTTGTCCGGGGTCGGGCTCGTGCCCGCGCTGCCGGCCACCATCACGATGCGGCCCCATCCCCGCTCTCGCATGAGCGGGGCGACGAGCTGAGCCATCGTGAGGTAGCCGTAGAGCTTGAGCCGGAGCGCCTCGTCGAGGCGCTCCCGCTCGAGCGAGAGCACGTGAGCGCCCCGCGCCGCACCTGCGTTGTCCACCAGGATCTCGACGCCGCCGTGCGCTGCGACACAGGCCGCGACGGCGTCCTCGCAGCCCCCGACGGTCGTGAGGTCGCAGCTCGCCGTGACCAACCGGCCGGAGTGCGCCGCGACGAGGGCATCGAGCGGCGAGACGTCCCGGCTGACTGCGCAGACCCGTGCTCCCTCGGCGAGCAGCTGCTCGACACACGCCCGGCCGATGCCCGAGCTGCCGCCGGTGACGACGGCCGGCCGGTCGGCGATGCCGAGGTCCATCGCTCAGCGACCGGCGAACGTCGGCGTGGTGCGGGTGGCGAACCCCGCCAGCCCGACGGCCAGGTCGTCGGACCCCATGATCTCGGCGAGGGCCCGGTCGCTCTCGTGCCAGAGCTGCTCCTCGCCCAGGGAGAAGGAGCGGTCACACACGCGTCGGCTGGCGCGGACGGCGAGCGGCCCGGCCGCAGCGACGCGGCGGGCGCGGTCGAGGGCCGTGGCGAGGGCGTCGCCGTCGACGAGCGTGCCGACGAGCCCGAGCTGGTGCGCGCGGGAGGCGCCAATGGGCTCGCCGGTGAGCAGCATGTCCATCGCCGCGGCCCGGCCGACGGCCTGGGGCAGCCGGAACAGCCCGCCGGCGCCGGCGACCAGGCCCCACCTCACCTCGGCCAGGGCGAAGGAGGAGCGTCGGGTGGCCACGACGAGGTCGCAGGCCAGCACGATCTCGAGTCCCCCGGAAGTGGCGAGACCGTCGACGGCCGCGACCCAAGGCTTGGTGCGGGGGTAGGTGACGAAACCGGCGAAGCCGCCGCGCTCGGTGGCGGCTTGGTCGCCTCCGCCGAACTCGTCCTCGATCGTGCGGAGGTCATGACCCGCGCAGAACACCGGTCGAGGCTCGGTGACGGCTGCGGTGAGCACGGCGACGCGGAGCTGGGGATCCTCCTCGACCTGGTCGACGGCTGCCCCGAGCGCCCGGGCCAGAGGCCCGTCGAAGGCGTTGCGGGCCTCGGGTCGGTTCAGCCGGACGACGGCCACGTGGCCGTGCTTCTCCACCGCGACACTGGACATGGCAGGACCGTAGGACCGCGGGCAGGGCGATCTCAGCGGCCTTTCCGGCGGCTGGAACGACGTCGTCCGCGATCCGCCGTAGCGGCCCTACGGTGCGTGGGTGACCGAGATCCGAGCCCACGCCGAGGCGCTGCGTGCCCACGTCGGCGCCCGGGGGGCGCCGGAGACGAGAGAGATCGAGCGCGGTGCCCTGCGTAAGTTCGCGGTCGCGACCGGCGATCCTCACGCCGCGCACCACGGTGCGGTCGCGGCCCCGACGTACGTCGCCGCGCTGCGCTCGCCGCTCCCGCCGCTGCCCGAGCCCGACGAGCCGTTCCGCAGCCACCTGCACACCAACGACGAGCTGGAGCTGCACGCCCCGATCCGCGCCGGCGACGTGGTCGAGACGACGTGCGAGCTGACCGACGTGTTCGTCAAGGAGGGCCGCTCGGGGCCGATGCTCTTCACTCAGGTGACCTTCACCACCACCCGTGACGGCGAGCCGGTCAGCACGGTGGCGTGGACCGAGGTGCAGTACGGATGAGCATCGTCACCGAGCCGGCAGACCTCGCCGTCGGCCAGGCACTGCCGGCCTTCGAGCGCACGCCGACCACGACGCAGCTGGTGAGGTACGCCGGGGCCGAGGACGACTACATGCCCGTTCACTTCGACCATCACTACGCGGTGGCGGCCGGCCAGCGCGGGGTGATCAACCACGGTTGGCTGACCTTCGCGATAGCGCTGCAGTCGGTGACCAGCTGGCTGCCGCCGGAGATCGCCCGGGTGGTGCGTTCGCGCTCGCGCTACCTGCGCCCCACCTACCCGGGCCTGCCCCTCGTCTGCCGCGGCACGGTGACCGCCCTGCGCAAGGACAGGGGCGCGCGCCTGGTCGACGTGTCGGTCGAGGTCTTCGACGGCGACCCCATCGACCCCGCGAGCACGCGCACGGCGACGGTCGAGGCGACCTTCGCCCTCCTGCCCGAGCAGGCCTGACCTGACCCGACCTGACCTGACCTGTCCATCACTTGAGGAGATTGCCGTGCTCGACCTTCATCCCGACGAGGAGCTCA
Source organism: Nocardioides sp. (assembly GCF_029937575.1). Taxonomy (GTDB): domain Bacteria; phylum Actinomycetota; class Actinomycetes; order Propionibacteriales; family Nocardioidaceae; genus Nocardioides. Next base: position 25,207 of record NZ_JAPYPS010000005.1, read on the forward strand.
CCGAGATCGGCGCGCTGGCGCGCAGCATCGGATCGGAGCTCCTGGCGCCGTCCGCGCGCGACGCCGAGCGCGACCGAGCCGTGCCGCCGGACGTGTGGCACAAGCTGTTCGAGACCGGGCTGACCGTGCCCGTGCCCGAGGAGCACGGCGGTGGCGGCGTGCCGGAGCCCCTGACCCTGCTCACCGCCGTGGAGAACCTCGCCCACGGCGACCCAGGGATCGCCCTGGCGGCCTTCTGGAACGGCGCCGCGGCGCTTCTCATCGCCGAGCACGGCACCCTCGAGCAGCAACAGGTGCTCTCCCGGCTGGCGACCGACCCAGGAGTGCGCAGTGCCGTCGCACTCTACGAAGGCTACGGACGCGGACCCGCGGAGTACGCCACGACGATCACGGTCGACGGCGATCGGGTGCGGCTGGTGGGCACCAAACGCGCGGTCGCCTTCGCAGCGAGCGCAGAGCTGTACGTCGTCGCGGGCGTTGACGCCGCCAGCGGTGCGCAGCGCGCGGTCGTGGTCCCGGCCGGCACCGGCGGCGTCACCGTCGCGGACGACGCCGGTCGTGCCGGGCGCATCGCGCTCGACGCCGCCCAGGCGGCCGACGTCGTCTTCGACGCCGAGCTGCCCGCCTCGGCCCTGCTCGGTGGCTCCGACGCCGGCACCCTCACCGCCACGGTGCAGCGCCTGCGACTGCTCACGGCGTCGGCCGCGATCGGCACCGCCGTCCGCGCGACCGAGTACGCCGCGCAGTACGCCACGACGCGCATCGCCTTCGGCCAGCCGATCGCGGCCTTCCAGGGCGTCGCGTTCCCGCTCGCGGAGTCGCTCATCCGGATCGAGGCAGCTCGTCTCGAGCTGGCAGAGGCGACTCTGGTGCTCCTCGAGGATCCCACCGGTGACCACGAGGCGTTGGTCGCCCAGGCCGTGGCCTACGCCCTCTCGGTCGGCACCCAGTCGACCCGGCAGGCCGTGCAGACCCTCGGCGGCCACGGCTTCATCAAGGACCACCCCGTCGAGCTCTGGTATCGCTGCGCCGCGGCGCTGTCCGCCCTCGACCTCGACACCTCCCGCGCGCCGTTCACGGCTGCTCTCTGACATACAAGGCGAGACAATGACCTACTCCTTCACCCTCAGCAAGCCGCTCCAGGACTACTCGACGGCGCTGCGCGAGTGGTCGGCAGCCGAGTGCCGGCCATACGCACGCCAGGCCGACATCGACAAGCGCCGGCCCGACAACTGGAAGACGATCCTCGACACCGCACCGGTGCCGCTGGGCAGGGCGGACCGCGAGCTCCCCGACCCGCTGCCGACCTTCGAGGAGGGCTACTGGGTCTCCCACCTGGCGTTCTACGAGAGCATCAACTACGGCGACATCTGGGTGCACCCGACCCTGGGTAACGGTGGCATCGGTCACCTCGTTGTCCAGGCGATGGGCACGCCGGCCCAGATCGAGAAGTGGTACGACGACGCCTTCGTCAAGCAGCGTGGCGACACCGGATTCGCGCTGACCGAGCCGGGATTCGGCTCCGACACCTCCAAGGTCGCGACCACCGCGACCCGGGACGGGGACAGCTGGGTCCTCAACGGCACCAAGATGTACTGCACCGGAGGCGCCTTCGCCGACTACGTCGTGGTCTTCGCGACCATCGACAAGACGCAGGGCGCCAAGGGCATCAACGCCTTCGTCGTGCCGAAGGGGACACCCGGTTTCGTGGTGGCCAAGGAGAACGAGGACAAGCTGGGCATCCGCAGCTGGACCACGTCCGAGCTGGTCTTCGAGAACTGCGCCGTCCCGCTCGACCACCGCCTCGGCTGGAGTGCCGAGGGCGGCGACGCCGAAGTCGGAAACGGTCAGGGCGGTGCACTCAGCGCCCTCGCCTGGAACCGGCCCAACATGTCGGCCCTAGCGATCGGCCTGGCCCAGGCCTCGCTCGACACCGTCACCCCGATCCTCAAGGGTCAGCAGGCGGGCTTCACCCCCCAGCGCTGGGCCTCGGTGGAGCGTGACCTCGAGGCGATGAACGCCGCGCTCGACCGAGGACGACGGCTCAACTACCTCGCGCAGTCCACCGTGGACGCCGGCAACCCGAGCCGCAGCCTCTCGGCGGCGGCCAAGGGCTACCTCCCCGAGACGGTCGAGCGGGTGATCCGGCGCTGCATGGAGCTGCTTGGGCCGGAGGGCGCGAGCAAGGAGCTGCTGCTCGAGAAGTGGTACCGCGACTGCAAGATCATGGACATCTTCGAGGGCTCGGGTCAGGTGCAGCGGATCGTCGTCGGGCGCAGCCTGCTCGGCCGGCTCGCGGGCTGAGGCGGCGCGATGCGCGCAGCAGTCATCGAGGAGCTCGGCGGCCGCCCGGTCGTGCGTGACCTACCTGAGCCGCGCGCCGCGACTGGGGAGGTGCTGGTGTCGATCTCGACGGCAGCCCTCAACCCTGCCGACATCGTCTACGCCGCAGGGATCCGGCTCAAGCCGACGCTTCCGTACGTGCCTGGGCTCGAGGGAGTCGGCCGGCTCGACGACGGCTCGAGGGTCTACCTACCGATGGCGCCTGCGCCCCACGGCACCTTCGCCGAGCGCTCGGTCGCCCGGGCGGGCACGCCGGTGCCGGTGCCCCACGACGTGAGCGATGCGCAGGCGCTCGGTGTCGGCGTGGCCGGCACGACCGGCCACCTCGCGCTCACCTGGAAGGGGCAGTTCCAGTCGGGGGCCGCGGGGCTCGTCCGGGGGGCGCCGGGTGCTGTCGGCCCGGTCGCCGTGCCGGCCGCTGGGGGGGGGGGGGCCGCCGGTGTGGGCGCGGCGGGTCGCGACCGCCCGACCCTCGAGCGGCTGCTGTCGCTGGGCGCGGACGAGATCGTGGTGCTCGAGAACGACTACCCGGACGCACTGGCGCAGGCCGCCCACGGCGGCTTCGACCTGGTCGTCGACGCGCTCTTCGGCGAGCCGATGATGGCCGCCATCCGCGCCACCCGGATGGGCGGGCGCATCGTCAACCTCGGCATGCGCGCCGGGCGCACGATGCAGCTCGACGGTATCGCCCTCAAGGGCAAGGACCTGCTCTCCTGCAACATCGGAGACGCGACCGACGCCGACGTCGCCGCCAGCTTCACCGTGTTGCTGACCCTGGTCGCAGAGGGCAGCATCCACACCGAGAGCGAGACCGTGCCGCTCGCCGACGTCGCCTCCGTCTGGGCCCGTCAGGACTCCTCCCCCCACGCGAAGCTGCTCCTTGCGATCTGACCGCCGCCCGCGCGGAGGGGCCCCGCCTGAGTCGAGCGCCTACACGACGCGGAGGAGGAACGGCGCAGCCCGTCTGGTGCGGGCCTGCAGGGCGGGGGTCACGGCGCGACGCCCCAGGTGTCGAGGTAGGTGATCGACTCCGGTGTGCGGCGCGGAGCCGGCGTGAAGCTGTCGCCGGTGTAGTAGGCGACCGGCAGCAGGGCGACCTGGGTGACCTCCGCGGTGATGCCCAGTACCTCTGCCACCTCCTCGGCACAGCTGGTGAGGTACGTCGTGAAGCGGGTGCCGATCCCGCGAGAGCGCGCCGCGAGCTGGAAGCTCCAGACGCCCGGCACCACGGATCCGTAGAACGACTGCGGGGTGTAGATGCTGGTCTCGTCGGGCTGGCCGAAGCGCACAGGGATCACCAGGGCAGGGATCTCTGCGAGATGGTCGGCGATGTACTGCCCGGCCTCCACCACCCGGCTCTGCCGCGAGCCCGGCTCGGCGGCCTCGCGCAGGCTGGCGAGGTAGGGGTTGCCGGCGGCCTGATAGAGCTCGGCGAGGCGCTGCTTCTTCGCCGGGTCCTTCACTACGAGCCAGCGGTTGGCCTCCCGGTTGCCGCCGATCGGGGCGGCCGAGGCGATCCGGATGCAGTCGAGCAGCACGTCCATCGGCACGTCACGCGTGAGGTCGAAGCGTCGGCTGACCGCCTTGGTGGTGGTGAGGAGCCGGTCGGTCTGGCCGAGGTCGAATGCGGTGGAAGCGGTGGTCTCGGTCATGGGGTCGTGCCTCTCGTGAGGGCGGGCGGGTGAGCAGGCGCCGTGGCAGCGCGCGAGTCGGCGACCCAGTCGCGGAAGTCCGCGAGGATCGGGTGGTGGTCCGTCAGTCCGCCGTCGGCGCGCACGACCTGGGCGGTGATGTAGCGAGCTTCGTCGGAGGCGAGGAACGCGACGACGTGGGCGATGTCCTCGGGCTCGCCGAGGTAGGGAGTGAGCGTGTGCCGGAGATAGATGGCGCGCAGTGCCTCCGGCAGTTGGAGACCCGACGGCGAGAGCACGAGGCCGGCCGCGACGGCGTTGCAGCGGATGCCGCGCTTGCCCCACTGGGCGGCGACGGATCGGGTCAGCTGGGAGACCGCGGCCTTGGAGGCGCCGTAGGCGGTGATCGTCGCCTCGCCCACCTCGGCCGAGATGGAGGAGGTGTTGACGATCGCCCCGCCTCCGGAATCGAGCATCAGCGGGATCCCGTGCTTGCAACCCAGGAACGGTCCTCGTGCGTTGACCGCGAAGGTCGCGTCCCAGACCTCCGCGTCGAGCCGGACGGCACCCGGGTCACGCGTGGCGAGCCCCATCGCGGCCGCGTTGTTGTGCAGGACGTCGAGCCGACCGTGGTCGGTGCGGACCCGCGCGAAGAGCCCGCGCACCTGGTGCTCGTCGCTCACGTCGGTGGCCACGGCGGTGGCCGTCGCGCCGGTGTCGACGAGCTCATCGACGACCGCGCGGGCCGCAGGCTCGTCGAGGTCGGAGACGACCACCGTGGCCCCGCGGCGCGCGAGCAGCCGCGCCGTCTCGGCGCCGATCCCGGACCCGGCACCCGTGACGACCGCGACCCGTCCGGCGAGCTCGGTCACGACGCGGTGCCCTGGCCGACGAGGATCTTGACCTGGGTCTCACGGGCACCGTCGCGCAGGCCGTCGAGCCCGGCCGAGATGGCGTCTTCGAGCGTGACGACCGAGGTGACCAGGGAGGTCGGGTCGAGATCGCCGGCGGCGACCGCGGCGATGACGGCGTCGAAGTCGGCCGGCGTGTAGGCCGAGCTGCCGTGCAGGTGCTTGCCCGCCCTCATCAGGGAGGCGAGGTCGATCGCGGTTGGCTCGTGGAACTCCGCGACGACCACGAGGTGCCCGCCCGGCCTCAGGACCTTCACCTGCTCGTCGACGACTCTGCCTGGCGCTCCGGCGCAGTCGAACGACACCGCGACCCCGGCGCGCGAGGTGGTGGTGCGCACCCACCGGACCAGATCGGTCTCGCGCGGATCGACGACCTGGGCGCCGAAGCTCCGAGCGGCCTGCTGGCGAGCCTCGCCGTGCGCGCTGACGAGCACGTCTCGCACGCCGTGGGCTCGGAGGCACAGCACTACGCCGAGACCGATCGGACCGGCGCCGATCACGAGCACCGGGTCGTCCGGGTCGAGCTGGACGGAGGCGACGGCATGCCAGCAGGTCGCCAGGGTTTCGACCAGGGCGCCGGTCGCCGGGGTGAACGGCTCGGGCAGCACGTGCACCTGAGCGACCGGGACGACGACCTGCTCGCTGAAGCCCCCGCCGCCGCCGTGGATGCCGAGGAAGCCGCGCTGCTCGCAGATGTTGGTGTCGCCCCGACGGCACGTCGCGCACGTGCCGCATGCCACCAGTGGCCGCACAGCAACGAGGTCGCCGATGGTCGGTCCGGCGGCGGCGGGTCCGACCTCGGTGACCACGCCGGCCAGCTCGTGCCCGAGCACGTGCGGTCCGGTCTCGCCGAACGCCGGGTGCCGGTAGCCGGCGGGCACCGGCGCGTGCTCGTAGAGCCACAGGTCTGTGCCACAGATCCCGGCGGCGGTGACCCTCACCTTGACGTCGTCGGGCGCCGCCAGCTGAGGCGCGGGCACGTCGTCGAGCCGAGCATCGTACGGCGCGTGCACGCGCACGGCCTTCATCGGCTCCGACCTGTGGGCAGCTGAAACGTCATGGACTGCAATATGGGGGTGCTGCCGAGGGAGGGCCGCTCTGCGTTCCAGCGCCCGGAACCGGCCGTGGTCGCCGCTCTGCCGACCCGCCAAGGTGATCCTCGCCCACAGGTGTGCCCGCTCAAGGAGGACGACGATGACCGAGACGATCGAGGCAACGCTGACCGAGACCCGGCTCACCAAGGTGTCCGCGGCGACCCGCGGTGATCTCGAGCTGTTCCTCTACGAAGAGGCCGAGCTGCTCGACCAGTGGCGCCTGCACGAGTGGCTCGAGCTCTTCACCCCGGAGGCGCACTACCTGGTGCCTGCCACAGACAAGCCCGACGGCGACCCGAGCCGTCACCTGTTCCTGGTGCAGGACGACCGCTTCCTGCTCGAGCAGCGCGTCAACTCCCTGCTCACCCGCTCGGCCCACGCAGAGTACCCGCACTCGCGCACCCGCCGGCTGATCGGCAACGTGCGAGCGTCGTACGATGCCGAGGGCCTCGTGCGGGTATGGGCGAACTTCTCGGTGGTTCGCATGCGCAACGGCTCGGTCGACACCTACGTCGGCTCCTACCGTCACGTGCTGCAGGAGGCCGCGGACACGGAGCTGGGCTTCCGGTTCGTGGAGCGGCGTGCCGTGCTAGACCTCGAGACGCTCCGCCCGCACGGCAAAGTGAGCATCATCCTGTGAGCCGCCCCGCCGGTCGCCTCGAGGGTCGCGTCGCGATCGTCACCGGGGCGAGCCCCAACATCGGCGGCGCCATCGCGCGCGGGTTCGCCGAGGAGGGCGCCAACGTCGTGTGCACCGACGTCACCGACGCCTCCGCCGAGGCCTGCGCAGCCACGATCGAGGAAGTCGGTGGCCAGGCGCTGTCGGTTGTCGGCGACGTCACGGATCCCGACCACGCCGCTGACGTCGTACGGCGGGCCGAGGAGCGCTGGGGTCGCGTCGACGTCCTGGTCAACAACGCCGTCTGGTTCAACCAGAAGGGTCTGCTGACGATGCCGCTGGAGGACTACCGTCGCCAGCTCGACATCATCCTGGGCGGCGCGTTCATCTTCACCCGTGCGGTCGCTGCCTCGATGATCCGCGCCGGCACCCCCGGAAGCATCATCAACATCTTGTCGACCGCGGCATGGCAGGGACAGCCCGGCAACATCGGCTACAGCACCGGGAAGAGCGGACTCATCAACTTCACCCGGTCGGCGGCCATGGAGCTGGCCCAGCACGACATCCGGGTCAACGGGCTGACGCCCACCGCCACGCAGCCCGCGGACCCCGAGGTCGCGCAGCGGATGGCCGAGATGATGGCCGCGGCCAAGGCGAGTCCGGGTGAGTGGCCCATGGACTTCACCGGCCAGTTCCCGATGGGTCGGTTGCCGACCCCACGCGACTACGTACCGGCCGCGGTCCTGCTCGCCGGCGACGACTCGGCGATGATCACTGGCAGCAACATCACCATCGACGGCGGCGCCACGGCCAAGTACTGGCCCTGGACCCCGCACGGCGCGTAGCGCGGCGTTCCCCCGACCGCAGGCCGTCCGGTTCCGGCCACCGGAACCCGGCAGGAACTGAACGATTGTTCGGGAGAGACTCGAGTGGTGCTCGTCACTCACGAGGCCCGACCCTGGTCGTTGGAGGTTTGCATGATCGACACGTTGGAAGCACCCGAGGTGGCCGAAAGGGCCTCCGCAGGCGAGACCGAGGCAGCGGCGCAGTCGTCGGCTTCCAAGACGCTCGCCCTGCTCGAGGCGATCACCAGGTCCGGGACCACGACGTTCGGCGTCACCGAGGTGGCCGCCGAGATCGGGGTGCCGAAAAGCACCGCGCACCGCCTGCTCAAGACGCTCGAGGGCCACGGTTTCGTGGGACGCAGCGGCGCTCGCTACCGTGTCGGCGGCTCGTTCTTCGAGCTCGTCGAGGCCGCGCGCTGGTCGGAGTTCGGCGAGCTGCGCGACGTCTCGCCGCGCCCCCTCGGCTGGCTCTTCGAGCGGGCTGACGCGATCGCGGTGCACATCGCGGTGCTCAGCGGCTCCGACGTGCTCTATCTCGACAAGCTGACCAGGCCGGCCGGCACCCGCCTCCCCAGTCGGGTCGGGGGCCGGTTCCCGGCGTCCTGCACCGCCCTTGGCAAAGCGATGCTCGCCTTCGGTCCAGGCGCTACCGTGCAGCGGGTGATCGACCAGCCGATGGCCCGCGCGACGCCCTACTCGGTCGTGCAGCGGCGGCAGTTCGTAGACCAGCTGACCTCGGCGCGTCGCACCGGATGGGCCGTGGAGCGCGAGGAGTCCTGCCACGGCACGATCTGCGTAGCCGCGCCGGTGCTGCACGGGGGCCGCGCCGTCGCAGCGGTCTCGCTGTGCGTGCCGACGATGGGCCTCGGTCGCGTCGCCGAGCAGCGGCTCGGCTCCTTCGGTCGACTCGCCGCGGAGGCCGCCCACCAGGTCGGCGAGCTGCTGCCCGCGTCGTGAACGCCGTCCTCGCTCCCGCCACCGTGTCCCAGGATCCCAGCCTGGCCGCCCTCGTGCGCCGCCGCGCCGTGACCGACCCGGACGCGCCGGCGCTGAGCTGCGACGAGACCACCCGCACCTGGGCGGAGCTCGCCGACCGGTGCTGCAGGTTGGCCCAGGGCCTGGTGGCGGCCGGCGTGCGACCGGGCGACCGGGTGGCCTTCCTCGGCCACAACGCGCCCGAGCACCTCGAACTCGTGTTCGGGGCGTGCATGGCCGGCGCTGTGAGCGTCGGGCTGAACTGGCGGCTCGCGCCGCGTGAGCTGGCTCAGGTGCTCGACCACGCGGGGGCCTCTCTCGTCGTGGTGGGCGAGGGCTTCGCCGCGACGATCGCCGAGCTGCGAGCTGACCTGCCCGCGCTGGTGACCGTCGTCGGGGTCGGCTACGACTACGAGGAGTGGCTGGCTGCCCAACCGCCGATCGATCCTCGCGTGGAGGTCTCGCCGGACGACACGGCGCTGATGATGTACACCTCGGGCACCACGGGCCTGCCCAAGGGCGTGATGTTCAGCCACCGCGCGTTCGCGGCCACGGTCGACATGGCCGGCCTGACCCGGGTCGGCCAAGGGTCGACGACCCTCGTCGCGATGCCGCTGTTCCACTCCGCCGGCATCTCGTTCGCGACGATGAGCCTCGGCGCCGGCGCCCACACGGTCATCGCTCGCGAGGCCAAGGTGTCGCTGCTGCTCGAGCTGCTCGAGCGGTGGCGGGTGACCGCGACGATGCTGGTGCCGGCGGTGCTCAAGTCGATCGTCGAGGTGCCCGGCGTGGAGCAGGTCGACCTGGGTGCGCTCGACACGATCGTCTACGCCGCCTCGCCGATCTCGCCCGAGTTGCTGCGCGCCTGTCTGGCGACCCTCGGCGCGCGGATGCTGCAGAACTACGGGCTCACCGAGACCCAGTGCGCCACGGTGCTGCTGCCCGAGGAGCACCTCGACCCCGAACGACCGCACCTCCTGGAGTCGGCCGGGCGTGCCCTCGACACCACGCGCGTCGAGATCCGCGACCCCGAGGGCACGCTGTGCGCCGAGAACGAGGTAGGCGAGGTCTGGGTGCTTACCGCCACCAACATGAGCGGGTACTGGCACGACCCGGAGCAGACGGCGCTCGCGATCGATCCGGACGGGTTCGTTCGCACCGGGGACGCCGGCTTCCTGCGCGAGGGATACCTCTTCCTGTGCGACCGGCTCAAGGACATGATCGTGAGTGGCGCCGAGAACGTCTACCCCGTCGAGGTCGAGCACGTCCTGGCCGAACACCCCGACGTGCACGACGTGGCGGTCATCGGCGTGCCCTCCGAGCGGTGGGGTGAGACCGTGCTCGCGTTCGTCGTACGCCGCCCCGCGGCCGACCTCGACGCGGCCGGCCTGATCGCGTTCGGTCGCGAGCGACTGGCGGCGTACAAGTGCCCCACGCTCGTCGAGTTCGTCGACGAGCTGCCGCGCAACCCCTCCGGGAAGATCCTGAAGCGGGTGCTCCGCGAGCCGTTCTGGGCCGGGCGCACTCGTCGCATCGGCTGAATCGCGGACCGCGCCGGGCTCCGCGAGCTGGAGCGTTCCGACGCCTAGAACACGTCCTGACGTGCGCTGTCGCGCTGCGCCATATTCGCCGGGTACGTCCCCCAGCAAGCGAAAGGTGGGCCATGGAGCGCGAGGCACCCCTCCCCAGGATCGAGCCGCGACACTTCGTCGCCGAACTCGAGGGCGCGGGCCCGGTCGAGGTCGCCGAGGTCAGGCTGACCGGCATCCCGCGCGGAGCCGTCGCGCTGCTGTGCGGGGGCGACGGGCTCGCGACCCAGGCACCTGAGGTGATGAACGCCCTGGCCGAGCACGGCTACGAGACTCTCGCCGTCGACCTCGGCTCCGGGTCCTTGGCGCGCGCGGACGCCGTCGCGGCCGTGCGCTCCCTGCTGGCCCTTCTCGGGGAGCGCGGGTGGGGGGCCGAGCAGGTCGGCGTGGTCGGTTACGGTGCTGGTGGCACGGCGGCGTTCGCCGCTGCCGGGGCGCTGAGCCTGGGCGCCGCCATCAGCCTGTCGCCGCGCGACGTCCTAGCAGAGCCGGTCGCGTTGACCAGCACGCCCTGGCTGGGGATGTTCGGCGAGCACGACGAGCACACGACCCCCGAGTCCGTCGTGGAGCTCGGCCGACGTCTGGCCGACGCGCCGTGCTTTTCGCGCGTCGTGATCTACCCGGGCGTCGGCGCGGACTACTTCCGAGGCGCCGCCGACGCGCTCGGCCACGCGGCCGCGTTCGACTCCTGGCAGCGCCTCGTGGAGTGGCTCAACGCCCGCGTCAGCCCGCGACTCTCGCCGTATGCCGAGCTCTGGGAGCTGCGGCGCGACCCGTCCGACCCGTCACCCGAAGGAAGTGTGCGATGACCCAGACCCCGACAGCACCCACCGAGGCGTTCCGCTTCATCGACGACGACCGTGAGTCGCCGCGATTCCGCGTCAATCGGCGCGCGATGGTCGACCCGGAGGTGTTCGACCGCGAGCGCGACCGGATCTTCGGCCAGGTCTGGCTATACGTCGGCCACGAGACCGAGCTGAGCAAGCCCCACGACTTCAAGACCCGCGACGTCGCCGGACGACCGGTCATCTTCGCTCGCGACAAGGCCGGGGCGATCCAGGTCTGGATCAACTCCTGTCCCCACCGCGGGGCGATGATCTGCCGCGAGCCCGCAGGCAACGCCCGCTTCATGACGTGCTTCTACCACGGCTGGAGCTTCAACACCTCGGGCAAGCTGGTCTCGGTGCCGGGCGACACGTCGTACGGCCCGGGGTTTCAACGCCCAGGCCTGGCCTCGCCGGCCCGCCTCGACTCCTACCGCGGGTTCGTGTTCATCAGCTTCAACCCCGACGTCGAGGACCTCGTCGACTACCTCGCCGAGGCGAAGGAGTTCCTGGACCTCGTCTGCGACCAGTCGGAGGTCGGGATGCAGGTGCTCGAGGGCACCCACGAGTACTCGGTCAAGGCCAACTGGAAGCTGCTCGTCGAGAACAGCTACGACGGCTACCACGCGGTCTCGACCCACCAGCGCTACTTCGAGATGGTGACGGCGTCCGGCGTCGAGCTGGATGCCGCCACCCTCGGCGACTCGATCGGCGTCGACCTCGGCAACGGTCACGGCGCCTCGGTTGGCGGGCCCGGCACCGGCGGCGTCTTCGGCCGGCCGCTCTCGCAGGCCGGGGAGGCCGAGAAAGAGGAGCGCTTCGAGGGCTTCCGCACCAAGTACGGCGGGGCATGGGTCGACCGGATGACCGGTGCACGCAACCTGGTGATATTCCCCAACCTCGTGGTAATCGACCTGGTGATGGGGGTCGTGATCCGCAAGATCGACCCGATCCGGCCCGACTACATGGAGGTCACGGCCTGGGAGATGGTGCCGCCGGAGGAGGGCGAGGAGCTGAAGAAGCAGCGCCTGGACAACTTCTTGACCTTCTGGGGCCCGGGCGGGCTCGCCTCCCCCGACGACGTCGAGGCACTCGAGACGTGCCAGCGGTCGTTCGCGGCGCACCGGGAGCTCGAGTGGTCCGATGTCTCCCGCGGGATGTCGAGCCCGGTGGCCCTGGGCTCCGACGAGCTGCAGATGCGCACGTGGTGGCGCCGCTGGGACCAGCTCGTCAACGACCGGGAGCACCCCGTCGAGCCCCACGAGCCGCCGAGCGCGCGCTTCCGCGGCGAGCGCGCCGAGCTGCAGGAGCAGACCACCGCGGGTTGAGCCAGCCCCCCGTCACCCTCAGCCGAGCGCAGCCCTGCGGGCACGCTCGGCTGAGTCGTTTCCGGGGCCGGGCGCTGGCCGTCCAGTTGCTCGGCGTGGCGTTCCGTCCCACGGGATCGGTGTTTCGCGCGCCGCCCGCATGTGGGTCAGGCTCCGACAGTCCGCCCGTTCGGGCTCTCAGGGCCGCCCTGGCAGCGGCCACGTTCCAACCGCCGGAACTTCGCATGGAGCCTGAAATGTCGCCCACGTCACACTGCAGCACCGAGCACCAGGAGGACCACCGTGACCAGACTCGTCGTCGATGACCTGTCGATGCGCTTTGGAGGCATCACCGCGCTCGATGGGCTGTCCCTGACCATCGAGCGGGGTCAGATCTGCGGGCTGATCGGTCCCAACGGGGCCGGCAAGACCACGCTCTTCAACTGCGTCAGCCGGATCTACCAGCCCGACGAGGGCCGGATCCTGCTCGACGACCTCGACCTGCTGAGCGTGCCCGCCCACGGGATCGCGGCCAAGGGCGTCGCCCGCACGTTTCAGAACCTCGGGCTCTTCCCGTCGCTGAACTTCCTCGAGAACACCATGGCCGGCGCCTACCCGCGCGGGCGTACCGGATTCGTCCGGGCACTGACCCGGGTCGGAGTCCGCCGCGAGGAACGCACCATCCGCGCTGATGCCTATCGGCTCCTGGAGTTTCTCGAGCTGGAGCACCTGGCGTTCACGCCCGCCGCAGACCAGCCCTTCGGCACCCTCAAGCGTCTCGAGCTGGCCCGCGCTCTCGCCGCTCGGCCGCAGCTGCTGCTGCTCGACGAACCGGCAGGTGGTCTGACCCATGCCGAGGTCGACGAGCTCGCCCAGACGATCAAGCGGGTGCGCGACGAGCTCGGCCTCACCGTGCTGCTGGTCGAGCACCACATGGCGATGGTCATGGGCATCTCCGATCAGGTCGTGGCAATGAACTTCGGCAAGAAGATCGCCGAGGGTACGCCGGCCGAGGTGCGCCAGCACCCCGAGGTCGTCGCTGCCTACCTGGGGACGCGCGCATGAGTCTCCTGCGGATCAGCGCCATGCAGGCCGGGTACGGCGCCGGCGACGTGCTCCACGGCGTTGACCTCACCGTTGAGGAAGGCGAGATCGTGGTCGTGCTCGGCGCCAACGGCGCCGGCAAGACCACCCTGATGCGGGCCGTCTCGGGCATGATCGCGCGGCGCGGCACGATCGAGCTCGACGGCAGGAGCATCATCAAGGCCTCCGCCGACGCGATCGTGCGCGACGGCCTCGCGCAGGTGCCGCAGGGTCGTGGCACCGTCGTCGACCTCACCGTCGAGGAGAACCTCCGAGCCGGCGCCCACGTACGCAAGGGGAAGGGCCTCGCCGAGGACCTCGAGCGGTGGTACACGACGTACCCAAGACTGGCGGAGCGGCGCAAGCAGAAGGCCGGGCTCCTCTCGGGTGGCGAGCAGCAGATGCTCGCCATCTCGCGGGCGATGATGAGCCGGCCGCGGCTGCTGCTGTGCGACGAGCCGAGCCTTGGTCTCTCGCCCCTCCTCACTGAGGAGCTCTTCGCCTCGCTGAGGCAGATCAACGCAGAGCTCGGGATGTCGATCCTCGTGGTCGAGCAGAATGCCATGATCGCCCTGGAGATCGCTGCGCGCGGCTACCTCCTCGAGGTCGGGGTGATGGGCGCTGCGCGTCCGGCCGCCGAATTCGCAAGCGACGACTCAATCCGCGCCGCCTACCTGGGAGCGTGAGACGCACGCCATGGATCTTCTGATCGCTCGTATCGTCGACGGTTTCAACAACGGCGTGGTCTACGGCTTCCTGGCCTTGGCGCTCGTGTGCGTCTACCGCGGCACCGGCCACCTCAACCTCGCACAAGGTGAGATGGCGATGTTCTCCGCATTCATCGCCTACGCCTTGCACGCCGTCGGCTTTCCGGTCGTGCTCGCCATCCTGGGTGCGGTGGCGATCGGCTTCATCGCCGGCGGGGTCGTGGAGCGGGTGCTGATCCGACCACTGGGTCACGGTGCTGACTACTCGATCCTTCTGGTCACGATCGGCCTGTTCCTGGTGCTCAACGCCGGGGCCGGGGTGATCTGGGGCGGTGACCCGCTGACCTTTCCGGCGGCCGTGCCCTCCGCGCCCGACGACTACATCTCCTTCTTCGGCACTCGGCTGCGCTACCAGCAGCTGCTGATCCTCGCGGTGCTCCTCGTCGTGATGACGGCGCTCTACCTGCTCTTCAAGTACACCCGCCTTGGCCTGGCCATGCGGGTCACCGCGGGCAACCCCGACAGCGCCCGCCTCCTCGGCATGCGGGTCAACCAGATCAACTCCCTCGGCTGGGCGCTCGCCGCCGCAGTGGGGGCGCTCGTCGGAGGGTTGATCTCACCGTCGACGACGCTGACGACGGGCATGATGTTCAACTTCCTGATCTACGCCGCCGCGGCGGCAACCCTCGGCGGCTTCGACAGCCCCGGCGGCGCGGTGCTCGCGGGCATCGTGCTGGGCGTCCTGGAGAACCTCATCGGCAGCTACATCTCGTGGGTCGGTTCCGACCTCAAGCAGGCGGTCGCCCTCGTCATCCTCCTCGGGGTCCTCATGGTCAGACCGACCGGACTTTTCGGCACCAAGAAAGTGGAGCGAGTCTGATGGCCCTTCCTCTGGAGATTCGCGCCGGCAGCCGCGTCGACCTCTCATGGCGCCTGGGCCGGGTGCTCGGCATCGTGCTGCTGGTCGTCACGACGCCCTACCTGGTTGAGACCTTCCGACTGAGCCAGATCACCGGCGCCCTGATCCTGGCCATCGCGGTCGTCGGGCTCAACCTGCTGTCGGGCTTCGCAGGGCAGATCTCACTCGGTCACGCGGCGTTCTTCGGGATCGGCGCCTACACGACCGGGGTCATGACCGTCACCTACGACTACGGGGTGGTGACGTCGATCGTCGCCGGGATGGCGCTGTGCTTCGTCGTCGGGGTCGTGGTGGGCCTGCCGGCCCTGCGGGTGCAGGGCATGTACCTCGCCCTGGTCACGCTCGCGGTGGGGGTGCTCCTTCCGAGTCTGATCCGGCGCTTCGACGACCTGACCGGGGGCTCCTCGGGGCTCTTCGGCATGACGTTCGACGCACCCGAGGGGATCACCTACTTCGTGGGACGGGCCGGGCAGACGGTGTGGCTCTACTACGTCACCGTCGTGGCCCTGTTGCTGTCGTGCCTGGTGGTGTGGAACCTGATGACCGGTCGCGTCGGCCGTGCCGTGATCACGCTGCGCGACAACGAGGCGGCAGCCACGGTCATGGGGGTCAACCGGGCGTTCGTGCGCACGGTCGTCTTCGGAATCTCGGCGGCGATCGCCGGGCTCGCCGGAAGTCTGTTCGCGGTCAACTCCGGCGTGCTGACGCCCGAGACGGTGAGTCTCCTGCTCACGATCAACCTGCTTGTCGCGATGGTGCTCGGCGGGAGCGGCAGCTTCTGGGGACCGGTGTTCGGCGCCTTCATCATCTACTTCGTGCCGGTGTGGACCAGCGATCTCAGCCAGGGTCCGATCTCGGGGGTCATCTTCGGTGCCCTGGTGATCGCGCTCGTCTTCGTGCTGCCGGGAGGGCTCGCCGGCGGTCTCACCTCGCTGCTGCGACGCCTGGTCATCGTCGTGCCGCAGCCGCCTACCCAGGGCGAGGTCGACCAGACCTCGTCGCTTCCCGACGACCTCTCCGACGACCCCGCCGGGTTCGAGGCAGAACCGACCACCGACCCGGAGCCGAGACCGGCCGCCAGACTGGCCCGCCGCTAGCGGGCCACGCCGAGCCCGACGTCCTTCGGGGGACATCGCAAGTCCAGCACGTCAGTCCATCACCCACCTGCGGCCGGGAGTGGCACCCGCCGCTGCCCCGCAAGAATCACCCGAGAAGGAACCGCCATGCCCAAGAGAACACCACTGCTCGCCCTGGTCGCGACCGTGACGGCCATCGCCGTCACCGCCTGTGGCGGCGCCCCAGGCGCCGAGGAAGGCGGCTCGTCCTCCGACAACAGCGATGCCGCGAGCGCCGCCGCCGAGGTGCTCGGCATCGATCTGGCGGAGTGCCCGGCCGACGTCACCGACCCTCTGCCGGCCGAGGCGAACGTCGGCCTCACACTGCCGTTGACCGGGGGTCCGGCGACCGCGTTCGCGGTCCTGGGGCCCGGTGCGGAAGCCGCCCTCGAGCAGGCGAACGCCGAGGCGGGTCTCGACACGAAGTTCAACCTCATCCAGAAGGACGACCAGTTCCTCCCGGACAAGACCGTCGCCGCGGTGCAGGAGCTGATCCAACAGGACGAGGTCGTAGCGATGACCGGGGTCACCGGTACCGCCGCCGTGCTGGCGATCCGCGACCTGCTCAAGCGGGACTGCATCCCCGGGGTCAGCCTGCCGGGCGGTGGCGCCGGCGCCGCCGACCCCGACTACCCCGAGGTCGTGCAGGGCGCGACGCCGTTCTCCCTGGACGCACGCATCTGGGTCGAGAGCGTCAACGAGCAGTTCCCCGACGGCGCCAAAATCGCCACCTTCATCGGCAACACCGAGTCGGGCAACGACTACGCCCTCCAGATCGACCGCTGGCTGGAGGAGACAGACTCCAAGAGCGAGATCGTCTCGGCCGAGACGATCGAAGCGGCCGACGCCGCGGCCCCATCCTCGCAGGTGACCACGATGCGCAACAGCGACGCAGACGTGCTCTTCGCCGCCCCGACCGGTGCACAGTGCATCTCGGTCCTGACCGAGGCAGCCAACCAAGGTTGGAAGCCGGTGACCTACCTGACGACCAACTGCGGCTCGTCGACGTACCTCGGGGCCACTGGCCCCGCCGGCGAGGGCGTGCTCGTGGTGCAGCCGTTCAAGGACATCAACTCGCCGCGGTTCGCTGACGACGAGGGAGTCGCCGAGGTGCGTGCGGCCCTGGAGAAGTACTCACCGGACGCCGACCTCGAGAACACCACGACCTACAGCGGCTACACCTACGCCGAGGCCCTCGTGGAGGCCGCCAGGGCCGCTGCCGACTCCGAGCTCGGCCTCAGCAGGCTGGGGATCATCGTCGCCGCACGTCAGCTCGACTTCCACTCGCCGATGCTGGTCGACGGGGTCGACTTCACCGTCGACGGGCTGGAGGACATGGTGCCGATCGAGGCCGCCGAGCTCAACGCGTGGTCGGTCGACGAGGGCGGCTTCGTGCAGGGCGAGCTCTACGACTTCGAGGGCCAGCTCACCGAGCAGTAGGCCCCGACTCGCCCGCACCGGCACGCGACGCGGCCCGGCCACCTCCCGGTGGCCGGGCCACGGTGTGTTCCACGGGGCAGAACGTGGCCTGGGGTGCGCCCCCGCCCGCAGCGAGACTTCACGACATGACAGCGAAAGGATCCACGGTGAGCAAGCGCCTGTTCGCCTGCCCCGTCGACGGTCTGCCACCCGGCACGTCGATGACACTCGACGGAACGCAGCCGCCGATTGCCCTGCACCGCACCGAGCAGGGTCGCTTCTTCGCGACTGCCGACACCTGCACGCACGAGGAGTGGTCGCTCGGCGACGAGGGAGACCTCGAGGGCGACGAGCTCGTCTGCCCCCTCCACCTCGCGCGCTTTGACCTCGTCACCGGCAAGCCGCTGTGCCTGCCGGCGACCCTCGCGCTCGACGTCTACGACGTCGTGATCGAGGGCGACCGGGTCTTCGTCGTCACTGCCGTCTGACCGTGAGTCGCCCGCTGCGCATCGCGTCGCTGGCCGACCTTCCACCCGGCGGGAGCCTGCTCGTCGCGCGGGCTCTCACCGGGCTCGACGACGACGTGGCGCTGCTGCGCGAGCAGGACGGCACCGTGCACGCGGTCGACGACTCCTGCACCCATTGGATCGCCTCGCTCGCACGAGGCTGGGTGCGCGACGGGTGCGTCGTGTGCCCGGCCCACGCGGCGACCTACGACCTACGCACGGGCGTGGAGCTGACAACAGCGCACCTGCCGCCCGTGCGGGTGCACCGTCTCGCGGTGTGCGGCGACGACATCTACCTGGTCCAGGACAAGGGAGCCGGCTAGCCCCCCCGCGGGCCGGTGTGCCGGTTCCAGCCAGCGGTACTCCGCGTTGTCGCGGTCACGGCGCGAGACGAAGGTGGACGTCGTGAGCATCCTCGTCGTCGGCGCCTCCGTCGCAGGTCTTCGCACAGTCCAGGCCTTGCGCATGAAGGGGTATTCCGGACCCATCACCCTGCTCGGCGAGGAGCCGCACCCGCCCTACGACAAGCCGCCGCTCTCCAAGGAGATGCTGCTGCCCGACGGCGACGGGGAAGCCATCCTTCTGGCCACCGAGGAGCAGCTGACCGAGCTCGACGTCGACCTCCGCCTCGGTGTCCGAGCGGCCGCGCTGGACGTCGCCGCCCGCACCGTGACGACCGTGGATGGCGAGGCGGTCGGCTTCGAGCGGCTCGTGATCGCCACCGGTGCCACCCCGCGCCGGCTGCCCGGCACCGAGCACCTCGCCGGGGTGCACACGATCCGCACTGCCGAGGACGCCGTAGCGTTGCGCACCGCGCTTCCTGGGGCCTCCGACGTGGTGGTCGTCGGGGCAGGCTTCATCGGCGCCGAGTTCGCTGCCGCGGTTCGTCTGCACGGGGCCACCGCGACCCTGGTGGAGGCCCAGACTGTGCCGCTGGCCCACGTGCTCGGCGCCGAGGTCGGGCGGCGTCTCGCCGACATCCACGCAGCACAGGGCAACACGCTCCTCACCGGCATCGGCGTGGCCCACATCGAGGGGGACGAACGCGTGCAGGCCGTCGTGCTGACCGACGGACGGCGACTCCCGGCGGACCTGGTCGTGGTCGGGATCGGCGCCGTCCCCGCCACCGACTGGCTGGAGTCGTCAGGGCTGCCGATCGCCGACGGGGTGGAATGCGAGGCCGACCTGCGCGTGATCGGCACCGACGGCATCTACGCCGCCGGTGACGTCGCCCGGTGGCCGCACGCCCACTACGGCTTCGACGTGCGCATCGAGCACTGGACCAACGCCAACGAGCACGCCGACCTGGTCGCGTCCGCGATCACCGGCTCGCCGCCGCCGCGCACCCAGCTGCCCTACGTCTGGTCCGACCAGTACGGCCACCGGATCCAGATCGTCGGGCGCCCAAACATGGGTCGCTCCGCTCACCTGGTCGGCACCGTCGCCGATGGCGACCTGCTCGCGGCCTTCACCGACGAGGGTGGTGCGCTCGTCGGTGCCGTCGTGGTCGACGACGTCCGCGCGTTCATGAAATGCCGCAAGGCGATCGCGGCCCGCGCCCCGTGGACCGGCGTCGGACTCGTCGCGACCCGCTGAGCCACGTCGCCCGACTTGACCTCAACCCGACCCAGCAACCGAAGGAGAGTTCCATGGCGTTGACCGAAGAAGGCCTGATCGAGGTGCCCGGCATGATGAGTCGCTGGGTGCGACTCGCCAGCGGGGCCAAGGCCCACTACATGACCTCCGGCACCACCGGCCCGGCCGTAATTCTTCTGCACGGCGGTCTCCCGGGCTCCTCCGGCACGGCGGGCTGGCGCTTCATGGCGCCGTTCCTCGGCGACAACGGGTTCCGGGTCTACTGCCCCGACATGCCGGCGTTCGGTCTCTCCGACGACCGCGAGGAATACCGCCCGCGCGGCATCCACGACTTCGTGGACTTCATTCACGAGTTCGCCAACGCGCTGTGCCTGGACGAGTTCCACATCGCCGGAAACTCGATGGGGTGCATGAACTCCACCAACTATCTCGTCGCCCACCCCGAGCGGGTGCTGAGCTTCGCCCTCATCGCCGGTGACATCGGCGACGTCGTGCCCGCGGGGCTCAAGCCGCCGGCCAAGGTCGAACTCACTGCCTACGACGGCACGAAGGAGGGGATGCGCCGGATGATGGAGGCGATCATCTACCGCGGCGAGGTCATCAGCGACGACCTCATCGACATGCGCTTCGCCGCTGGCGAGCGCGGCAAGGCCGGGCACGCTTCGTTCTGGCCCTCGCTGCTGCAGTACGGCCGGATCATCCCGTGGGAGGACCCCCGCATCGAGGCCCGACTGTCGACCAAGGGACGGCTGGACAAGATCGGCGTGCCCGGCATCTACCTCTACGGCACGGAGGACGTGCTGACCCCCGTCGAGTGGGGCTTCGAGCAGGAGAAGGTGCTGCCGGACGTGCAGTTCTTCTACCCCGAGGAGTGCGGCCACCAGGGTCAGACCGATCGGCCAGACCTGTTCAACCCGGTCTTCCTGGAGTTCTTCCGCGACGGCCAAGTCTCGCGCCAAACCGCGGACGCCGCCGGCGTGTCCAAGCTCCGTCCGGAGAACCCGGCCCTGGTCGCCCAGGTCTGATCGCACTACCACCGCGCAGCACTCACACGTATCAGGAGAAGGCACATGTCAGACGCGATCGGGCTGGGCATCACCCACTACCCGCTGCTCGCAGGAGCCGACACCCACATGGCCAACCTGCTCAAGGCGACGTTGACCGACCCGGACATCCCCGAAGAGCTCAAGGACCCATCGACCTGGTCCGAGCAGGCCCAGAGCGAGTGGGGCGACGACCAGGGCACCGCGGCCGCGGCCGGTCACCGCACGCAGCTTCTCTCGGGACTGGCGAAATGCCGCGCCGAGCTCGACGCGTTCAATCCCGACGTGGTCGTCGTCTGGGGCGACGACCAGTACGAGAACTTCCGCGAGGAAGTGATCCCGTCGTTCTGCGTGCTGGCCTACGAGGACACCGACATCGACCCGTTCGCGGTGCTAGGACTGATGAAGATCCCCAACGCCTGGGGGCTGCCCGACAACCAGTCGTTCACCATGCGGGGCGCGCCGACCTACGCCAAGGGGCTGGTCAGCGACGTGCTCGGGGACGGAATCGACTGTGCCTACTCCTACCGCAAGCGTGAGGAGTCCCACTTCCCGCACGCGTTCGCCAACACCCAGATCTTTCTCGACTTCGACCACGTCGGGACGCAGTTCGCCTACCCGATGGTCCCGATCGCTGTGAACTGCTACGGCGAGCACGTCATCGCCCGCAAGGGCGGGCTGGCGCGCTTCGCCGAGATCAACCAGGGCGAGTCGCTCGACCCGCCGGGGCCGTCGCCGAAGCGATGCTTCGAGTTCGGCCGGGCGGTCGGGCGCTCGGTGCGCGAGGGCGACAAGCGGGTTGCGCTGGTGGCGTCGTCGAGCTGGTCGCACGCGTTCCTCTACGACAAGGGGTGGCACCTGCGCCCCGACACCGAGTCCGACCAGGCGCTCTACGACGCCATGCTCAGGGGCGACTACGACGCCTGGGAGGCGGTCACGGCCAGGGAGGTCGTCGAGGCCGGCCAGCACGAGATGCTCAACTGGTTCTGTCTGCTCGGCGCGGTGCAGGAGCTGGGCCTCGAGCTGGACTGGAGCGACTTCGTCACCACGGAGGTCTTCAACTCCAACAAGACGTTCGCGATCTTCAAGTGAGCGCTGTCCCGACGGTGGAGGCGGCGGCCGGACGGCTGCCGCTCAGCCTCGACGAGGTGACGCCGGACTGGCTCACGGGGGCGCTCCACGACCACTTCCCGGGCGCGGTCGTCACCGGCGTGCGGCGGGACCGGGAGTTCTTCGGCACAGCCGCGTCGGCCCGCCTCCACCTCGAGTACGCCCCCGGGGGGCGCCCCGGGCCGGCGAGCGTGCACATCAAGGGCGGCTTCGACGACACCTGGCGCAAGCGGGTGTGGATGGCGCTTCAGCAGGAGGTGCACTTCTATCGCGACTTCGCCGACGACGTTGAGCTCAACCTGTCTCAGGTCTACTTCGCCGACCTCGACGACTCCCCGCAGGGCGTGCTCGTGATGGAGGACCTGGCCGCGCGCGGGGTGAGCTTCGGACAGAACATGCTCCCGGTGACGGCCGACCACGTGGCCGGCGTGCTGGAGTCCGTCGCCGGCATGCACGCAGCCTGGTGGGGCTCGCCCCGGCTGGCGCAGATGAGCGGCTGGGAGCAGCCGCAGCGCACATTCCTGAAGTACCTCCTGCGCCCCAATCACTGGGACGTGCTGGTCAACTGGACCAACGGCGACCTGCTGCTTGAAGCCGTCGGGACTGCGGAGAACGGGATTGCGGCCTTGGAGAAGCTGTGGGCATGGTGCGACGCCCAACCCCGCACGCTCGTGCACGGCGACCTGCACGGCGGCAACATCTTCTACGAGCCCGACGGTCGCCCCGGCTTCCTCGACTGGCAGTTGTGCTTCGGCGGCACCTACTCCCACGACATGGCGTGGATCATCATCACGGCCTTGACCGTGGAGCAGCGGCGGGCGCACGAGCGCGACCTCGTCGCGACCTACCGCGACGCCCTGCGAGGCGCGGGCGGACCTGCCCCTACCGCGAGCGACATGTGGGTCGCCTACCGCCGCCAAACCGCCCACGCCATCGCGTCCTACGGCTCGGTGCCCCGCGACAACGGACCGGAGGCGGTGCTCGAGGAGGCCGGACTCAGGGCGTTCTCCGCGGCGATCGACCACGACGTGCTTGGGGTCCTGGGCATCACGCGCCAGGGCGGTTCGCGGTAGCAGGTCATCCGCAGGCTTCCCTCACAGCTCGTGCGGGAAGTAGTGCGTCTTGCCCTGGGCCATCTCGGCCTTGCAGACCCGGGCGATCTGGGCGGCGGTGTCGCGCAGGGCGTTCTGCACTTTCGCCCCGACGTCCGCGCCGGTCGCGTAGGTGACCGAGACGGCGCCGACCGCGAAGTCGTGGATGATGATCGGCACGGCCGAGGACGACACCCCGGGTTGGGCCTCGTCGCGCTCGTGGGCGATGGCGTCGCCACGCACCTTGCGCAGCTCGATGACGAGCTCGTCGACGTCGGTGACGGTGGCGCCGCTCATCAACGGCATGGGACGGGGCAAGAATGACTCGAGGTCCTCGAGGTTCTCCGAGGCAAGCAGGATCTTGCCGAGGGCGGTGGCGTTGGCGGGCAGTCGGGAGCCGACCCCGGCGCGGTGCTCGGGGGCACCGTGCCGGGCCATCTTGTCGAGGAAGAGCACGTCGAACTGGCGCAGGACGCCGAGCTCGACGCTCAGCCCCGACCACCGGTGCAGCGCGGCGAGGAACGGTAGGGCGTTGTCGCGCATGCCGCCGGCGGGGGTGTTGACGGCGAGCTGCAACAGGTCGAGGCTGACGACGTAGCCGGAGCGGTGGGTCTCGACCGCACCGAGATCGATGAGTCGGGCGATGAGTCGGTGCACCGTCGACTTGGGCAGCCCCGAGGCCCGTGAGAGCTCACTGAGGGTCATCACCCGCGACTCGGAGTTGAACGCCCGCAGCAGGTCGAAGGCCTTGGACAGGATCGAGGGAGGCTCGGCGGCAGGAACTGAGCGCACCTCGTCGTCCACTCCTCGCACCGTCCCGGGCTCGTCTGTGATGCCGGTCATGGTAGCCGAGCAGATGTTCGGGGGCGGTGGCTCGTGTTCCGGTCCCTGGAACGGGTCCTGATCGGGCCACGGGGTGCGCTCATAGCGTCGGCGCATGCGGATCGTCGATGTGCACGCCCACCTCTTCCCACCCGGGGTCGCGTCCGGCCCCGGGCTCCCGCGGCTCGAGGTCGATGACGCGACCGGCGGGCGCCTGATGATCGACGACCGGGTCTTCCGCACAGTGTCGGCAGCTCTTTGGGACGTCGATGCGCGCCTGACCGAGCTTGACGCGCAGGACGTGCAGCTGCAGGTCGTCTCGCCGGTGCCAGTGACCCTCGAGGTCGACGGAATCCCCGATGGCGCGGCGTTCCACCGCTCCCTCAACGAGGGCATCGCCGCCGCGGTGGCCAGGGCGCCCGACCGGCTCGTCGGACTGGGTGCCGTGCCCACCGAGGACGTCGGCGCTGCGATCGACGAGCTCGAGCACGCCGTGACCGGACTGGGTCTCGCCGGGGTCGAGATCGGCGCGCGGACCGGCGGCAGGGAGCTTGATGATCCGGCGCTCCTGCCGCTCTTCCGGGCCGCTGACGCCCTGGGAGCGTTGGTGTTCGTGCATCCGCTCGGGGGCGGTGCCGGCGCCGTACGACGCACCGGTCAGCCCTACGACTTCGGGCTCGGGATGCTGACCGACACCGCTCTGGCGGCGAGCGCGCTGGTCTTCGGTGGGGTGCTCGACGCCTGTCCCGGCCTGCGTGTGCTGCTGGCCCACGGCTGCGGCACCTTCGCCTGGGCTCACCCGCGGCTCTCGGCGGGATCCGCACTCGGCGGCGACCACTCTTCGGGTGACCATGACGCGTTGGTGCGCCGGCTCTGGGTCGACACCCTCGTCTTCGACCCCGCCCAGCTAGGGCTCCTGGCCCACCGCTTCGGTGCCGACCACGTGATGGTCGGCTCGGATCACCCCTTCATCCCCGGACAGCTCGAGGACGCTCGTGACCTCGTGGGTGCCGCCGTCCGCCGTGGCGACCTGACTGACGAGGAGGGCGCCGCCGTGCTGGCCCACAACGCTTTGGCCCTCCTGGGTGTCGGCCCGGCCATCGCTTCTGTGCGAAGGTGACGCGGTGACGACTCAGGGCGTGACGGTGGTGGGCGGCGGTCCGCACGGACTTCTGCACGCGCTCGCCCTCGCCCGGGCAGGCATCGACGTCACGGTGCTGGAGGCGCGCCCGCCGCGCACGACCGGCTCGCCCCGGGCGATGACCTTCCATTGGTCGATGATGCAGGGGCTCGACCGGCTGGGCATCCTCGAGGAGGCGCTCTCCCGCGGCATCATCCACCAGGTGTGGTCACTCAACGTGCTGGCCACCGGGGAGCGGATGGCGCTCGAGCTCGACGTGCTGGCCGGCGACATCGAGCATCCCTTCACCCTGCACCTGCCGCAGGAGCAGCTTGGCGAGATCATCCTGTCCCGCCTGGCGGAGCACGCCCACGTGCACCTGGAGTGGAACACCCGCGTGCAACGGCTCGTCCAGGACAGCGATGGAGTCAACGTGCTCGCCGACTCGCCCGACGGGGAGCGAGAGTACCGGTCGTCCTGGGTGGTTGGCGCCGACGGTGCGACCAGCGCCGTACGACGCGCGATCGGCCTGGGCCTGCCCGGCGTCACGTGGCCGGAGCGCTTCGTGGCCGCCAACCTCCGCTACGACTTCGCGGCGCTCGGCTACGAGGTCTCCACGCTGCAGCTCGACCCGACCGACGGCGCCCTGGTGGCGCAGATCGACGACCAGGGACTGTGGCGCTACCTGTACGCCGAGAGTCTCAAGCTCCCCGAGGAGACGGTCGGCGACCGGATGGGCGAGGTCCTGCGGCGGGTGCTGCCTGGGGGACCGCTGCCCGAGATCGAGGCCTACGCGGCCCACCGCATGCACCAGCGGGTAGCCGACCGCTTCCGGGTCGGGCGGGTGCTGCTGCTCGGCGACGCGGCCCACGTCACCAACCCGACCAGCGCCTACGGGCTGGCCGGCGGCTACTTCGACTCCGAGTGCCTCGTCGAGGCGCTGTCGGCCGTCATCCACGACGGCGCGGGAGACGACATCCTCGACCGCTACTCCGAGGTCCGCCGCCGCGTCTTCACCGACCTCGCCTCGCCGGTGTCGACGGAGTCCAAGCAGCTGCTGTGGAACTCGGCGAAGCCCGGTCGCCTCCAGGGCGAGATCGAGCGGTTCCGCCACATCACCGCGAGCCGAGCCCGGCAACGCGAGTACCTCCTCGTCGCGCGCGGCCTGCAGAGCGCGCCGCTGCGCTCGCGCCGGCCCAGCGCGATCTGACCAGCGCGATCTGACGCTCAGCCGACGAGCAGTGCGGTCAGCTCGTCGAGTCGGCGATCTGAGACGCCGGCGGTACGCAGGAACGCCCGCGCGTCGCCGTACGAACGACGCAGTCCGGCCAGGAACCCGACCATCGTCTCCGGGACCGCGCCGAGCGACTCCGCCGGGAGTGCCGCCAGTCGCTCGGCGTAGCCGGGGATCTCGCCGAGTCGCTCGAGCAGCGCGGCGGTGTGTTCGGAGGTGAGGGCGTAGTCGGCCACGACCTCCTCGTCGCGCACCCCGACGGCCGACAGCAGGACGGCGAGCACGACACCGGTGCGGTCCTTGCCCATCGTGCAATGCACCAGCGCCGGCAGCTGGTCGGCGTCGGTCAGGGTCGTCACGATCGCCGCGAACGACGGCCGCGAGTGGTCGAGGAAGCGCAGGTAGTGAGCCACCATCGCGGCGGTGGGGTCGTCGAGGTCGGGCACGGCCTCGCGCCCGCCCGAGCGCAGGGGGGCCAGCAGCACCGTGCGCTCGGCCCAGGCGAGGGCGGTGCTGGTGGCGCCGGCGATCTCCCCCCGGCTGCGCAAGTCGATCCGCAGCCTCAGCCCGACCTCGTCGACGAGCACCGCGGCCTGGTAGGCGTCGAGGAAGTGGGGGGTGGCGCTGCGCAGCAGCTGGCCGTGGCGGGTCGCGTGGGCGTCGTACGTCGCCAGACCGCCGACGTCTCGCAGGTTGGCGAGGTCCGGGAGACCGGGATGTCCCGAGGAGGTGCCGATCGCGGATCCTGGCTGCACCAGCGCAGGCTATCGACCTCGTGCGAGTCCACCCGCGCCCGCCGTTCCGTGGACCGGAACCGCGGGAAGCCCCGAAGCGGGCGTACCCCCGACCCTGGGTGCATGCCCCCAGCTGATGCGGTGCTGCTCGCCGCCAGACGTCTCGTCGACGCCCGCCGTGACGGAGTGCCCTGTCCGCCCGTACGCGACCTGATCGGATCCTCCGACGTCGCCACCGCCTATGCCGTGCAGGAGCAGGTCGTCGCCGACCTCCGCTCGCGCGGTGCCCGCGTGGTGGGACGCAAGATCGGGCTCACATCGCCTGCCGTGCAGGCGCAGCTCGGCGTGGACCGCCCCGACTTCGGGGTGCTGCTCGACGACATGGACGTCTCCGGCCTCGACGTCGTGCCGCTGTCCGGCCTGTTCCAGCCCAAGGTCGAGGCGGAGATCGCCTTCGTGCTGGGCTCCGACCTGGCCGAGGGTCCGCTGGACGACGCGCAGGTGCGGGCCGCGGTCGAGGTTGCGATCCCAGCGCTGGAGATCGTCGACAGCCGGGTCGCGGGATGGGACATCACCTTCGGCGACACGGTCGCCGACAACGGCTCGAGCGCGCTCTACGTGCTCGGCGCGTCGCGCCTCGGGCTCGACGCGTTCACCCCAGTCGAGGCGCAGATGACGATGCACGTCGGCGACGAGCTGGTCTCCTCCGGCAACGGAGCCGCTTGCCTCGGGGACCCGCTCGTCGCGCTGGCGTGGCTCGCCCGCACGGCCCTCGATGTCGGCGACCCGCTGCGGGCCGGGCAGGTGGTGCTCTCCGGGGCGCTCGGCCCGATGGTCGCGGTGTCGCCCGGCACGACGTACGACGCACACATCAGCGGGCTGGGCGCGGTCCGGGTCACGTTCTCCGAGGAGGAGTGGACATGAGCACCAAGGTGGCGATCATCGGGTCGGGCAACATCGGCACCGACCTGATGATCAAGGTGATGCGGGTGTCCGAGACCCTCGAGGTCGGTGCGATGGTCGGCATCGACCCGGCCTCCGACGGGCTCGCCCGCGCGGAGCGGTTCGGCTTCGCGACGACCGCCGACGGAGTCGACGGGCTGATCGCGCTGCCGAGCTTCGACGAGATCGAGGTCGTCTTCGACGCTACCTCGGCGGGCGCGCACCGTTCCAACGCGGCGCGGCTGGCGCCGTACGGCAAGCGACTGATCGACCTGACCCCGGCGGCGATCGGCCCGTTCGTGGTCCCGGCGGTCAACCTTCAGCAGCACCTCGCGGCCCCCAACGTCAACATGGTCACCTGCGGCGGCCAGGCCACGATCCCGATCGTCGCGGCGATCTCGCGGGTCACGGCGGTGCCCTACGCCGAGATCGTGGCCTCGATCGCATCCAAGTCGGCTGGTCCGGGCACCCGCGCCAACATCGACGAGTTCACCGAGACGACCTCACACGCGATCGTCTCGGTGGGCGGCGCGGCACGGGGGAAGGCGATCATCGTGCTCAATCCCGCGGAGCCGCCGTTGATCATGCGCGACACCGTGCTCGCCCTCATCGATGACGGCGACCCACTCACCCACGACCGGATCCGCACGTCGATCGCCGAGATGGTCGCCGACGTGGCGGCGTATGTGCCCGGCTACCGCCTCAAGCAAGAGGTGCAGGTCGTCGCCGTGCCCGACGATCAACCGGTGCACACCCTGACGGGTCCGCTGCCCGAGGGCCGGCGCGTCACCCACCAGGTGTCGGTTTTCCTCGAGGTCGAGGGTGCTGCGCACTACCTCCCGGCGTACGCCGGCAACCTCGACATCATGACGTCGGCCGCGCTGCGCGTTGCCGAGCAGATGGTGCTGCGCACCCAGGAGGTCGTCGCATGAGCACCGCCCAACCGATCCGACTGTTCCTGCAAGACGTGACCTTGCGCGACGGGATGCACGCCATCCGCCACCGCATCGAGCCAGACGACGTCGGGCGGATCGTGGCGGCGCTCGACGCGGCCGGCGTCGACGGCATCGAGGTCGCCCACGGCGACGGGCTCGCCGGTGGCTCGCTCAATTATGGCCCTGGGTCGCACTCCGACTGGGAGTGGATCGAAGCAGCCGCCGACAACCTCACCAGCGCTCGGCTGACCACGCTCCTGCTCCCCGGCATCGGCACGATCGAGGAGCTCAAGCACGCCCACTCCCTTGGGGTGCGCTCGGTGCGAGTCGCGACTCACTGCACCGAGGCTGATGTCTCGGCCCAGCACATCCAGACGGCTCGCGACCTCGGGATGGATGTCTCGGGCTTCCTGATGATGAGCCACCTGGCTGACGCCGCGACCCTCGCGGCACAGGCGCGCCTGATGGAGTCCTACGGCGCCCAGTGCGTCTACGTCACCGACTCTGGCGGCCGCCTGACCATGGACGGTGTGCGCGAGCGGGTGCGCGCCTACCGCGACGCTCTCGATCCGTCCACCGAGCTGGGCATCCACGCCCACGAGAACCTCTCGCTCTCGGTGGCCAACTCGGTGGTGGCCGTCGAGGAGGGTGTGACCCGTGTCGACGCCTCCTTGGCCGGTCAGGGAGCCGGAGCCGGCAACTGTCCCATCGAGCCATTCGTCGCGGTGGCGACCATCAACGGCTGGGAGCACGGGGCCGACCTGTTCGCCCTCCAAGACGCCGCCGACGACCTGGTGCGGCCCCTGCAGGACCGCCCGGTACGCGTCGACCGGGAAACCCTCACACTCGGTTACGCCGGCGTCTACTCGTCGTTCCTCCGTCACGCCGAGGTGGCGGCCGAGCGCCACTGTCTCGACGTGCGCGACATCCTGATGGAGGTCGGAGCGCGGCGCCTGGTCGGCGGCCAGGAGGACATGATCGTCGACATCGCCCTGGACCTGGCGGCTCGGCGCTGAAGAAGACGCTGCAGAGGCGAGCCGACGCCAGCGATCCCGCGGCAGCGGAACGCCGGCTCGTGACGCGGCTCAGCCCGGGGTGAGGTACGGCGCGCGCACCTCGCGCTTCAGGAGCTTGCCGGTGGGCGTGCGCGGCAGGCTCTCGACGAAGTCGATGCTGCGCGGCGCCTTGTAGTGCGCCACCCGCTCACGCACGTAGTCGATGAGCTCACGCTCCAGCTCGGCGCCGGTCGTGACGCCGGGGGCGGCCAGCACGACGCCCTTGACCTGCTCCCCCATCTCGGCGTCCGGCACGCCGATCACGGCGACGTCGTCCACCTTCGGGTGCAGGGCGAGGAGGTTCTCGACCTCCTGCGGGTAGATGTTGGCCCCACCGGAGATGATCATGAACGAGCGACGGTCGGTCAGGTAGAGGAAGCCCTCGTCGTCGAGGCGGCCGACGTCGCCGGTCGTCGTCCACGTCGGGTGCCGCGGGTGCTGCGCCTCGGCGGTCTTGACCGGGTCGTTGTGATACACGAACGGCAGCTCGTCGCGCTCGAAGTAGACCAGCCCGGTCTCCCCGACCGGCAGCTCGGGCTGGTCGTCCTGCTCGTCGTCACAGATCCGTACGACGCCCAGGCCGGCGCGGCCGACGGACCCGGGGTGGGTGACCCACTCGGCCGAGGTGATGAGGGTGATCCCGTGCACCTCGGTGGCCGCGTAGTACTCCTCGAGCACCGGGCCCCACCAGTCGATCATCTGCTGCTTGACCTCGACCGGGCACGGTGCGGCTGCGTGCACGGCGACGCGCAGCGTGGAGACGTCGTACTGCTGGCGCACCTCGACCGGCAGCTTGAGCATCCGCACGAACATCGTCGGCACCCACTGGCTGTGGGTCACGGCATACCGCTCGATCAGGGAGAGTGACTGCTCGGCGTCGAACTTCGGCATCACCACGACCGTGCCGCCGGTGGCCTGCGTCATCACGCAGTAGCGCAGCGGTGCTGCGTGGTAGAGCGGGGCGGGGGAGAGGTACACGGTGTCCGTCCCGAACCCGAAGCGCGTGCCGAACACGGCGGCCATGGTGTTCCACGGCTGGTCGATCGTCAGGGACGGCATCGGGGGCCGGATCCCCTTGGGTCGGCCGGTGGTGCCCGAGGAGTAGAGCATGTCCTGTCCGACCGGCTCGGCCTCGTCGCGCACCGGCGACGCGGTGGCGAGCACGTCGTCGAGGTCGTCGAAGCCATCGACCGCGCCCCCGAATGCCAGTCGCACCACCAGCTCGGGCATCGCGGCGGCGACACCCACGGCGATCTCGGACTTGCCGGCCGAGACGACGAGCGCCTTGGCGCCGGAGTCGCGCAGGATGTAGAGGACCTCGTCGAGGCCGAGGTGGGTGTTGATGGCGGTGACGTAGAGCCCGCTGCGCATCGCGGCCCAGTAGGCGTCGAAGTAGCGGGGGTGGTTCTCCGAGAGGATCGCGACGCAGTCGCCGCGCTCCAGACCGCGGTCGCGCAACGCGTGGGCGAGCCGCACCGATCGGTCCTCGAGCTGGGCGTAGGTGACGACCTCTCTCTGGTCGCCGAGCGGGTCGATCATGACGACGGCGGGCTTGTCGGGGTGCAGGGCAGCGTGCTTGCCGGGGTACATCGTCATCTCCTTGTCGGTAGGTGTCTCGCGGATGGGGGCGGTCGGTCAGGCGCCGCGCAGGGCGGCGTCGCTGGCCGCCGCCGCGCGCTCGAGCGCGCGCTCCAGCAACGGTCCGACCATGTCGCCGATGCCGTCGAAGCCGTCACCGACGGTCGTGCCCTGCAGGTGCCGACTGTGGATCTGCTCGAGGATCACCGCGATCTTGAAGTCGGCGAAGACGATGTACCAGTCGACGTCGTCGATGGCGAGGTCGCGACGCGTGGCGTAGCCCTCGACCACCCCGCGCGCGTCCAGGAAGCCCGGCAGCGCGGTCGCTCCCTGGGTGATCGGGTTGAAGAACTGCCCGGCCTCGTCCCAGAAGCTGACCAGCACCCCGAGGTCGGCGAGGGTGTCGCCGAGCGTGGCCATCTCCCAGTCGAGTACACCGAGGATCCGGGTGGGGTCGTCGTGGGCGACCATGATGTTGTCGATCTTGTAGTCGCCGTGCACGATCCCGGGGAACCGCGTCGGCGGCAGCGAGCGGGTCAGGCGGGCGAGCAGCTCGGCCGGCTCGGAGCGCTCGGTGGTGGCGACGGCTTCCCACTGCCGGCCCCAGCGCGAGACCTGCCGCTCGAGGTAGCCGTCGGGCCGTCCCCAGCCCTCGAGCCCGACGTCTGCGGGGTGGATGGAGTGCAGGTCGACCAGGGTGTCCAGCATCGACGCGCTGATGCCGGACCGTTCGGACTCGCTCATCGTCGCGGTGTCGGCCGGGGTGCGGAAGGTGCGACCGTCGAGACGGTCCATCACGTAGAACGGCGCTCCGAGCACGGCCTCGTCCTCGCAGTGCACCAGGACGCGGGGCACCGGGACCGCCGAGTCGACCAGCGCGCTCATCACCCGGGCCTCCCGACCCATGTCGTGACCCGAGGCGACGTACTCGCCGTACGGCGGCCGGCGCAGGATCCAGTCGTGGGTGCCGTCGGTCAGGGCGTACGTCGGGTTCGACCGTCCTCCCGCGACCAGGTCGGCCTTCAGGGCTCCGGCGAGTCCGCCCTCGACGACCTCGTCGAGGTAGGGCGTGAGTGCAGCCAGGTCGAGCGCAGGTGCGATGCGGTCGGCATCAGTCGCGGTCATGGGTCCTCCTCGGTAACCGAACGTTCGCTAGGTTACGCGAGAACGGATCGATGCGCGACCTGTCCGGTCACGGGCCCGGCGAGGTCAGGTGGTTGGCGCGGCCCGGACCGTCGCCAGGGCGAGCTCGCGGTAGCGCTCGGCCATCGTCTCGGGGGAGGTAGTGCCGCCGAGGCGGTACCAGGACGCGATCGAGTAGCCCATCTCGATCACGGCGCGCACGGCCTCGCGCGGGTATGGCGTCGAGAACTCACCGCTGGTCACACCGTGGTCGACCACCTCGCGGAAGAGCGCTTCCTGCTCGTCGCGCAGGGCCACGACCTCGGCGCGACCCACGTCGTCCAGGCTGCGCAGCTCCGAGGCGCCGATCAGCGCCTCGGCCTGCCGCTCGGTGTGGAAGGCGACCCAGGCCACCATCAGGGCGCCCAGCCGCTCGGTCGCGCTGGGTCCGGCGGTCTCGATGGCGGCCCGGGTCGCGGCCAGGACGTCTCCCATGGTGCGGCGCATCAGCTCCTGGAGGATGTCCTGCTTGGACGGGAAGTGGTGGTAGATCGACGCAACCGTGACGTCGGCGTCGCGGGCGATGTCGCGCATCGACGTGCCGTGGTAGCCGCGCTCGGTGAAGTTGGCGACGGCGGAGGTCACGATGACCGCCTTGCCTCCGCGCGTGGGCGCCTTCGCGGGTCGTGCCATGGAGGGCTCCTTCCGTGGGCGCGGTGCGGCGTCAAGCTCTGTGGAGAGGAGCGTAGCGATCGTTCACTTGGGCGCTGAGAGCACCGGCTCGTGGCGCCCGTGCCTCAGCCGGGGGTGCCCGCCGACTTCTTGGCGGAGTCGCTGACCCCCGAGTCGCGCACCTGCTGCTCGGCCCAGGGACGCAGCTCCCGCTTGAGCAGCTTGGCGTTGGCGTTGCGAGGCAGTCGTTCGCTGCGAACGATCGTCACGCGGGGACGCTTGTACGACGCAAGCTGCGCGGCGCACGCAGCCTCGACCGTCGCGGCCTCGAAGTCCGCGTCGTCGGTGACGACCACCGCGACCGCCGTCTCCCCGAAGCGCTCGTGGGGCACGCCGACCACGGCAGCCTCGACGACTCCGGGCAGTCGGTTGATGACGTCCTCGATCTCCTTCGGATAGACGTTGAGCCCGCCCGAGATGATCATGTCCTTGGTGCGACCGACGATGGTGATGAACCCTTCGGCGTCGAGCTCCACGAGGTCGCCGGTGTGCAGCCAGCCGTCGCGGAACGCCTCGGCGGTCTGCTCGGGGCGCTGGTGGTAGCCGACCATCGTGGCCAGAGAGCGCACCAGCAGCTCGCCTGTCCCGCAGCGCTGGATCGCCCCGTCGGCGTCGCGGATGGCGAGATCGGTGTGCGGCAGTGCCCGTCCTGCAGAGCCCTCGTGGGCGAAGACCTCGTCGGCCATCAGCACCGTGGTGATCGTGGGGAACTCCGAGAGCCCGTAGCCCTGGCACACGTCGACGCCGGGGACTCCGCGGCAAACGCCCTCGATGACCGAGCGCGGCACGGGTTCGGCTCCGGTGACGATCCACTCCAGGGCGCTGGCAGACAGCCGCTCCATCAGGTCGGGGCGCGTGGCCAGGTCTCGCAGCAGGCTGGGGACGAGCATGACGTGGGTGATCCGGTCACGCTCGAGGCCCTCGACGATCGACTCCATGCTCGCGCCGCCGGTGCGCCGCACCTCGGAGTAGCCCCCGACCCAGACCAGGCCCAGGACGAGGTTGTGGAGCCCGGCCGCCCAGGAGAAGGACGGGATCACCGCGTAGCGGACGTCCTTGGTCAGGCCGAGGCCCTGGATCTGCCCCATGGCGTTCCACAGCACCCCGTTGTGGGTGTGGGCTGCCGCCTTGGGGAGTCCGGTGGTGCCGGAGCTGTAGTAGAGCACGGCGACGTCGTCGAGCGCCGGCCCGACGTGGCCCTCGGGCAAGGAGCCCTGCCGTACGTCGACGTACGCCGCGGTGTGAGCGCTCGGCGGTGCTGCGACCTCGCCGAGCAGCACCACGGTGTCGAAGTCGACGTCCAGAGCAGCGACGCTGCGGCCGGCGACCTCGTCCATCACCAGGTACCGGGCGCCGCTGTCGCGGCAGACGTGGGCGATCTCGGGGCCGGTGAGCAGCACGTTGACCGGCACGCAGACTGCTCCGAGTGCGGAGAGCCCGAAGAAGACCTCGAGCCACTCCAGGCGGTTGCCCATCATCACCGCGACGGCGTCCCCGGGGCGCACGCCGAGGTCGTGCAGCCCCCCTGCGAAGCCGGTTGCCCCATCACGCAGCTCCACGAAGGTCCGGGTCTCCCCTTCGAAGCCGAACGCCGGACGGTCGCCGTAGGCGGCCTCGGCCGAGCGGTCCAGCACGCCGAAGACGTTGCGGGCCAGGGTCATGGGTGCCTCCAAGGAGCCGGGTTGCGGGAAGTGGTCTGCGTCACTAGCCTAGCGATCGTTCGCTTTAATGCAAGCGCCTGACTCACGGATGCAGGAGACGTGTGTGGACCGCTGGGGGATGACGATTCCGCTCGACGGGCTGTCGCTGAGCGAGCAAGCAGAGGTGTGCCGCGAGCTCGAGGGTCTCGGCTACACCGACCTCTGGAGCGCCGAGGGCATGCACGCCGACGGCTTCACGCCGTTGGCCGTCGCGGCGGCGGTGACCACGCACGTCCATCTCGGGATCGCCATCGCGCCGTCCTTCACCCGCGGACCGGCGCTCCTCGCCCAGACAGCCGCCACCATGGCGGCCACCGCGCCGGGCCGCTTCACCCTCGGGATCGGGTCGTCGTCCAACGTCATCGTCGAGAAGTGGAACTCGATCCCTTTCGAGAAGCCGCTGTCGCGCAACCGGGACCTGTTGCGCTTCCTGCGGGCGGCTCTCGCCGGCCAGCGGGTGGAGCAGGCCTACGACACGTTCAGCGTCGAAGGATTCCGGCTGGGCGTCGTCCCGGATCCTGCGCCGAACGTGTTGCTGGCCGGGCTGCGCGGCAAGATGCTCTCCCTGGCCGGCGAGGAGGCCGACGGTGCCATCATCAACTGGCTCTCGGCCGAGGACGTCGAGCAGGTCACCCCCATCGTCGGCGCGCACGGCCCGCGTGAGGTCGTCGCCAGGATCATCGTCGCTCCGACCGCCGACGCGGACGTCGCCCGTGCGCTCGGCCGGCGACTGATCACGACGTACCTCAACGTCCCGGTGTACCGCGACTTCCACCGGTGGCTGGGACGTGACGACCTCGAGCCGATGTGGCGGCTGTGGGAGGAAGGCGACCGCAAGGCCGCGCTCGCAGCCGTGCCCGACCAGGTCGTCGACGACCTCGTCGTGCATGGTCGCCCGGAGGAGATCCGTGAGCACCTGCGTCGCTTCGTCGACCACGGAGTCACCACCCCGATCGCCATGCTGTTGCCCGTGCCAGGCGTCGACCCCCGCGAGGTCTGCCGAGACCTGGCTCCCCGATGAAAGGACCCCCAGACATGCAGCAGGACGAGTTCGCCGGCAAGGTCGTCGTCGTCACCGGAGGGAGTCGTGGTCTCGGCCACGAGATGGTGCAGGCCTTCGCCGAGCGCGGTGCTGACGTCGTGATCGCCAGTCGCAAGTTCGAGACCTGTGAGCAGGTGGCTACCGAGGTCGCGCAGAAGTACGGCGTGCGCGCGCTGCCGGTGGGGTTCAACGTCAGCTCCTGGGACGACTGCGACCGGCTGGTGGAGACCGTCTACGCCGAGCTCGGCACGGTCGACGTCCTGATCAACAACGCCGGCCTCTCGCCGCTCTATCCCAGCCTCGAGGAGCTCTCCGAGGCGCTGTTCGACAAGGTCGTCGCCGTCAACCTGCGCGGGCCCTTCCGGCTGTCGGCGGTGATCGGCGCCCGGATGGCCGAGGGTGACGGGGGCGCGATCATCAATGTCGGATCGATCGAGGCCATCCGACCACAGCCACACGCGTTGCCGTACGCCGCCGCCAAGGCGGGGCTGCACACGCTGACGGAGGGCTTCGCCCGGGCCTACGGGCCCACGGTGCGGGTCAACACGATCCAGGCCGGGGCGTTCCTCACCGACATCTCGGACAACTGGCCCGAGGGGCTGCAGGAGGAGATGGAGCCGAAGATCGCCCTCGGCCGCTGCGCCCAGCCGAGCGAGGTCGTGGGCACAGCGCTCTACCTCGCGGGCTCCGCCTCGTCGTACACGACCGGTGCCGCGATCCGCGTGGACGGTGGATGGGCCTGATGGTGGGCCTGACGCGGCGCATGCACTGCGTGGAGCTCGGTGACCCGACGCTGCTCCGGCTCGTCGAGGAGTCCACTCCCCAGCCGGCGCCGGGCGAGGTGTTGATCCAGACCGAGGCGGTCGGGGTGAGCTTCGTCGACGGCCTGATCGTGCGGGGCGCCTACCAGGTGCGGCCGCCCCTGCCGTTCACCCCGGGCAACTGCGTCGTCGGGGTGGTCGCTGCGGTGGGGAGCCCCGAGGACGAGGCACTGCTGGGACAACGGGTGGCCAGCGTGCTGGACGGCGTCGGGGGTGCCTACGCGACCCACGTCCTCACCACTGCCGAGACTCTCGCCGCCGTGCCGGCCGGGATCGCGCCCGACGTGGCCGCGGCCTCGATGGAGAGCTACCTCACCGTCCTGTTCGCCACCACCCACCGGGTCACCATCGCCGCGGGCGAGGAGGTCGTCGTCCTCGGAGCCGGCGGCGGGATCGGTCTCGCGGCCGTCGACGTGGCGCGCAGCCTCGGTGCGCGGGTCACCGGAGTCGCCTCGAGCGAGGAGAAGCGGGCGGCGGCCCAGCGGGCAGGGGCCAGCACGACGCTCGACTACGGGGACCCGAGAGATCTGAAGGACCGGATCCGCGAGACCACCTGCGGCGGGGCCGACGTGGTGATCGACCCCGTCGGAGGCCAGGCTGCGGAGGGCGCCTTGCGCTCACTCACGACCGGCGGCCGCTACTGCGTCGTCGGTTTCGCCTCGGGAGAGATTCCCCGTCTGCCCGCCAACATCGTCCTGCTGCGCAACCGGTCCGTCATCGGCGTCGACTGGGGCGACTGGTCGCGGGTCGAGGGCGGTGCCGCCGGCAACGCGCTGCTCCTCACCGACCTCCTCGCCCGCATCGCTCGCGGTGAGCTCGCCCCACCCGCTCCCTCGAGCGCCCCGCTCGCCGACGCGGGTCGGGTCCTGACCTCGATCGGCGAGCGCCGCGCGGTGGGCAGGTACGTGCTGCGGATGTCGTGAGGTCTCGCACCTATCGCGGCAGCAGGTGCGCGGTGACGCCGTGCGGCTCGGGCGTGGTCGCGTCGGAGTAGCGGCGCAGCTCCGTGCGCGCCACGGCGCGGCGGTGCACCTCGTCCGGCCCGTCGGCCATCCGGATGATCCGCGCCTCGGCGTACATCCGCGCGAGCGGGAACTCCTGCGACAGCCCGCCACCGCCGTGCACCTGCATGGACCGGTCGATGACCCGAGCAGCCATGTTGGGGACGGCGACCTTGATGCCCGAGATCTCGCTCGCGGCGGCGCGGTTGCCGACGGTGTCCATCAGGTGCGCGGTGTAGAGCGTGTAGAGGCGTGCCTGGTCGATCTCGATGCGGGAGTCGGCGATCCACTCGCGGATCACGCCCTGGTCCACGAGGCGGGTGCCGAAGGTGCTGCGGCTCTCCGCGCGGGCGATCATCAGCTCCAGGGCTCGCTCGGCGGCGCCGATCATCCGCATGCAGTGGTGGATCCGTCCGGGCCCGAGTCGCGCCTGCGACATCGCGAACCCTGCTCCCGACTCACCGACGAGGTTGGTGATCGGCACCCTCACGTCGGTGAAGGTCATCTCGACGTGCGACTCGAACGGGTTGAACCCGAGCACGGTGAGGTCTCGCTCGATGGTGATCCCCGGGGTGTCGCGCGGGATGAGCACCATGGAGTGGCGACGGTGGCGTGGCGCGTCGGGCGAGGAGTCGGAGATCCCCATCAGGATCATGATCTTGCAGGCGTCACGGTTGATCCCCGAGATCCACCACTTGCGCCCGTTGATGACCCACTCGTCGCCGTCCTGCTCGATCGTGGTCTCGATGTTGCTGGCGTCGGAGGAGGCCACCTGCGGCTCGGTCATCACGTACGCCGAGCGGATGGTGCCGGCGAGGAGGGGCTGCAGCCACTGCTCCTTCTGGGCGGGCGTGCCGAACATGGAGAGCACCTCCATGTTGCCGGTGTCCGGCGCGGCACAGTTCATCGCCTCCGGTGCGAGGTGCAGGCTGCGACCGCTGAGCTCGGCAATCCGCGCGTAGTCGAGGTTGGGCAGCGGGTCGTGCCCGGGCTCGGGGTGGGGGAGGAAGAGATTCCACAGGCCGAGGTCGTGGGCCTTCTTCTTCAGCTCCTCCATGACCGGCGGCTGGGTGCGCGCCTCGCCGATCTCGCGGACCTGCTCCTCGAAGATCCGCTCGGCCGGGTAGACGTCGTCGGCGAGGAACCCGGTCAGCCTCTCGATCAGCACCGCGGCGCGGGGACTCGGCTCCAGCATCACGCCACCCCCAGGTAGGCACGACGGATCTCGTCGGAGGCACGCAGCTCGGCGGCCGGTCCCTCCATCGAGACCCGGCCGTGCTCGAGCACGTAGGCGCGGTCGGCGGCTGCCAGGGCCTGGTCGGCCATCTGCTCGACGAGCAGGATGCCGGCGCCGGTGCGCTCGCGGATCAGCTCGATCAGACGGAACACGTCGAGGGTCTTCAGCGGACTGAGTCCCAGGGACGGCTCGTCCAGCAGGAGGTAGCGCGGGCGCGCGGCGACGGCGCGGGTCAACGCCACCATCTGCTGCTCGCCCCCCGACAGCAGGTTGGCCTGCTGCCCCCACCGCTCCTTGACGATGGGGAAGGCCTCGAGGAGGGCCTCGACCGGGTCCTGGCCGCCGGTGCGACCTCTCGCTGCTCGGCGCCCGAGCTCGATGTTCTGCCCGACCGTCAGCTGCGGGAAGAGCTTGCGTCCCTCGGGCACCATCACCGTGCCACGTCGAGCGCGCTTGGCCGGCGTCAGCTTGGTGAGGGAGCCGTCGTCGTCCGCGACGTCGCCGGAGCGTACGGCGAGCAGCCCGGAGATGGTGCGCACCAGTGTGGTCTTGCCGGCCCCGTTGGAGCCGACGACGGCCACGAGCTCACCGGGGTCGACCCGCATGCTCACGCCGTGCAGGATCGGAGCGCGGTCATAGCCCGACTCCACGTTGTCGATGACGAGACTCATCAGTGCGTCCCTTCCTCGTGCGGCTTGCCGAGGTACGCAGCGACCACGGCTTCGTCGGAGAGGACCTCGGCAGGGGTGCCGCGGGCCAGCAGTCGGCCCTGGTCCATGCAGGTGACCTGGTCGGCGATCCGCGCCACCAGGTCCATGTGGTGCTCGACCACGACCAGGGCGAAGCCCTCCTCGCGCAGCGACAGCAGCAGGTCTCCGAGCACGACGGACTCGGTCGCCAGCAGTCCCGCCGCGGGCTCGTCGAGCACGATCAGCTGTGGATCGCTCGCCAGCGCTCGGGCGATCTCGAGATACCGCTGCTTGCCGTAGGGCAGCTCGCTCGCGCGGAGGTCCGCGACGTCGCCGAGCCCGACGAGGTCGAGCAGCCGGTCGGCCTCGGCGCGCATCTCCGCGTCGCGGCGGTAGCGGCCCGGCGGCTTCAGGGCGGCGGCCCACAACGGCGTACGGCCCGTGTCGGCGAAGCCGGCGAGCACGTTGGCCCGCACCGTGGCGTCGTGGAAGAGCTGCGGAGTCTGGAAGGTACGGGCGACGCCCGCGCGGGAGACGTGGTGCGGAGCCTGCCCGGTGAGGTCGCGACCCAGGAAGGTCACCGTGCCCTCCGTCGGCTGGTAGACGCCGGTGAGCAGGTTGGCCAGCGTCGACTTGCCGGCGCCGTTCGGACCGATGATCGCGTGGATCTGGCCACCGTCGACGGCGAGGTCCATCTCCGCCACGGCCCGCAGGCCGCCGAAGTTCTTGCTCAGGCCGCTGATCCGCAGCATCGACTCCGAGGTGTCCGCCCCCGCCGCTACCGGTGGGCGCTCGACCCGGGCGTGCTGGTCGGTGCTCGCGGTGGTGGTGACGGCCGGGTGGTCGGCGGTGCTCGCGGAACCCTCGGTGCTCGCGGCGTCCGGGTCGGCCGCGCTCTTGCGCACGACGGTGGCGAGCAGCTGTCCGGCGGTGCCGACGATCCCGCGGGGCATCAGGAACAGCGTCAGGATGAAGAGGACGCCGACGAGGCCGGAGGTGGAGAGGTACCAGGTGTCGGAGATGTTCTCCTGCTGGAAGCTGCCGATCTCGGCCAGGATGTCGGACTGCTCGAGCCAGACGATCGCGACCGCGCCGACCAGTGGGCCGAGGATGGTGCCGCTGCCGCCGAACACGACCGCCAGCACGATCGTGATCGTCAGGTAGATGTCGAAGGTCTCCGGCTGCAGGTGGGCGAAGGCCTGGGTGACGATGACGCCGCCGAGGCCGCCGAGCACGGAGGCCAGGACGAAGACCGAGATCTTGCGACGGAAGACATTGACGCCCAGGTGGGCCGCGAGCATCTCGCTCTCGCCGATGGCGCTCAGTGAGCTGCCCCAGGGCGACTTGGCGATGTTGCGGGCGATGATCAGGACCAGCACGGTGACCACGACGATCGGCACCATGACGGTGGCGACCTCGCCGGCGATCATCGGCGGACGGAACGTGATGCCGAAGACCGAGACCGGCTCCATCGACGTGGTGTCGTGCTCGGCGTAGTTGGGGTAGCCGGCCAGGCGGCCGAAAGCATTGCCCTCGTTGAGGATCCGCTCGACCAGGACGGCGAGCACCAGCGTGATGACGGCGAACTGAGGCCCGCGCAGTCGCATGGACGAGACGGCCACGACGGCGCCGATCGCGCCGCAGAGGGCCAGGGCGCCGAGGATCGCCAGCAGGGGCGGCAGCCCGACGTCCAGGGTGAGGTACGCCGAGGCGTACGCGCCGATGGCGTAGAAGCCGCCTTGACCCAGCGAGACGAGCTTGGTGTAGCCGACCAGCAGGTTGAGCCCGACGGCCGCCACGGTCATGGCCGCCATGCTGGCGACCAGCTGCATGGTCGAGATCGAGGTGCCGGCTCCGTCACGACCGGGCAGGATCGCCAGGACCGCGATGCCGAAGGCGACCACGGCGAAGAGGATGTCGCCGCGCAGCGCCGAGCGCACGTGCGAGCGGGGACGCTGCGGCTCGGGAGCGGCGGCCGAGGTGGGCGGGGACTTCTCGATGGTGCTCACAGCTTGACCTCCATGCGACGACCGAGCAGACCTTCGGGCTTCCACACCAGGACGGCGATGACGAGCAGCAGTCCGGCGGTCTCGCCCCAGATCGCGCCGTACTGGAAGCTGGCGACCTCACTGAGCACGCCGTACAGCGCGCCGCCGAGCAGCGGGCCCCAGAGCGAGCCGAGCCCACCGATCACCGCCACGGCGATCGAGGCCACGAGCAGCGGAGCACCCATCACGGGGGAGGCGCCGACCGTGGCGGCGTAGAGCACACCGGCCAGGCCGGCCAGGCCCATCGCCACGGCGTAGGCGCCCATCCCCACGAGTCGGGGCGAGATGCCCATGAGGGACGTGGTCTCCGGGTCTTGCGACACCGCGCGCATGACCAGGCCGATCGAGGTTCGTTGCGAGACCACGATCAGGATCAGCGAGATCACCACGGCGAGCACGGCCAGGAGCAGCTGCTGCTTGCTGACCCCGACGCCGAGCACGTCCACCGAGCCGCTGATGCGGGCGGTGTCCGACCGTTGCGGGGAGGGCCCCTCGACGTTGGTGATCAGGTTGAGCATGACGAACGAGAGCGCGACGGTCGAGAGCAGCCACCGGGTGTCGTGCTCACCTTGGGTGGTGAAGGGGAGCACGATGAAGCGGTAGGCCAGGGCGCCGACGACCGAGGCGGCCAGGAAGCCCACCGCGACTCGTCCGAAGCTCGGGAGCCACGACCACGACGAGACGGCGATCGTCGCGAACGCGCCCAGGGCGACGAACTCGCCCACGGCGAAGTTGAGGGTCTTGGTCGTGATGAACGTCAGGACGAAGGACTGGGCGAGCAGGGCGTAGAGCCCGCCGAGGACCAGGCCGAGGATCACGGGTTCCATGCGGACTCCTCAAGAGGTGACGGGGGAAGCGGGGCGGGGCTGGCTGGTGCTGGGTGGGGCGCGAGCTGGTGCGACCCGGTCGGGGGGCGGGTGCCCCCCGACCGGGTCGAGCGGTGGATCAGCAGCCTTCGACGCAGTCCGCGGCGGTGCCGAGGTTGACGAGGTCGAAGTTGTCGTCGAACCCGTAGGTGAACCACGTCGCCGGGTCGTCGGTGTACAGCTTGTGGTCGTCGCTGCTGAAGGGGCTCTCGATCGTGAGGTCGGGACCGATGTGCACGGTCTCGATGTCCTCCATCGCCTGGCGGACCGCCTCCTTGTCGTTGGCGTCACCGACCGTCTGCACGGCCTGGGCGTAGATGTCGAGCATCGCGTAGGTGCTGATGTTGTTGGTCGGGATGGCCGGGGCCTCGCCCGTCTCCTCCTGCACCTGGTCGAGCACCCACTTGTCGCCCCCCTCGAGGAAGTTGCGCGGGTCGACGATCTGGATCTTCTCCCACTGCGACGGCTCGGCCACGTCCTTGTAGTTGGTCAGGATCGTGCCGGTCGTCATGATCGTGGCCGGGTCGAAGCCGCCCTGCTCGATCGCCCGCGTGACCGTGGCGGTGTCGGAGCCCTGGGTGATGCCCATGAACACCGACTCGACGCCGGCGTCCTTCATTCGCTTGATCGTGGCGTTGGCGTCGGCCGCACCGGGCTGGATGGTCTCCTCGACGCTGAGCTCCTTGCCGTTGGCGTCGGCCCAGGCGGTCAGCTGGTCGAGGTTGGACTGGCCGAAGCCGTCGGCGGAGTAGACGATGCCGACCTTGGCGTCGTTGGCCCAGAGCCGCTCGCCCAGGATCGACATGATCTGCTGGTTGGTGAAGTTGGTCTGGAAGGCCCAGTTGGGCTGGACGTCGTAGTTGATGATCTCGTCGGCGTTGGGCCCGGCGAGCAGCCACGGGATGGCGCTGCGCTGAACGGTGTCGGCCACCTGCAGCGAGTTGCCCGACAGCGGCGGACCGAGGATGGCCTGGACGCCCTCCTCGTTGATCAGCTTGCTGACCGCGCGAGCCGTCTCCTCGGGGGAGGCCTGGTCGTCCTCGGCGACGACGTCGAAGCGCACGCCGTACTGCTCCTCGAAGTCGTCGGCGAAGGCCTCGAGGTCCTGGTCCATGTATTCGTAGTAGAGCGAGGCGGGGCCCGTCATCGGCCCGACGACGCCGAGCTTGACGGTGATGATGCCGTCGGCGTCGGCCGTGCCGGTGGCCTCGCTGCCGCCGTCGGAGCCGCATCCCGAGAGTGCGAGCAGGGCAGCGGCGCCGATGGCGATGCCCTTGGCTGACCAGAGGTTCTGGAGCTTCATTCCGGGGTCTCCTCGTTTCTGTGCTGTGACGCGGGTCGCACCGAAGTGGTGCGCTGTGACCCTAACCACGTTGAGTCACTTGCTACAAGACCTAAACCAAAAGAATGAAAAAGTACTTCCGTTGCACCTGGTTGCCATGCATACACTGCGCTCATGACTTCCGTCACTCCGGCGTCGGCTCCGTCGACCAGCACGCGCAGCAGAGCCGAACGGCGCGGCAGTGGCGGCGCTCCGGCCGAGCTGATCTCGGCGGCCGAGACGCTCTTCGCCGAGCGTGGCATCGACGGCGTGTCGATGCGCGAGATCACCCGGGCCGCCAACCAGCGCAACACCACCGCGCTCCAGTACCACTTCGGGGGCCGCGACGGACTGCTCAAGGCGCTGGTCGACAAGCACATGGATCATGTCGCCGTGCGGCGCGCCGCGCTCCTGGACAACCT
Source organism: Nocardioides sp. (assembly GCF_029937575.1). GTDB lineage: Bacteria > Actinomycetota > Actinomycetes > Propionibacteriales > Nocardioidaceae > Nocardioides. Next base: position 69,355 of record NZ_JAPYPS010000005.1, read on the forward strand.
CGCGGCCGGGGGAGAGACGACGCTGCGCATCGGGGCGTCGGTGCTCGTGCAACCCCTGATCGCCAAGCTCACCGACGACGACGGTGGGCCGTCGTTCCTGATGGTGGCCGGAGAGCTGCTCAACCGCACCCACCGCAACATCGAGGCCGACGAGCCGGCCGGCGGCATCATCTACGACCACCTGGGCAGTCTCGATCGCTGGTCGGCGACCTTCGAGTCCCTCATGCCGGAGGGCTCGACCGGGCCTCCGCTCCACCGCCGCTTCGCGGTGATCCGCTTCGCGCACATCGAGATCGGACGACGTGCGCGGGTGGGGCCGCCGATCGACGTGCCGCTGTTCACCAGCCAGTTGATCGACATGGTCACGGGACTGCTGTCGGCGGAGCTGTCCCCCGAGACCCACCGTCTCCTGAAGGCGCGGCGGACCTCCTAGGACGCCCGGTCAGTCCTCGAGGTTGCGCCAGGCGCTGCCGGCTGCCACGAAGCCCGCGGCATCGCGGGTCAGCGACCGGCGCTGCGCCACGTGCGGATGCGCTGCTGCCTCGTCGAAGTCGAGCACCGGGGTCACGCAGGCGTCGGTGCCGTCGAAGACCGACTGCCAGTGGGAGCGCGGACGGGCATCGAAGGCTTCGGCGAACACAGCCGTGAGCTCGGGCCAGCATGTGGGGTCGTCGCGGTCGGGCAGCGCCGCTGCCTCCAGCTCCAGTCCCGCCACGACCAGCGCGTAGAACTGAGGCTCGATGGCCCCGACCGCCATGAACCCGCCGTCGGCGCAGCGATAGGTCCGGTAGAACGGCGCCGCCCCGTCGAGCAGGTTGTTGCTGCGGGTGTCGTTCCAGGTCTGGTCCGTGCGCAGCTCGAGGATGCCGGCCAGCAGGACCGATGCCCCGTCGACCATGGCCGCGTCGACGACCTGGCCCCGCCCGGTGGTGCCGCGTTGCACCAGGGCGGCAAGCACGCCGTTGACCAGCAGCATCGAGCCGCCACCGTAGTCACCCACCAGGTTGAGGGGCGGCACCGGAGCCTCGCTGGTGCCGATGGCGTGCAGGGCGCCGGTGATCGAGATGTAGTTGATGTCGTGGCCGGCCATCCGGGCGTAGGGGCCGTGCTGACCCCAACCGGTCATCCGGGCGAAGACCAGCCGGGGGTTGCGCGCCATGGCCTGGTCCGGACCGAGCCCGAGGCGTTCCATCACGCCGGGTCGGAAGCCTTCGACGAGCACGTCTGCTGACGAGATCAGGTCCAGCACCCGGTCGCGGTCGGCGGGGTCCTTGAGATCGGCGACGACGCGCCGTCTCCCGCGCAGCGTGTGAGCGTTGTCCTTCTCGGAGGCCTCGCTCGGACGCAGCACCCGGGTCACCTCCGCGCCCAGGTCGGCGAGCATCATGCACGCGTGCGGGCCCGGGCCGATGCCCGCCAGCTCCACCACGCGAACTCCGTTCAGGGGACGGCTCATGCTGGTTCCTCTCGGGACGGACGGTCAGATCCCGGCGCTCTGCCGGGCTCGGTCGAGCAGCACCAGCGTGGCGCCGTGCAGCTGGTCGCCGACGGCGCGCGGCGCCAGACCCGCGCACGCGCGGGCATGGGTGCCCTCCAGCACGATCCCGAGCTTGAAGCAGGCCATCGCGACGTACCAGTCGACGGCGGACAGGTCGCGCGTGGAGTGCTCGCCGTACTCGGCGACCAGCTCGTCGCGGGTGGGCAGCCCCGGCAGTCGACCGAGGGCGGCGTCGACGACCTCGACCTCGTCCCCGCGAGGCCAGGTGGCGAGCAAGGCACCCAGGTCGAGGAGCGGGTCCCCCACGGTGCACATCTCCCAGTCGACGACGGCGGCGACCTGCCCGTCGTCCGGGGTGAGCATGACGTTCGCGAGGTGGTAGTCGCCGTGGATCAGCCCGGGAGTCCAGTCGGCAGGACGGTTGGCCTCGAGCCAGTCGCCGAGGGCCTCCACCCCGGGCAGGTCGGGGCCGGGGTAGCCCGCCAGCTCGGTGTAGGAGTGCAGCTCGGCTCGCCACCGCTCGACCTGGCGCTCGAGGAAGCCCGCGGGACGACCCAGGTTGCCCAGTCCGACGGCACCGTGGTCGACGGCGCCGAGGGTGGCCAGTGCTCGCGCCACCGAGAGGCCGCTGCGGCGACGCAGGTCGGGGTCGGCGGCGTACGGCGCGGGCACCTCGACCGCGGGGTTGAAGCCGACCACGGGCTCCATCACGTAGAAGACGGCGTCACCGAGCACGTCGGTCTCGGTGCACGCCGCGACGAGGGCCGGGTGCGGCACCGCGGTGCCGGAGAGCGCGGTCAGGACCGTGATCTCACGACGCATCGCGTCGTTGGAGCGGCGACGCAGGTGGCGGGGACCCCGGCGTACGACGAGGTCGCGGCCTGCTCGTCGAAAGCGGAGCATGACGTTCTGGGTGCCTCCGCCGAGTGGCGCGACGTCGGTGATCGGCCCCGAGCCGATCCCCTGATCGTCGAGCCACGACGCCAGGATCGCCAGGTCGATCCCCAGGTCGTCGTCGGCGGTGTCGGTCGACACCACCTGCTCAGGCTCCGGTGCCGTAAAGCGCGCGGGCGTGCTGGACCTGCTGGTGGCGGATGTAGCTGGGGAACTGGGCGTCGTCGGCCTTGTAGTCCTTGAGCACCTCGCGCGCCACGACCATCTTGTGCACCTCGGTCGGGCCGTCGGCCAAGCCGATGTGGAAGGAGTTGATGACCCACTCCGCGAAGGGCATCTCGTGGCTCAGACCCAGGGACCCGTGCAGGTGGAGCGCGCGCGAGGCGATGTCGTGCAGCACGTCGGGCATGATCGACTTGACTGCCGAGACGTTCTTGCGGATGGTCTTCCAGTCGTTGCCCTGGTCGGCCAGCCAGGCGGTCTCCAGGATGAGCAGCCGGAACTGGCGCAGCTGGACCCAGGAGTCGGCGATCTTCTCCTGGACCATCTGCTTGTGCGCGAGCACCTCGCCCTTGGTCGAGCGCGACAGCACCCGCTCGCACGTCATGTCGAAGGCGCGGGTCGCCTGGGCGAGCGTGCGCATCGCATGGTGCATACGCCCTCCTCCCAGGCGGGTCTGGGCGATCGCGAACGCTTGGCCGGGCTCGCCGAGCATCGCGGAGTGCGGCACCCGTACGTCGGTCAGCCGCAGGTGGGCGTGGGTGTCCTCGGGCTCGCCGTAGAAGCCGTAGTTCTGGACGATCTCGATGCCGGGTGTGTCGGTGTCGATGATGAACATCGAGGCGCGGGCGTAGGGGCTCCCGGCCTCCGGGTCCGTCACCACCATCATGATGTAGAAGGCAGCGGTCTCGGCCTCGGAGGCGAACCACTTCTCGCCGTTGACGACCCACTCGTCACCGTCGCGCACCGCGCTGGTCTTGAACAGGAGCGGATCTGCCCCGCCCTGGGGTTCGGTCATCGAGAAGCAGGAGACGACCTCGTTGGCGAGCAGCGGCTCGAGGTAGCGCTTCTTCTGCTCCGGTGTGCCGAAGTGGGCGAGGATCTCGGAGTTGCCGGTGTCGGGCGCCTGGGCGCCGAAGACGATCGGGCCGAAGCGCGACATGCCGAACTTCTCGTTCATCAGTGCCAGCTTGAGCTGGCCGTAGCCGGGGCCGCCGAGCTCCGGGCCGAGGTGGCAGGCCCACAGGCCGCGCTCCTGGACCTCGGTCTGGAGGGGGCGCACGAGGCGGACGAACTCCGGGTCGTGGATGTCCCACTGGCTGCCCAGGATGTAGTCGAGCGGCTGAACCTTCTCGCGCACGAAGGTGTCGATCCAGTCGAGTTCCGGCTGGAAGTCAGGGTCGTTCTCGAAGCTCCACATGGAGGCAGCGTGCCCGACGTCACGTGCTGAGTCAAGGCATGCCACTCACTCGTTGAATCACTTGACTTAACGCCGCTAGCGGGGATCGAGCAGCTCTGTCCCACGCGAGAACAGCACCGGCACGCCCCCGCCCATCAGGACGCTGACCTCGTCGACGCGACGCCCGGACGTGTGCAGGTGCAGGTTGAAGGCGGCGATCGCTCCGTAGCGATAGCAGGCCAGGGCGCGATACCAGTCGTACGCCGGCAGGTCGGCGCCCGTGGCGTCGACGTACCAGCGGAGGAGGTCGGCCGGGTCCGCGACGGTCCGCAGCACCGCGCGGCGCTCCGCGTGCCAGCACTGTGGATCGGTCATCATCGACAGCCAGCCGAGGTCGAGGCCCACCGGGCCGATACCGGAGATCTCCCAGTCGATCACCGCGGCCAAGCTGCCGTGCGCGTCGTAGAGCACGTTGTGGGTCTGGTAGTCGCCGTGGAAGATTCCGACTCGGTGGTCTCCCGGGTCGTGCGCGACGAGCGCCTCGCCCAGCCGGGTGCCCGCGGCGACCTGGTCCCGGTCGGTCGTGCGTTCGAGCAGGCGCCCCCAGAACGCGACCTCCGCGGCGACCGGGCGCGGTTCCTCCCACTCAGGCAGTGCGGCCGTCCAGTCGAGCGCGTGCAGCGGGGCCAAGGCCCGCACTGCCTGCTGCAGGTAGGGCGACGCATCGAGGTCGGCCTCGCCGGCACGTGTCCCCGCGGGGGCGTGCATCGCGAACGGCTCCGAGTCCAGGTAGGCCTGGACGATGGCGTCGGTGCCGAACCACCGGGGGTCATCAGTCGACCAGGTCAGCGGCGCGATCGACACGCCTGCCTGCCCGAGGGCCTCGAGCAGGGGGACCTGGCGCAGGACGTCGGTGTTGCCGCGACGCCGGACGCCCGGGGGTGCCAGGCGGATGACGAGTCGCTCGGTCGCGCCGTCGCCCGGGTGCACGGTGAAGCCGAAGCTGAGACCGGCGTTGCCGGGCATCGGTGCGACGCCCGAGACGACGGCCCCGACGCCGTACACGTGCTCGGCCCATGGGGCCAGAAGTGCGGACATCCGGGCGGCGTCGAGAGTGCTCACGGAAGGGACGCTAGTCGAAACGAGCGATCGTTCGGTATAAGTGCCGGGTGCCCTTGACCTCGATGCCGACCTACGACGACGCCGTCGCGCTGCCTGCCTACAACGCCATGACGGTGCCTCCCGAGTTCGAGGACCGCAACGGTCACATGAACATCGCGCACTACCTGACGGTCGCGTCCTGGGGTGTCGAGTACGCGATGCAGGCGGCTGGAGTGGCCCCGGACTGGCACGAGACCGAGAAGCTCGGCTTCTTCACCGCCGAGCACCACATCGTCTACCTCCGCGAGGTCCACGTGGGATCCGAGGTGTCGGTGCGGGTCCGCTACGTCGGGCGCTCAGCACGGGCCCTTCACCTGCAGGCCTTCCTGCTGGACGACACGAACCGCGTCGTGGCCTACGTGCTGGAGGTGATGGCCGTGCACATCGACTTCCGCACCCGACGTACGTCCGTGTGGCCCGACGGGCTGGGCGCCACCTTGGACGGGCTGGTCGCGGAGCACGAAACCCTCCCGTGGCCGGCGCCGCTCAGTGGGAGCCTGGCGCTGCGCTGAGGTACTCCGCGTCAGCGGTGGGTCTGGCCGTCGTCGACCTGGATGACCGTCCCGGTGACGGCGTCCGAGGCCGGCGACGTCAGAAACAGCAGCGCGCTCTCGAGCTGGGCGGGGTCGCCCAGGCGGCGTCGGGGGAAGGCGCCGGTGATGTCGCCCATCCGCTCGAGCATCCCGTCCATCATCTCCGAGGCGAAGGCTCCCGGTGCGATGGCGGTGACGTTGATGTGGTGCCGTGCCCACTCGACGGCCAGCACCTCGGTCATCCGGTTCACCGCCGCCTTGGTGACGCTGTACAGCGCCGCTCCCTCGCCGGTGTAGTGGAAGGCCGACATCGACGAGATGTTGACGATCCGGCCCGGCAGCTCGGCCGCGATCAGGCGTCGAGCCACCTCGGTGGCCAGCAGCCACGGCCCTCGCAGGTTGGTCGCCAGCACGGCATCGACGAGCTCGAGCGGCATCCTGTGCGCCCGCTGGGCGTCGGGCATCCCGGCGTTGTTGACCAGGATCGTGGGCACCCCCAGCTCGGCCTCGACCGAGTCGACTGCGGCGACGATCGCGTCGGCGTCGGTGACGTCGAGAGCCACGGCGTACGCCGTGCCACCCTCGGCCTCGATCTCGGCGACGACCTCGGTCAACCGGTCCGTGCGTCGAGCTCCGACCGCGACGCCGGCTCCGGCTCGGGCGAGCGTCAGGGCGAAGTGGCGCCCGAGGCCCGCGCTGGCGCCGGTCACGAGGGCGACCTGGCCGGTCAGGGGGTGGTCGGTGGTGGCGTCGGGCATCGGGACTCCTTGACGACGAGAGGCGGTCTCCCTAGCCTACCGAACGAACGTTTAGATATGTCGAGGTCGAAGGAGCGTCACCGTGAGCAACGTCGAGGTCAGCCAGCTGCGCGAGGGCGTCACCCAGGTGACGCTCGACCGGCCGGACCGGCTCAACGCCCTCGACGCCGCCATGGTCGCCGAGCTCAGCGAGGCGCTGCGCGAGATCGCCGCCGACCGGGACTGCCGTGTGGTCGTGCTGACCGGAGCGGGTCGGGCCTTCTGCGCCGGCCTGGACCTACAGGGGTACGGCGACGGGCGCCCCGACGACGAGCCGCTGGAGGTCCTCGACCGGCAGCGCGGCATCGCCTACCTGACCGAGCAGCTCCACCGTCTGCCACAGCCGGTGATCGCCGCCGTCAACGGCCCGGCAGCCGGTGGTGGCCTCGCGCTGGTCTGCGCCAGCGACATCCGCATCGCCTCGACGACGGCGGTCTTCAAGGTCTCCTTCATCACCGCCGGGTACTCCGCGTGTGACATCGGCGTGTCCTGGCTCCTGCCCCGCATCGTCGGGGCGGGCGCCGCCCACGAGCTGATGCTGACCGGGCGCCGCTGTGACGCCGACGAGGCCGCACGACTTGGCCTCGTCGTACGCGTCGCCGAGCCCGACGGCCTTCTCGCCGCGGCCCTGGAGACGGCGGCCCAGATCCTGGCCAACGGGCCCGGACAGGTCGAGCTCACCAAGCAGGGCATGTGGATCGCCCTGGAGACGCCCAGCCTGCTCGCCGCCATCGAGTTCGAGAACCGCCAGCAGGTGATCACCGCGATGACAGAGGACTCACGCGAGTCGGCGGCCGCGTTCCTCGAGAAGCGGACGCCGACGTACCACCGTCGTTGAGAGCGGCACGGCTACTTCTCGGATCGAGCTCCGCGCACCATCGCGCCGCCGATGATGTGCTTCATGATCTCGTTGGTGCCGCCGTAGATCTTCTGCACGCGTGCGTCCTGGTAGGCGCGCGCGACCGGGTACTCGACCATGTAGCCGTAGCCGCCGTGCAGCTGCAGGGCGCGGTCGACGACGCGGGTCTGCATGTCGGTGGCCCACCACTTCGCCTTGGCCGCGTCGACGTCGGTGAGGTCGCCGTCGTTCCAGGCGAGGATGCACTGGTCGATGTAGGCGCGGGTCACGTCGGCCTCGGTCGCGAGCTCGGCCAGCTGGAACCGGGTGTTCTGGAAGTCCGAGATCGGCTGGCCGAAGGCCTCGCGCTCGGTGGTGTACTCGAGAGTGGTGGCGATGACGGCGTCGGCCACCGCGATGCCCTGGGCCGCGATGGAGAGCCGCTCGAGGGGCAGCATCGCCTTGAGCTGGGCCAGGCCACCACCCTCGACGCCGAGCAGGTTGTCCTCGGGGACGAAGACATCCTCGAAGACGAGCTCGGCGGTGTCCTGGGCGGGCAGGCCGATCTTCTTGAGCTGACGACCGCGGGAGAACCCCGGCATGTCGCGCTCGACGACGAGCAGGCTGAACGCGTTGCGCCCTCCGTCGGGGTCGGTCCTGGTCACGACCACGACGAGGTCGGACTGGATGCCGGAGGTGATGAAGGTCTTCGCCCCGTTGACGACCCAGCCGCCGTCGACCTTCTTCCCCGACGTCCGGATCCCCTGCAGGTCGCTGCCGGTCCCGGGCTCGGTCATCGCGATCGCCGCGATCAGCTCACCGCTGCACAGGCGTGGGAGCCAACGGGCCTGCTGCTCGGGGGTGCCCAGCTCGGCGAAGTAGGGGATCAGGATGTCGTCCTGGAGCGAGAAGCTCGAAGCCAGCCCACCGGCGTAAGCCGTGGCGAGCTCCTCGAGCAGGACGTTGCGGTAGCGGTAGTCGCGGAACATCCCACCGCCTCCGTGCTCCTCGGGACCCGACAGTCCCACGAGCCCCTGCTTGCCCGCCGAGACCCACGTCTCGCGGTCGACGTGGCGCTGCTCGTCCCAGCGCTCGTGGTGGGGCACGACCTCGCGGGCCACGAACTCGCGCACGGACTCGCGGAACGCCTCGTGGTCGGCGGTGTAGAGGTGACGCTTCATCGGGTGATCTCCAGATGTGTCGGGTCGAACGAGGGCGCCGGAAAGGCAGCGAGGACGTCGGGTACGTCGTCGGGCACCCGGTCGGTGAAGACCGGTGCCCGCTTGTCGAGGAACGCGGCGATGCCGTCGCGGGCATCGGCGCTCACGCCGCGCAGGTTGATGCCGAGCGTCTCGGCGGTGTGGGCGATCACGGGGTGCTCGGCCCCCAGCATCCGCCACATCATCCGGCGGGCGAGCGCCGTGGAGACCGGCGCGGTGTTGTCGGCGATCTCCCGGGCCAGGGCGTAGGCGGCCGGCAACAGCTCGGCGGCGGGGTAGACGGTGCGGACCAGACCCTTCTCGAGTGCCTCGTCTGCACCGAAGACGCGCCCGGTGTAGACCCACTCCAGAGCGGTCTGCATCGCGACCACGCGCGGTAGGAACCACGTGGAGCACGACTCAGGTACGAAGCCCCGCCGGTTGAAGACGAAGCCGAAGCGCGCCGTCTCGGAGGCGAGCCGGATGTCGCAGGGCAGGGTGATCGTCGAGCCCACACCCACGGCCGGGCCGTTGACCGCGGCGATGATCGGCTTGTCCAGCTCGAACATCCGCAGCACCACGCGCCCGCCGCCGTCACGACGTACGGGAAGGTCCTGCCCGTCGACGTCGTACGACGTGCCCGGCGGCGCCGAGGGGCTGGTGCGCCACTCCTGGAACGCCTCGGATGAGGCGGAGAGGTCCATCCCGGCACAGAACGCGCGGCCGGTGCCGGTGAGCACGACGACCCGCACCTCGGGGTCGGCGTCGACGGCGTCGAAGGCCTCGATCAGCTCGACCTCCATCGTGTCGGTGAAGGCGTTGAGGGAGTCCGGACGGTCGAAGCGGATCGTGGCGATGCCGTCCTCGACGGCGAGCGCGATGTGCTCCACCGGCGGTCTCAGAGCCGCTCGATGATGGTGGCGTTGGCCATGCCGCCGCCCTCGCACATCGTCTGGAGGCCGTAGCGGCCACCGGTGGCCTCGAGGTGGTGCAGCATCGTGGCGAGGATGCGGGTGCCGGAGCCGCCGAGGGGGTGACCCAGGGCGATGGCGCCTCCGCGGGGGTTGAGCTTGGACTGGTCGGCGTTGAACTCGCGCGCCCAGGCCAGGGGCACGGGGGCGAAGGCCTCGTTGACCTCGTAGGCGTCGATGTCCTCGATGCTCAGGCCCGAGCGCTTGAGTGCCTGGTGCGTGGCCGGGATGACGCCGTCGAGCATCGTGATCGGGTCCGAGCCGGTCACGGCGAAGGTGTGGAAGCGAGCGCGCGGGGTGAGGCCGAGAGCGACGGCCTTCTCCTCGCTCATGATCAGCGCAGCCGAGGCGCCGTCGGTCAGGGGCGAGGAGTTGCCGGGCGTGATGTGCCAGCCGATCTCGGGGAACTGCGCGGCGTAGGCCTCGTTGTGGAAGGCCGAGCGCAGGCCGCCGAGACCCTCGGCGGTGGTCGAGGCCCGGACGGTCTCGTCGACGGTGTGCACCGAGCCGTCGGGCAGCGTGATCGGCACGATCTCGCTGGTGAAGGCGCCCTCGCTGGTGAAGGCCGCGGCGCGGTCGTGTGAGCGAGCGGAGAAGGCGTCGAGGTCTTCACGAGTCAGCTTCCACCGCGCTGCGATCAGCTCGGCACCGATGCCCTGGTGTGGCAGCCCCTCCGGGTAGCGCTCGGCCAGCGGGCCGAACGGGTCGCCGCCGGCGGCGACCGAGGACCCCATCGGGACCCGGCTCATCGACTCGACGCCACAGGCGATGGCGATGTCGTAGGCCCCGGCCATCACGCCCTGGGCCGCGAAGTGGGCGGCCTGCTGGGAGGAGCCGCACTGGCGGTCGATGCTCGTGGCCGGGATGGACTCCGGGAAGCCTGCCCGCAGCACTGCCGAGCGACCGATGTTCAGGGCCTGGTCGCCGACCTGTCCCACGCAGCCGGCGATCACGTCGTCGAGCAGCCCGGGATCGAGGTCGTTGCGCTCGACGAGCCTGCCGATCGTCCGGGCCAGGAGGTCGACCGGGTGCACGCCGGACAGTGCGCCACCCGGCTTCCCCTTGCCGGAGGCGGTGCGGACGATGTCGACGATGACGGCGGTGGTCATGGGGGTCTCCTCTGGCCGGAAAACTAAACGAGCGTTCGGTTCAGGTTAGGCCGGAGCGCGTGGCCGGTCAAGGTTCGAGGAGCTCTGCCAGCTAGGAAGCCATCGCCGCGAACGGCGCCGCGGCACCGTAGAGCTTGTAGAGCGCGAACGGTCCGGCATGGAACGTGCTGCACCGGCCCTCGAGCAGCTCCATCGCGTGCGTGTCGGACAGCCCCGCCCCGTAGCCGAAGGCGCTCTCGCCGACGGTGCCGTTGATCGCACCCGTGGCATAGCTGCGGATGCGCTGCACCATGCCGAGACGGAGCGTGTCGTCGGCCTGTCGCCACCAGCTGCACGTGAAGCTGCCGAGCGGCTCCTGGCTGACCCGCCGGGGCAGCGCCCCGGGGGCCAGGTTCTTCTCGTCGAAGGTGTAGCGGAACAGGCTGGCCAGGGGATTGGGGACCAGAGCGCGCAGCGAGCCACACAGGCGTGGTGACAGTCCGGCCGCACACACCGCGGCCAGGTGGGCTGCGTTGCCCACGTCGGCCCGGAGGGGCAGTGGCAGGGGAAGGCCACCGGCGGTCGGCTTGTCCGGGGTCTGGGCCCAGCTGCAGGAGTACGGGTTGCCGGCCGGGTAGCCGGAGACCTCGAAGCCCGCGAGACAGCCGACGAGCTCGGCCTCGTTGACCGCGTCGCCGAGCCCGATGCTCAGGGCGGGCTGGGTGCCGCCCGAGCAGCTGGGCAGCAGCAGCGGGGAGGTCGTGACCCGAGCGCCCGGTGCCGCCTTGTTGTCCCACCAGCAGTTGCCGGTGTTGCCGGGGAAGCTGTCCCACCAGAAGTCCGTGCCGTTGGGCATGACCTTGCCCCGCGGGCTCACTCCCATGGTGTTGCCCTCGAAGTGGTTGCCGTACGACGTCGAGACCCCCGCCACGTCGCAGTTCGGCACCGGGGTGTCGGACCCGAGGGGCGGCGGACCGCACACGGTCGCGTCCGGGACGGCGAACAGCATGGTGCCGCGCCGCCAGTTGTCGTAGAAGTGGTTCTGGCGCACCCGGTTGTTGTTGCCGCCGGCGAGCCACAGACCGGTCCCGACGGGGGCGGCGATGAACGGCTCGACGTCGGAGGAGCTGTCGAAGACGTTGAAGTTGTTGGAGTAGAAGTTGTTCCTCGAGATGGTGTTGCCGTGCTGCGGGAAGCCGGGGTGGCCGGGTGCGGTGAACACGTCGGTGGTCAGACCGAGCGCGTTGTCGTAGAAGTTGTTGCGCGTGATCAAGGTCCCGTGGCTGTTGGTGCCGGAGAAGCCGCTGGCGTTGTGGTGGCTGTCGCACTTGCGGACCGTCTGGCTGTAGCGCCACTTCGGGTAGAACTTCTTGTACCGGTTGTCCGTCGAGTCGGCCCCGGAGCCGGGGTAGAGCCCGGAGTCCCCGCTGCCGGCTGCGTCGCAGTTCTGCATCACGCCGTGGTCGCCGACGAACGTCAGCACGCCGTACCCACCGGCGTAGAAGACCTTGAACCGGTCGAGCAGGTACCCGTCGGTCTCGAGGACGTAGATGTTGTGCTCGCGCGCGTGGCGCACCGTGACGTTGCGCAGCACGAAGCCGTCTGCCCGGTCGACGAAGATGCCGACGTCCTTCTTGTGCCCGGCGGCCGAGGGGCCGCCGTTGCCGGCCGAGGCGTCGCCGGCCTCGACGATCACGTCGTCGGCGCTGACGCCGGAGCCCTCGAGCTGCAGGTTGCAGCGGATGCACTTCCCGGCGTTCGGGATGCCGTGCCGGTTGGCACGCGGGGGATCGGGAACCGGCCCGGTGTCGGGGCCGCGTCCGATGACGGCGACCAGGTTGGCGTCGTTGGGACAGTGGATCTGGAAGTCGTGCGACAGCGCGCCGGGGTCGCCGTCGTCGGCGGGAGTCAGGTACTCGTCGCAGGCGGGGTCGTTGGTCGGCTGCTTGCGTGAGTGGATCTCGCGGTACAGGCCCGGCATCACCACGACGCGGTCGTTGTTGCCCGAGTCGGTCACGGCCCGCTGGATCTGGTGGTACTCGCACTTCTGGAACAGCCGCTTGTTGACGGCGACGAGTCGCTTCGCCTTCGCCCGGCTCAGGCTCTTGCGCACCGTCGGCCGGATCTCGTAGCCGACCTTGCGTGCCTTCCTGACGGATGCCCGGAGGAGCCGCATCGAGTCCTGGTGGCACACCACCCGGGTCGTCCCCGGCGGCTTGCGGTCCAGGGCCGAGCGCAGCGAGCGTGCCTTCGGGACGGCGCCCCCTGCGCACGGAGAGATGCTGCAGTCGGCCTTCGGGTTGGGGTAGTACGACGGTCTCTCGACGTGAGCCTGCGCCGCCGGGGTCGGCACGACGGCCAGGATCGCCACCGCGAGCAGGAGGGTGAGCAGCGAGATCAGGAACGAGGGGACGGCTCGGCGCATGGGGGTGCCTTTCCGGGGCGCCCGCTCTCGGACGCGACTACCTGCTGCAACGAGCGGATCGATGTGACGTTACGCACACTTCGCGAGAGGCCGTGTAACGCTGGGCCCCCACGGCGGCATGAGCACCACAGTGGAGCAGCCGCTGTCGCCAGGACCGGCGCACACCGCGATCGAGTGATGAGGGGGCACGGCATGGGTGCGAGACCGCTGGGTCTGCGAGTTCCGGAGGTCGCCTCCCCGGACCACCTCGTCGAGCAGCTCGCGCTGACGGCGAGGCAGAGCCGCCCGTCCATCGCCGGCCGGGGACGGCTGGGGATGGCCGTCGCCGCGGGCGCGACCGTCCTGCTGCTCTCCGTCGGCGGGGCGTGGGCCTCGGGGGCGGTCGACCTGCCGGGCCTGCCCGACGTCGGCGGCCACACGCCGCAGCCCGGACCGGGCGAGCCGGCCACCACGCCGGCCACGCCGACCCCCACCGAGGTGGCGCCGTCCGCTCCGGGCGCCGACCCGCAGGAGCCCCGGCAGCCCGGGAAGCGTCAGGAGTCCGGGAAGGGTCAGCAGGGCGGTGACAAGGGCGACCGGGGACGTGGAACGGGCAGGAACAACGGTCAGGACCAGCGTCAGGACGGGGGCCAGGGTCAGGGACAGGAGCGCGGCCAGGACCTGGCCCGCGACCGAGGCCAGGGCCAGGGTCAGGGCCAGGGCCAGGGGCGGCCGGGCGAGGCCGGTCGACCCGAGGCCCCGGGCCGCAGTGACCAGGCGCCCGGCCGGTCCGGGGACTCGCCGGGTCGTGGGGCGGGGCCCTCGGACGTGTCCGACGACGCCGGGAAGAAGGGCGGACGGCGCGACACCACGGCTACGCCTGGCAAGGGGCCGCGCAGTCGTGGTTGACGATCGTCTCGTCGCCGCTGCCAAGACCGGCGACGCGCAGGCGTGGCGCACCCTCCACCAGGCTCATGCGGGGCGTCTCGTGGCGTGGCTCGCCCTGCGACCCACGGGCGACACGGTCGCCTCGCCGGAGGACGTGGCGGCCGAGGCGTGGCTGGTCGCGGCATCGAAGATCGCCGACTTCCACGGTTCGTCGTCCGACTTCGCCGGCTACCTGTTCGGCGTCGCCCGCAAGGTCAGCGCCAGCACCAGGCGACGCTCCGTCCGTCGGGGCACGGACCCGGGGGACGCCGAGCAGCACCTCGCCCCCGAGCCGGACCCCACGCTCGTCGTCGACGCTCACGACTGGGTCCGCGACGCGCTCGCGAACCTGCCGCCGCGGGAGCGGGACGTGGTCGGGCTGGTGGACGGGTTGGGCTTCGACACCGCCGAGGCCGCCCGCGCGCTCGGGATCAGCACGGTCGCCGTGCGGGTGGCGCGGCACCGGGGCCTGCGGCGACTTCGCTCACGCCATGCGGTGGACGCCGCGCCCGGCGCGGAGCTGGAGCTCGGACGGGGTGCGTCGACCGACTGAGCGACGGCGCGCTGCTCGCACCCCGGTGCACGGGGGGCAGGCGTCGGAGCCCTCGCCGGCGTGTGTCCGGACCGACGACGACGCCCGCTGGTGAGGACGGCGCCGTCGGTCCGGACGAGCCCGGGGAAGGGCCCTGCCGGGGATCAGTCCTCGGCAGGCTCGGTGGGCGCGTCCTCCTGCGCCGCCTCGCACTCCTCGAGCCGCTCGGAGGCCTTCTCGACGCGCTTCTGCTGAGCCTTCTGGTTCTCCTTGGCGTCACTGCGCTTGTCCTTGGCCTTGGCGAGGTCGGCCTTGGCCGCACGCTTCTCAGCGCCCTTGTCGGCGTTCTTCTTCTCCTTCTTCGCCTTCTTGACCTTCTCCTTCTTGGCCTCGAAGACGGCGGTCAGGCGCTCGAGGGCATCCTCGGCCTTGTCGAGCTGCTTCTGCTCCTTCGAGCAGGCCTCCGGAGCGTTCGAACCGTCGTGGCCGTCCGCCATGGCAGGGGAGGCCAGCGCGCCGAGGGAGAGGGCGAGAGCGGCAGCGCCGCCGGCGACTCGGGTGGTGAGGTGCATGTCGACTCCTGATGAAGGGGTTCGACCCGCGGATCGGGTCTCGTGGCTGGTACCTGCCGCGAGACGGCGAGGGTGTTACATCGGAACGGGACGCGTGCCCACCCGTCCGACCTGCCCGGGCCGGCCTCGGGCTCAGCCGCGGGGCTGGGCCCGCAGCAGGTCGCTCGTCAGGAACAGCAGCACGTCGCGCAGCAGCTCGTGCGCCTGCGGTCGGGTCAAGGTCTCGCGGCGGGCCCACTCGTGCACGGTCGTCTTGGCCAGGCCGCCGTAGCAGCGCACCAGCGCCAGGGAGCGTTCGTCGGCGGGGTCCAGACCCACTAGCTCGAGCACGCGCTGGGCTGCGAGGTCGTCGGCGCGCCGGATGATCGCGGCGACCTCCTCGTCGTCGGCGACCCCCTCGGCGCCCAGGACGGTCAGGTACGACGCCACGCGTGGCTCCACCGAGTCGAGGAACCACCGCACGGCGACCTCGACCTTCTCCGCCATGCTGCCGGGCACCCGGGTCGGGAGGTCCTCCAACGTCGGGAGCAGCACCGAGCGGCGGACGACCTCGAGGTAGAGCCCGCGCTTGTCCCCGAAGTAGTGGTTGAGGAGTCCGCGCGCGATGCCCGCCTCTCGCGCGATCGCCACGGTCGAGACCCGGGAGTAGGGCTGGTGCTCGAAGAGCCGGGCGGCGGCGTCCAGGATCGACTCCCGGCGCTCGTCCGGGGGGAGGCGGCGCCGTACGACGGCGTCGGGTGGCCGGTCGTCGGCTGCCTGGCTCATGCCGGGCAGTGTCCCACGGAGGCGGGGGCGCCGGACCCTTCCGCGCCCTCTGTTGGCAAGGTGCCAACAGAGGGCTAGGCTGGCGGCCGCCGGTGCGGCTCCGCCCCGGTCTCCCCGGCGAGAGGACCCCCACGTGACGGCGGACCCGCGGCCTTCCGGTGCGCCACGTCCGGCGCGCGACGTACCCGTGCCCGAGGGCTTCGACATGGGCGAGCACCTCTCCGGACTCGGAGCTGTGCTCGCCGGCCCGGCCAACGTGATCATGCAGCTCAGCTGGCCCGGCGTCGGGTATGGCGTGATGAACAGTCGCGTGCACGACGGGTCGGCGATGCTGCACCCGGTCAAGCGAGCCCGGACGACGTTCGGCTACATCGCCGTGGCGATGCTCGGCACCGACGAGGAGCGCACGGCCTTCCGTCGAGCGGTCAACGGCCAGCACGCGCAGGTCGTCTCCGGGCCCGACGAAGCGGTCGAGTACCGCGCGATGGACCCTCGGCTCCAGACCTGGGTCGCCGCCTGCCTCTACTACGGCACCCGCGACATCCTGGCCCGGCTCCACGGCCCGATGGACGAGGCCACCGCCGATGCCCTCTACGCGCACTGTGCCCGTTTCGGCACCACCCTGCAGATGCCCGCCGAGGCCTGGCCGGAGACGCGCGCGGCGTTCGACGCCTACTGGGAGGCGTCGTTGGCCGAGGTGAGCATCGACCCGCCGGTGGCCGACTACCTCATGCGCCTGACCACCCTGCAGAACCTCCCGCGACCGGCGCGCTGGGCGGGGTCGTTCAACGTCTTCGTCACCACCGGCTTCCTGCCGCCCCTGTTCCGTGAGCAGCTGGGCCTCCCCTGGAGCCCGGCCCAGCAGCGCCGCTTCGATCGGTTGGTGCGACGCCTCGGACGAGTGGAGCGTGCCTGCCCCCCGAGGGCCCGGACCCTCCCCTTCACGCTGCTGCTGGCCGACCTGCGACGCCGCATCCGCCGCGGCAAACCCCTCGTCTGACCCGCACTGCTGAAAGAGGACTACCCCGATGGACTTCGACCTGCCCGACACCGCACTGGCCGTCCGCGACGGCGTCGCCGCGGTCGCGGCGAAGTACGACCACGCCTACTGGTCGCGCTGCGAGGACGAGCACGCCTTCCCGATCGAGGCGTGGCGCGACCTCGCCGCGGGTGGGTGGATCGGACTCACCGTCCCCGAGGAGTACGGCGGGGGAGGCGCCGGCATGCTCGAGCTCGCCGTGGCCTGCGAGACCCTGGCCGCGTCCGGTGGGACGGCGGGAGTGTTCCTCTACATCCTCACGCCCGGCTTCGGAGCGATGACCCTGGCCCGCCACGGGACCGAGGAGCAGAAGCGGTCGATCCTGCCGGGCGTCGCCACCGGCGACACCCAGTTCGCGCTCGGGCTCACCGAGCCCGACGCCGGCTCGAACGCCCTCGCCATCCGGACCAGCTCCCGGCGCGACGGAGACGAGCTGGTCATCAGGGGGCAGAAGATCTGGATCTCCGGTCTGGAGAACGCCGACTGGATGATCGTCGTCACGCGCAGCACCTCCGAGGCCGACGCCAAGGAGCAGGGACGACGCACCCACGGCTTCACGCTGGCACTGGTCGATGTGAAGGAGGCTGTGGCGCAGGGCACGCTCACCTACACGCCGATCCCCAAGATGGGCTCCAACACGGTCACCTCGAGCCAGGTATTCCTCGACGACGTGCGGGTGCCGGTCACCCGCGTCATCGGCGACATCGACGGCGGCTTCCCGGTCCTGTGGGACGTGCTCAACCCGGAGCGGATCCTCGCCGCCGCCGGCGGCGTCGGGGGAGCCGAGGCGGCACTGGCCGTGGCCGCCGACTACGCCCGCGAGCGGGAGGTCTTCGGTCGCCCGATCGGCTCCAACCAGGCCATCCAGTTCCCGCTGGCCCAGCTGAAGGCCAAGACCGAGCTGGCACGTCTGATGACCTACAAGGCGGCCTGGCTCTTCGACCAGGGCCGACCGTGCGGCAACGAGACCAACGTCGCCAAGCTGACCGCCGCCCAGGTGGCGTGGGAGAGCGCCAACCAGGCCTTCCAGACCTTCGGGGGCATGGCCTACTCCAAGGAGTACCCCGTCGAGCGGCTCTTCCGCGATGCCCGGATCGGCAAGAACATCCCGGTCGCCGAGGAGCTGATCCTGGCCCACATCGGCACCCAGATGCTCGGCCTGCCGCGCAGCTACTGACAGCTGTCGGCGCCCGGCCCCTGGCCGTCCACCGTGCCCTCGTGCCGGCCCGACTGCAGTCGGTTGTACGCGAAGGCAAGGACCTCACGGCGCGACACGTCGGGAAACACCCCCGGCGGCTTCGAGGCCACGACCGAGGTGCGTACCCATGTGGAGATTGGGTACCGAATCCTTCCACGACCGAACGGAGGGATGACTCATGTCCGCAGGCGCGCGATCAGAAGTCTCGACGGCGGCTGCCACCACGCCTCGGAGCCTGACAACCCCGGGAATCGTGTTGGGCGTCGGCCTGGGCGGGTTCGTCGATGGGATCCTGCTGCATCAGTTGCTGCAGTGGCACCACATGCTGACCTCGACCGACAGCGACAACATCGGCATCCGCTACTACCCCGACACCACGGTGCACGGTCTGGAGATCAACACGGTGTGGGACGGCGTGTTCCACACCTTCACCTGGGTCATGGTGCTGCTCGGTCTCGCGCTGCTGTACTCGCGCGTCCAGCAGTCGCGAGGACGGGTCTGGACGTCTCGAGCACTGTGGGGCTGGGTCCTCGTCGGATGGGGAGTCTTCAACCTGGTCGAAGGAGTCGTCGACCATCACATCCTCGGCATTCACCACGTGCGCAGCGGCGACAACCAAATCTCGTGGGACCTGGGGTTCCTCGCTCTCGGGGCGTTGCTCGTGATGGGTGGCTGGCTGCTGCAGCGTGGCGCCACCTTCAAGGACACGGCGTCGGCTTCGGTGGGCTCGAGCCGCACCCGCTCGTGAGGGGCGTTGAGCTGTATTGATCTCCGCGACGTCTGGCCTTGACCTCACGCACGGCGGCCACCAGGCCGACTCCGCGATGTGGACCGTCCTGGCGAGCTTCCTCAGCGGTTGGTTGCCGCTGCTGGCCGTGTCCGGTGTGGCTGTCGTCTATCTGCGACTGGCCGTCAAGGAGCGAGGCCGCCGTGGATGGCCGATGTCTCGGGTGATCATGTTCCTGATGGGGTCGGCCCTGCTCATCGTGGCGTTGGGACCGGGTCTCGACGACTACGCTGACGTCAACTTCGGTGGCCACATGGCGCAGCACCTGCTGCTGGCCATGATTGCTCCACTGATGCTGGTGCTCGCTGCGCCGGTCACGCTCCTGCTGCGCCAGCTACCGCACCGCCAGGCACGCCGACTGGGACGACTGCTGCACACGCGGACAGCTCGCGTGCTCTCACATCCCGTCGTCGGGCTGGTGCTGACCAGTGGCGGCCTGATCGTGCTCTACTTCACCCCGCTGTACACGCTCAGCGCCCGCAACGACGTCGTGCACGTCGCTGTCCACCTCCACATCGTCGCCTCGGGACTGTTGTTCACCTGGGCGATCGCGGGGCCAGACCCGGCGCCGGATCGCGCGTCGGTGCGGCTCAGATTGGTGGTGCTCGGGGTGTCGATCGCGATCCACTCGGTGGTCGCACAGCTGATCTTCGCCGGTCTGCTGGTCCAGGTGCGCGAGCCGATCACCGAGATGCAGGCGGCAGGAAGCCTCATGTACTTCGGAGGTGACATCGCCGAGCTGCTGCTCGCCGTCGCCCTCCTGGTGACCTGGCGACCAGCGCGACCGGCGTCCCGCCCGACTGCTAGCACAGCACAGCCACCGACCGGCGGGGTCCTCCAACCAACGGCCGCGGCACCCCGAGCCAGCGCTGCCGACTAGCCGCACCTCCAGCAGTGCACCGGTTGGGAGGCGTTCGTCAGCTTGCCAGCAGAGTGCTCCAGGGCCGGCGCGTCGAGTGACGATCGGTGCATCGACGCCAGCCCAGCTCAGCGCCAGCCGAGCGCCGGAGCGATGTCGCGCACGATCGTCTTGAGCACGTGCGCGCAGTAGTCGACGCCCAACTGGTTGGGGATCGTGAGCAGCAGCGTGTCCGCGGCGGCGATCGCCTCGTCCTCGGCGAGCTCGGCGATCAGCTGCTCCGGCTCGGCGGCGTACGTCTTGCCGAAGCGGGCCTTGCCGCCGTCGATCATCCCGACCTGGTCGCTGCTCCCTCCCTGAGCGCCGAAGTAGGCGCGATCGAGGTCGCTGACGATCGGGAAGATGCTGCGGCTGACCGAGGTGCGTGGCTTGCGCGCGTGTCCGGCGTCGACCCACGCCTTGTGGAAGAGCTCGATCTGCTCGGCCTGCAGCTGGTGGAAGGGCACGCCGGTGTCCTCGGTCAGCAGCGTGGAGCTCATCAGGTTCATCCCCTGCCGGGCGGTCCACTCGGCGGTGGCGCGGGTGCCGGCGCCCCACCAGATCCGGTCGCGCAGACCGGGCGAGTGCGGCTCGACGCGCAGCAGCCCGGGCGGGTTGGGGAACATCGGCCGGGGGTTGGGCTCGGCGAAGCCCTCGCCCTCCAGCACCTTCAGGAAGGTCGCGGTGTGCTCACGGGCGAGGTCGGCATGGTCCTGTCCCTCTCGCGGCGTGTGACCGAAGTAGCGGTAGCCGTCGATCACCTGCTCCGGTGATCCCCGGCTGATCCCGAGCTGGAGCCGCTCGCCGGAGATCAGGTCGGCCGAGCCGGCGTCCTCGGCCATGTAGAGCGGGTTCTCGTAGCGCATGTCGATCACGCCGGTCCCGATCTCGATCCGGCTGGTGCGCGCGCCCACCGCGGCGAGCAGCGGGAACGGCGAGGCGAGCTGGTTGGCGAAGTGGTGCACGCGGAAGTAGGCGCCGTCCGCGCCGACCTCCTCGGCCGCGACGGCGAGGTCGATCGACTGCAGCAGCACGTCGGAGGCCGAGCGGGTCCCCGACTGCGGGTGGTCGGTCCAGTGGCCGAAGGACAGGAAGCCGATCTTCTTCATGGTGGTCCCAACGCTAGTTGAAGTTTGGATCTTCCCGGGATCCTCGGACATCGTGCCGGAGGTCATCCGGTTGGCTGTAAGGTAAGGCTTACCTAGACGCGACCGGAGGAACCAATGCCCGTCATCACCACGCCGTACGCCGCCGTCCAGGCGCGCGAGGTGCTGGTCGACGCCCGCCACGCCGCGGTGCGCACGGGCAGCGCGAGCTGCGGCTCCACGCGGTCGGTCGTCGACCTCCACGACGCCGGCGACGGGCTCCCGCGCCTGGTGGTCGACGCGACCTCGACTGCGGTCCCGGGCCTCGCGGCCTGCCGGGTGGCGGCCGTGACGGTCGTCGATTCGCGGTCGCGCCTGCGGGTGCGGATCGTGGCGTCCTACCGGATGGGCCGCCCGGACGAGACCGGACGCCGTCACTACGACCCCACCATCCTCTCGGTGCGCCTCGACGGCCCCGAGGGCACGGTCACGGTGCCGGTCGACGAGTTCCTCCGGGCCGAGACCGACCCCCGACGCGTGCGACGTCGCGAGGTTGTCGCCCACCTCGAGCGGGAGCACCGCGAGGACCTGCTCGCGCTCGCGCGAGCCGGCTGCGACAGCGTCGAGCTCGTGCAGCTGACGCTGGAGGGGGAGGCCGAGGTGGTGGCCCACACCCTGGGGAGCGAAGGGGCCGGTTGGTTCCCGATCGACCTCACCGACGGCCCGGGCGTCGCCGGAGCCCTGATGCTGGCCGCCGTCTGCCGATGCGACTTCGTCGGTGTGACCGCCGTCGCTGACGGTCGCTGAGGCGAGCCTTTCCTTTCTGGAATCCTTCCAGAAAAGGTGTCACGGTGGGTCCATGACCACGACACAGAACTCCGCTGAGACCCACGTCGCCCACCCGCCGTTCCGTGCGTCCGAGACGCTCGGCGCCCACCTGCAGCAGCTGCTGGTCGACCTGACCGACCTGCACCTCCAGGGCAAGCAGGCCCACTGGAACGTCGTCGGCAAGAACTTCCGCGACCTGCACCTGCAGCTCGACGAGGTGGTCGACGACGCCCGCAACTTCGGCGACGACATCGCCGAGCGGATGCGCGCGCTGTACGTCGTACCCGACGCCCGCGCCGCGACCATCGCCGAGCAGACCAGCCTCGCCGCCTTCCCCGCGACCGAGGTCGACACCGCCGACACGGTCGACCTGATCACGGCCGCCATCTATGCCGTGGCCGGCACCGCGCGCCGGATCCACGACGACGTCGACGCCGAGGACCCGACCACCGCCGACATCCTGCACGGCATCCTCGAGCGCCTCGAGCAGCTCGCCTGGATGATCGACTCCGAGAACCGGGTCGCCAACAGCTCCAAGCCGGCCTCGATCACGGTCTGAGGCCGGCTCACGGCGCCTGGTTCGGCACGACCCAGGTGCCGACGTACGGCGGCTCGGCCCACGCTCGCACGCCGAGCCTGTGCTCGGCGTCGAGCACGTCCAGCGACCCCACCGTCTCGAGGCTGCCGGCGCCGGCCTTCACCAGTGCCTCCTTGCGCACCCAGAGCGTGGTGAAGGCCAACGCGGGGTCGGCCTCAGCCCGCACCCAGGACGCCTCCCGCTCCGTCAGGACGGCGCTCGGCACCGGACCTCGGTGCACCGACTCGACGTCGATCCCGCACGACGACCGAGCGGCGATCGCCGCCACGCACCCGCGGGTGTGGCTGAGGCTCACGTGCACCTCCGGGTGGCCGACGATCGTGGGTCGGCCGTGGCCCACCCGGCCGCACGTCGCGCAGCTCTGAGCGACCACGAGGCCGTGCCCCGCCACCCCCAGCAGCTCCCCAGCGCACTCACGCACGAGCAGGTGCGCCGCCGTGAACGACGCCCGGTCCTCGGCCGACCGCAACCGCGCGCGGCGGGTCAGCTCGACGGCCGTGAGCCCTGCCTCGGCGTCGGTGGCGCCGACTCGTTCGAACCGGACGACGGCGTCGCTCACGACGGCCGGGCCACGAGCGTGCCCGCCACCGGTGCATCTGTCACGAGCAGCTCCGCCAGCACCGAGCCGACCTCGTCGACGGCCGGCCGTCGCACCAGGTCGCCGTGCGTGGCGTCGACGCGGACGGTCCGCACCTCGCCGCCGACATACGGCGTCCATCCCGCCGGGTCGAGCCATGTCTCGGCCCGTGGCGCCCCGGCGACCAGGACGGTGAGGTCCCCGGGAAGCACGCGGTGCTGCGACGTCCGCACCAGACGTGCGGCCTCCACGACGGCGGCCACGCACCCGGCCAGCACGCGCTCGGGGAGTCGTCCTACGGCGCTGCCGCTCGTGCGGAGCAGCTCGACGGCCGTGTCGCGGTCCAAGCGCACGCCGGCCGGTGCCTCGATCCCACCCAGTCGAAGCACCCCGACCAGCGCCTCGGCCTCGGTCGGCTCGGCCAGGTGGCGCCACTGGTCGGAGGGGTAGGCGTCGAGCAGGACCACGGCCCCGACAGGCTGGCCCTCGTCGCGAGCACGGGCCGCGACCGCGTGGGCGGCCATGCCGCCCAGCGACCAGCCGGCCACGTGGAACCTCGCCCGACCGACGAGGTCGCGGATCGTCGCGAGCTGTCGGGCGGCCAGTGCCCCGAGGTCGGCCACGACCTCGGGTCGGCCCTCGGTCAGTCCCGGTGCCTGGACGACGTGGACACCCTGCGTCCGGGGCAGGGAGCGCAGCAGACCGGCGTAGCACCAGCCGAGTCCGCCCGCGGGCGGCAGCAGGATGAGCGGGGGGACGTCGGGAGACCCCCCGCGCAGGGTGAGCAGCTCTCCGGTGTCGGTGTCGGTGCCGGGCTCGGCGTCAGGAGCGTCGGCCCGGGAGTCGTCGGCCACGAGCGAGGCGAGCCCGGAGGGCGTCGGCGCCGCGAACACGTCGGCCAGGCTCAGGACGGCGCCCAGGTCCTGCTCGAGAATACCGAGCAGCCGCAGCACCCGCAGCGAGTCGCCGCCGAGCTCGAAGAAGTCGTCGTCCGGTCCGACGACCGCCACCTGCAGCACCTCGGCCACGATGCCACAGACACGTTGCTCCAGGAGTCCTCGTGGGCCGTCGCCGCCATCGGTCTCGACGACCGGGGGTGCGATGGCCGCGAGTCGTGCGCGGTCGGTCTTGCCCGACGTGCCGAGCGGGATCTCCGGTACGGCGACCCACAGCTGCGGGACGAGTCCCGAAGGCAGCGCGGCCCGCGCGGCCTCGCGCAGCGACGCCTCGGCCTTCGCCGCATCGACCCCGTCCCCGGCGACGAACCAGGCGACGAGCCGGTCGGCGACGACGCCCGCGGCGACCGCCGTCACCCCGTCGGCGCCCACGGCCGCGGCCTCGACCTCGCCGAGCTCGACGCGTTGCCCGCGCACCTTCACCTGGTCGTCGGTCCGGCCCAGGTAGAGCAGAGCTCCGTCGGGGCGCCAGGAAGCGAGGTCCCCGGTGCGATAGATCCGCCGGCCCTCGCGGAACGGGTCGGGTCGGAACCGCTCGGCGGTGAGGTCCGGCCGGCCGACGTACCCCTGGGCGAGCTGGACGCCGCCCAGCCACAGCTCGCCCCGGACACCCGGCGGCACCGGGGCGA
This sequence comes from Nocardioides sp., assembly GCF_029937575.1. Classification (GTDB taxonomy): domain Bacteria; phylum Actinomycetota; class Actinomycetes; order Propionibacteriales; family Nocardioidaceae; genus Nocardioides. The sequence goes on from NZ_JAPYPS010000005.1 coordinate 93,528, forward strand.
GGTGCTCGTCGAGCACGTAGCAGACCGTGTTCCACACCGGCCGCCCGATCGGGACCACCGCGTCGTCGCGCGCACAGTCCCAGACGGTGACGTCGACCGCGGCCTCGGTGGGGCCGTACAGGTTGGTGGGCGGCACGCCGAACCACGTCGCGCACCCGGCGACGAGGTCGGGCGTCAGCGCCTCGCCGCTGGTCACGACGTGGCGCACCCGACCGGCGCTGACGTGCTCGCGGGAGCGGGGGTCGGCCAGGAACGCCCGCAGCATCGACGGCACGAAGTGCAGCGTCGTGACGTCGTGGCGCACGACGAGGTCGGCGATCCGGCGGGGGTCCCGATGCGCGCCGGGCTCGGCGATCACGACCGTCGCACCGACCTGGAGCGGCCAGTACAGCTCCCACACCGACACGTCGAAGGAGATCGGTGTCTTGTGCAGGACGCGCTCGCCGACGGCCAGGGGGAGGTGGTGCTGCATCCAGGCGAGCCGGTTGTCGATCGCCCGGTGGCTGACCGGCACGCCCTTGGGGCGACCCGTCGAGCCGGACGTGAAGAGCAGGTAGGCGGGGGCGTCGACGTCCGGGGCCCCGGGACGCCGTACGACGTCCTGCCCGTGCGGGCGGGCCAGCCACGCGGCGTCGATCACGTCCTGGGCGCCGGCGTCGTCCACCATCGCCTCCACCCGAGCAGCAGGGAGGTCGGGGTCGAGGGGCAGGTAGACCGCGTCCAGCAGCGCGATCGCATGCACCGCCGCGTAGAGGTCGAAGCTGCGGGGGAGGGCGACCCCGACGACGTCGCCGGCACCGACGCCGTCGCCGGCCAGCAGGGCGGCGACCCGCTCCGCCCTCTCGAGCAGGTCGGAGTAGGTGCACCTCGCCCCACCCATCACCAGTGCGGTGGCATCAGGGGTGAGCGCGACCTGCGCCCGGAAGCGCTCGCCGAGAGTCGCGCTCACGCGCTCGACGTGGGTGTCGTTGAAGTCGCGCAGGACCAGGTCGCGCTCCTGCGGGGTGGGCAGCGCGAGGTCCGCCACCGCGGCCCCGGGCTCCGCGGCGGCGAACGTCTCGAGCCACCGGACCAGGCGCTCCAGGTGCCGCTCGACCTCGTCGACGTCGTACAGGTGGGGGTTGGCGTCGACCTCGAGCCGGACCGTACGACGGCGCCCCGGCGCTCCGCGCAGGCAGACCGTCAGGTCCTCGACCGGTCCGGCCGCCAGGTTCCGGACCAGTGCGGGGGCCGACCCGAAGGCGAGCTCCAGGTCGAAGGGCACGAGGTTGACCTGGACGCCGAACAGCTGGGCCCCGGCCGAGCGGCTGCGCAGCCGGCGGGCGAGCTCCTCCTGGCGCACGTACGGATGGGCCCGGTTCGCCTGCTGCTCGGTCGACACGGCGCGCAAGGCCTCGCCGACGTCGCCCCTCGCCGGCACGGTGGCGGGCAGCACGTTCATCGCCGAGCACACCGTGCGGGCGCTCGGCAGGGTGCCGACCCCTGGTTGCACCCGGTTCATCAGCGGGAGCCCGATCCGCGCCTGCGGCAGCGACGCGACGCGCGCGACGTACGCCCCGACGGCGGTGACGACGAGGTCTGGCCAGGCGACGCCGAGTCGACGGGCACCGGTGGTGAGCGCGAGCTGCTGCTCGGCAGTGAGGGTCAGGTGCCGCCTGGTCGCGGCGGGGGCGGGATCGGCGCTCCGACCGCTCGGTGAGGCGGTCCCGTGCATGGTGGCCAGGCGGGCCTCCCAGGCACGCTCCGCAGCCCCCTCGTCGGTCGCCGCGCAGTCCTGGCTCGCGACCAGGTCGGCCAACGGCACCAGCCGGCGCGGTGCGGCAGGGGCGTCGTACAGCTCGGCCACGCGGCGCAGCAGCTGCTGGGCGCCGTAGCCGTCGAGCACGACGTGGTGCGCCGCGTGGTACCACCAGGATCCGCCGTCGTGCAGGCGCAGCAGGGCGGAGCGCGTCACCTCCCCGGCGAGCAGGTCCATGGGTCGGGCCAGGTCGGCGCGCATCCACGCCTCCGCCTCGGCCGTCGAGGCCACGTCGAGCACGACCAGCACGCGGTCGTCCGGACGACGGGCGACGACTCGCTGCTGAGGCCCCTCGGGCGCGAGCCGGTAGGTCGTGCGCAGCTGCTCGAACTCGTCGTACGCCGTCGCGAGCGCCGCCCGGAGGCGTGCCGGGTCCACGGGGCCGGTGACCTCGACGACCTCGGCCGTCGTGTAGCAGGGGTTGTCCGGGGCCAGCTGGTGGGCGAAGAAGAGGCCGCGCTGCGCGGCGGTGAGGGGCAGCCAGGTGGGCATGGGCGGCGAGGTCGCGCGCTCAGCCCGCGCTGAGCGCGGCGGCACCCAGGGAGGAGCCCTGCGCGCGGAGGAAGTCGACCGAGGCGTCCCGGGTGAAGACCCCGAAGTCGATGTCGGCGCCGGCCTCGGCCAGCACGTCGAGGAGCTCGAAGGCCTGCAGCGAGTTGAGCCCCAGCTCGAAGAGGTCGGCGCTCGGCTCGGCGAAGGCGACCTCGACGATCTCGGGGTCCAGCACGGCGCCGAGGGCGCCGCGGACCTCGGCGTCCCAGCCGTCGCCGGTGGTCCCGCCGGTGGTCGCGCCGGTGGTCGCGCCCGTGGTCGCGCCGGAGGGGGCGACGGGGGAGAAGCAGGCGACGACGGCGTCGGTCAGCGTCACTGCGCCGCAGCACGCGGCGACCTGCTCGAGGGCCCGCACGTGCTGGTCGCGCCCGAAGTCGGCGACCGCGTCGGCGACGACCCACGGGTGCACCTCACGCTGGAAGGCGTCGAAGGCGGTGGCGGTGATGCCGATGTGGGCGTAGACCCCGGTGATCACGAGCTGGTCGCGGCCGTGCTCGGCCAGGACCTGGTCGAGGTCGCTCTTGGCGAACGCGCTGTAGCGCCGCTTGGTGAGGATCGTGTCGCCGGCCCGGGGCGCGACCTCGGGCGTGATCTCGACGTGCTCGGTGCGCGTCGACATCCCCGGACCCCACAGGTCGCCCTGCAGGCCGCGGTCGGAGTGGTCGCCGTCCTGGGCGGTGTAGATCACCGGTACGCCGGCGGCTCGCGCCGCGTCGAGGAGCCGAGCGGTGGCAGCGAGGGCCTCGGTCAAGGCCGAGCACCCGGGTGCGTAGGGGCGCAGGAAGTAGCGCTGGAGGTCGTGGACGAGCACGGCCGCGCGCTCGGACCGCAGCACCCAGTCGGCGCGGTTGGTCGGCAGGGTCGCCGACGGCGGGACGGGCGCGGCGTAGTCGATGAGGTCGGGCAGGGGCATCGCGGTCTCCAGGGGTCCGAGGGTCAGCCGATCGGCTGGGCTGGGCTGGGCAGGGCAGGGCTGGGGTGGTCAGGTGGTCGGGGGGTGCGTGTGCAGGTGCGTGGCCAGCAGCGCGCGCAGCTCGCGGCGGCTGTTCTTGCCGACGTGGGTGCGCGGGAACTCGTCGAGGAAGACGAAGCGGTCGGGGATCTTGTACGTCGCCAGCCCGGCCGAGCGCAGGTGGTCGGCCAGGTCGGTGGGCGCCGGGCGCCCGGGCTCGGTGCGCAGCACGACGCAGACCTGCTCACCGAGGAACGGGTCGGGCAGTCCGACGGCGACCGCGTCGAGCAGGTCGGGGTGGGTGAGCAGGTGCCCCTCGATCTCGTCGGTCGCGATCTTCTCGCCGGCCCGGTTGATCTGGTCCTTGTCACGACCGGTCACCTGGAGGTGCCCGGACGGGAGCCGCCGCACGAGGTCGCCGGTCCGGTAGAAGCCGTCCTCGGTGAAGGCGGTCGCGTTGATCGAGCTGATCGCGGCTGGGCCGTAGTAGCCGCGGATCGTGTAGGGGCCGCGGGTGAGCAGGGAACCTTCCTCACCCTCGGCGACCGGTTCGTCGTCGGCGTCGACGATGCGGAGCTCGTCGTCGGGGCTGATCGGGCTTCCCTGGGTGGTGTGGACGAGGTCGTCGGGGTCCTCGGCGCGGGTGTAGCTGACCAACCCCTCGGCCATCCCGAAGACCTGTTGCAGGCGCGCGCCCAGCACCGGCCGCACCTCCTGGGCCGTCACGTCGTTCAGGCGAGCACCGCCGACCTGGACCGAGCGAAGACTGGTCAGGTCGGGGCGCCGACGCCGGGCAGAGGAGATCCAGGCCTGAGCCAGCGGCGGCACCAGGGCAACGGTGGTGACCTGCTCGGCGGCGATCAGGGCGAAGGCCGTGCGGGGGCTCGCCTCGCGGGCCAGGACGATCCGTCCGCCCCGGTCCAGGACGCTGAGGATGCCCGGTGAGCTCATCGGGAAGTTGTGGGAGACCGGGAGCACGACCAGCATCACGGTCGACGCGTCGACCTCGCAGATGTCGGCCGAGGCGCGCACCGAGTAGAGGTAGTCGGCCGCTGTGCGGGGGATCAGCTTGGCGGTGCCGCTGGTGCCACCGGAGAGCTGCAGGAACGCGACGTCCTCGGCGCCGAGCGGCGCGGGTGGGACCGCGGGGATGGCGGTGTCGGCGGTGGCCGCCTCGTCCCAGGAGGCCACGTCGATCAGCGCCGGGGGCCGGACGCCGTACGGCGCCAGCACGTCGGCGACCCGCGTGTGGAGGTCCTGCAGGTCGACCTCGCCCGAGCATCCGACGAGGGCGGCGGCGTCGCTGACCGCGCAGAACTGGCCGAGCTCGGCCTCCCGGTGCGTGGCGAGCGCGAAGACCGGCAGCGCGCCCATCCGGAAGGCGCCCAGCACCACGGCGACGAACTCGACGATGTTGGGCAGGGCGACCACGACCCGGTCACCGGGGGCGACCCCGACGGCGCACAGGCGACCCGCGGCCCGCTCGGCCCGGTCCGCGAGGTCGGCATAGGTCCAGCGCGCCTGCTCGCCGTGGGCATCCTCTCCCACGACGGCGAGCCGCTCGGCGTACCGGGTGGTCCGCTCGGTGACGAAGTCGGCGAAGGTCTCCTCGGTCCAGTAGCCGAGCGACCGGTAGCGGGCGCGGGCCTCTTCGGGCCAGGTGGGCACGGCGGCGAGCGGGGACCTCACGACGGCACCCCTGTGCTCGCGGCCATCCCGTCGGCCATCCCGTCGCCCATCCCGTCGACCTGGTCGAGGCCGATGGCGCGCGCCATCGTGGCCAGCTTGGCGCCGGTCTCCCGGACCTCCGCGTCGGGATCGGACCCGGCCACGATGCCGGCCCCGGCGAAGAGCGTGAGCGTGTCCCGGTCGAGGACGCCGGCGCGGATGGCGACGGCGATCTCGCCGTCCCCGTCGGCGCCGACCCAGCCCACGGCCCCGGCGAGCGGACCACGGAGGTCACCCTCCAGGTCGTCGATCGTCGCCAGTGCGGCCTCGGTGGGGACGCCGCCGACGGCTGGGGTGGGGTGCAGCAGCCGGGCGAGGTGGAGCGCCGATGTCCGGTCCGGGTCGGCCAGGCGGCCGCGGATCGGGGTGGCGAGGTGCCACAGGGTGTCGGTCGAGGTCAGGTGCGGCTCCGCAGCGGCCTCGACCTCGGTGCACACGGCGCCCAGGGCCTCGACGATGCCGTCGACGACGAAGGCGTGCTCGGCGAGGTCCTTCGCTGACTCCTGCAGCGCGGCGGCACGCCGCTGGTCCTCCGCCGGGTCGCTCGAGCGGGGCACCGAGCCCGCCAGCGGGGTGCTGGAGACGACATCGCCGGTCCGGCGCACCAACAGCTCGGGACTCGCGCCCACCAACCAGGCGCCGGCGCGCGCTGCCCCCAGCGGCATCCCGAACACGTAGCGGCCGGGCCGCTCGGCCAGGAGACGGGCGAGCACCTCGGCGGGCGTCAGCGCCGGGCTGCTGACCACCTCGAGGCAGCGCCCGAGGACCACCTTGTGGAGCCCTCCCGAGCCCAGCCGGACGAGTGCGGCGCGCACCTGGTCGGCGTACGCCGTCTCGCTGGGGTGTGCGGTGACCCGGTGGCGGGCCGTGGGTGCTCGTCGGGCTTCGTGCGGCGCGGTGTCCGTGGGGAGCGGCGCCGGTGTCACGAGGTGGGCGACGGCTGCTCCTCGGGGGTCGAAGGAGAGTGAGAGGAGCGCACGCTCACTCGGCCGAAGGAGCCGGACCACGTCATCGGCCCAGCGCGGGTCCGCGGACTCGCTCGCGATCGTGATCCGCGGGGAGGACCCGACGAAGGGCGCGCTGCCGGTGAAGACGAGGGGGAAGCGGGCGGCCGTGGTCGGGTGGGACGACGTCGCGGCCGGACGCAGCGACGGGCTCGGGGCGGTGCCGGAGACCGCGTCGGACATCGTGGTCACAGCGACGCACCGCCGTCCACGTAGATCTGCTGCAGCGTGACGTGCCGGGCGTCGGGGGAGATCAGGAAGCACGCCATCGCGGCGACGTCGTCGGGATCGGCGATCCTTCCGAGCGGGATGCCCACCCGGTACGCCGCCGGGTCGCCGCCGACGGCGAGGGTCGCACCGGCGTCGGGGTCGGGCCAGAGCGCACGCTGCATGGCGGTGTCGGTCGAGCCGGGCTCGACGACGTTGCACCGGATGCCTCGCTCCGCCAGCTCGAGCCCGGCGCAGCGCGCCAGGGCGGACGTGGCGGCCTTCGACGCGGCGTAGGCGAGCATCCCGGTGCGCGGCACGCGGGCGGCGTTGGAGCTGACCACGACGATGGCCCCGCCGTCACGCAGCCGGGTCGCGCCGGCCTGCAGGCAGTGCAGCGCTCCGGTGCTGTTGGTGGCCAGCTGCCGGTCCCAGTCGGCGGTGGTGGTGTCCTGCAGTCCGCCCGGCAGCAGGATCCCCGCAGCACACACGAGCCCGTCCAGGGGACCCAGGGCGTCGACGACGGTGGCGAAGGCCGCGTCGACCTCGGCCCGCGACGCCACGTCCGCCGGGGCCTGGACGACGCCGGAGGCTCCGGCCTCCCGCGCGTGCTCGGCGGTCAGGGTGAGCCCCGCGACGTCGCGGTCCAGCAGTCCGACCGCGGCGCCGCCCCGAGCCAGTCGCAGGGCCGTGGCCCGTCCGATGCCCGAGGCTGCGCCGCTCACGAGAACGGCGCCGACCGAGGTCGCGCCGAGGTGCGCAGTAAACATGTGATGATACTAAGGCAAGGCTTACTTATCTTGCTACCGCGTCCGCCGTGCAGCGACCGGGCTTCCCCTCCGCACGGCGAAGGCCCCGCCCCGGCGAGATGCCGGGGCGGGGCCTGTCGTGGAGCGGGAAGCTGCTGTCGAGCTACTTCACGCGCTTGGCCTTCGAGACGACCTTGGCCTTCTGGTAGCCGGGCTTCTTCGCGACGACCTTCACCGCGACCTTCGAGCCACGCAGCGACCTCGTGAGCTTCAGCTTGGCCGCCTTCTCGCCCCTGATCTTCGCGCCGTCGGCGAGCCAGGTGTAGCGGACCTTGGTGCCCTTGGTCCACTTCCCGGTCTTGGCGCGCACGGTGCGGCCGACCTTGGCCTTGCCGCCGACCTTGGCCTTGCCGGCCTTGATCGTGCCGCGGGCGACCTTCGCGGTCGGTGACGACGAGGCCTCGGCGGGGCTGGAGCCCTCGACGGTGCCGACGACGCTGACGGCCAGGCGCTTGCCCGCGTCCGCCGCGGTCACCGTGTAGGCAGCCTTGGTGGCGCCGCTGATGTCCTGGCCGTTGCGGGTCCACTGATAGGTGAAGGTCGTGCCCGCGGCCCAGTCCTCGGTCGTGGCGCGCAGGCGCTGACCGACCTTCGCGGTCCCCGAGATGCGCAGGGTGCCGGCGGTGGCCTCGGACTTCGGCGTCAGCTTGACCACCGTGTTGTTGGCGTCCTTGTTGACCGAGTAGACCGACCCGAGACCGTCCTCGACAACGTGGTTGGCCCGCACGTGCGGGAGGTTGGCGACCAGCTGGCCGTCGGGGTCGAGCACGGTGACCGTGCTGCCGCCGAAGTTGGACACGTAGGCGAGGCGGTTGACCTCGTCGAAGGCGACATTGAGGGCCTGGGCGCCGGTCGGGACGTCGGCCACGGTCTCACCCGTGGTGGCGTCGGCGATCAGCACGTTGTCGAGGTTCTGGCTGGAGACCCAGAGGCGGTCGGTGTCGGCGTCGTAGGCGATGCCGGAGCCGCGGCTGACGAGGTCCTCGTCGAGCTCGATGAAGCGGGGCTCGAGGGTGGTGGTGTCGATGGCGACGGCGCGCGGCGTGGTCAGGCTGACCGAGTAGACCTGTCCGGAGGCCTCGTCGAGCTCGAGGCTCATCGGGGAGAACTCCGTGCGCGGGCCCAGCTCGATGGTGTCGGTCTGGACGAGCTCCTCGGCGGTGTCGCCGGTGCTGAAGACGCCGATGGTGCCGTCGCCGCTGGAGCCCTCGCTGGCCGAGGTCACGAACGCCTGGTCGTTGGCCTCGTCGATGACGACGTCGCGGGTGTGGCTCAGGATGCCGGCCGGGAACTGCTTGATCAGCGACAGGTCGTCCTGGGAGTAGACAGCGATCGTGTTCTGCCGGGTGTTGGTCACCCACACGGTGCCGTGCTCGTCGTCCACGCCGACGCCGTAGACGGCGAACAGGGCGCCGTCGGTGCTGTGGTCGGGGTCGGCCGGCGGCGCGACGCTGGTCTCGACCTCGAGGGTGTCGGGGTCGAGCTTGTAGAGGCGCGACGGCGTGACGAAGGAGGCCGTGGTGGCGAAGAGCGCGTCGGAGGACCCGCCGTACGCCGACTGATAGAGGCCCTGCTCGATCGCACCGGTCGCGGTCTCGACGCGGGCGAAGTCGTCCTCACCGACGACCTGGGAGCTGGGGGAGACCTTGGCGGACGCCTTGAACGTCCCGGCGAACGGCAGGCTGCGGGTGATCAGGAAGCTCTTGGTCCCGATCGTCTGGTCGGCGGGGACGTGCACCGTGCCGGTGGCGACACCGGTCTCGTCGGCGGTGAAGGGGGCGGTGGCGATCTCGATCTCGTCGCCCGTCGCCTCGGTGTCCGGGTCGATCGCGACCGAGGTGAAGGTGCTGCCCTCGGGGACGTTGGAGATCGTCGCGGTGCCGTCGCTGTCGACGGCCAGGCCGCTGAGGGAGATGGCCGGCTGGACGGCGACCTGGGCGGCGGCCGGCGTCGCAGGCGCCGAGGAGCGCTCGAGGACGAGCTGGTACTCGCCGGCGCGCAGCTCGCCGATGGCGAAGGAGAGGCTGCCCTCGAGGCCCCCGGTCTCGTCAGCGGTGATGGTGGCCCCGTCGGTCCACTCGAAGGCGGTGCCGTCGGAGCGCTCGACGGAGACCGACTCGCCGGCGGTGAAGCCGGAGCCGGTCACCTCGATCGTGACGCCGGAGCGACGACCGGTCGTGGTCGTCGCGACCGCCTCGACCGTCGGGGCCGTCGCGGCCTCGGGGTCGATCTCGAAGTCGTCGCTGAAGGCGGAGACGGCCGGGTTGCTGCCGAGCACCCGGAGCCAGTGGTCGTTTCCGGCGTTGGTGTTGACGTCCGGGTCGTCGATGTCGGCCGGGATCTCGAGGCTGCCCGAGACCGTGCCGTCGGCCTGGACCTGCACGGCGGCGATCGAGTCGGCCAGGTCGGGGTTGTTCGCCGAACCGGTGTAGTTGCGGTCGTCGATCTTCAGGAAGACCTTCTGGAACGCGCCGGCTCCGCTGTCGGTGAAGCCCTCACCGGCGAAGAACAGCTCCTGGCCGGTGCTGGTGACGCTCGACGAGGTCAGGTAGATCTCGCCGTCGCCCACCTCGGGCGGGTCGGTGGGTCCGGGGCCGGCCACGGCCGGCGCGGCGACGGCGCTCAGCGCCACGGCGCCGGCCACTGTGCCGGCGAAGGCGCCGGCGAGCCGGGACACGCGGGCCCGGCGATGGTTGATGCTCACGATGGTGTGCTCCTGGGAGACGGGTCCGAAGACTGCTTGGGTTGGTTAGGCAAACCTAATATAGATCAGATGTATTGGGGA
>NZ_JAPYPS010000005.1:103462-136749 GCF_029937575.1 Nocardioides sp.
CTAGGCTCCGCGGAGACGAGATCGACCTCTGGACGGAAGGGCGGTGACGAATGGTCGCGCTGGGCAGCGCGCGCGTGCGCGAAGCGGTGCGCCACCTGCAGGAGGCGATCGCCTCCGGTCGCTGGCCCGTCAACAGCCGGATCCCCAACGAGGCCGACCTCGCCGCCGAGCTGGGGGTGGGGCGCAGCACCGTGCGCGAGGCCGTGGGCAGCCTGGCCCGGCTGGGCATGCTCGAGCCGGCGCCGGGCCGGGGCACGTTCGTCCGCTCCCTCAGCCCGGTCTACGGCGTGCTCTCGGACTTCGCCGGGCAGCACAGCTGGGCCGATCTGCTCGCCGTGCGGAAGGCGTTGGAGGTGCAGGCCGCCGAGCTGGCCGCCGTGCGGCGCGATCCGGGCGCAGCCGAGGCGCTGCGTCAGCTGCGGGCCGCGCACGCCGCGGACGTGGAGGGCTCGGCCGGCACCGAGCGGGGTGCGGCTCCCGGACAGTTCCACTCCCTGATGGTCGCGATGGCGCAGAACCGACTCCTCGAGGACCTCTATGCCGCCCTGATGAGTGCGCTGCGCTCCGGAGTCGCGGCGCACCAGGTGTGCAGTGGTCAGGTCGCGGAGGTGCGCTGGGCCGAGCACGAGGCGCTCCTGGCCGCCATCGCGGTGGGCAACGGCAGCGCCGCGGCGGCGGTCGCGGCGGCGCACGCCGACCACGACCTGCGCGAGGTGAAGGGCGCGGTGGACGACGGCTGAGTCCGCGGAGCGAGCAAAGGTCAGATGGATGTTAGGCTTGCCTCACCTATTGTCCTTCTCGCTGAGATCCTCTGAACCCGGGCGGATGCCGTGTACTCCCCTGATCCCTTCCCGCGCGACCTGCCGCGCCTGGCCAGCACTCCTGTACGCCGAGGCCTCGGGCGTCGCCGCGCCGCCCTCCTGGCGCTCGTCCTCGCAGGCACGCTCCTCGCAGGCTGCGCCTCGGACGGCGACGCGGACGCGGCGCCGCTCGCCGGGGAGACCCGCACCGTGCGCGACGTCGACGGCGCGAGCATCGAGGTCCCGGCCGACCCGCAGCGCGTGGTCGCCCTCAGCGAGCCCACGCTCGACGGGATCCTCGCCCTGGGGGTGACGCCGGTCGGCACGATCACCGGGCGCGGGCAGAGCACGGTGCCGCACTACCTGGCCGACCTCGCCGGTGACATCCCGATCCTGGGCGGCGTCGCCCAGCCCGACTACGAGGCGATCGCCGACGTCCGTCCGGACCTGATCCTGGTCGACGGGACGAGCATCAACAACAACCCGGAGGCGATGGAGGTGCTCGGCCAGATCGCCCCCACCGTGTCCACGGGGCTGGCCGGCGGCGACTGGCGCAGCAACCTCGACCTCGTCGCGGACGCCCTCAACAGGGTCGAGGAGGGCGCGGAGGTGCAAGCCGACTACGACGCCCAGGTCGCCGCGGCGACCGAGCGGCTCGGTGCCTATGCCGAGGACACGTTCTCGGTGGTGCGCTGGCAGGGTGGCTCTGCCGCCCTCGTCCTCGAGGAGCTGCCCGCCGGGACCGCGCTGAACGACCTCGGCCTCGCTCGACCGGCTGCGCAGGATCGCCGCGGCCGCGGCCACAGCGAGCCCGTGGCGTTGGAGAACCTCGACGACATCGACGCCGACTACATGTTCTTCGGCACCCTGGGTGGCTCGTCGGTGGGCAACAACGATGCCGGTGGCTCCTCCGACGTCGGCGCCGCCGAACAGGCGCTGGCTACCGCGGTCCAGGTGCCGGGATTCGCCTCCCTCGAGGCCTACCGGGCCGACCACATCATCCCGGTCGACGGCTCCCTGTGGACCTCGACCGGCGGGCCGCTCCTGATGAGCCGCCTCGTCGACTCCGTCCTCGAGGCCCTCGCATGAGGATCCGGTCGTCCACTCGTGCCTCCGGGACGCGGGGTCGTTCCCTGATGGCCGGTCCCCTGATGGCCCGTTCCCTGATGGCCGGTGGCCTCGTCGCGGGCTCGGTGCTCGGCGGGGTCGCCTTGGGGTCGCCCGCGGCTGGCGCCGACGCGTGCGTCGCGGATGGCGCTGCTGCGGTGAGGATCGCGACCCCGGCCCCGGCCCTCGGCGACACGATCGAGATCACCGGGAGCGGCTGGTGCCACCCGGAGGACGGCGGCTCGCGGATCGCGATCAAGATCGACCAGGGCGCCTACAGCCGCCCGGACTCGACCGTGCACGCCAACCGGAGCATCTGGGCGATCGTGGACGCCGACGACGCCGACGGCTCCTTCACCACCACCCTCGAGCTGCCGGACGGCACGGAGGCGACCTCCACGCCGGTCTTCACCGAGGAGGCGCACACCCTCCAGCTCCTCACCGGCTCCCTGAAGCCGGGAGACGTGATCCGCTCGGTGATCTCACCGGCCTTCACCGTCGGGGGAGACGACCCGGACCCCGACCCGGACCCCGACCCGGACCCGGACCCCGAGCCGGAGCCGGAGCCGGATCCGGATCCCGACCCGGAAGGCGACGTCTGCGAGCCGACCACCGATCAGGCCCAGGTCGACCTCGCCACCACGACAGCGACCCTCGGTGGCACCCTGCGCGTGAGCGGCACCGGATGGTGCCACCCGACTGACGGCGGCTCCCGGATCGGGATCAAGATCGACGACGGTGCGATCAGCCACCTCGACACCGCGGTGCACGCCAACCAGACGATCTGGGCGATCGTGGACGCCAGCCCCACGGACGGCACCTTCGACGTCGAGGTCCCGCTGCCGGACGGCACGGCAGCTACCTCGGCACCGGCGCTGACCACCGGTGAGCACACGCTGCGCTTCCTGACCGGCAGCCTGGTCGCGGGCGACACCGGTCGCTCGGTCCGGTCCGACCCGTTCGTCATCGGCCGGTACCGGCCCAACGGCGCGCCCGACCCGCTGAACCCGGCCAGCCTGCGCGCGGGCACGAAGCACGACGTACGAGCCACGCGCACCGGACGCCGGCTGGTCGTCGACCTGCCGCAGTCGGCCGCGGGCGACTGGGTCTACGCCACCGTCTACGCCGCCGACGGCTCACCGCGCGAGGTGTCTCCCCGGTGGCACCGCCTCGACGACGAGCTACGCCTCGATCTCTCGTTGCGCGGCGCCGACCTGAGCGGTCGCGGACGCCTCGTCGTGCAGAGCGGCGACCAGGGCGACGTCGGCGCGCTCGTGGGCTGGGACGGCGTCGGCTTCGGCCAGGCGCCGACCACCGATGAGCCCGATGTGCCCGATGTGCCCGACGACGAGTCGGACGACTCGTCGGGCATCGACCCTCCGTCGACCTCGGGGACGCCCTCGGGCGCGGGCTCGCCGAGCGACCTCACGTCGGGTGCCGCGACCGGGACCACCGGCGCGGCGACCACGAGCGCCGGACTGGTCGCGCCCGAGCCCCCTGTGGCGTCGTTCGCCGACCTCGACCCCGCCGATCACGGCTCCGTGCGAGGGGAGGTCGCCGACGGCGTCCTGCGGCTCACCGTCCGTGACGCCGAGCCGGGCGCCACGCTCTTCGTCACCGTCTACGCCCCTGACGTGCTGGTGCCCGCAGGCTGGGTGACTCTCGACCGTCGTCGCTCGGTGGAGGTCGACCTCAGCGCCTGGCCGGCCGGCTACGTCGGCGTGACGGCCCAGGACCCGGACGGCGAGCTGCGCGGCTGGGCGGCGGTCGCCCTGACCGGTGCGGCCGAGCAGCAGACGCAACCGATCGCCGCGCCGGCGCCGGCCGCAGCGCCGGCCGCCGCCGCACCGGTCGAGATCACCCTCGCCTCGTCGGGCCCCTCCTGGCTGACGGCGACCGACGGGCTCCTGCTCGCGGCCGGGTCCCTCGTGCTGGCCTCCGCCTCGATGCTCAGCACCCGCCGGAAGGTGACCCCGTGAACCCCGTCAGCCCCGCCGACCCCGTGCACTGCCGAGCATCCCGCCCCGGACGTCGCAGCCACCTGGTGGCCCTGCTCATCGGGTGTGCCCTGGTCGTGACGGGCGCGCTGGTGGGACCGACAGGCACAGCGGCGTACGCCGACGCGTCCGGTCGGGCCCCGCTGGCAGCCAAGCCGTCCGGCGGCGCCGACCCCGACACCCCGGGCACGAGTGCCTCGGTCAGTCCCCGCACGCTGGAGCCGGGGGGGACCATCAGCTATCGGGTCAGCGGGTTCCCCGCCGGCGAGATCGTCAACATCAAGGTCGACGACGGCGACTTCTGCAGTCAGTCGGGCGTTCACGGTGCCTGCGTCGTCGCCCAGCAGCGGATCCCGGCGTCCGGGACCGTGACCGGCTCCCTGGTGCTCCCAGCCGACCTGGCCCTCGGCAGCCACTGGTTGCGCTTCCTGGCGAGCGAGGAGGTCACCGACGCCGACGGCGCCTACCTCGGCGTCAAGGGCTACACTGCACGCGGCAGCTCCGACTTCACCGTCGTGGAGCCGTCCGCCCCCGCCTCCTCGGGTGGCACCGACGAGGACACGGACGGCACACCGTCGACTACCGACTCGAGCGGGTCCGCCGGCACCACGGATCCCACGACCGGCGCCCCGGCCTACCCGACCGACGCCGAGGCCGGCACGACCGACAGTGCTACGGCGGGCTCCACCGGGGCCACGGCGCCGGAGCCCGGAGCGGTGCTGACCGCCGTACCCCCGCCGGGTGCGGCGGCGGAGGAGGGCGCCGCGTCGACCGACCAGCTCGTCGTGGCCGCCCCGCCACCGCAGGCGCAGGCCGCGGCCCCCGCCACGGCGCCGGTCGCGGCCAGCGTCACCGAGACCGGCGGCTTCCCGTACGTCGGTCTCATCGGCCTCGTGGCACTGCTCGGCCTCGCGGTGCTCGTCGTCGTGCGGGGTCGTCGGGTCCGTGGTTGAGCGGCGTTCGCGCCGCTCGCTCCTGCTCGGCCTGGTGATCGTGCTGCTCCTCGCCGGCGTCGCGGCGAGCCTCCTGGTGGGCTCACGTGGTCTGGCTCCGGACCGGGTCTGGGAGCTGCTGTGGCATCCCGACGGGTCGCTGGAGTCGGCGGTCGTGCGAGGTCAGCGGCTGCCTCGCACCGTGCTCGGGCTCGTGGTCGGAGCCGCGCTGGGCCTGGCAGGAGCGGTGATGCAGGCGCTCACCCGCAACCCGCTGGCCGATCCCGGGATCCTCGGCGTCAACGCCGGTGCCGCCCTCGTCGTCGTCGCCTTCGTCGCCGTGAGCGGGGTGACCGACATCGGCGCCTACGTGTGGTTCGCCCTCGCCGGCGCCGGCGCCGCTGCCGCGACCGTCTACGCCGTGGCCGGTGTCGGGCGACCCGACTCGAGCCCGGTGCGCCTGGCGCTGGCGGGCGTCGCGGTGAGTGCCGCCCTCGCGTCCCTCACGTCGGCGGTGGTGCTCGCCGACCAGGAGGCGTTCAACGAGTTCCGGTTCTGGGTCGCGGGCTCCCTGCAGGGCCGGGGCTGGTCGGAGCTCGGCGCCGTGGCGCCGTTCCTGGGTGTCGGCCTGGTGCTCGCGCTGTCGATCACCGGGGCGCTGGGCGTGCTGATGCTGGGCGAGGACACCGCCCGCGGTCTCGGTGTGAAGGTCTCGCGGGTGCGGACCCTCGCGCTCCTGGCGGTGACCGCCCTGTGCGGTGCGGCCACCGCCGCCGTCGGGCCGATCGCGTTCGTGGGGCTGGCCGTGCCGATGGTCGCCCGGGCGTTGATGGGCCACGACCTGCGCTGGATCAGTGCCTGCTCCCTGGCGCTCGGTGCGCTCTGGCTGCTGACCGCCGACGTGCTGGCGCGCGTGCTCGCGCCCGAGGAGGTCGCGGCCGGGATCGTTGCCGCGCTGGTCGGTGGACCGGTGTTCGTGCTGGTGGCGCGACGGCGACGGGTGCCGGCGCTGTGACCCTCCACCAGCCGGACGAGCGGCCTCGGCAGCGCCCGGGGGAGCGGTACGTCGTCGGCCGCCGCGGCGCGTGGTCGGTGCGGTTCGGCGTGCGACCCGCCCTGGTCCTGCTCGCCGCGGGGGCCGCGAGTCTGCTGCTGGCGCTGGTCGGCCTCGTCCTCGGCGAGCTCGGCCTGAGTCTCGGCGAGGTGCTGGGCGCTCTGGGCGGGCGCTCCGACGACCGGCTGACGGCGTACTTCGTCACCGAGGTCCGGCTCCCACGTGTCGTCACCGCGATCGTCGTGGGGGCGGCGCTCGGCGTGGCCGGGTCGCTCTTCCAGAACATCACGGGCAACCCCCTGGGCAGCCCGGACATCATCGGCTTCACGACGGGTGCCGCCACCGGTGCGCTGGTCACGATCATCGTGCTCGGCGGCGACACCGCGGCCGTCGCGATCGGCGCCGTGATCGGCGGTCTCGCCACGGCCGCCGCGGTCGGCCTGCTGGTGCGGTCGACCGGGCTGACGGGGCTCCGACTGGTGCTCGTCGGTCTCGGCGTCGGCGCGACCCTGGCAGCGCTCAACACCCTGCTGCTGACCCGCGCCTCACTGGTCGCGGCGCAGACGGCGGCCCAGTGGCTGGCCGGCTCCCTCAACGCGGTGCTGTGGCCGCGCGCGACGGTGACCCTGCTCGCCGTCGCGGTGCTCCTCGTGCCCGCCGTCCTGCTCGGTCGCTCGGTGGCGATGCTCGCCCTCGGCGACGACACCGCCCACGCGTGCGGCGTCCCGGTCACCCGGGTGCGCGCAGCCGCGGCGCTGGTGGGGGTCGGCCTCGTCTCCGTGGCGACCGCGGCGACCGGGCCGATCGCGTTCGTCGCCCTCGCCGCCCCGCAGATCTCGCGCCGTCTGGCCGGGACGGCCACGTCCGGCATCGCCGGACCCGCCGTGGTGGGTGCCGCCGTCGTCCTGGGCAGCGACCTGCTGGCCCAGCACCTGTTCGCGCCGACCCAGCTCGCCGTCGGCGTCGTCACCGGCGCGCTCGGCGGCATCTACCTGATCGCCCTCGTGGCGACCGAGACCAGGAGGTCCCGATGACCGGACGCATCGCCACGGCAGGCCTGACCAGCGGCTACCGCGAGCGCACGGTGATCGCCGACCTCGACGTCGTGATCCCCGACGGGGAGCTGACCGTGATCGTCGGACCCAACGCGTGCGGCAAATCGACGCTGCTGCGCTCCTTGGCCCGGCTCCTCGAGCCGACGGCCGGGTCGGTCCTCATCGACGGCCGCGAGGTGTCGGCGTACGGCTCCAAGGAGCTCGCGCGCACCCTCGGACTGCTCCCGCAGTCGCCCACAGCGCCCCACGGCATGAACGTCGGCGACCTGGTCGCCCGTGGGAGGTTCCCGCACCAGGGACTGCTGCGGCAGTGGTCGCGCGCGGACGAGGAGGCCGTCGTGGAGGCGTTGGAGGTCGCCGGGGTCACCGATCTCGCCGAGCGCGACCTCGACGAGCTCTCCGGCGGCCAGCGGCAACGGGTCTGGCTCGCGATGGCGCTGGCCCAGGCGACGCCGCTGCTCCTGCTCGACGAGCCCACGACGTACCTCGACCTCGCCCACCAGCTCGACGTCCTCGACCTGACCCGCAGGCTGGTCGGGGGTGGTCGCACGGTGGTGGCGGTGCTGCACGAGCTCAGCCTCGCGTTCCGCTACGCCGACCACCTCGTGGTGATGTCACAGGGCCGGATCGTCGCGACCGGAGCACCGGGCGAGGTGGTCACGGCCGGCCTCGTCGAGGAGGTGTACGGCGTGCGCTGCCGGATCATCGACGACCCGGTCACCGGGACGCCGATCGTGGTCCCGGAGCGAGCCCGATGACCGCCCCCGGGACGCCGTCGAACACCCCGCCCAAGACCCCGCGCCCGACACCGGTGCCGCGGGTGCGCAGCGCGCTGCTGGACGGGCTCGCGGCCGCGGACGTCACGTCCTTCTGGGACGGTGTCGGTGCCCGCCAGCCGGTCGTGGAGCCGGCGCTGGAGTCGGCCGGTGGCGCGGGTCAGGTGGTGGTGACCTTCTGCTGGCGCAGCGACGACGCGGCCGAGGTGCTGCTCTTCGCCAACCGCCTGACCGACGAGACCTCGCTCGCCGACACCGTGCTGGAGCGACTCCCCGGCAGCGACCTGTGGCACGCCTCCTTCCTGATGGAGGCCGACTGGCGCGCGTCGTACTGCTTCCTCGTCCGCGATCCCGGCGAGGAGGCGCCTTGGCTGGTCGACGGCCACGTCGCCATCCGTGCCGTGCTGGACCGGGGGCTGCCGGATCCGCGCAACCCCGCCCGCTGTCGCAACCGCGCCGGGATCTCGCAGTCCGTCGTCGCGTTGCCGGCGGCCGACCCGCAGCCCTGGCTGGAACACCGCCCCACCGTGGCCCGTGGGACAGTGACCGAGCACGTCCTGGACGAGGGACTCGATGGTGGGCGCGTCGTGTGGTGGTGGGACCCCCCGGGCGTCGCCGAGGATGCCGAGCTGCCTCTCGTGGTCGCCCTCGACGGAGAGGTCTGGACCTCGAGCCAGTCGCTGCCCACCACGATGGACAACCTTCTGGCCGACGCGGCGATCCCGCCGGTGCGGGTGGTCCTGCCGTCCTCGGGAGGGCGGGACTCGCGCTGGGCCGAGATGGGCTCGACCGGTGGAGCCGTCGATCACCTCGTGTCGACGCTGCTGCCCTGGGCCGAGGCTCGCGGCGGGGTACGGCGCGGCGGCGCGGTGATCGTCGGCCAGAGCCTCGGGGGGCTGACCGCGCTGCGAGCCGGGCTGCTCCACCCGGAGGAGTTCTCCACGGTCGTCACCCAGTCGGCCAGCGTGTGGCAGAGCGACCTCAGCGAGGAGGTCGCCCTGGCGACCGCGGCGCCTGCGCTCTCGGGAGGGCCGCTGCGGGTGCACCTGGCCCACGGCAGCCAGGAGTGGGTGCTGGCCCCCGGACACCTCGACCTGGCGCAGCGGCTGCGGACAGCCGGCGTCACCGTCGAGGAGACCGTCGTCAACGGCGGCCACGACTACGCCTGGTGGCGGGGGACCCTCGCCGAGGGACTGCGCTGGGCCTTGGCTGACTGTAACGATTCAAACCGCCCCTGACCATGCGTAGGCACCGACGTGTCGGTAGCGTGCCGCCCAAGCTGACCCGAAAGGCGTGCCTCACATGCTGGATGCTCAAGACGTTGCCAAGGTTCTCGACGAAGCCGGTCTGGAGAACCCGAAGGTCCGGGAGTACGTCACCTACTGGGCGGGGGTGACCCAGCCCGCGAGCATCGAGGTCGTCAACGCCTCCGACGACGCGCGCCTGGTGGCCGAGTCGCTCGAGGCGGGCGAGCTGCTGCCTGCCGGTGACGGCCTCTACTACTCGCGCTCCTACGTCAAGGACACCGCGCGCTCCGAGGAGCGCACGATCGTCGCGACGCACAAGCCGGAGGACAAGGGCGTCTACAACAACTGGCGCGACGCCGAGGAGATGACCGCCGCCCAGCTGGAGCGGATGCGTGGCCAGTCCGCCGGCAAGACGATGTACGTCGTGCCCTACCTGATGGCGCCCCCCGGCTCCCCGCTGGAACCCTTCGCCGCCGGGGTCGAGCTGACCGACAACCGCCCCGTCGTGCTGCACATGATCCGGATGGCTCGGGTGGGCGTGGCCCACCTCGACAACCTCGACGACCCCAACTCGTTCGTCCGCGCGGTCCACGTGACCGGCGACCTGCCCAACCTCGGCCAGGGCACCCCGGACGACCAGCGCTACTTCGTCACGGTGGCCGACGACCGCACGATCCTGCACTTCGGCTCGTCGTACGGCGGCAACGCGCTGCTGGGCAAGATTGCCCACGGTCTGCGCCAGGCCTGCTACGACGGCCGCGCGTCGGGCAAGTTCCTCGCCGAGCAGTTCATGCTCCTGGGGATCACCGACAAGGAGACCGGCAAGAAGTACCACGTCTGTGGCGGCTTCCCGAGCGCCTCGGGCAAGACCAACCTCGCGATGACGCTCGCGCCCGACGCGATGGGCGATCGTTACTACGTCGAGTTCTACGGCGACGACATCGCCTGGCTGTGGGTCGGCGAGGACGGCAAGGTCTACGCCATGAACCCGGAGAACGGCGTCTTCGGGGTCGCCAAGGACACCAACGAGCTGACCAACCCCACGGCGCTCGACTCGATCAGGCCCGGCAGTGGTGCGATCTTCACCAACGTCGCCTACAACCCCACGACCCAGGAGGTCTGGTGGGAGGGCAAGACGAAGGACCACCCCGCCGACGTCACCGGCTGGGAGGACTGGAAGGGCGAGAAGATCTCCGACCGCGAGGCCGGCGACGACTCCCCGTGGGCCCACCCCAACAGCCGCTTCACCACGACGCTGGCCAACGTGCCCAACGTCGCCGGTGACTTCGAGGACCCGGCCGGCGTCCCGGTCGACGCGATCATCTTCGGTGGCCGCACGCGCGACCGCGAGCCGCTGGTCCGCGCGATCGACGACCTCGCCGAGGGCGTGTACGACGGCCTGACGCTCGGTGCCGAGGCGACCTTCGCCGCCGACGGGCTCGACGGCCAGCTGCGCTACGACCCGATGTCGATGCGGCCCTTCATGGCCTACGCCGAGGCCGACTACGCCGCCCACTGGCTGAAGATCATCGGCTCGGCCACCGAGCAGCCGATCTTCGCCCACGTCAACTGGTTCCAGAAGGGCGAGGACGGCCACTTCCTGTGGCCCGGCTACCGCGAGAACCTGCGCCCCCTCCTCTGGCTCGTGCAGTACAAGGCCGGCGAGGTCACCGGGCAGCAGACCGCCGTCGGCGTCATCCCGACCGAGGAGGAGCTCAACCTCGACGGGCTCGACGTCCCGGCCGAGGACCTCGAGCGGATCCTGAGCATCGACGTCGAGCGCTGGCGCCAGGAGATGGGCTTCCGCGAGGAGCACCTCAAGCAGTTCGAGGGCCTGCCCGAGGCGATCTGGGAGGCCCACCGCCGGGTCGCCCAGGCGCTCGACGACGCCTGACCCGTTGGGGGCCGGACGTAGGGTTCGGCCGTGGGTGCGCCGCAGCGAGGACCGGGCAGCGGTCCCGCACGCAGGCGCGGCCGGGGTGTGAGCGGCGACGCGACGGTCGGCCCCCTGGAGTTCGCTCCCGAGGTGCTGCGCACCCGGGACGAGGAGCGCCTGGTCCTCGTCCCGCCGGCCCGCAAGGCGCTGCGCCGGCTCAACCGGATCAGCAAGCGTTCCGGGCGCCTCTCGCCGCGCCCGTACAACCTGACGATCAGTCACGGGCACCGCTTCGTCTGGTACCGCGTGGCGAAGGTCTGCACCCGCACGATCCTGGCTCACCTCGAGGCCAGTCAGGTCGAGCTCGAGGTCGCCCACGGCATGCGCCTGCGCTACCCGACCGAGGCGTTCGAGGAGTACTTCAAGTTCGGCTTCGTGCGGCACCCCCTCGACCGCTTCGTCTCGGCGTGGCGGGACCGGGTGCTCGAGCGCAACTACTTCCGCTTCGAGACCGACCAGTGGGAGCGGATGAGGACCATCGAGGCGTTCGCCGAGTGGGTGGGTGCCCTGGACCTCGGTGACGTCGCCTCGGTCGACCAGCACCTCGTGCTGCAGTCACGGGCCATCGACCTGGGCCAGGTCGACCAGGTGGGCAGGCTGGAGACGTTCGCCGAGGACTTCGCGGCGGTCTGTCGGCGTCTGTCGATCCCCGAGGTCGTGGGGGAGAGCCGCAACCGCGCGGCCGCGGAGCCACCCGAGGTGAGTGACGAGCTGCGAGATCGGGTGCAGGACCTCTACCGCCTCGACTTCGAGGTCCTCGGCTACCCCGTCGAGCCAGGCGCTCCGGGGTGATGGCGGGCCCCCCTCATCTGTAGGGGTGAGCGATGTGACTGGAGGGGCGGGTGAGCGTGAGCATGCGTCGCACCATGGAAATCCCCAGGCCCGAATCCACCGAGCAGCCGGGCGTCACACCAGCAGACCTGTCCGCACGAGAGCTGGAGATCATCACCCGCATCTGTCGCGGCGATGCCAATCTCGAGATCGCCGCGGACCTCTACCTGTCGATCAACACCGTCAAGTCCCACATCCGCAGCGCCTACCGCCGGATCGGGATCACGCGCCGGGTCGACGCCGTGCGGTGGGGTGCCCGCCACGGGCTCGTGGGGGCTCCTCGCGAGAGCGACCCGAGCCTCTGAGCGACCCCAGCGTCTGGGCGACGCGAGCGCGCACCACCGGCAACCCTCGCTGGTAGGCCGCGTGCGCGAGCACGCCGACGATCAGCGACGCCCCGATGGCGAGCAGGGGCAGCCCGGCGGCCTCGAGCTCCGGGTAGACCTGCCAGTGCGTGAGGTAGATCCACAACGAGGCTGTCGCCACGGTCTGGACGGGCGTGGCCAGCACCACCGGTAGGCGGACCGGTCGCAGCCACAGCAGCAGCACCACGGAGCCGACGACGATGAGCTCACGCTGCCGGTCCCCGAAGTAGCCGTACAGCCCGGCGTACGACGCGGCGAGCACCGCGAGCCGTTGCCACGTCGTACGGGCCTCGGCGGCCGCCCAGCCGAGCGCCAGGACGAAGAGCACCGAGGGCACCGCGTAGCGCTCGACGCCCTCGCCCTCGACTCCGACGCTGACGTAGCGCAGCGCCGTGGTGGCCGCGACCACGACGGCCGCCAGCGTGAAGGGGGAGGATCGGTACCACCGGTCGACGGCGGGTACGGCGAGCAGCGCGGCGATCGCGAGGAAGCCCCACACGATCGCCTCGAGGAACCAGAACTGCCAGTCGAGCGTCCAGCGCAGGCCGCCCTCGGCGCGGTGGCTGCGCGCGCCGTTGAGGTAGAGCGCCGTGGTCCACCGGTAGTCCCCCGTGATCAGGGCGCAGGCGGCGATCCACAGCGAGGCCGGCACCGCCACGGCGGCGACGGCCGTGAGGATCCGGCGCGTGCGTGCGCCGCGACCCGGTGTGGGGAGGGTGAAGCGGGCGAGGTGGTAGCCGGCGACCGCCAGGAGGAGGTGGGCGCCGCCGGGGATCAGGATCAGGTCGACGTGGGTGATGACGACGATGAGGATCGCCAGGGATCGCAGGACCACGCCGACCTCGAGCGGAGCCGACCAGCGGTGCGACCACCGTGAGCTCCGGCTTGCGCCGGCGAGCTCGGTGACCGACATCGTCGGCCAGTCGCGCGGCAGCCGGCCGAGGACCGAGCCGAGCCGGGTGGAGAGCTCCACGAAGCACAGCGAGTCGCCGCCCAGGGTGACGAAGCTGTCCTCGAGCCCGGCGTCCGGTCGACCCAGCAGGGTCGCGTACAGCCGACGCAGGCTCTCGGGCGTGGGTGGCTCCGCCGGGGACCTCGTCGCGACGTCGGCGAGCGCCGCGGCTTCCTCGAGGTGACGGCGCAGGGCGGCGTCGTCGACCTTGCCCGCTGCGGTGCGCGGCAGCCGCTCCAGCTGGTGCGAGCGCACGCAGCTCGCGGACAGGCCGGTCAGGCGCCGCAGCTCCCGTCGCGCGCGCTCGCCCACCCGGTGACGGGTGTGGAAGACGTGCAGGACGTCGCCGCGCGCGACGAGCCGCAGCGCAGGGTCGAGCGAGACCAGCTCCTGCTCGAGCCGGTCGAGGTCGAGGCGCAGGCCGAACACCTTGGACATCCGGTCGCTGCGCCCGACGACCTCGACCAGGCCGTCGGGTGCGATCCGCGCCAGGTCGCCCGTGTGCAGCTCGGTGAGCTCGGCGCCGCGGGCCAGGTCGTCACGGGAGACGGCGTACCCCATCATCACGTTGGGACCGGTGTAGACGAGCTCGCCCACCCCGTCGCCGTCCGGGTCGTCGATGCGCAGGCTGCCGCCCGGTACGGCGACCCCGACGGCCTCCGGGCGGGTCGCGGCCAGCGAGGGCGGCAGGTAGGCCATCCGCGCGGTGGCCTCGGTCTGGCCGTACATCACGAAGAGGTCGAAGCCGTGACGCTGACCCAGCTCGGCGACGCTGCGGACGCGGGCCGGGTCCATCCGGCCGCCGGCCTGTGTCAGGTAGCGCAGGGCGGGGAGGTCGCGGTCGGAGAAGCCGCTCGCCTCGAGCAGCTCGTAGGTGTAGGGAACCCCGGCGAGGCCGGTGACGCCGGTGTCGGCGACCAGGTCCCAGAAGC
The DNA here is from genome assembly GCF_029937575.1 of Nocardioides sp. GTDB lineage: Bacteria > Actinomycetota > Actinomycetes > Propionibacteriales > Nocardioidaceae > Nocardioides. The sequence goes on from NZ_JAPYPS010000005.1 coordinate 117,447, forward strand.
ACTCGTCGGCGACCGAGAGGTCGGTCAGCACGATCGCGGCCCCGGCCACGAGATGGCTGTGCAGGACCGACAGGCCGTAGCAGTAGTGCAGGGGAAGCGTGGTGACGCCGCGGTCGGTGGGGCGCAGGTCGAGATAGTCCGCGATGGACGCCGCGTTGCTCAGGACGTTGTCGCGCGAGAGGCGCACGAGCTTCGGAGAGCCGGTGGAGCCCGACGTCGACAGCAGCAGGGCCAGGTCGGGGTGGGCGGCGGACCGGCCGGTGTAGCGCCGGGCGACCTCAGCGCGTCGCCCGGCCGCGCTCTCGCCCGGCTCGACCAGCAGCACGGGGCGGTGCAGGGCCAGCGCGGCGAGGTAGGTCACCACGCTGCGGAGGTCCGAGGCCATCTCCAGCAGCAGCGGACCCGGTTGGTCGTCGCCGGACAGCTGTGCGGCGCGTGCCTCCACGGCGGCGCGCAGGGCGCCGTACGTCATGGAGGTCGTGCCCTCGACGAGGGCGACATCCGTGTCGAGACCGAGCAGGAGGAAGTGGTCGAGCCGGGCGGGAGCGCGGCTGTCGACGCCGCGCGTGCTCGGAGGTACGGCGTGGGTGCTCACGGCGCCACCTGTCCCGGAAAGCCGAGGACCTCGCCGGTCACCTGGACCAGGACCCGGTCACCGGTCTGCGGGACCGAGTCGGCCGGCGTGCGGGCGGTGAGGATCTCGGGGTGGCCGTCGACCTGGACCCGCACGGTGGCGTCGTGACCGAAGAAGCTGGCGTCGATCACGGTGGCCAGCACGCCCGCGGGCGGGGTCTGGCCGTCCCTCTCACCGTCCCTGGCGCCGCCCGGCTGCTCGGCGCGGGTGACCTCGACCTGCTCGGGACGGATCGCGAGAAGGACCGGCCCGGCGGGGTGCTCGCCCTTGAGCGGCAGCGGTCCCACCAGGCAGGAGGCGGTGCCGCCGCCGTTGGTCGTCCCCGGCACCACGGCGGCGTGCCCGAGGAACGTCGCCACCGCGGCATCCGCAGGCTCGAGGTAGACCCCGAGCGGGGTGTCGACCTGCAGGAAGCGGCCCTGCGCCATCACCGCGACCTGGTCGGCCAGGGAGAGCGCCTCGCCCTGGTCGTGGGTGACCAGCAGGGCTGCCGCCCCCGCGGCGCGCAGGGCGCGGACCACAGCACGACCGGTCTCCTCCCGCAGTCCCGCGTCCAGGGAGGAGAAGGGCTCGTCGAGCAGGACCAGGTCGGGCCCCGGAGCCAGCGCCCGCGCCACCGCCACGCGCTGCTGCTGACCGCCGGACAGCTCGTGGGGCTGGCGCGTGGCGAGGTGGTGGGGCAGCTCGACCAGGTCGAGCATGGCCGCCACCCGGTCGTGCGCCTGCCTCCCACGGCGCCCCGAGCGCTGCGCGCGGACCGCTCGGGAGAGGCCGAAGGCGATGTTGGCGGCGACGTCGAGGTGCGGGAACAGCGCGCCCTCCTGGGGCACGTAGCCGATGCTCCGGTGCCGTGGTGGGACCGAGCGGGCGCCGCCACCGGTCACCGTGCGCCCTCCCAGACGCACTTCGCCTCCGGAGGGCTCGATGAAGCCGGCGATCGTGCGCAGCAGGGTCGACTTGCCGCAACCCGACGAGCCGAGGACCGCGGTGACGCCGTCCTCCACGCGCAGGTCGACCCCCTGGAGCACCTGGTGGTCGCCGAAGGAGACGCGCAGACCGAGGACGTCGAGGGCGCTCACGAGCCGTCACCGCCTGACGTGCTGACCCGACCGAGCAACCACGTGGCCGGGACCGAGAGCAGGATCAGGGCCAGGGCGTACGGCGCCGCGGAGCCGTAGGCGACCGACGAGGCGTCGGACCAGAACTCCACCGACAGGGTCGAGACCCCGATCGGGGCGAGCAGGAGCGTCGCGGTCAGCTCGGTCGACACGGCGAGCGAGACCAGCGCGACGGCGGCCGCGAGGCCCGGGGCGATGAGGGGCAGCGTGACGCGTCGAGCAGCCTCGGACCCGGTGCAGCCGAGTGAGCGGGCGACGTCCTCCAGGGACGGGGGTGCCAGCTCCAGCGAGGAGCGGACGCTGACCACGGCGCGGGGCAGGAAGAGGATGACGTAGCCGGCGACCAGCACGGGCAACGTCTGGTAGAGCCCGGGCACGACGCGGATGGAGATCGTCACCAGGGCCAGGCCCACGACGATGCCCGGCATCGCACTGGCCGTGTAGGTGCTGCGCTCCACCAAGGTCGTGACCGCGCTGCGGTGGCGCACCGAGAGCCAGGCGACCGGCAGGGCGGCCAGGCAGGCGACCAGTCCGGCGACGACGGAGAGCCCGACGGTGGTGGTGGCGGCGGTGACGAGCTGACCGGCGTCGAAGGTCGTCGACGTCCCGCGGACGAGCCAGCGGGCGAGGCTGAGCAGCGGGACCCCGAGGGCGAGCAGCACGAGGACGCCCAGACCGCCGTAGGCCAGCGGAGCGCGGCGACCCAGGCGGACGCGGGACGGGCGGCGGGCAGCACCCGCGCCGACCTTGGAGTGGCGCCGCCGTCCACGGGCGAGCAGCTCGACGCCGAGCAGCAGCAGGCAGAAGGTGACGAGCACGAGCGCCAGCAGGGTCGCCGCCGAGCCGGTGAAGGAGGTGCCGTACTGCTGCAGGATCGCGGTCGTCAGCGTCGGGTAGTTGAGCAGCTGCAGGGCGCCGTACTCGGCCAGCAGGTGCAGCCCGACCAGCAGCGCTCCGCCGAGCACGGCGGGGCTGATCGCGGGCAGGACGACGCGGGCGAAGGTCGCACCGGCACTGTGCCCGAGCGACGCACTGACCTCCTCCAGGCCGGGGTCGAGCCGGCGCAGCGCGGCCACGGTGGGCAGGTAGACCAGCGGGTAGTAGGACAGGCTGACGATCAGGACTGCCCCGGCGAAGCTCTGCACGGCGTACGTCGTGGAGACCCACCCGTAGCCGTTGACGAAGGCCGGCACGGCCAGCGGGGCGCACATCAGCCCGTGCCACCACCCGCGGGCTCGCAGGTCGGTGCGCTCGACCAGCCAGGCGGCGCCGACGCCGAGGACGACGCTGAGGGCGACCCCACCGAGCAGGAGTCGGGTGGTGTTCCACAGCAGCTCGCCGATCCGGTCGCGGAAGAGGAAGTCGGCGGCCTCCCTGCCGCCGTACGACACGCTCGTGACGACGACGTAGACCAGCGGGAGCACGGTCAGCGCTGCGACCGCTGCGCCCGCCAGGAGCAGGAGGGGCGGAGCCGAGGAGGAGCGCCGGCTGGTGTGCGCCGGCTCGTGGGTGGTCGGGGGAGGAGCGCCGGCGTCCAGCAGGCTCAGAGGAAGCCCGCCTCGGTCATCAGGTCGACCACCGTCTCGCCGTCGAGGTCGGAGACCCCCACGGGCGGGGGCTGGAGCTCGCCGAAGGGCTGGACCGGCGGGGCGAGCTCGACGGCCGGGTTGAGCGGGTACTCCAGGGCGTAGGAGTCGGCGAGCACCTGCTGGCCGGCCTCGCTGGTGAGGTAGGCGATGAACGTCTCGGCGTCCGGCTTGTTGTCGCTGGAGGCCAGGATGCCGGCGCCGGAGACGCTGACGAAGGCGCCGGGGTCCTGGTTGCCGAAGAAGTACAGCTCGCTGTTGTCGCTGACCTCGCCGCTCTCCTGCTGGTCGCGGTACCAGTAGTAGTGGTAGATGATCCCGACCTCGGACTCACCCGCGTCGACCGACTGGAGGACCACGTTGTTGCCGTCGTAGACGGTGCCGTTGGCCTTGATGCCCGCCAGCCACGCGCGGGTGGCCTCCTCGCCCTCGAGCGCGAGGACGGCCGCGACGATGGCCTGGAAGTCGGCACCGGTCGGGGAGAAGGAGATGCGACCAGCCCACTCGGGGTCGGCGAGCTCCATGATCGAGTCCGGGAGGTCGGCCTCGTCGACCTGGTCGGTGTTGTAGACCAGCACGGTCGAGCGCGCCACGAAGCCGGTCCAGGCCGCCGAGGTCGGGCGGTACTGCTCGGGGATGTCGGCGGTCAGCTCCGGGGAGAGGGTCTCGAAGAGCCCGGCCCGCTCGACCTGGGCCATCGCCGGGGAGTTCTCGGTGAGGAACACGTCGGCCGGCGACGCGGAGCCCTCGGCGACCAGCTGGGCCGACATCTCCAGGTCCTTGCCGTTGCGCAGCTGGACCTCGATGCCGGTCTCCTCGGTGAAGTCGGCGGCGAGCTCGTCCAGGAGCTGCTCGTGCTGGGCGTTGTAGACCACGATCGACGGACCGTCGTCCCCACCGCAACCGGCGGTGACCAGCGCGGCGGCGAGGGCCAGCGCGAGAGGCAGGGTGAGGGGCGAGCGGGAGAGCAGGGAGGGGCGCGTCATCGGGTCCGTCCGTCGGCGTGGTGCGGTAAGGATTGCCTCACCATAGGGTATTGAGGGTTGCCTCACCCAAGTCGCTCACGGGGCGGCGCCGATCAGGGTTCCCTAGGGTCGCGTCATGGCCTCGACCTCTCGCACCGCTCACCTCGTCCGCCGCGTCGGCTCTGCCCTGGCCCGCGCGGCCGCCAAGCGCCCGGTGCGCCGAGCGCCGGCGAGCTCCCAGCGGGACTCCCAGCCGGGCTCCGAGCGGGCGGCGTACCGCGGCGACTTCACCGGCCGCGCCACGATCAGCTACGCCCCGCAGGCCGACGGTGACGCCGATCCCGGCGAGGTCATCTGGGCGTGGGTGCCCTACGAGGAGGACCACACCCAGGGCAAGGACCGTCCGGTGCTGGTCATCGGCCGCGACGGCGGGGACCTGCTCGGGCTGATGCTCACCAGCAAGGACCGCACCTCGCCGGCCCGGCGGCAGGGGCCCGACGAGCGTCCACGGTGGCACGACCTCGGGACCGGGGACTGGGACCGGCAGCGGCGCCCCAGCGAGGTCCGCCTCGACCGGGTCCTGCGGCTCGCCCCGGACGCCGTACGGCGCGAGGGCGCTGCGCTGGACCGGGCCCGCTTCGACCAGGTTGCGGCGGCGGTGCGCGAGACCCTCGACTGGTAGGCGGCATGCTGGACCCATGCGATTCAGCGAGCACGAGCTCACCGCTGCGCTGCACGGCGCGGCCAAGTCGGTGCTGGGCGCCCAGCGCAGGGTGCGACGGGGTCAGGACGTGGACGAGGTGTGGGAGTCGATGGACCGCCTCGAACGGTTCCGGCTCCTCGACGGCCTGGGCGGGCAGGTGCTGCCCGTGCTGGTCGCCCTCCCCGACGTCGAGGTCGCCGTCGGCACCCGCCCGTCGTACGACGACGAGGTGATCGCCGAGGTCGTCGCCGGGCTGCTGGGCGACGGCGTCGGAGGCCGGCTCAAGCGCGCGGTGGTGGTCAAGGGCCGCACCGCGCTGGTCCAGATCGCGCTCGCCTCGGTGCCCCCACGTCGTGACCCCGACGCCCTGCTCCACAACGACGACGACCTGCCCGAGGTGCCCGACTCCCCCGAGGGGCTCTGAAGCGGTGCGCGCCGTCCTCGTCACCGAGTTCGGGGTGCAGCCGACGCTCGAGGAGGTGCCGGACCCGGCCTGCCCGGGCGACGGGGTCGTGGTCGCCGTCGAGGCGACCGGTCTGTGCCGCAGCGACTGGCACGGCTGGCAGGGACACGACGACGGCATCGCGCTGCCGCACGTGCCCGGCCACGAGCTGGCGGGCAGGGTCGTCGAGGTCGGCGCGGGCGTCCGCGACTGGAAGGCCGGGGACCGCGTCACCACCCCCTTCGTGCTGGCGTGCGGCGCGTGCCGCTCGTGCGGCCGGGGTGACGGACAGGTCTGCGAGGCCCAGCTGCAGCCCGGGTTCACGCAGTGGGGCTCCTTCGCCGAGTACGTCGCGCTGCCGCGCGCCGCGCTCAACCTGGTGCGGGTGCCCGACGAGGTCTCCGCCGACGTCGCAGCCGGGCTCGGGTGTCGCTTCGCCACGGCGTACCGGGCCGTCGCGGACGTCGCCCGCGTCAAGGCCGGCGAGACGGTCGTGGTGCACGGGTGCGGCGGGGTGGGGCTGGCCGCGGTGATGGTGGCGGTGTCGTTGGGCGCCCGGGTGCTGGCCGTGGACCCGTCGTCCGAGTCACGCCGACTGGCCGCCGAGCTCGGAGCGAGCGTCGTACCGCCCGGCGAGGGCGTCGGCGACGCCGACGTGTCCCTCGACTGCTTCGGGAGCCGCGCCACCCTGGCGGCATCCGTGGCATGCCTGCGCCCGCGCGGGCGGCACGTGCAGGTGGGTCTGCTCGGTGGCGCCGACGCGCATCCCGCCGTGGACATGGGCCGCGTCGTGGGTCGGGAGCTCCGGCTGCTCGGCAGCCACGGGATGGCGGCGTCGGACTACCCCGCGATGCTCGCGCACGTCGCCGAGGGCACCCTCGCGCCCCAGCGCCTGCTCCGGGATCGGATCGGTCTGGCGCAGGCACCGGCCCGTCTGGTGGCGCTCGGCGAGCCCGGTGCCGGGGCCGGCGGCGTGACCGTCATCCGCCCCGATCTGCGCTGACCTGCCGCGGGTCCGCGCCAGGTCGACCCGAGGTGGCCCTGAGAATTGGACGGTTTCACCCCTGGATGGGGAATCGCCTGGCGTGGTGGACGGTTCAACCACCCATGCGCACCGCGACCGCCTATGCCACCCCGTCCGCCAAGGCCCCGTTCGAGAAGACCACCATCCAGCGTCGCGACCTCGGGCCGCGCGACGTCCTGATCAAGATCCACTTCGCCGGCATCTGCCACTCCGACATCCACACCGGTCGCAACGAGTGGGGCGAGGCCAACTTCCCCTTCGTGCCCGGTCACGAGATCGCCGGCACCGTCGAGGAGGTCGGCTCGGAGGTCGACAAGTACTCCGTCGACGACCGCGTCGGTGTCGGCTGCATGGTCGACTCCTGCCGCGAGTGCACGAGCTGCCTGGCCGGCCAGGAGCAGTACTGCCTCAAGGGCATGACCGGCACCTACGGCTCGATCGGTGCTGACGGCCGGCCCACCGACGGCGGCTACAGCTCCCACATCGTCGTCGACCAGGACTTCGTCGTCGGCATCCCCGAGGGCATCGACCTCGACAAGGCGGCACCGCTGCTGTGCGCCGGGATCACCGTCTTCTCGCCCCTCAAGCACTGGGGCGCCGGCCCCGGCTCCAAGGTCGCGGTCGTCGGCATGGGTGGGCTCGGGCACCTGGCCGTCAAGATCGCCCACGCCCTCGGCGCGGAGGTCACCGTCCTCTCGCAGAGCCTGTCCAAGCAGGAGGACGGCGCGAAGTTCGGCGCCGACCACTACCTCGCGACCAGCGACGACGCGACGTTCGAGGAGCTCGCCGGCTCCTTCGACCTGATCATCAACACGGTCTCCGCCTCTCTCCCGATGGGGAAGTTCCTCTCGCTCCTCTCGCTCGACGGCACCCTCGTCAGCGTCGGGGCACCCTCCGAGCCTCTCGAGGTGCCGGCGTTCGCGCTGATCGGCGGGCGCAAGAGCTGGGCGGGATCGATGATCGGCGGCATCGCCGAGACCCAGGAGATGCTCGACTTCTGCGCCGAGCACCACATCACCGCCGAGATCGAGCTGATCAGCGGTGACGACATCGGCGACCAGATCGACGCGGCCTGGGACCGGGTGGTCGACTCCGACGTCCGCTACCGCTTCGTCATCGACACGGGGAGCTTCGCCTGATGAGGACACGACTGCTCGGCTCCGCCGGGTCCACCGAGGTCGGCGCGATCGGCCTGGGCCTGATGACCTTCGACCAGAGCGGGAGCCAGCCGCGCGAGCAGCTGCTCGCAACCGTGCGGGCAGCCCTGGACGCCGGGGTGACGCTCTTCGACTCCGCCGACGCCTACGGGCCGGGTGAGGAGAAGGGCGTCGACGCCCAGGGCGAGAACGAGCGCCTGATCGCCGGCCTGCTCGACGAGCTCGGCGTGCGGGACCAGGTGCTGCTGGCCACCAAGGGCGGCCACGTGCGCACCGACGGTGGCGGCTGGGACGTCGACAGCTCCGCGGCCCACCTGCACCACGCCGTCGACGCCAGCCTCGGCCGACTCGGGGTGGAGCAGATCGCGCTGTGGCAGCACCATCGCCCCGACCCGAAGGTGCCCTATGCCGAGGTGATCGGCACCCTCAAGGAGATCGCCGACTCGGGCAAGGTCGCCCGCGTGGGCCTCTCCAACGCCGACCCGGAGCAGATCCGCGCGGCCCACCACGTGCTCGGCGACGCGCTGGTCAGCGTGCAGAACCAGTTCTCGCCCGCCTTCCGCAGCAGTGCCCCGGAGATCGAGGTCTGCGACGAGCTGGGCCTCGCCTTCCTGCCGTGGAGCCCGCTCGGCGGACTGGGCAGCGCCAAGGAGCTGGCCGAGAAGCACCCGGCCTTCGCGTCGGTCGCCGCGGCGCGCGGGGTCAGCGCCCAGCAGGTCGCCCTGGCCTGGGAGCTCGCCCAGTCGCCGTACGTCATCCCGATCCCGGGCGCCAAGCGGCCGGAGTCCATCACCGACTCGGCCGCCGCGGCCGAGATCGAGCTCACCGACGAGGAGCTGGCGGCGCTGGACGCGAGCTGACGACTTCCCCCCGGCAGCCCGACCGCCAGCCGCCCGCCTACCCGCCCAACCGCGCCGGCAGCACGCCGTACCCCCGCAGGATGCGGGTGTCTCGGCGCTGGGCACCCTGCAGCACCCGCAGGTCGGGGAAGGCGTCGAAGATCGCGCGCAGACCGACCTCACCCTCCATCCGGGCCAGCGCCGCGCCGAGGCAGTAGTGGCGCCCCGACGAGAAGGACACGTGGTCGCCGGCGTTCTCGCGGGCGACGTCGAAGGTGTGCGGGTCCGTGAACACCTCGGGGTCGCGGTTGGCACCGGCGAGCAGCGTCGTGACCAGCGCGCCGCGGGGCACCGAGACGCCGGCGAAGGTCGTGTCCTGCACGACCATCCGCCCCGTCAGCAGCACCGGCGGGTCGATGCGCAGCACCTCGTCGACCGCGTTGGGCCACAGCCCGGGGTCGGCCTGGAGCCGACGCAGCTGGGCCGGGTGCTCGTGGAGCAGGGCGATGCCGTTGCCCAACAGGTTGACGGTCGTCTCGAAGCCGGCCGCGAGCACGAGGCCGGCGGTCGCCCGCAGCTCGGCCTCGGTGAGCCCGACACCGTTCTCGTCGCGGGCGGTGACCAGCTGGCTGAGCAGGTCGTCGCCGGGATCACGTCGTACGGCGTCCAGGTGGTCACCCAGCCAGGCCTCGAACTCCGTCAGGGCACTCTCGACCCGGGAGAAGGTGCGCCAGTCGAGGCCGAGGTCGAGACTCGGTGCGGCGGCGCTGCCGAACTCCAGCACGCGTTGGTGGTCGGCCTTGGGGACGCCGAGGATCTCGGCGATCACGGTCAGCGGCAGCTGCGCGCAGTAGCGCTCCACCAGGTCGACGGGTGAGCCGGGGTCGAGGTCGGCGAGCAGCTCGGCGGCGATCTTCTCGGTGCGACCGCGCAGCCGCTCGACGGCCTTCACGCTGAAGACCCGCGTGACGAGCTTGCGGTAGCGGGTGTGGTCTGGCGGCTCGGTGACGAGCAGGGACGGAGGGGTCAACGGCCCCATGGGAGCGGAGCGGAAGGCCCAGGCGCCCAGGCCGGCCAGTGGTCCGTCCGGCGAGAAGTCGACCCCGGCGTGCACGTCGGGGCTGGTCAGGACCTCCTTGACCACCGGCTGCGACGCCGTGACGTAGGCGAAGCGAGAGCGGTGCATCTGCCCGGTGGCGCGGATCTCGTCGAAGAGGTCGACGGGCACGCTGTCGCTCTGGCTGGTCGCCTCGATCAGGCGCCCGTGGAGGTCGCCCCGGCGCGCGGAGCCGCGGATGGCCATCCGCGGCAGGGCGTGGCCCAGGCCCCACCGGGTGGTGCGGGCGACCCGCTGCTCGACGTGGTCACGAAGACTCATGCACCTCAGTATTGCGCCTCCGCCTGTCTCCGCAACGCCTCCGGCGGGCTTCGCCCGTCCCTCGGGGACCACCGGGACCGAACGCCCACCCTCCTCGGCGTGGCAAGGTGCGGGTACGCGCTGTGATGTGACGAACGTGTTACCTCGGTGAGATGCGGCTCCGAAAGGCTCCGCACTGAGTACCGTGCCCGGAACACCTAGCCGGCAGGCGTCCGCCCGAGGCGGACGGAGGGAGGGAGAAACGATGGCCGACCCGCAGGGCGACCAGCACGTCGTACCCGTCTTCTTCCTCTCCGACTCCACCGGGATCAGTGCGGAGACGATGGGCAACGCGCTGCTCATCCAGTTCCCCGACCAGGTCTTCGAGCGCACGGTCATCCCTTTCATCTCGACGCCCGAGGACGCCCGGCGCGTGGTCGAGATCCTCGACGAGGCGATGGACGGCCCGGTGCAGCCGCTGGCGTTCACCACCGCGGCCGAGGACAGCATCCGCAGCATCCTCGCCACGACCCGCGCGCCGCTGATCGACTTCTTCGACCTGCACATGAGCCGCGTGGAGTCGATCCTGGGTCAGCGCGGCATCCGCGAGGCCGCCCGGCTGCACGGCGTCGGCGACATCAAGCGCTACAACTCCCGGATGGCGGCGGTCGAGTTCACGATCGAGCACGACGACGGCCAGAGCCTGCGCGCGCTCGACAAGGCCGACGTGATCCTGCTCGCGCCCTCGCGCTGCGGCAAGACGCCGACCAGCATGTACCTCGCCCTCCAGCACGGCCTCTACGTAGCCAACTACCCGCTCGTGGAGGAGGACCTGGAGTCCTCCGAGCTGCCCCGGCCGGTGCGCGACTACCGCGAGCGGTGCTTCGGGATCACCACCACCGTGGAGCGGCTCAGCCGGATCCGCAACGAGCGGCGACCCGGGTCGTCCTACGCCGAGCCGTCGCAGTGCCGCTGGGAGCTGCGCCGGGCGACCGAGATCTTCGCCGCGCACCGGGTCCCGGTCATCGACTCCTCGGCCAAGTCGGTCGAGGAGATCTCGACGATGATCCTGCAGACCCTCAAGCGCAACGGCGGCATCCTCAGCCGCGAGGTCAGCAAGGCCCGCCACCGGCCCCCCGAGCACGCGCACGACCTGATGGCGTCCCGGCTCTCCGACCGGCGCATCGCGACAACCGAATCACCCACCGAGCAAGGCGAGGGAACATGAGCACAGCAGCTGAGCAGACCGGTCACACCAACGTTCGTTGGTTCTCCGACCTCGGGTTGGCCGACCTGGAGGAGGTCGGCGGCAAGAACTCGTCCCTCGGCGAGATGGTCTCCCACCTGAGCGGTCTGGGCGTGCGGGTGCCCGACGGCTTCGCCACGACGGCGGGTGCGTTCCACCGCTTCATCGGTGACACGGGTCTGGCCGAGCGGATCTCCGCTCTGCTCGACGGCCTCGACACCGACGACGTGCGGCGCCTGGCCGAGGTCGGCTCCGAGATCCGTACGGCGGTCATCGAGCAGCCGTTCCCCACCGACCTCGAGGCCGACATCCGTACGGCGTACGACCGTCTCGCAGGCGAGAGCGGCGACGAGGCGTCGTTCGCGGTCCGCTCCTCGGCCACCGCCGAGGACCTGCCGGACGCGTCCTTCGCCGGGCAGCAGGAGACCTTCCTCAACGTCCGCGGCGTCGACGCGGTGCTGCTCGCGGTGCGCGAGGTCTTCGCCTCCCTCTACAACGACCGCGCGATCGCCTACCGCGTCCACCACGGCTTCGCCCACGCCGACGTCGCGCTGTCGGCCGGGGTGCAGAAGATGGTCCGCTCCGACATCGGCGCCTCGGGCGTGATGTTCACGATGGACACCGAGTCCGGCTTCGACGACGCGGTCTTCATCACCTCGGCCTTCGGGCTCGGCGAGGGCGTCGTGCAGGGCGCGGTCAACCCGGACGAGTTCTACGTCTACAAGCCGGCGCTCAGGGCCAACCGCCCCGCGATCCTCAAGCGGGGCGTGGGTGGCAAGGCCACCAAGATGGTCTACACCTCCGACGCGCGGGTGGGGCACACGACCGAGTTCGTGCCGGTCGACGCGGCCGAGAGCCGCCTGCTCAGCCTCAGCGACGACGAGGTCACCGAGCTTGCTCGCCACGCCCTGGTCATCGAGGAGCACTACGGCCGCCCGATGGACATCGAGTGGGGCCGCGACGGTGTCGACGGGCAGCTCTACGTGCTGCAGGCCCGCCCCGAGACGGTGCAGTCGCGCCAGACCGGCGCGCAGGAGCGGTTCAAGATCGACAAGGCGGCCACCAAGGGGGCCGAGGTGCTCGTCGAAGGTCGCGCGATCGGGCAGAAGATCGGCGCCGGTGCCGTGCGCGTGCTGACCTCGATCGACCAGATGCACGAGTTCGTCGCGGGTGACGTCCTGGTGGCCGACATGACCGACCCCGACTGGGAGCCGATCATGAAGCGGGCCTCGGCGATCGTGACCAACCGCGGCGGGCGCACCTGCCACGCCGCGATCATCGCCCGCGAGCTCGGCATCCCCGCCGTCGTCGGCACCGGCTCGGCGACCAAGGACCTCAGCGACGGCCGCGAGGTCACGGTCTCCTGCGCCGAGGGCGACACCGGCCTGATCTACGAGGGCGTCCTCGACTTCTCCGTCGAGCGCACCGAGCTCGGCGAGATGCCCGACGTACCGGTGAAGATCATGATGAACGTCGGCACCCCCGAGCAGGCCTTCGCCTTCTCTCGGCTGCCGCACAAGGGGGTCGGGCTCGCGCGGCTGGAGTTCATCATCAACCGTCAGATCGGGATCCACCCCAAGGCGCTGCTCGACCTCGCCGCGGGCGGCGAGTCGGCGGCAGCGCTGCCGGCCGGCCTGCGCACCGAGATCGAGGACATCACCGCGGCCTACGCCGGTCCCCGCGACTTCTTCGTCAAGCGGGTCGCCGAGGGCGTCGCGATGATCGCGGCCGCCTTCGCGCCCGAACCGGTGATCGTGCGGATGAGTGACTTCAAGTCCAACGAGTACGCCAACCTCGTCGGCGGTGAGCACTACGAGCCCGACGAGGAGAACCCGATGATCGGCTACCGGGGTGCCTCGCGCTACCTCTCGGCCGACTTCGCGGAGTGCTTCGCGATGGAGTGCGAGGCGCTGCGCCACGTGCGCGACGAGATGGGGCTGACCAACGTCAAGGTGATGATCCCGTTCGTGCGGACGCTGCGCGAGGCCGAGGGCGTCATCGGTCTGCTCGCCGAGCACGGCCTCAAGCGCGGCGAGAACGACCTGCAGGTCGTGATGATGTGCGAGGTCCCGTCCAACGCGGTGATCGCCGAGCAGTTCCTCGAGCACTTCGACGGCTTCTCGATCGGCTCCAACGACATGACCCAGCTGACCCTGGGCCTCGACCGGGACTCGGCGCTGGTCGCCGAGGGCTTCGACGAGCGGGACCCGGCCGTGCTGCACATGCTCTCCGCGGCGATCACCGCCTGCAAGAAGCAGGGCAAGTACGTCGGCATCTGCGGCCAGGGGCCCTCCGACCACCCCGACCTCGCCGACTGGCTGCTCGAGCAGGGCATCGAGTCGATGTCCCTCAACCCCGACACCGTCGTGGAGACCTGGCTGCGCCTCGCCAAGGCCGCAGGACCGGCGACGTAGGAGCGGGGCCGTTGCCCGTCCCCGTGCGAACGGGAGCCAGTCACGTCATGACGTCGAGGAGGCGGGCGGCCCCGCGCACCCCACCCCGAAGCGCGCACACCGGTAGCGCACCAGGAACGCGTGCACGACCAGCGTGGTCTCGGCGTTCGTGGCCAGCTCGCCGAGATACTCGCGTCGGATGTCGAGTCGCGAGGCGACCAGGTCGATCTGGGCCCGCGCGACGCTGTCCGGGGTGCCCGCCCGGTGCTCGGCGTCGTAGGCGGTGAAGAAGCCGCCGGCCTGCCCGGGGCGGTAGAGCTCGCCGAGGTGCAGCGACGGCACGAGCCCGTCGGGCTGGACCTGCACCTCCAGCAGGTCGTCCACCACCGCGTCGGCGTAGCCGCGCGCGACGTCGTCGCCGTACGTGAAGCCGAGCTCGGTCTCGAGCAGCCCGAAGACCGCGGTGCGCAGGGTGGAGCTGTTGTCGGTGGTGCAGCTGCCCGGCAGACAGCTCCCGATCCCGACCTCGTCGCGGAACCGCTCCTCGAGCGCCGCGGCCACCGACGTGGGGGTCATCCCGAAGTGCTCGCCGTCGCTGAACCGGGCCTGCGGCGAGCCGTGGGCCGCGAGCACGTGCACGGCCTGCATCGTGGTCACCAGTGGGTCCTCGCGCGTCATGGCGATGTAGCCCCACGTCGGAAGGGAGCAGACCTTGGACTGGTAGGGGTAGTAGCGCGGGGAAGCGGGCAGCGCCGCGAGCGCTCCTGGCTGGCAGTCGGGATAGACGGCCGCGTCGTAGAAGTAGTCGTCCGCCCGCCCGGTCGAGGCTCCCCACAGCGGCGAGTACACGTCGCCGCCCGGGTCGTACGACGCGCGCTCGACGAGGTGCTGGAGGCGCTCCGCCCGCTCGGGTCGGCCTCGGTACCGGTAGAGCGAGGCGGCCAGCATCGCGACGTGCCGCACGGTGTAGCGCAGGCTGCGCAGCTCACCGAGCTGACCGGCGTCGAGCGGGACTGCTACCTGCCGGGTCGACCCGGAGTCCCACCGCGCAACGGCCAGGCTGCCGAGCCCGAGCTGCACGGGCACGTCGTCGCCACCGACTTGGGAGACCTCGAGCAGCCCTCCTGACGTGGCAGGGTCCCAACGCAGGACCACCAGGAGATCGCTCGCCCGGCCGTCCTCGAGAACGTAGTGGAACAGGTACGTCTCCCGCTCGCGGCTCTGCTCGCCGGACTCGATGCGCAGGCCGCCGTCGCCCGGTGACACCCAGGCGTCCAGCGTCGGGAAGTAGGCCACGAGCGGGAGTCCGACGTACTCCGAGACGATGGCCTCGTCGTCGGGCAGCGGTTGGTAGAGGCGGTCGATGTAGGCCTCGGCTGCTCGGATCGCCTGGTCCACGCGGTCGCGGTCGGGGGTGCCTGCCGCCACGGTGACGCGGTCGTCGTGCCGCCAGCCCAGCACGACGTGGGCGAGCATCGCCACCAGCAGGACCGTGGTGATCACCCGGATGGTCCATCGGATCGCGGCCCACCGCAGCAGGCGACGCAGGGTCGGGTCGAGCCGGTCGGCCGCGTCCCGGCTGCGCCCGGGGCTGATCTCCTCCATCATCGCTCGTCACCGTCCCGGGGTCAGGATCCGGCGGTCCGCGAAGGTCAGGACGACCAGGCCCACCAGCAGCGCGGACGTCCCGGCGACCAGAGTGCCCTGGCCGCCGTACACCATCAGGACGAGCGCCGCCTCGATGATCCCGAGCGTCGCCGCCGACGTCGCGAGCAGCAGGACGCGACCCCGGCCGTCGCCCGGGGCCGACAGCTTGAGGGCGAGCGCGACCAACGCGGGAAGGAGGTACGCCGCGGCGACGGCGCGCGGGTGTGCGACCTCCAGGCTCAGTCGCAGGACGGCATAGGCGGGGGCAGCGACGACGAAGCACGCCGCGTGCATCAGCGCCAGCTGGGCGCGTTGTACGTAGGTCTCGACGGCAAGATCGCGAGGTGCCCGCTCACGCTGTCCCGGTCCGACGTGCTCCGGGGCGGGGGTCATGGCGGAGCGACGACGTCGGTCCCGACGCCCTCGGGGCGTGCGACCAGCTCACCCCAACGCCACTGGAGCGAGCGGCCGAGGGCCTCGGCCGCGATGCCGATCGACATCTTCGACGACCCCGACGCCCGGTCGGTGAAGGCGATCGGGACCTCGACCACGCGCAGTCCGCGACGTTGCGCGCGCCAGGTGTTCTCGATCTGGAAGCAGTAGCCGTCGGACGTCGTGTCCGCAGCGCCGACGCGGAGCAACGCTTCGCGGGTGTAGGCCCGGAAGCCCGCGGTGGAGTCGGCCACGTGCAGGTCGAGCACGTGGCGCACCCACAGGTTGCCGAACCGGGAGAGCTGACGGCGAAGTGGCGACCAGTCGGCCACGGAACCGCCCGGGACGTAGCGCGAGCCGATCGCCAGGTCGGCGGCGGCCAGCGGGGTGTCGGGCGCGCCCGCCAGGGCGCCGATCAGCCGGGCAAGGCTCTCGGGTGGGTGCGAGAGGTCGGCATCCATCTGGGCGATCACGTCGTAGTCCCGGTCCAGTGCCCACCTGAAGCCGGCTCGGTACGCCGCCCCGAGGCCGTCCTTCGAGGCCCGCTCGAGCAGGTGGAGGCCAGAGGTCCGCGCTGCCCGTTCACGCACGAGGTGCGCCGTCCCGTCGGGGCTGGCGTCGTCGACGACGAGCACCTGCACGTCCGGTGCCGCGAGGTGCAGGCGGTCGAGGAGCTCGCCGATGTTGTCGGCCTCGTCGTAGGTCGGGACCACGACGAGCGCGCGGTTCTCCGGGTGGACGGCCATGGGGTCTCTCCTGGAAGGGCGCCGAGACGGCAACTGTCGACCGCTGGTCCCTGGAGTGCCCCCATGGCCGGACCTGGTCGTGACAGGAGGGTAGGGCGGTGCTGTGCCGCCGTCAGCGGATTTCAGAACGTCCCGAGAACGCGGTCGGCTCATGGGCGACCGACGGTGGGGGGACGTCGACGCGCTCAGCGCCCGACCCTGAGGGCGCTCAACGGGGCAGCTCGTCGGCCCTCGCCTCGACGGCGGTGGTTGGTGCCGTCAGCCGCCAGGCCTCGAAGGTCAGCTCGGCCAGCTCGTCGCGCTCGACGTGGTCCAGGTGGACCACCACCCACCCGAACGCGCCCATCGTGAACTGCACCTCGAAGACGTCGGGACGCTCCGCGACGAGCGCGAGCTGCTCGGCCAGGGTCTGCTTGAGCCCGACGGTGCGGGTCGGCTCCCACAGGTAGCCGAAGGTCTGGCCCGCCTTCCACGCGGTGTAGCGCTCGTGGTCGGTCCGGGTGACTCCGGGCAGCTGAGCGACCAGGTCGAGGAAGTCGGCGATGACGGACACGGGGGCATCATCTCGTCCCCGGCCGGTCCAGACCACTGGCCGTCCGCGACTAACGGATCGTCGGGCCTCTCGTTGAGGAGTCGGGTCACCACCCTTCTCGACTCCCCCGCCTCCCGGAAGAGACTTCACATGGTCAGCCTTGCCCCGAGGATGCTGCTGCGCGCCATGACGGCCACCGCCGTCGTCTGCGCCTCGGTCATCTCCGTGCCCGTCCTAGCCCAGATGACCGGGGCGAGTGCCGCCGGCGCCGGTCCGGTCACCCGGCTCGACGTACCCGCGGTCGTGGCGCCGCAGGTGGCGCCCGAGTCGCCGGGTCCGGTCGTCCAGCCGACCCTGGCCAGGCGGCTGCGCAACGCCGCGGCCGGGGCGCGGATCAACGTCATGGTCCAGGCCGACGGCGACCTGATGGCCGCCAAGCGCGCCGTCGCCCTCGCCGGCCTGAACCCCGGTGTCTCCCTGGACGACGTCGGGATCGTCACGGCGAGCGGTACGCCGGCGCAGGTGCGGCAGCTGGCGGAGATCGACGACGTGACCCGCCTCGACTGGTCGGACGAGAAGATCGCCTTCGACGGGACCAGCAGCCAGGAGGCCACGCGCGCCAGGCCCGTGCACGACGGCGCCTTCGACGTCGACGACGACGGGGTGCTCGATGCCTTCACCGGCAAGGGTCTCTCGGTGGCGATCGTCGACTCCGGCACCGACGGCACGCACCCGCTCTTCGCCGACGAGAACGGCGACTCCCGCGTCAAGAAGAACGTCAAGGTCCTGTGCCACGACATCATCGGTGACTTCACCGACTACGCGAGCGTCGACCAGTGCACGCTCGACGCGACAGTGCTCAACGACACCGACACCGTCTCCGTAGGCGGTCACGGCACGCACGTGGCCGGCATCGCCGCGGGCGGCATCGTCACCGACGCCGCGGGCCGCACCATCCGTGGCAGCGCCCCCGAGGCCGACATCGTCGCCGTCAGCACGGGCGCGACGCTGAGCATCATCAGCGGCACGACCGGCCTCTACTGGGTGCTCCAGCATCACGCCGATCCCTGCGGGGACGGCTCGTGCGCCCCGATCGTCGCGGTCAACAACTCCTGGGGCCCCGGCGGTGGCAGTGACTACCGCGCCGACGCGCCCAACGCCATCGTCGGCCGGGCCCTGGTCGACGCCGGTGTGACGGTCGTCTGGGCCGCCGGCAACGACGGCGGGGACGGCTCGGAGAGTGTCACCAACGGTCCGGGCGCGGACCCCCAGCCCGGCATCCTGATGGTTGCCAACTACGACGACCTCGGCACCGGCAGCCGGGACAACGCACTCGACTCCTCGTCCTCGCGCGGCCTCGACGGCGCACCGTTCACCTACCCAGACATCTCGGCCCCGGGCGCCAACATCACCTCCGCGTGCCGGCCCTACCTGCCGATCTGCGCGACGGGCCTGGACACCGCCGACCCGGACTACAACACCATCTCCGGGACCTCGATGGCCGCGCCGCACGTCGCCGGCTACGTCGCGGTGCTCCAGCAGATCGCCCTGGAGACCACCGGTGAGCTGTTGGAGCCCGGCGAGATCGAGACCCTGCTGGTCAACACCGCCCACCAGTACGGCGGCAACGACCGGACCTACACGCAGGACCCGCGCAACCCGGGCTCGACCACCGGTACGTCGTTCGACGCCGGTCACGGACTGGTCGACATGCTCAGTGCCGTCTCGACCCTGACCGGCCTGGACGCCCCGACGCTGGAGGAGCCCACCTGTCCCGCGGACGCGCGCTTCACCGACCCGGCCGGCGACGCCGGCGCCGTGCTCGGCACCGACACCCCGCTGCCGAGCGTCGACGCCCTCGACTTCACCGAGGCCTGGTTGACCACCGACGAGGCGACCAGCGACGTGACCTTCCACGTGCAGGTCACCGACCTCCCGACGCAGCCGGGCGGTGAGAGCGGCACCGGGGAGTACTTCGACCTCAACTTCACCCTCGGCGGCGGCAGCTACTACCTGACGGCCTCGCGCACGCTCGAGGACGGCGAGAGCGTCGTGCTCGGTGCCTTCGACGACACCGGTCGCTCGACGATCGCCTCCGGGCTGCCGGGTGTCTTCGATGCCGAGACCGACACGATCACCGCCACCCTGCCGGCCCAGGTGTGGACCGACAACGCGCTGCCCGGGACGGTCGCACCGGGCAACGTGATCGGCGGACTGAGCTTCGTCTCGCGGCGCTCCCTGGTGCTGCTGGTGCCCGACGCCGACACGGCTACCGGCGGCTGCTCGTACGTGATCGGTGCCAAGGTCGTCGATCCGGACCCGACCCCGACCCCGTCGCCGAGCCCGAGCCCGAGCCCCACGCCGAGCCCCTCGCCGTCCCCGGACCCGTCGCCGTCGCCGAGCCCCTCGCCGTCCCCGGACCCGTCGCCGTCGCCGAGCCCGTCGCCCTCGCCGTCCCCGGACCCGTCGCCGTCGCCGAGCC
>NZ_JAPYPS010000029.1:0-26317 GCF_029937575.1 Nocardioides sp.
TGTGACCCGTGAGACTGGTGGGGCCGCGCTTGCGCGGGCGGCGCCACCGAGCGCCAGCGAGGGGGCTCCGCCCCGTGCGCCGTCAAGCCGACCTACCGGGTCCCGCAGTCAAGGACACCGAAGGTGCCGCGCAGCGGGCGCCGCAGGCGATCCTTGACGGCGGGAGCAGGTCGGCTACGCGCGCGGCCCCACCCATCGCAACCACCGGCAGCACCCCGAAGGAGCAGGTCGGCTACGCGCGCGGCCCCACCCCGGGTGACCACCCGGACCAACCCCGAAGACCGAGACCCTCAGGTCATCCCACCGTCGAAGGCCAGCACCGACCCGGTGATCATCCGCGCGTCCGGGGAGGCGAGGTAGACGATCGCCGAGCCCAGCTCGGCCGGCGTGATCGCCGCTCCCGGGAGCATCGCCATCAGCCGGTCGGTGGCGCGGGCGTCGAGGTCGGCGGGGAAGCGGCTGGCGACCTCGTCGACCAGCGGCGTGGCCACCGTGCCGGGGCAGATCGCGTTGACCCGGATCCCGTCGGCGGCGAGCTCGAGGGCCAGTGACTTGGTCAGCATCGTCAGTCCGCCCTTGGCCGCGGAGTAGGCAGCGGTGTACGGCTGGGCCTTGTTGCCGGCGACCGAGGAGACGTTGACGACGGCGCCCCGACTGGCTCTCAGGTAGGGCAGAGCCGCCTGGATCAGCATGAACGGACCCTTCAGGTCCACCGCGTGCACCCGGTCCCACTCGGCGTCGCTGATGTCGGCGAACCGCCCGAACTGCACGATGCCGGCCACGTTGGCCAGCACGTCGATGCGGCCGTGGGCCGCGACGCAGGTGGCGATGGCGGCGTCGACGGCCTCGCGCTGCCCGACGTTGCACTCGACGTACGTCACGCCGTCCGGGACGCTCGCGGCGACGTCGAGGCCGAGGACCACGTCGCCGAGGTCGCGGAAGAGCTCGGCGGTGGCGAAGCCGATGCCCGAGGCCGCTCCGGTGACGACGACGACGCGGGGGGTTGCTGAGTCACTCATGGGCGGAAGGTAGCAGCGAACTAGAACGGGTTCTAGTGGCATGGAGGCCGCGCCGGTCTATGGTCGGGGGATGGCGCTCCACATCGTCGCCAATCGGCCGGACCCGGCCCTGGTCGGCCTGCCGTGGTCGCTCCCGCTCGAGGAGTGGGGCGACGAGCACGTCGTGCCGCTGCCGCGCGGGCTCTCGCGCCACGTCGTGCGCATCGTGCGCCTCGGCGAGCGGACCTACGCCGTCAAGGAGACCGTCGAGGACGTCGCCTTCCGCGAGTACCGGTTGCTGCGCGACCTCCAGCGCCTCGGCCTCCCGTCCGTGGTGCCGCAGGGCGTGGTGACCGGTCGCAGCGACGCCGCCGGCGAGCCGCTGCCCAGTGCGCTGCTGACCCAGCACCTGCGCTTCTCGCTGCCCTACCGCAGCCTCTTCGCGCACGGCCTGCAGGCCGAGAACCTGCCGTCCCTGATCGACGCCGTGGTCGTGCTGCTCGTCCGCCTGCACCTGGCCGACTTCTTCTGGGGCGACGTGTCGCTGTCCAACGTGCTGTTCCGTCGCGACGCCGGAGGCTTCGCCGCCTACCTCGTCGACGCCGAGACCGGTGAGCTGCAGCCCAGCCTGTCGGACGCGATGCGCGAGCACGACCTCACCGTGGCGACGGAGAACATCTTCGCCGAGCTGCTCGACCTGCAGGCCAGCGAGTCCCTGGCCGGCGACGTGGCCGCCCACGCGGTCGTGGAGCTGCTCGAGGAGCGCTACCGCACCCTGTGGACCGAGCTCACCGACGCCGAGGAGTTCGGGTCCGACGAGATGTGGCGCATCGAGCAGCGCATCGAACGCCTCAACGACCTCGGGTTCGACGTCGACGAGCTCGACATCGTCACCGACATCGGGGGCGAGCAGGTGCGGATCCAGCCCAAGGTCGTCGAGCTCGGCCACCACCGTCGCGAGCTGCAGTCCCTCACCGGGCTCCATGTCGAGGATGCGCAGGCCCGGCGGCTGCTGAACGACCTCGCGTCGTACACCGCGCACTTCGACCTCGGACGCGAGGACCGCGCGCTCGTGGCCAACCGCTGGCTGACCGGCGTCTACGAGCCGATCATCGCGCTGGTGCCGCCCGAGGCACGCGGCAAGCTCGAGCCCGCCGAGATCTTCCACGAGGTGCTGGTGCACCGGTGGTTCCTCTCCGAGCGTGCCGGCGCCGAGGTCGACATCTTCGAGACCGCCCGAGACTACGTCCAGCAGATCCTCTTGCGGCGTCCCGACGAGGTGGTCGCGACGCCGCCCGAGGAGTGAGGCGTCAAGGCTTGCACACGCGGCAGCTGGTGAGTCCGCTGCGTCCACCGCCGGGTTGGAGGTCGCTGCGGTGAGCGATCAGGGCGCAGTCGCGGCGGTGCAGGGTCGTACCGTCCCCGGCGGTGACGGGCAGGGCTTGGACGTCGGCGGCGGGTTCGTGCGTCGCGGCGGCACGTGAGGTCACGTCGGCGAGCACCAGGAGGGTGTCGGCGAGACGTCCGGAGGCCTGCTGGTTGTCGTAGGCGATCCGGGCGAGCCACGCGCCGAAGTAGAGGAACCCACCGAGGAAGGTGACGCCGAGGCCGAGGAACCCACCGGAGACCTGGTAGGCCTCGCGCTCGAAGTCGTAGATCGAGTTCGCCACGCCGTAGTAGCCCAGCAGGATGATCACGATGCCCAGGGGCATCATGATCGCGCCGGCCCAGAACAGGACCGTCTGCAGGAGCTGGGCGTTGTTGCCCTTGATCGGCGAGACCCCTGACCCGCGAGATCCGGAGGCCCCTGCCCGGGGGAGGTTGGTCGTGCCGGCTCCCATCCGGCTTCCGGACGCGCGCTCTGGCTGGGCGGTGGGTGCAGTCATGTCAGTCGTCATGTCGGGTCGCCTTTCAGGTGGTCTTGCGCAGGTCGGGGACACCGGAGGTGAGGCCGTGGGGACAGGACGCAGCGCCGCCGAGGGCCGCAAGTCCGAGACGGCGCATGTAGGTGCCGAACAGGGACGCGAGCCCGATCCCGATGAGGATCAGCAGCATCGGGATCGAGAACAGCGCCGGCAGCCCGGGCTGCTGGGAGGCGGCCACCGGGACCGTCCCGGCGTCGGTCGAGGGTGCGCCGGTGTCGCCGGTCGGGGCGTCGGACACGGGCGGCGCGCTGTCTCCCCCGGTCGAGGACGAGCTCGTGCCGCCGGTGCCACCGGACGGGGCGCTGTCGGTGGCGGGTTCCTCGATCGGGGTCTCGGGCACCTCGACCTCGGGGATGTCGATGGCCTGCGACGTGTCGACGGTGCTGGCCGCGTTGCCGAGGGTGAACACGATGCGCGGCGAGAGGTTCGCGGCCGCGCCCAGGAGGTCCTTGAGCGGGCCCGCCTCGTCGGGGATCTGACCGGCCAGGGTGTTGAGCAGGTCGAAGACCGGGGAGAGCTGAGTCTTCAACGCGGTGAGGTCGAAGTCGATGACCAGGCCATGGACGACGGCCTCGGCCGCGTCGTCGGTCGTGGTGAGCTGCGGCTTGGGGACCGAGATCTTCAGCCCGATCATCTCCAGCGCCTTGGCTGCGTCGTCGGGCAGACCCGGGATGCTCCCCTTCTGGCCGACCGCTTCGTAGCCGTCGGCCCCGAAGCGGAACCGCTGCCCGAACGCGACGAGGTCGCCGTAGGTCGACTCTCCGGTCGCGGTCCCCTTCTTGCCGTCGCTGGAGGTCTGGGCCAGGGTCTTGATGCCCTCGATGGTCACCAGACCGCCGAGCAGGCTGATGTTGCCCACGTTGGCGCGCGACTGCGACGACGCGATGTCGCCGGCGCTGGACTTGCTGATCGAGGAGAACCCGCCGACGTCGAGAAGCAGCGCCAGCTCGGGCGGCAGCGGCGAGGACGGCTCGGGCGCCGCGGCGGTGCGCTGGGAGCCTCGCTTCGCCGGCCCGCTGGACTTCTTCGAGGTGCCCGAGCCCAGCACGCTGTCGAGTCCCGAGGCCAGGCCCGAGCCCAGCTGGGAGAGCGGGAGCCCCGGCAGGTCGGGAAGTCCCGGCAGGTCCGGGATCGGCAGTCCGGGGATCGGGGAGTCGTCTCCGTCACCGTTGCCGTTGCCGTTGTCGTCTTCGTCCTTGACCTTGCCGTCGGTGGAGAACCCGTTGCTGGCCACGACCTTGTCCTCGCCGGCCTCGGCGCGCTGCACCATCCCTGGCAACGGCTCGTCGACGGCGGACTCCGGGCCGCCGGGGAAGACCGCGTTGACCTGCACCGGGTAGCCCTGCTCGGAGAGCGGTCCGACCAGCTCGGGCGGAAGACCGAGGTTCTCCAGGATCGTCTTGAAGCCCTCACCGATCGGGTCACCGGGCCAGAGGTACGACGCTCGCGCGCGGCCGCTGGTCGAGTCGGCCACGATCGCGGAGTACCCCAGCGACAGCTCGGCCTGCGGCGTCGCGGGCAACGGGATCGTGGGCTCGTAGATCTCGATCTTGACCGGGGCGCCCTTGGCCGTCGAGGCGTACCCGGCGAAGCCCGGCTCTGCCTTCTGGGAGACCGCCTGGGAGGCCGTCTGCGCGACGGGCACCGCGCCGGCGGGCTGGGCAGCCTGGCTCGGGCCCGCCCCGAGCGGGAGGACGGCGGCGAGGACGGCGGCGGCCGCCAACGGCAACGAGATCCTCGTGAACCTGGACCTGGTGGTCCTGGTGGTCATGGTGCTCATGCTGCTCCTCCGAGGATGACGTCGGACATGGTTTCGAGGACTTCGTCGGGCTCACCGGTCGCGACGACACGACCGCCCGACATGACGGCTGCGTAGTCGGAGACGCGCAGCGCGGTGCGGGCGAACTGCTCGATGCACAGGATCGAGACGCCGGACTCGGCGATCTGCTGGACGGTGTCGTAGAGCTCGTCGACGATCAGGGGCGCCAGACCCATCGACAGCTCGTCGAGCAGGAGCAGCGCCGGGTCGGAGGCGAGCGCCCGCGACATCGCGAGCATCTGCTGCTCGCCGCCCGACATGGTGCCGGCGTACTGCTTGCGCCGCTCGGCCAGGCGCGGGAAGTAGGCGTAGGCCGTCTCGAGGACCGCCTCGGCCGAGACCCCGGCGTACGACATCAGGGCGAGGTTCTCCTCGACGGTGAGGTTGGGGAAGACCGAGCGCCCTTCGGGCACGGTGCACAGGCCGAGGCGGGCGAGCTCCTCGGGGCCCGCACCGCGGACGTTGACCCCGCCGAGGTGGACGTCGCCGCCGGTGGACTCCTTCTGCCCGCTGATCACCTTGACCAGCGTCGACTTCCCGGCACCGTTGGGGCCGAGCAGCGCCATCACGGCACCCCGGGGGATCGACAGGTTCACCCCACGCAGCACCTCAATCCGCCCGTAGGCGGCGGTGACGTCGACCAGCTCGAGGATCGGGACGCTCATGACGTGGCTCCTTCGCTCACCGGGACGGCGGGGATCACCAGGGTCTGCTCGGTGTCCGACCCGCCAGGCTCACCGGCGGCGTGCTCGGGCTCGTCGTCGGAGTAGCCGAGGTAGGCCTGCTGGACCCGCTTGTCGGCGCGGATGGCGGCCGGCTCGCCCACCGCGATCACCTCACCGAAGTCGAGGACCCGGATCGTGTCGCACACGCCCATCACGAGGTCCATGTCGTGCTCGACCATGAGGATGCCGCGGCCCTCGGCGGCGAGGTCGCGCAGCAGGTCGCCGAATGCGTCGGTCTCGGTCTCGTCCAGGCCCGAGGACGGTTCGTCGAGCAGGAGCAGCCGGGGGTCACCGGCCAGGCAGCGAGCCAGCTCGAGCAGCCGGGCGGTGCCGGTCGGGATCGAGTCGGCCCGCTCGTCGGCGTAGGCCCGGATCCCGACGCGCTCCAGCAGCCCGTCGATGTCGGACTTCGCGGGCTTCAGCACCCCGACCAGGCCGCGGTGGATGTCGAGCGCGACCCGGACGTTCTCGCGCACCGTCAGGGAGCCGAACGCCTCGAGGCGTTGGAACGTGCGCCCCATCCCCCGCTTGGAACGACGGTGCACCGGCACCGAGGTCACGGTCCTGCCGTTGAAGCGGACCTTGCCCTTGGTCGGGCGCTGCAGGCCGCTGATCACGTTGAAGCACGTCGTCTTGCCCGCGCCGTTGGGCCCGATCAGGCCGGTGACCCGGCCCGCCTCGGCCTCGAACGTCGCGTGGTTGACCGCCGTCACCCCACCGAACTGGACGACCACGTCGTCGACCTCGAGCAGCGACATCACTGGCCCTCCTTCGTGCGATCGGTTCCTGGCACACTGCCGGCTCCCACGGCGACCGGTGTCGGCTCGCCGTAGCCGTCGTCGAAGAGCTCGCCGCCGGAGACCTCCCTGGTGGGTGTCTTGGTGCGGGTGAACGCCGCCGTCGACGGGAGCTGGGGGAGGTTGAGATCGATCCGGTTCAGCACCCTGGTCTGCAGGAGGCGGCCGAGGCGGAACAGCAGGTTGGCCAGTCCGTTGGGGTCGCGCCCGGCGAAGACCGCACCGAAGCCGATGATCAAGAACACGATGCCGCCCGCGATCGGGTTCGAGCCCGACAGCACCGGCAGCAGCATCAGCCCGATGCCACCCAGCGTGGCACCGGTCACCGAGGTCACCCCGAAGACCACCGCGAGCAGCAGCAGCGGCAACGAGTTGAAGTACTGGAAGTCCGCGGCGCCGATCGTGCCGCGCAGTCCGGCGAAGAGCGCCCCGGCCAGGCCCGCCACGCCGGCCGAGAGACCGAACAGCCCGACCCGCGCCCAGCGCAGGTCCAGACCCAAGGTCCCGCACGCGGCCGGGCTGTCGCGCATCGCCACGAGCAACCGGCCCAGCACCCCGCGGCGCAGCAACAGGATCCCGATCGCGACCAGGACGAAGAAGACCCCCATCACCATCACGTAGGCCTGGGTCGTCTCGACGGTGTTGCCGAAGAACGACAACCGCTGGGCCTCCAAGGCGCCACCGAACCCGAAGGCCCGCTCGTTCTGGAAGACGACCTTGTCCATCAGCACCCCGAACGCCAACGTCGACAGCGCGAGGTAGAGCCCGGTCAGCCGCAGCACCGGCAGCGCGACCAGGGCGCCGACGGCCACCGCGATCAGCGCCGACATGAGCAGCCCGTACAGGTTGGGCGAGTCGAGCTTGGCGTAGGCCAGCGCCCCCACCCCGGCGAAGGTCAGCTGCGCCAGCGACACGTGCCCGCCGTACCCGGTCAGCAGCACCAGCGACAACATCACCATCGCGTACGTCGCAGCGGTGCCGACCAGCAACAGGTTGGCCTCCGACATCGGCGAGACGACCGCGAGCAGCACGACGAGGAAGACCCCACCCGTCACCACCATCCGCGGCACCGAGGGCACCGGGGCCGACACGATGCCCTTGACCTGCCCGATCCGCAGCTGCGCCTGCGGCAGCAGCACCAGCGCAGCGAACAGGAACAGCGGCGGGATGACGGGACGGATGTCTGCGAAGACGCTGTCGGTGGAGATGTAGCCCAACGCCATCGAGTCCGCGATGCCCAACGCCATCGCGCCCACGAACGTCAACGGCAGGTTCTTCAACCGCCCGACCATGGCCGCGGCGTACGCATTGATCACCAGCAGCGTCAGCTGGTAGTAGTCCAGCCCCACGGCCGGGACCAGCAGGATCCCACCC
Organism: Nocardioides sp.; assembly: GCF_029937575.1. Taxonomy (GTDB): domain Bacteria; phylum Actinomycetota; class Actinomycetes; order Propionibacteriales; family Nocardioidaceae; genus Nocardioides. Next base: position 7,639 of record NZ_JAPYPS010000029.1, read on the forward strand.
AGAGCGGCCAGCGAGATCCCGATCGCCCACGACAACCCGGCGACGGTGTCGGGCTTCCCGCCGTAGAGCTTCAACAGCTCGGGGTTGTCGACCGAGGCCCGCATCGCCGTCCCGATCCGGGTGCGCGTCAGCAGCAGGTACAGCCCGACCGCGACCGCGATCGAGGCACCCACCGTGATCATCTGCTGCGCCGTCACCACCGTCTCACCGATCGTGATCGACTTGTCGTTGCCCAGCTCGTCGGCGAACAACGGCGGCACGAAGCGCGGCTCCGGTTTCCAGATCGCCTGCGCAGCACCGATCAACCCCACGAACAAGCCCACCGTCACCACCAGGGAGACGCTCACCGGCGCCTCGCCCAGGCCGCGCGCGATGAAGCGCTGCACCAACAGCCCGGTCAACGGCGCGACCAGACCCAGCACCAGGATCAGCGACAACCACACCGGCAGGCCCTGCTTCTGGGAGAAGTCCCAGAAGATGAACGACATCACCATGCCGAACGCGCCGTGTGCGATGTTGAAGACCCGCGTGGTCGTGTAGGTCAGCACCAGGCCGCTCGCCGCGATGGCGTAGGCGGCACCGGTGAAGATGCCCGGGATCAGGTAGGCGATGAAGGTGTCCATGTCAGGCTCCGACTCCGGTGTTGACGAGGGTGTCGCAGAGGTAGTCGCCCTTCGACACCTGCTTCCAGGTGCCGCCGGTGTAGCGAATGATCTTCTGGCACTTGCCGGTGGTCTTGCCGCCGACGTCCTGCGGTGAGTGCAGACCGTTGCTGGTCCAGTCCTTCACCTTGCCCAGCGCCTGGACCATCGAGGCCCGGTCGAGGTCGCCGCCCAGCTGGGTGGCCTGCTCCAGGAAGAGCCGGGTGGCCGACCAGGCGTAGAGGCCGTAGAAGTTGGGGTCCGCGCCCGGGTTCGTCTGCTCGAGCCACGCCCGGTAGAGCGCCATCTCCTTGTTGCCCGAGTCGGTGAACAGCCCGACGTTGGAGTAGGCGTAGGCGCCCTCGGCCAGCTCGCCGGCCTGCTCGACGTACTTCTGGTCGTAGATCGTGGAGTCCTGCAGGTAGACGTCCGGGGTGAACCCCTGCTGCTTCATCGCCTGCTGCACCTTGATGGTGTTCTGGTAGGGGCCCAGGTAGTAGACGATCTCGATCCCGCGGTCCTTCATCTGCTGGACGTAGGGCGCGAAGTTGAACTCCGCCACGTCGATCGCCTGGAAGTAGGGGATCGACCACCCGACGGACTCCCAGCCCTTCTTGAAGGAGGCTGCGTTGACCGGGGCGGCGCCGGCGTTGATGTAGAGCAGTGCGACCTTCTTGGTCTGCGCCGAGAACTGGTCCAGGAAGTACGTCGGCATCGCCCTCGGGATCTGCCCGGGGTTGACCGACTGAGCGCTGAAGCAGGTCGAGCACTTCACCCGCTCCGGGTTCACCGTCGTGGAGCGCACGTCGGGCAGGCCGCACTCCTGAGCCGTCTTGGCGCCGCCCGAGTCGAACGCGGACATCGAGCCGACGGCGGCGAAGGTCTCGGCACAGGCCCGGGCGTAGGCCTGCTGGTCGGCACCTGCGTCCGCGCGGCTGTCGAGCTCGAGGAGCTTGATGTCGTGGCCGCAGAGCTTCTGGGTGGCGTTGAAGTAGGCGACGTAGGCGCGCGAGCCCTGGCGGGCGGACTCGAAGATCCCGGGGACCGGCCCCGAGACGTCGGAGGCGTTCGCCAGGGTGATCGTCGAGGACGTCACGCCCGGCTGGTCGTTGTCGAAGCCGTCGCAGGACGCGGCCTCGGAGCCGCCGCCCGCGTCGCCCGTCGCCGGCGCCGCCGGCTCGTCGGGGGTCTCGCCGGGTGCGTCGTCCGACGTGGCGGGGGTCGCCGACGTACCGGCGTCCGTCGGTGCCGGGCCGCCGTCCCCGCCGGTGGTGTCCGTCGGCCCGAGGAGGTCCTCCGCCACGTCGGCGTTCTCGTCCGTGCCCACCGATGCCTCGAGCGCGGTCTCGCTCGAGCCCGAGGTGATGCTCAGCACCCCGGTGCTCCCGTTCGCGGCGGCGACGTCGGCAGCGTCCAGCTGCGAGCCACAGGCGGCCAGCAGCAGGGCGCTGCCCGTCGCCAGCGCGGCGGCTGCCGCGCGGCGTCGGGAGGGGGTGGTGGTCATCGGGGGACTTCCGTCGGGGTGGCGGTTACTTGGAGGAGGACAGTCCGTTGCAGGCGTACTTCGTGCCGCCGACGGGCTTCCACTGGCCGCCGGTGAGCTGGATGAAGCGCCAGCACTCGCCGGTGCCCTTGCTGCCGACGGGCTGCGGCGCGTGCATCCCGTTGCCGGTCCAGTCGTTGACCTTCTTGACCTCGGCGAGCAGCGAGGCGCGACTGAGCTTGCCGCCGAGCTTGGTGGCGAGGTCGGTGAAGAGACGGCCCGCCGACCAGCTGAAGACGCCGAAGAAGAGGGGGTTCGCACTCGGCTTGACCTGCTTGAGGGACCCGACGTAGGTCGCCATCTCGGGGTTGTTGGCGGCCTCCTCGAACGGGACGAAGTTGGTGAAGACCGTGGTGCCCTCCACGGCGCTGCCGCCCTGCTGGACGAACGTCGGGTTGTAGTCGGTGGGGTCGCGCAGGTAGAGCTTCGGCTTGTAGCCCTGCTGCGCCATCGCCTGGCGCAGTCGCACGGAGTAGGTGGAGTCGGAGGTGAAGAAGACGACGTCGATGTCGTTGTCCTTCATCTGCTGCACGTACGTCGAGTAGTTGAACTCGGCGATGTCGATGCCCTGCACGACCGGGAACTTCAGGCCGCGCTTCTCCATGGCCGAGACCTGCGCCTTGGCGTTCTGCGCCGCGGCTCCCGCGTTGGTGTAGAAGTAGGCCGCCTTCTGCGCCGAGGCCGAGCCGACCTGCTGCTTGACGAAGTCCGGCACGGCGTTCTCGAAGAAGTTCGTGTTGACCGCCTGGACGCCGAAGCACGTCGTGCAGGCGTTGCGCTCGAAGGTGACCGAGCCGCCGCGCAGGTCGGGCAGCCCGCAGCTCTGCGCGGTCTTGGCCCCACCGAGGTCGAAGGCCGAGACGGACCCGACCATCGCGAAGACGTCGGTGCATCCCGCGGCGTACGCCTGCTGGTCGGCTGCGGCGTCGGTGCGGCTGTCGTAGGTCTTGAGCACCAGCGAGCGACCGCAGATGCCGTCGGGGTTGGCCTTGTTGTAGTAGGTGACGTAGGCCTTCATCGCGTCCTGCGCCGTCTCGAACAGGCCGGGGACCGGTCCGGAGATGTCGGAGGAGTTGCCGATCGTGATCGTGGAGTCGGTGATGCCGGGACCGTTCTTGAACCCGTCGCACGAGCCCGCCGCTCCGGAGCCGCCGCCGGAGTCGCCGGTGTCGCCGCCGCCGGTGTCACCGCCGCCGGAGTCGCCGGTGTCGCCGCCCCCGGTGTCACCGCCGCCGGTGTCGGCTCCACCCGTGTCGCTGCCGGTGTCGACGCTGCCGCCGGTGTCACCGCCACCGGAGGTGTCCCCACCCGAGGTGTCACCGAGGCCGAGACCCGAGTCGTCGAGCCCGGTGTCACCCTCGGACGCCGCGGAACCGTCGACCGCGACGCCGTTCTGGACGGTGGTCCCGCCACTTCCGGCCCGCACCTCGTTGGGGTCGAGGTTCGACCCGCACGCGGCGAGGACGAGGGCGAGCACGATGGCCACCGAGGTGGTCAGCAGGGCGCGCTGGGAGCAGGGGCGGGTCACGGTGCCTCCGGAGGGAGCATGCGAAAACTAGAACAGGTACTAGTTCAACGATGCTCGACTCTAAAGGTGACGCGGGTCACGGCACCAGTTTCTGGGCAAAACTGGTACACCCCGAGGGAGACGACGCCCCGAGCCGTCGGCTCAGGCTCAGTGGGCGCGGGCCTCCGCGAGGGCGAAGAGCGTCACGGAGGCGGCCACCCCCGCGTTGAGCGACTCCAGGGAGCTCGCCATCGGGATCGAGACCAGGTGGTCGCAGGTCTCCGAGACCAGCCGGGACAGTCCCCCGCCCTCGGCTCCCACGACGACGACGAGAGGCCCCCGCGCCAGGTCGGCGTCGGCGACGACGTCGGTCAGTGACAGGTCACCGTCGGCGGCCAGGCCGAGGACCATGCAGCCCTCCTCCTGGTAGGCCTTGAGCTGGCGCACCAGGTTGACCGTCTGGGCGACGGGGATCCGCGCGGCCGCGCCGGCGCTGGTCTTCCACGCCGAGGCCGTCATCCCGGCAGCACGTCGCTCGGGGATGACGACCCCGTGCGCCCCGAACCCGGAGGCGCTGCGCACGATCGCGCCGAGGTTGCGGGGGTCGGTGATCGAGTCGAGGACGACGATCAGCGGCTTCTCGGCATTCTGCTTGGCCAGGTCGAGCAGGTCGTCGGGGTGGGCATAGTCGTACGGCGGGATCCGCGCCGCCAGCCCCTGGTGGACCGCCCCGGAGGTCATCTTGTCCAGCTCGTTCTTGGTGACCTCGAGCAGGCTCAGGCCCTTGTCCTGGGCGAGCTTGAACGCCTCACGCAGCCGGCTGTCGCGGTCGGCACCCTCGGCGACGTACACCGAGGTGATCGGGACCCCCTCGCGCAGCGCCTCGACGACAGAGTTGCGACCGGCGATCCACTCGGAGTCGGTGCCCTTGCGGCGCGGCTTGGCCGCCGCCGCCTTCTTGCGCGCCGCCTGGTCGGCCTTGTGCGCCTGGTGGTAGGGCCGGTCCTTGGCCTTGGGGGTCGGCCCCTTCCCCTCGAGCCCGCGCTTGACCCGACCTCCGGACCCGGCGGTCGGCTTCTTGGCGCTCTTGCGGATCGAGCCCTTGCGTTGCGAGTTGCCGGACACGTCAGTGCTCCTTGCTGAGGGACCACTTCGGGCCGGTCGGGGTGTCCTCGACCTCGATCCCGGCGGCCTTGATCTGGTCGCGGATGACGTCCGCGCGCGCATAGTCCTTGGCAGCGCGTGCCTCGGCGCGCTGCTCGAGCAGCCCGGCGACGAGGGCGTCGACGACGCTCGTCAGCGCGTCGTCGTCACCGGCGCTCCCCCACGCGGGATCGGCCGGGTCCAGACCCAGCACCGCCAGCATGGAGCGCACCGAGGCGGCGGTGCCACGCAGGGCCGGGCTGTCGCCGGCCTCGAGCAGCTTGTTGCCCTCGCGGGCCACGTCGAAGATCGCCGCGACCGCGGCGGGGGTGCCGAGGTCGTCGTCGAGGGCGGTCACGAACTCGGCGCACGGCATGCCCACCTCGGGGACCTCGCCGAGGACGCCGGCAGCTCGCTCCAAGAAGTTCTCCAGTCGCTGGTAGCCGACCGCGGCCTCCTCGAGCGCCTCGAAGCTGAACTCGACGCTCGAGCGGTAGTGGGCGGCCACCATGTAGAAGCGCAGCTCGACGCCGCGCACCCGCTCGAGGACCTTGGGCACGAGCAGCGAGTTGCCCAGCGACTTGCTCATCTTCTCGCCGGCGGTGGTGATCCAGGCGTTGTGCATCCAGTACGACGCGAACGGCTGACCGGCCGCGCGGGACTGCGCCTGCTCGTTCTCGTGGTGCGGGAAGCGCAGGTCGACGCCGCCACCGTGGATGTCGAAGGCCGCTCCGAGGTACTTGCGCGCCATCGCCGAGCACTCGATGTGCCAGCCGGGACGCCCGGGACCGTAGGGGCTGGGCCACGCGGCCGACTCCGGCTCGGTCTCCTTCTTGTGGCCCTTCCACAGCGCGAAGTCGCGGGGGTCCCGCTTCCCCCTCGGGTCCGCGTCACCGGCGGACTCCATGTCGTCGACCGCCTGCCGCGTCAGCTCGCCGTACGACGGCCAGGAGCGGACGTCGAAGTAGACGTCACCGCTGCCGTCCTCGGCGGCGTAGGCGTGCCCGCGGGAGATCAGTGTCTCGATCAGCTCGAGCATCTCGGGCACGTGGCCGGTGGCTCCGGGCTCGTAGGTGGGGGGCAGCACGTTGATGCTCGCCAGCGCCTCGGTGAGCTTGGCGTGCATCTCGTAGGCCAGGTTGAACCACGGCCGACCCTGCTCGGCCGACTTGGCCAGGATCTTGTCGTCGATGTCGGTGACGTTGCGGATCAGGGTGACGTCGTAGCCGGAGTGCACGAGCCAGCGCCGCAGCACGTCGAAGTTGACCGCCGAGCGCACGTGACCGACGTGGGGCTCGGACTGGACCGTCAGGCCACACACGTAGATCCCCGCCTTCCCCTCCTCGAGGGGGACGAAGTCGCGCACCTCGCGCGTCGCGGTGTCGTAGAGCCGGAAAGTCACCCGCCGAGTCTAGAGGCGGCCGGGCTGTAGGGCCGAGTCGACGCAGCACGACCAGATGGTGCCGGTGAGCAAGCACGGGACAGATGGGGCGGATGTGACGTACCGTCGGTGGGTGCGCCCTTCCCCCGCGCGCCGGCTGCGGCCAGCGCTCCTCAGCCTGCTCCTGACCTGCTGTTACGTTGCTGCGGTGACGTCGGCCGACCTCGCGAGCGCCGCGGCAGCGCCCGGTGTGGTCAGCGCGAAGCGGGCCGACACCCAGCAGATCCACTACCACCAGCTCGACTCGGGCGCCGAGCTGCGCACCGGCTCCGGCAAGGGCACCCGCGTCGCGCGCGGACGGCTGCGCATCGACACCCCCACGGCCACCCGCAAGCTCGGCGGCACCCGCTACGAGCAGTCGACGTGGAACTCACCCTGGGTCGAGCCGGGCTTCTCCTTCACCGAGCTGATCGCGTCGTGGTCGGCGGTGACACCGGGCAACAGCTTCGTCGAGATCCGGGTGCGCGGGCGCAACGCCGAGGGCCGACGCTCGAGCTGGGACCTGATGGCGCGCTGGGCCAAGAGCGACAAGTTCCTGAAGCGCACCACCAAGGCCGGCCAGGCCGACGACCTGGCCGCCGTCAACGTCGACACCTGGCGCGCCCCCGCCGGGATGACGTCGTACCAGCTGCGGGTGACGCTCGCGCGCAAGGCCGGAACCAACCGCAACCCCGGCATCGACACGATCGGAGCCGTCGTCTCCCGCCTGCCGGACACCGCACCCGCCACGTCCAGGCCCGGACCGGGACGCGGGATCGTCCTCGACGTCCCGCGCTACTCCCAGATGATCCACGAGGGCGACTACCCCCAGTGGAACGGCGGCGGCCAGGCCTGGTGCTCACCCACGTCGACCTCGATGGTCCTGGGCTACTACGACTCCCTGCCCGGCCCCCAGGCCTACTCGTGGGTGCCCGACGGGCACACCGACCCGTGGGTCGACTACGCGGCTCGGATGACGTTCGACTACGACTACGACGGCGCGGGCAACTGGCCGTTCAACACCGCCTACGCCGCCCCCCGGGTCGGCCACGGCTTCGTCACCCGGCTGCGGTCGCTGCGCGAGGCCGAGCAGTTCATCAAGGCCGGGATCCCCCTGGTCGCCTCGATCTCGTTCGGCGACGGCCAGCTGACCGGCGCCCCCATCGGCGGTACGGCGGGCCACCTGCTGGTGATCTCCGGGTTCACCGAGGACGGCGACGTGGTCGTCAACGACCCGGCCGGGCGCACCAGCTCCGCCGTACGACGTACCTACGACCGCGGGCAGCTCGAGCGCGCCTGGCTCAACGGCTCGGGCGGCGTCGTCTACGTGATCCACGACTCCGCGCACCCGTTGCCGGCGTCCAAGCACGGCAACTGGTGAGCTCTTACCGCTGCTAGACCCCGTAGCCGCCGTCCACGTCCAGCTTCTGGCCGCTGACGAACCCGGCGCGGTCGCTGGCGAGGAAGCAGACCGCCTCCGCGACGTCGCCGGCCGAGCCGAAGCGGCGCAGCGGGATGTTGGCGCGGGTGATCTCGAGGTCGCCGTCCGACAGGTCGCCGGAGGCCATCAGCCGCTCGGCCATCCCATCGGCGAGCATCCCCGGCCCTACAGCGTTGACGCGGACCCCGAAGCGGCCCTCCTCGGCAGCGAGCGCGCGGATCATCGCCTCGACCGCCGCCTTGGGCGCGGACGAGAGTCCGTCGCGCACCGGGTAGCGGGCGGTGGCAGCGGTCGTGACGGCCACGATCGATCCGGCGGCCTCGCGCAGGTGGGGCAGGGCGGCGTGGGCGACGGCGAAGAACGCAGCCGCGTCCGCGGCCAGCTGGGCCGCCATCGCGACCGGGTCCACCCGCGACAGGTGGACCATCGGCACGTGCGGCCCGGCGGCGTGGACGAGCGTGTGCACTCCCCCGCCCTCGGCGGCGACCGCCGCCACGACTCCGGGCACCGAGCCGAGGTCGTCGAGGTCCAGCCGGTAGGAGGCACGCGCCTGCGTCGGCGGCGTACGGCGGTAGGTCACCGCCACCCGGGCCCCGCGGGCCGCCAGCAGCGAGGCGATCGGTGCGCCCAGGCCACCGTTGCCGCCGACGACGAGGGCCACGCCGTCGCGGTCGGCGAAGTCGCGCGAGAGGTCCTGGTCGTCGGTGGCCACGAGCGGATCGTGCCACGCCGCCGCTGCGACGTGGCCGTCGGCAGCACGCAGCCCCAGGGCGGCAGGGTCGTCGCCTGGGAACGGGCTCGGCCCGTCGGCGGGACGACGTCGACCGCCGCGGTCGCGTCGACCGCCTACGGCAGGGTCGTGTGCCTGAGCCCGGTCCATGCACCGGGCTGGGGCACACGACTCGCCCCGATCCGGCTCGGGCGCCACCCCGGCTGCGCCAGCCCGCCAGGGTCGTGTGCCTGAGACCGGTCCATGCACCGTGGTGAGGCACACGACCCGATGCCGCGGGGAGGAGGAGGAGCGTCTCGCCAAGCGCCCCAGCTCGGCCACGTCCGCAACTCGGCATGGTCGGGCTGATCGCTCTGAGGCGTTGGCCGGAGAATCATGAACGCGCCGATGCCGGGCGACCCACGACGACCGCGTAGCGAAGCCTCTCATCGAGGCTGCCCCGCCTGCGTCCGCCGTGGGCCGTGGGCTCAGACGACGTCGACGTAGATCTCGTGCCACCCGGTCGCGCCGTCGGGCAGGACGTCGGCGTAGGCGCCGGTCTGCACCTCGCCGTCCTTGTTGATCGCCCGCACGCGGACCCGGTGGCTGCCCCGGTCCAGGGAGACCGAGGTGCGCCACTGCGTCCAGGAGTCGTCGGTGACCTCGCCGGCCAGCTCGGTGGGCTGCCAGGCGCCGCCGTCGACGGCGATCTCGACGCCCTTGATGCCGGTGTGCTGGTGCCAGGCGGAGCCGGCGACGACGACGTCCCCGGACTCGACGGATGCGCCGTCGCGCGGGACGTCGATGCGCGAGGCCATCTTGACCGGACCGAGCTCACCCCAGCCTCGCTGCGTCCAGAACGCGTCGACGGCGTCGAAGCGGGTCAGCTCCATGTCGACGACCCACTTCGTCGCCGAGACGTAGCCGTAGAGGCCCGGGACGATGGCGCGCACGGGGAAGCCGTGCTCGACCGGGAGCGGCTCACCGTTCATGTAGAGCGCGAGCATCGCGTTGCGGCCGTCCATCACCGTCTCGACGGGCGTGGCGCAGTTCCACCCGTCGTCGGAGGTCTGCAGGATGGCGTCGGCTCCCTCCTGGATGCCTGCCTCCTCGAGGATCGGGGCCAGCGCGACACCGCTCCACCAGGCGTTGCCGACCAGCTCGCCGCCGATCGGGTTGGACACGCAGTTGAGCGTGACCCAGTCCTCCAGCAGCTCGCGCTGGACGAGGTCGTCGTAGGTCAGGGTGACCTCCTGGTCGACCATGCCGTGGATCCGCAGCGTCCACTCCTGCGGGGTGATCATCGGCTTCGAGAAGGCCGTGTCGATCAGGTAGAAGTCGTTGGCCGGCGTCATCCACGGGGCTACCCCGTCGACGCCCACGGCCACGTCGGCCGGCACCTGCGGAGCGGTCACGGCCAAGCGCAGCGGACTCGCCTTCGTGGCGTCGGTCGCGGCGAGGTTGCGGCGCGCCTCCTCGACGGCACGTCGCGAGCCGCCACGGATGTTGCCGGCGATGCCGGCCACCGCGGCCACACCGACGACCGCGGCGGCCATGGTGAGGAAGCTCCGGCGGCTGCGGACGTAGGGCTGGGAGAAGCGCTGCTGGTCGGTGATCGCCTCGAGGCTCCTGAGCCGCTCCGCCAGGAGGGACAGCGCCACGATCATCACCGCGAAGCCGACCGCGACCGGCGTCACGTCGGTCACCTTCGCACCGTTGGCGCTCATCGTCGCGACGACCCCGATCAGGGCGATCACGCCGAAGCCCACCACCGGGCGCCACCACGCACCGCGCGCGAGCCGGCCGATCAGGGCGAAGGACAGGAGGAGGATCAGGTAGATGCCGGCGACGAGGAGCGGCTTGTCGGCCGCGCCGAGGTCGCGGTTGTTGGCTGCGGCGTCCGGAGCCAGCTGGACGACCAGCTCGGCGACCGCGCTGACCGGGGTCAGCCGGAGGTTCATCACGGCCGAGACGAGGTAGCCCGTGGCGAGGCCGGCGAGGCCGGCCGCGACACCGATCGCGGACCACCACGGAGCAGACTTCTTCATGCGGCCATTGTTGCTCGGGCATGATGCCCGGATGGCCCCCTCAGATATTACGGTCGGCGAACCAATGCTGCCGCGCACCGGCATCGGCACCGACGTGCACCGCCTGGTCGCCGGGGTCCCGCTCCACCTGGCCGGCCTGTCCTGGCCTGACGAGCCGTTCGGGCTCGAGGGTCACTCGGATGCCGACGTGGCGGCGCACGCGGCGTGCGACGCCCTCTTCGCCGCGGCCGGGATCGGGGACCTGGGCTCGCACTTCGGCACCTCCGAGCCGGAGTGGGCCGGCGCCTCGGGCAGCACCCTGCTCGCCGAGAGCGCGCGCCGGGTCCGCGAGGCCGGCTTCTCGATCGGCAACGTCGCCGTGCAGGTGATCGGCAACCGTCCCCGCCTGGGACCGCGCCGCGCGGAGGCCGAGGCCGCCCTGTCTGCCGCGGTCGGGGCGCCGGTGAGCGTGAGCGCCACGACCACCGACGGCCTCGGGCTCACCGGCCGGGGCGAGGGCGTCGCGGCGATCGCGACGGCCCTGGTCGTCGTACGGCGGGACTGAGCCCGGCAAGGCGTCAGGCCGCGACGACCTTGCGCTGCCCGACGTACACGACGCCCTCGACGACCTTGACGTCGTAGGCCGGGATCGAGACGTGCGGGTCGTCAAGACACCGACCCGTGCGCAGGTCGAAGGCGTGCTTGTGGGCGGGCGAGGCCACGAACGGCACCCCGGCGCGCACCCCGACGATGCCTCGCGCGATCCGCGACGCCTTCGCGAACGGGTCGTGGTTGCCCAGGGCGTAGACCGCGTCGGCCTGTCCTCGGAAGATCGCCAGCGCCTGCCCGTGGACCAGGGCGGTGACCCCGCGCTCGACCTCGAGCTCGGCCATCTTGCACACGGCTTGCCACTCGTCGGGGGACGAGGGGCGCCGGACCATGGGTGGAAAGGTAGAGAAGGGCGGCGCACATCGACGTTTCACTGTGTTACGGCTGTGAAAACGAAATCTCGCGGGCCCGGGCTGAGATGATCGGCAGGTGACCGCTGCTCTCGTCGTGCTCGCCGCCGGATCCGGCACCCGCGTCGGCGCCGGGGTCAACAAGGTGCTGCTCCCGCTGGCCGGCGAGAGCGTCGTGGCTCGCTCCGTGCGGGTGGCCCTCGCCGTGGCGGAGGTCAGCAGGGTCGTCCTCGTGGTGCGCTCCGGCGACGAGAGCGACGTCAGCACGGTTCTGGAGCCCCTGCTCGGCGACCGGGAGGTCGTGCTGGTCGTCGGGGGCGCCGATCGGCACGCCTCGGAGTGGGCGGCGTTGCAGGTGCTCGCGCCGGACATCGAGTCGGGAGAGGTCGACGTCGTGGCGATCCACGACGCGGCTCGACCGCTCGCGCCGGTCGGCCTGTACGACGCCGTGCTCGCGGCCGCTCGGCGGCACGGCGGCGCGATCCCGGTCACCCCCGTCGCCGGGCTCCTCGGGCCGGCCGGCGCCGTGACCGGGGCGGCCGGGGTACAGACCCCACAGGCGTTCGAGGCCACCGCGTTGCTGAGCGCCTACACGCGCGCCGCGCGGGACGGCTTCTCCGGCACCGACACCGCGTCCTGCCTGGAGGCGTACGGCGACCCGACCGGGCCGGGCGTCTCGGGCGAGGTGTCGATCGCGGCTGTGCCCGGCAGCGCGAGGAACCTCAAGGTGACCTACCCGGAGGACGTCGCCCTGGCCGAGGCCCTGCTCAGCCCTCGCTGACCGCAGTCAGCGCCTCGAGGACCGCGACGTCGTCGGCGGAGTCGACCCGCCGGGCCTCCGGCGGGGCCTCGCGCAGCCGCACGGGGTAGCGGTCGCGCAGCATGGCCGCCAGGGCGGCGAGATCCGCCAGGTCGTCCGGTCCGAGGTCCAGTCCCGCCACCACCGCCGGGGGAAGCACGATCGGCGAGCAGACCCGGACCAGGTCGTCGCGGTCCAGGGTGGCACCGACGAAGCCGTCGACGACCTGCTTGACGGTGTCGCTCACCGGGCGCACGCCGATGACGACGTGCTGGTGCTCCACCGCGTCGATGAGGCACTCGGCCAGGAAGGACGGCGGCGTCATCGGGCACAGGACGTCGTGCAGGACGACGGGTTCCCCCGAGTCGACAAGGCCCGCCCACTGGGTGCCGAGGTCGACCGGCGTGATGCCGGACTCCCCGAGGGACCAGGCGGCGGCAGCCACGAGGGCCTCGCCGTGGATCAGGGCGAACGGCAGCGAGCCCCGGTCGTCGACGAGCACGATGCCCAGCGCGTCGGGCACGTCGTACTCCATCGGCATGGGGCCACCGTAGTGCCGAGCGCGACGAAGGGCCCCGGCGCGGTGCCGGGGCCCTTCGGTGACGACGGGTGCTGCTGGTGAGCGCTCGGCTCAGGAGGCGAGGACCTCGTCGAGAATGGTCTCGGCCTTGTCCTCGTTGGTGTGCTCGGCCAAGGCGAGCTCGGAGACCAGGATCTGGCGAGCCTTCGCCAGCATCCGCTTCTCGCCGGCCGACAGCCCGCGGTCCCGCTCGCGACGCCACAGGTCGCGCACGACCTCGGCCACCTTCATCACGTCTCCGCTGTGCAGCTTCTCGAGGTTGGCCTTGTAGCGCCGCGACCAGTTGGTCGGCTCCTCGACGTGCTCGGCACGCAGGACGTCGAAGACCCGGTCGAGCCCCTCTTTGTCCACAACGTCTCGGACGCCCACGAGATCGAGGTTGCACGCGGGGACCCGGACGACCAGGTCCTGCTGTGCGACGATCCGCAGGACGAGGTACTCCCGATCTTCTCCCTTGATCGTGCGGATCTCGATGTCCTCGATGATCGCGGCCCCGTGATTGGGATAAACAACCGTTTCGCCGACGGTGAAAGTCATGTGTGATGGACCCTTTCCTAGGCCACCATCTTAGCACGCCCCGGGGGATGTGCAGTTGGCGTTTCCGCAGGTCAGAGGCCCAATCGAGGCTTGACAGACAGAAAAAGATGTGGTGCGAGGGGGTGTCGCGGGCCGCCGGGAGGCCCGCGCGACGCTCCGTTGGAGGGGTGAGGTGCGCCACAGCTCACCCGGTGAGGTGATACTGGCCCGCATGGCGAAAGTGCACCTCTGGAAGCGTCGACGCCCCGCCGCCGACGCCCCCGACACCCCCGACTCCCCGCAGCCGGAGGGCGCGGCACTGAGCACGCTGACGCAGGCGGATCGGCCCGAGGAGGCAGACCCGGGCGGAGACGTCGACGGGACCGGCCGACGGCCCTGGCGACGGCGCCTGCTCGACTCCACACCCGTGACGCTGCTCGTCGCCGCCCATCCCCGCCAGGGGGTGGTGACGGCACTGGTGATCGCGGCCGCGGCCCTGGTCGCGGGACGACCGGCGCGCGAGGCCGGGATCGTGCTGCTGACCGTCCTGGTGGGCCAGGCGATCCTCGGCTGGCACAACGACCTCGTCGACCGCGACCGAGACGCCGGCCACCGGACCCCGAACAAGCCGATCGCCGACGGACGACTGGACGCCGGCACCGCCTGGTATGCCCTGGTCGTGGCCCTGCTGCTCGTGATCCCGCTGTCGATCTCGACCGGGGTCACCGCAGGGGTCCTCTACCTCGGCTCGCTGGTCATCGGCATCCTCGGCAACGTCGCCCTGCGCCGCGGGCGGCTCTCGCCAGTGCCGTGGGCGGCGTCGTTCGCCCTGTACCCCTGCTACCTGTCGTACGGCGGGTTCGGCGGCAGCGCGGAGGGCGACCCGCCCCAGGTGGCGATGGTCGTCGCGGCCGCCCTGCTCGGCGTCGGTGTCCACTTCCTGCGCGCGATCTGGGGTCTCGTCGAGGACGACCAGGACGGGTGGACCTACCTCCCCCTCGTCCTCGGGCGACGCCTCGGCGCCACGCGGCTGCTCGTCGTGTCCACGACCTACACCGGCGCGGTGGTGGCGGCGCTGGTCGTGATCGGATCGACGGTCGGGCTGCGGCAGTGACGTCGTCGCGGGTCCACTAGGCTGGGTCCCGTTCCAGACCCGGAGCTGCCGCTCCTCGACCTGCGAAGGCACAGACACATGCTCCACGGGCTCTCCCGACGCTCCACCGCGATCGCTGCCGGCGCACTTCTGCTGACCAGCGCCCTGTCGTCCTGCGGCTTCGAATACGCCACCGACCGGGTCAACACGATCAGCTCCGGCATCAACGACCGCGAGGGCGAGGTCGACGTCCTCGGCGCCGTGATCATCTCCGGCGCGCCCGACACCGGGGTCTTCGCCGCATCGCTGTCTAACAACGACTACGACGAGCCGGCGGCCCTGACCGGGCTCGGCGGCGAGGTCGCGGCGGCCGGAGACTTCGAGGCCGTGTCCCTGGGACGCGCCGGGTTCCAGAACCTCTTCGAGGACGGTGGCATCCCCGTCACCGGGATCATCGCCCTGGGCGACTTCGTCAGCGTCAACCTCAGCTTCGACAGCGGTCAGACGACCACCGTCACCGTGCCCGTCGTGCGCCCCTGCTACGAGTACGACCCGGCCAAGTTCCCCGCGATGGACCTGCCCACCGCTCCCGACGCCGGCGCCCTCGAGGACACCGCCGAGACCGAAGGCGCCGAGGAGCCGACCGAGGCCGAGGTCGAGGAGGAGATCGTCGACGGGGCCGAGGAGTCCGAGGACGACCACAGCGAGTCCGAGGCGACCGACCCCTACTCCTGCACCCCGATCGAGCCCGTCCCGCACCACGGTGGTGAGGAGGAGTGAGTCACACCCTCATCCTGCTCCGCCACGGGCAGAGCGAGTGGAACGCCAAGAACCTCTTCACCGGCTGGGTCGACGTCGACCTCACCGACCAGGGCCGCGCCGAGGCCGTCCGGGGCGGCGAGCAGATCAAGGCTGCGGGCCTCGCCCCCGATATCGTGCACACGTCCTTGCAGCGCCGCGCCATCACCACGGCCGCGCTCGCCCTCGACGCCGCCGACCGGCACTGGATCCCGGTGCGCCGCTCCTGGCACCTCAACGAGCGCCACTACGGCGCCCTGCAGGGCAAGGACAAGGCCCAGGTGCGTGACGAGTACGGCGAGGAGCAGTTCATGCTCTGGCGCCGTTCCTTCGACATCCCGCCGCCGCCCCTGGCCGACGACGACCCCTACTCCCAGGTCGGCCAGCCGCAGTACGCCGACCTCGGGGACGCGATGCCGCGCTCGGAGTGCCTCAAGGACGTCATCGAGCGGCTGCTGCCCTACTGGGAGAGCGACGTCGTGGCCGACCTGAAGGCCGGGCACACTGTGCTCGTCGCGGCCCACGGCAACAGCCTGCGTGCGATCGTCAAGCACCTCGACGGCATCAGCGACGAGGACATCGCCGGGCTCAACATCCCGACCGGGATGCCCCTGGTCTACGAGCTGGACGACGACCTCGGCCCGATCACCCCGGGCGGCATCTACCTCGACCCCGAGGCTGCGGCCACGGCCGCAGCGGCGGTGGCCAACCAGGGTCGCTGACCGCTCGAGGCACGAGAGCAGGCAGCGGCATCGGTCGTCGAGCAGCGACCGCGGGCACGACGGAGCGGGTCGAAACGCGATGAGCCGACCGGCGAGCGCCGCAGCGCCTATGCCCCCACGCTGGCTGGGTTCTCGCCGGTGACCACGAAGACGACGCGGTTGGCGACCGAGACGGCGTGGTCGGCGATCCGCTCGTAGTAGCGGCCGAGCAGCGCGATGTCGACGGCGGCCTCGACGCCGTGGTTCCAGTCGTCGGAGAGCAGCTCGGTGAAGTTGGTCCGGCGCAGCTGGTCCATCTCGTCGTCGTCCTCACGCAAGGTGGAGGCGTCCTCGAGGTCGCGGTTCAAGATGATCTTGGCGACCCGGCTGACCATGTCCTCGGCGACGTGGGCCATCCGGCTGACGGTCGGACGGATCTCCTCGGGGACCGCGACGTCCGGCACCCGCAGGCGCGCGATCTTGGCGACGTGGACCGAGAGGTCGCCCATCCGCTCCAGCTCGGTGACCATCCGCAGGGCGGCGACCACGGTGCGGAGGTCGCCGGCGACGGGCTGCTGCAGCGACAGCAGGTCGAAGGCGGCCTCCTCGACGGCCTCGCGGGCCAGGTCGATGTGGACGTCGGCGCTGATGACGCGCTCGGCGACGCCGGCGTCGCCGGTCATCAGGGCCTCGGTGGCTTGGCCGACGGCGGCCTCCACCAACCGGCAGATGCCTGCCAGGTCGACGAAGATCCGGTCGAGCTGCTCATGAAACTGTTCGCGCATGCCCCGACTCTAAGGGGACGAGAAGATCGTGAGCCGCGAAAGCGTGAACGCAGAGTGAACAGGCCATGGTCACAGGCGCGTGGGCGAACTCAGGGTGACGAGCATCGTACGATCCGGGGGTGGATCCGACGATGCAGGCGTTTGTGGCCGCGCTCCTCGGGGCCGTGGTCGCCGGAGGGGCTGTCCTCGCCTGGCACCTCAGCGACCGCCAGCAGCACTGGCAGCCGCAGGTCGAGGAGCCCGTCGTACCCGCCTCGGTGGCTGCCGTGCTCTCGGTCCTGCGCAGCAGCGCGGTGATCGTCGACGACTCCGACGTCGTCCTCAAGGCCTCCGCGCCCGCCTACGCCATGGCGCTGGTGCGCGGCACGTCGCTGGTCTCCGACGAGCTCGCCTCCCTGGTCTCCGAGGTGCGCCGCGACGGCCAGATCCGCGAGACCGAGCTCGTGATGCCCCGCAAGAACGCGCCCTCGCGCCACGTCACCGTGCGTGTGGCGCCGCTGGGCTCCCGCCTGGTGCTCGCCCTGGTCGAGGACCGCACCCGCGAGCGGCGCGTCGAGCACGTACGGCGCGACTTCGTCGCCAACGTCAGCCACGAGCTCAAGACGCCCGTCGGGGCGATCCGGCTCCTGGCCGACGCCGTGCGTGACGCTGCCGACGACCCCGAGGCGGTGGCGCGCTTCTCCGACCGGATGCTCACCGAGAGCGACCGGCTGACCCGCCTCGTGCAGCAGGTCATCGAGCTCTCCCGGCTCCAGGGCGACGAGCCCATCGAGTCACCGCTGCCGATCCCGCTCGACCACGTCATCTCCCTCGCCGTCGACACCAGCGCGATCGACGCGGCCGCCAAGGGAATCTCGGTCGTCTCGGGCGGCGAGACCGACCTCAAGCTGCTCGGCAACGAGGAGCAGATCACCACCGCGGTGGCCAACCTGGTCGCCAACGCCGTGCACTACTCCGACTCCGACTCGACCGTCCTGGTGACCACCAAGGGCGTCGAGGGATTCGTCGAGATCAGCGTCGTCGACCAGGGCATCGGCATCCCCTCGGTCGAGATCGACCGGATCTTCGAGCGGTTCTACCGCGTCGACCCGGCGCGCCACCGCTCCACCGGCGGCACCGGCCTGGGCCTGTCGATCGTCAAGCACGTCGCGGCGACGCACGGTGGCGACGTACGCGTGTGGTCGGTCGAGGGCCAGGGCTCCACCTTCACCCTCACGCTCCCCCGCTCCGGCAGCCGCGCCGCCGCCACGCCGGACCCGGGCCAGGAGCCGCCCGCCGAGACTTCACTTCCATCGAGCGAGACACACACCGTGTCTGCGGATTACCAGGAGGAAACACCGTGACGCGGGTACTCGTCGTCGAGGACGAAGAGAGCTACAGCGAGGCCTTGGCCTACATGCTGCGCAAGGAGGGCTTCGAGGTCGCGATCGCGGCCGACGGCAACACGGCCCTGACCGAGTTCGATCGCAACGGAGCCGACATCGTGCTCCTGGACCTGATGCTCCCGGGGATCCCCGGCACCGAGGTCTGCCGCACGATCCGACAGACGTCCAACGTGCCGGTGATCATGGTCAGCGCCAAGGACGACGAGGTGGACAAGGTGGTCGGCCTCGAGCTCGGCGCCGACGACTACGTCACCAAGCCCTACTCACCGCGCGAGCTCGTCGCCAGGATCCGCGCCGTCCTGCGTCGCGGCCAGGACCCCGACCTGCTGCCCGACACCCTCGAGGCCGGCCCGGTCCGGATGGACGTCGAGCGCCACGTCGTGACCGTCGACGGTCACGAGCAGCGGCTCCCGCTCAAGGAGTTCGAGCTGCTCGAGATGTTCCTGCGCAACCCGGGCCGGGTGCTGACCCGCGGCCAGCTGATCGACCGGGTCTGGGGCTCCGACTACGTCGGCGACACCAAGACCCTCGACGTCCACGTCAAGCGGCTGCGCGCCAAGCTCGAGCCGGACCCGGGCGAGCCGAAGTACCTCGTGACCGTGCGCGGGCTCGGGTACAAGCTGGATCTCTAG
>NZ_JAPYPS010000029.1:26417-33082 GCF_029937575.1 Nocardioides sp.
TCCGGCAGGATCTCGCGCCCCGACGTCCGAAACCCGCGCGACAGCCGCACATGAGCGTCCGTAGTCTTTGCTCATGACCAGTACGCCGACGACGGGCCCGCCGGTCGCGACCCCGATCGACGGCCCGCCGGCCTGGCTGCCGCTGGCCGCCGTGGGCACGACCCTGCTCCTGTGGGCCTCGGCCTTCGTCGCGATCCGCCACCTCGGCGAGGACTTCTCGGCAGGTCCGCTCTCGCTCGGCCGGTTGCTCGTCGGCGCCGTGGCACTCGCGGCGTTCGCCCTCCCCCGAGGCCTGCCCCGCCCCAGCGCTCGGCAGTGGCGCTCCATCGTGGTCATTGGCGTGCTCTGGTACGGCGTGTACATGGTCGCCCTCAACGAGGGTGAGCAGCGCGTCGACGCCGGCACGGCCGCGATGCTGATCCAGGTCTCACCTGTGCTGATCGCCGTGCTCGCCGCCATCTTCCTCTCCGAGCGCTTCACCCTCCAGCTCGTCGTCGGCCTCGTGCTGGCCTTCTCGGGCGTCGCCCTGATCGCGCTGTCGAGCTCGCCCGACGGTGACCGCGACCTGCTCGGGGTCGGGCTGTGCGTGCTGGCCGCTGCGGTGTACGCGGTGAGCCTGATCGTGCAGAAGCCCCTCGTCGCCACCATGTCGGCGCTGCACGTCACCTGGCTGGCCTGCACCGTGGGGGCCGTGGCGTGCCTGCCGTTCGCCGGCTCCCTCGTCTCCGAGCTGGGTCGGGCGCCGGCCTCCTCGGCGTGGTGGCTGGTCTACCTCGGGATCTTCCCCACGGCGATCGCCTTCACGACCTACGGCTACGCACTGCAGCACATGAGCGCCTCGAGCCTCGGCGTCACGACCTACCTGGTCCCGCCGATCACCGTGGTGATGAGCCTGGTGCTGCTCGACGAGGTCCCCCCGGCGCTGGCCTACCCGGGCGGGCTGCTCGCGCTCGTCGGTGTCTGGGTGGCGCGGCGTACGTCGAGGAAGTCGCGGCGGGCTGAGCTCAGCCGGACCTCGAGTGGCTGAGGATCAGTTCTGCTCGCCCGGCGCCGGGGTGTAGGAGTCCTCGGACTCCAGCCACCCCCGGAACGCCTCGAGGTTGTGGGTCGGCTCGCCGCGCAGCTTGCGCCACTCCCACTCCTTGCGGATCGAGGAGGCGAAGCCCAGCTCGAGGATCGTGTTGAAGGACTCGTCGGCGACCGACAGGACCGAGCCGAGCAGGCGGTCGAGCTCCTCGTCGTTGATGCTGCTCAGCGGCAGCCGAGCGTCCAGGTAGATGTCGCCGAGCCGGTCGAGGGCGAACGCGACGGCGTACAGCTTGAGGTTGCGCTGGAGCAGCCAGCGGTAGACCTCCTCGTGGTTCTCGTCGGGCGAGCGGCAGACGAAGGCGTGCACCGACAGGGCGTGCGAGCCGACGTCGAGGCGGACGGCGGTCTGCAGCTTCTTCTCGCCGGGGAGTGCGAACGAGAAGACGCCCTCGGTCGCCTCGTCGAACTCGATGTCGTTGGCGCCCAGGTAGGCGCGGACGGTGGTGGCCGGCTCGGTGCTCATCTCACCGAGGATCGCATGCGGACCCTCGCCCGTTGGTAGACGGCCGCCGTGGCGTCCGCGGTGGCCTCCCACGAGAACTGCTCGGCCTGCACCAGCGCACCGGCTGCCAGCCTCGCGCGCAGGTCGTCGTCGGTGACGACGCGGCGCAGCGCGTGCGCCCAGTCGGCCGGGTCGTGGGTGTCGATCAGCAGGCCGCTGTGGCCGTCGCGGACGACCGTGGTCAGTCCTCCGACGGCCGCGGCGACCACGGGCGTGCCGCACGCCTGGGCCTCGGCCGCGACGAGACCGAACGACTCGTTGTAGGACGGTACGGCGACCACGGTCGCCGCGGCGTACCAGCGGGCCAGCTCGCCCTGCTCGACCGGCGGGACGAACCGCACGACGTCGGCAACGCCCAGCTCGCCGGCGAGGGCCGCCAGCGCGGAAGGCCGGTCGAGACCGCTGCCGGAGGGCCCGCCGACGATCGGCACGACGAGCCGCGACCGCAGCTCCGGCCGCCGCTCGAGCAGCAGGGCGACGGCGCGCACGAGGACGTCGGGTGCCTTGAGGGGCTGGATCCGCCCGGCGAAGAGCAGCACGATCGCGTCGTCGCTCAGGCCGAGCCCGGAGCGCACGCCCGAGCGCGGCCGGAAGACCGCGAGGTCGACGCCGGGGTGGACGACCTCGACCCGGCCGGGGTCGGCGTCGTAGGAGTTGATCAGCTGCTTGGCCTCGAGGTCGGTGTTGGCCACGAGCACGTCGGCGGCCTCGACGACCTGCTCCTCGCCGATCACGCGCGCGGCCGGCTCCGGGGTGTCATCGACGGCGAGGGCGTCGTTCTTGACCTTGGCCATCGTGTGCATGCTGTGGATCAGCGGGACACCCCAGCGGTCGCGCGCCAGCGCGCCGACCTGCCCGGAGAGCCAGTAGTGGGAGTGCACCGCGTCGTAGTGCCCGACGGGGTGGGCGGCCTCGGTGCGCAGCACCTCGCGGGCGAAGACGCACAGCTGGCCGGGCAGCTCGTGCTTGGTCAGGCCCTCGAAGGGTCCGGCCGGGATGTGGCGCACCCAGACACCGTCGGCGAGCGGCACGATCGGTGGCAGCCGGGAGCTGGTGGCGCGGGTGAAGATGTCGACCTGGACGCCGCGCGCGGCGAGACGGCGGCTGAGCTCGACGACGTAGACGTTCATCCCACCGGCGTCGCCGGTGCCGGGCTGGTGCAGGGGCGAGGTGTGCAGGCTGATCATCGCCACGCGGCGTAGGTCGTCCACGGCTCGGCCCCCTCTCACGCGTCACGCTGTCGGTCATCGGTGCGGGCCGGGGCGCCATGAGGCGCAACCCGGTCCCAGCGCGACAACCATGGGCTAGCCGCGATGATTCCCCGGGCCGCCTGCCCGACCGACGCTCCGGCTGGTGGTGCGCACCCGAGCACCGCCCCGGACGCGTCCGCGTGCGGGCAGGAGCATCGCGATCCCGACCAGCAGAGCCGCCCCGGCTCCGATCACCGCCTCCACGACCTGAGCCTCGCCGAGGTCGCGCAGCAGCACGGCCAGCGACCACGCCAGAGCCGCCGAGCCGAGGCCGGCCACGGCCGCCACCCACGGCAGCCGGGCCAGGCCGAGGCCGAGCAGGGCGGCTGCACCCAGGAGCAGGACCGTGCCGGGCCACCAGAGCGCTGTCGCGTCGACGTACAGGTTGAGCACCCAGCAGATGCCGCCCAGCAGGGCCGCGCCCAGGGCGAGGGGTCGGGTCACGCGAGACACGAGGGGAGTCTGTCACCCCCGGGGGTGAGGGCGATGGGTCCCCCGCTCGTCGGTCTCCGCCGGCCCGGAGCAGAATGCCGACCATGAGCAACCGCCGTACCGCCGTCGTCACCGGAGCCAGCAGCGGCATCGGGGCCGCCACCGCTCGGGCCCTGCACGCCGAGGGCTTCCACGTGGTCTGCGCGGCGCGCCGTACGGAGCGGATCGAGGCGCTCGCCGCCGAGATCGACGGCACCGCGGTGACCTGCGACGTCACCGACGCCGACTCGGTCCAGGCGCTGGTCGCCGTGGTCGAGACGCTCGGGGGCGCCCTCGACGTCCTGGTCAACAACGCCGGCGGCGCCTTCGGGGCCGCACCGGTGTCCGAGGCCGACGTCGACGCGTGGCGACGGATGTACGACGTCAACGTGATCGGGCTGGTGCAGGTCACCCGCGCGCTGCTTCCGGCTCTCCTCGCCGCCCCTGCCGGGATCGTGTGCAACGTCGGCTCGACAGCCGGCCGGGTCGCCTACGAGGGCGGTGGCGGCTACACCGCGGCCAAGCACGGCACCCAGGTGGTGACCGAGACCCTGCGGCTCGAGCTCTACGACCAGCCCGTCAGGGTCGTCGAGGTCGCGCCGGGGATGGTGCGCACCGACGAGTTCGCGCTGGTGCGCTACGACGGCGACGCCGAGGCAGCCGCGGCGGTGTACGCCGGGGTCGCCGAGCCCCTCGTCGCCGAAGACGTCGCCGACGCGATCAGCTGGGTGGTCACCCGCCCCGCCCACGTGAGCGTCGACGAGCTCGTGATCAGGCCGCGCGCGCAGGCCGCCCAGCACAAGGTGCACCGGGTCCACCCGGGCCCCTGAGCGGCACTGGACGGCACTGCGCCGCACTGAGCGGCACTGCGCCGCACTGGACGTCGCCGGACCTCACTGACCCGAGCGCAGCACCAGGTCGACGATCCGCCGCAGGTCGTCGCTGAGCTGGTGCTCGGGCAGTCGTGCGCGCGACCCGCACAGGTCGAGGTCGTAGAGGAACATGTCGGGCATCGGGTTGGCCGGCTTGCCCGCGGCGAGGTCTCCCTGCTGCCGCACCCGTGCCACCAGCCGGGGCAGGTCGGCCAGCTCTCCGTCGGGGCGCAGCGCGACCTCGTCGAGGTCGACGCTCGCCTCGGAGACCCGGCCGGCGAAGCCACCGCTGCGCTGGACGCGCACGGTGCGCCCGCCCACGTGCGACGGTGCGGGCCCCGCCGCCCCACCCGACGCGGCCTGCGAGTCGTCCAGCAGCACTCCCACGTCGGCCCAGGCCCGCGTCACGGTCTCCGTATGCGGGCCGGCGGCCACGACGGTCGCCGCGGCGAACCCGGTGAAGTCGGTGTCCGGGCCGACGTCGCCACCCACCAGGGCGTCGTACCAGATCCGGCCGGCACCATCCCACGACGTGCCGCCGATGCCCACGGCCGCGAGGTGGAAGGCTCGGTTGGGGATGCCGGAGTTGATGTGGACGCCACCGTTGTCCTCGGGCCCGCTGACGTAGTCGTCCAGGTGCCCCGGCTGCGGGTCCGTGCCGAGCCGCGGGTCGTCGTAGGCGGTGCCTGGCGCGCGCAGGTCGCGCAGTCCGCGCGCCTGGACACCGGGCAGGAATATCTCGGCGCCGATCAGCCAGTCGCCGTCGGCCGCCTCCTGGCCGAGGAGCCGCTGCTTGAGGCAGGAGGCGAAGACGTCCGAGAGCGATTCGTTGAGCGCGCCGGGCTGGTCGGCGTAGACGAGCCCGGCGGTGCGCTCGGTCACGGCGTGGGTCAGCTCGTGGGCGAGCACGTCGACCGAGCGGGTGAACCGGTCGAAGACCTCGCGGTCGCCGTCGCCGAAGACCAGCTGGGTGCCGTCCCAGAACGCGTTGGGGTAGTCGCGTCCGTAGTGCACGGTCAGGCTGACCGGCGCCCCCTGGCCGTCGTACGACGAGCGGGCGTAGACCTCCTCGAACAGGGCCAGCGACCCGCTGATCCCGGTCGCCGCCTCATCGACGGCCTCGTCGCCGCTCACCGGCTCGCCTGCCGCGCGCACCGGCCGTCCCGGCAGCTGCCGGGTCTGCTCGGCCGTGTGCACGGTCCAGGAAGGGCCGGCGATCGCGGTGGCGCGTACGGCGAGGTGGTCGGCGCGGGCGCGCGCCGTACGGAGCTCGTCGTCGACCTCGGCGTCGGCGAGCCGGCCGAGGCGTCGCATCAGGTAGGGCGGCACGAAGTGGCAGCGAGCGGGGGTCCCGAGAGTCATGGGTCCAGCCAACCCCACGCCGGCGACACCGCGCTACCGTGCGGGTGTCGAGCGAGCAGCAGGGCGCGAGGGACGAGACGAAGCCACGAGGGTGAGCACGCAAGGCGCTGGTGCGAGTTCACTCGTGCCATCCACCACCACCGACCAGGAGCGCCATGAGCACCACCACCCCCGCCCCCACTGCGTCCGGCGTCGACGACGCCCGCCTCGCCGACCTGCGTCGCTGGAACCTCGGCCTCACCGTCCTGCACGCCGCCCAGGCCGTCGCCGTGCTGGTGCTGGCGAGCTCGTTCGCGATCACGGTCACCTCGACGTTCCCGCAGGGCCCTCCCGGCACTGAGCCGCCGGCACCGGAGGCCCTGTTCGACGTCCGGATCGGCGTCGCGATCGCGCTCTTCCTGGCGCTGGCCGCGATCGACCACCTCCTCACCGCGACCGTGCTGCGGGGTCGCTACGAGGCCGACCTGCGCCGCGGGATCAACCGGTTCCGCTGGATCGAGTACTCCGTCAGCGCGACGCTGATGATCGTCCTGATCGGCTTCTACAACGGGATCACCGACATCGCCGCGGTCGTGGCGATCGTCGGCGCCAACGTCGCGATGATCCTCTTCGGCTGGCTCCAGGAGGCGATGAACCCGCCGGGTCGTGAGCGCACCACGATGCTGCCGTTCTGGTTCGGCACCGTCGCCGGCGCGGCGCCGTGGGTCGCGATCATCATCAACACCGCCGGCGCCGACGAGGTGCCCGGCTTCGTCTACGGCATCTTCGTGTCGCTGTTCGTCTTCTTCTCCAGCTTCGCGCTCAACCAGTGGTTGCAGTACCGCGAGGTCGGGCCGTGGCGCAGCTACGCGTACGGCGAGAAGGCCTACCTGGTGCTCAGCCTCGGCGCGAAGTCGGCGCTGGCCTGGCAGATCTTCGGAGGGTCGTTGGCGAGCTGACAGGCCCCGCGAGGAACGAGCGGGGCCGTGGTCAGCGAAGGTTGAGCACGCCCCGCGGGTGAGGGACGAACCCGCGACGGGCACGACGAAACCCCGCACGCCGAACGCCCCGCGAGGAACGAGCGGGGCCGTGGTCAGCGAAGGTTGAGCACGCCCCGCGGGTGAGGGACGAACCCGCGAC
>NZ_JAPYPS010000029.1:33182-42679 GCF_029937575.1 Nocardioides sp.
CGGGTGAGGGACGAACCCGCGACGGGCACGACGAAACCCCGCACGCCGAACGCCCACCGCCCCGCGAGGAACGAGCGCGGCCGTGGTCAGCGAAGGTTGAGCACGCCCCGCGGGTGAGGGACGAACCCGCGACGGGCACGACGAAACCCCGCACGCCGAACGCCCACCGCCCCGCGAGGAACGAGCGGGGCCGTGGTCAGCGAAGGTTGAGCACGCCCCGCCGGTGGAGAACGAACCCGCGGTCGTGGGCGGTGGTGACGCTCGTCGAGCACGATGGCGTCCCTGCGGCCGTCCTGCTTGCCGTCTCCAGCGGCGGAGCGCGTCAGATCGACCTGGCCGACTGACTCGTCGAGCAGGTCGGCCTCTCCCGCCTGGTGAGCCCTACGACGTACGGACCCAGCCACCGCGATTGCCGAACCGGTCGGTGACCCGCACCCAGCGGGCCGTGCCGGGCGAGGCGACCTTGAGGTTCTTGCGGTAGCGCGTGGTGGTGCCGTGGTTGGTGCGCCCCGACGCGTACTGGACCGTGGCCAGGGACGAGACGTCCGAGGCCCGCACCCGCAGGCGCCACTTCCTCTTGGCGTACCTGACCTTCGCGCTGGTGACCCGTGGCGCGGTGCGGTCGAAGCGGATCCGGTCGCTGACCACCTGCCCCGCCGACGTCCCGCCGACCCAGCGGACGTAGACGGTCGCCGGGGTGGAGTCACTCGCCGGTGCGGCCAGCGTCCACGCCGCGGTGCACGACGCGGAGAGCGCGAGGGGCCGGGCCGCGGCGAAGGAGGCCGCGTTGCTCGCCTCGATCCCGGTCGCGTCGACGGGAGCCACGACCCGCAGGGTGACCGAGGCCGACCCGGTCCGGGCGGCTCCACCGGCGATCTGCACGCGGGGCGTGCCGGCGCAGGGACCGGCCGTCGGGTCCTCCCCCGAGCCGACACCCTCGGGGACGACCGCTGCCGAGGTCGCCGAGGCGGACCCGGCCTGGTTGGTGGCGATGACGGTGCACGACAGCGAGGCGCCCAGGTCGGCGGAGCGCACGCGGTAGGACGGGGTGTCGGCGACCTGGACGGAGTCGCGCAGCCACACGTAGGAGAAGCGGGGGCTCGGCGTGCCGGTCCAGGAGCCGGTCGAGCAGAGCAGCGTGTTGTCGCGCTTCGGCGTGCCGGTGATGGTCGGGGGCGTGGCACTGACCGGCGCGGTCGGGGTGCCGACGTACCACGGGTCGCTGGTCACCGACGTCGACCCGACGGCGTTGGTCGCGGTGACCCGACAGGTGATCTCGGTGCCGTCGTCGGCTGCTACCAGGTCGTACGACGACCCGCTCACGCCCGGGCGGACGACACCGTCACGCAGCCAGCGGTAGGCGTAGCTGGCGGTGCCTCCGGTCCAGGTGCCGGGGTTGCACACGAGGGGCGACCCATCGGTGCTCGCGGCGCTGTCGGTGATCCTCGGGGGTGTCGTGTTGCGCGGGGCGCCGGTGGTCGACGGCGGGTCGGGGTCTGTCGGTTCGTCCGGTTCGCCGGTGCCGGGGGTGGGCGCGCGCAGCTCGGTCGCCCAGAACGTGTAGCCGCCGCCGGAGTCCCAGCGCTGGACGCGACCGTTGCGGGTGTCGGCGATGAACAGGTTGCCGGAGAGACCGCCGCCGTCACGAGCGTGCTGGGCGAGATCGGCCGGGGCGTCCAGGTAGCCGTCGCTGCTGCCTGCCCGTGCGGGATGTCCGAGCACGCGGTAGCGCTGGTAGCGGTTGCCGGTGCTGTAGAGGTAGATCGCGTGGTTGCGGGCGTCGGAGACCGTCAGGTTGCCGGCGCCGTCCACGGCCAGGCCGGTCGGAGTCGGCTTCTTCCCCCTGCCGGGGCGGGTGATCGCGGTCCGCCTGGCCGGGCTGGAGCCGTCGCGCAGGTTGTCGGCGGCGTAGGTGAGGACGGCGGCCGCGCCGGGGACCGCGACGAAGAGGCGGCCCGTCTTTCCGCCGGTGGTGCGCCCGTAGGCGAGTCCGCGGGCGCGCTGTCCGCCGGGCAGCCGCACCTGAGCGACGCCGTCGCCGCTGCTCTTGTCGTAGACCTCGACGACGGCGCTGCAGCGACTCGCGACGTACAGCGCCGACGGCCCGACCGCCAGGCCGCCGAATACGCGCGAGGAGCTCTTCGCGTCGTCCGCGCACATGTCGGGGGCGACCCGGTCGATGCGACGCAGCAGGGTGCCGTCGCTGCGGAGCCGGGTGATGGAGTCGTTGTCGACGACCCAGACCCGGTCGCGGCTGTCCGCCTCGAGGCCGATGACCGGGCCGTCCTGGTCGATCGCCACCGTGCTGCGCCGCTTGCCCGCGTCGGTGACCCGGGCCAACGCGCCACCGCGGGCGTACCCGACGTACGACGTGCCCCGGGAGTCGACGGCGATCGAGATCGGTCGCGCGCTGCCCAGCGGGGCCGACGCTGCGGCAGACGTCGCACGGACGGCCGCGACCGAGGTGGCGGCGGTCGCGGGTGCGGGCGCGCCGACAGGCGTCAGGCCCGCCGCGAGCAGCGTCAGCCCGACGATCCACCCCACAGTCGATCGCACCGGATCAGGCTAGGCGTGTGACGTGCGCCGCGGGTCGAAATGGGCAGAAGAGCGCCGATGCGGGCCCTCCCCGCCCGCGCCAGTAGACTCGCGGAGGCCTTTCGGGCCCTGATCTTCACCCCTGATCCCCAGCGAAAGCGACGTCGTACGTTCATGCCTACCCTCCGTTCCGACCTGCGCAACGTCGCGATCGTCGCCCACGTCGACCACGGCAAGACCACCCTGGTCGACGCCATGCTGCGCCAGGCCGGCGCCTTCACCGAGCACCAGGCCGAGAGCGTGGCCGACCGGGTCATGGACTCCGGCGACCTGGAGCGCGAGAAGGGCATCACGATCCTCGCCAAGAACACCGCGGTGCACTACGAGGGACCGGCCGCCGGCGGCGAGCCGATGGTCATCAACATCATCGACACCCCCGGCCACGCCGACTTCGGTGGCGAGGTCGAGCGTGGGCTGTCCATGGTCGACGGCATCGTGCTGCTGGTCGACGCCTCGGAGGGTCCGCTCCCCCAGACCCGCTTCGTGCTGCGCAAGGCGCTCAACGCCGACATGCCGGTGATCCTGGTCGTCAACAAGACCGACCGTGGCGACGCGCGCATCGCCGAGGTCGTCGACGAGACCTACGAGCTCTTCATGGACCTGCTCGACGAGTCCCACAGCCAGGACGCGCTCGACTTCCCGGTCGTCTACGCCTCGGGCCGCGCCGGCATCGCCAGCCTCGAGCAGCCCGAGAACGCCTCGATGCCCGACGGCGACAGCCTCGAGCCGCTCTTCCAGACGATCCTCGACACCATCCCGGCGCCGACGTACGACGAGGGCGCACCGCTGCAGGCGCACGTCACCAACCTCGACGCCTCCCCCTTCCTCGGCCGGCTCGCGCTGGTGCGGGTGCACCAGGGCACCCTGAAGAAGGGTCAGCAGGTCGCCTGGATGCAGCGCAACGGCGACGTCAAGAACGTCAAGATCACCGAGCTCCTCGTCACCGAGGGCCTCGAGCGCAAGCCCGGTGAGTCCGCCGGCCCCGGCGACATCGTCGCCATCGCGGGCATCCCGGAGATCACGATCGGCGAGACCCTCGCCGACGTCGAGAACCCCATCGCCCTGCCGCTGATCCACGTCGACGAGCCGGCCATCTCGATGACCATCGGCACCAACACCTCGCCCCTGGTCGGCCGGGTCAAGGGCTCCAAGGTCACCGCCCGCCTGGTCAAGGACCGCCTCGACGCCGAGCTCATCGGCAACGTGTCGCTGCGCGTGCTCCCCACCGAGCGCCCCGACGCCTGGGAGGTCCAGGGCCGTGGCGAGCTGGCGCTGGCGATCCTCGTCGAGCAGATGCGTCGCGAGGGCTTCGAGCTCACCGTCGGCAAGCCGCAGGTCGTCACCAAGGAGGTCGACGGCAAGCTCCACGAGCCGTTCGAGCGCCTGACGATCGACGCCCCCGAGGAGTACCTCGGCACGATCACCGAGCTGCTCGCCAGCCGCAAGGGCCGGATGGAGCAGATGACCAACCACGGCACCGGCTGGGTGCGGATGGAGTTCATGGTGCCGGCGCGTGGCCTGATCGGCTTCCGCACCGAGTTCCTCACCGACACCCGCGGCACCGGCATCGCGCACGGCATCTCCGAGGGCTACGAGCCCTGGGCCGGCGAGATCCGCTCGCGGGTCAACGGCTCGCTCGTCGCCGACCGCAAGGGCGCGGCGACGGCGTACGCGATGACCAACCTGCAGGAGCGCGGGACGATGTTCCTCGACCCGACGACCGAGGTCTACGAGGGCATGATCATCGGCGAGAACTCCCGCGCCGACGACATGGACGTCAACATCACCAAGGAGAAGCAGCAGACCAACATCCGGTCCGCGACCTCCGACAACTTCGAGAAGCTGATCCCGCCGCGCAAGCTGTCGTTGGAGCAGTGCCTGGAGTTCTGCCGCGACGACGAGTGCGTCGAGGTCACCCCGGAGATGGTGCGGATCCGCAAGGTCGTCCTGGACGCCAACGAGCGCGCCAAGACCGCCAGCCGGGTCCGCAAGGGCGGCAAGTAGCCCGCGATCCTGGCTCCCGGGGACGTCGAGCGGCAGGCCGGTGCTTGACCGCGCGGCTCGCCGCAACCGCGCCCGCCTGACCACTCTGGCGCTGGTGACCACCGTGGCTGCGGTGGTCAGCAGCCTGGGTGCGCCGCTGGTCCCGAGCATCGCCGAGCAGTACGACGTCTCGGTCACCGCGGCGCAGTGGGCGCTGACCTCCACGCTGCTCGCCGGTGCGGTCGCGACCCCCGTGCTCGGGCGCCTCGGCAGCGGCAGGCGGCGTCGCCCGGCCGTGCTCGCCGGCATCGCGGTGGTGCTGCTCGGCACCCTCCTGGCGGCGTTGCCCCTGGGCTACCTTCCGCTCGTGCTCGGCCGGGCCCTCCAGGGCGTCGGCCTCGCGCTGGTGCCGCTCGTGCTCGCGATCGCCCGCGACGCCTACCGCGGTGTCGAGCAGACGCGCGTCCTGGCGCTGCTGTCGGTGACCACGGTCGCCGGAGCCGGCCTCGGCTACCCGGTGACCTCCCTGATCGCGGCGTACGCCGGCCTGCACGGCGCCTACGTCTTCGGCTCGGTCCTCGTCCTGGTCACCCTGCTGCGCGCGCTGCGCGACGTACCAGCCGATCTCGACGTCGCGGCGCAACCGGTCGACCTGACCGGCGCGGCACTGCTGACCACCGGCACCCTGTCCGTGCTGCTCGTCGTGAGCCAGGGAGAGACCTGGGGCTGGACCTCGTCTCCCGTCGTGGTGCTGGCCCTGCTCGGCGTCGCCGCGCTCGTCGTCTGGGGCTGGTGGAGCCTGCGCCGACCTCAGCCCCTGGTCGACCTGCGCCTGGCCGCGAGGCCCGGTGTCGTGGGACCGCACCTGGTCGCCCTCGTGCTCGGCGTGGGCATGTACGGACTGCTCAGCCTGGCGGTGGTGGTCGTGCGCGCCGACGGCTCGGCGGGATTCGGGCTCGGCCTCGGTGTCGCGGTCGCCGGCCTCGTGCTCGTGCCCTACTCCGTGGCCAGCGTCGTCGGCAGCCAGGCCGCCCGCCGCGTCGAGCGTCGCTGGGGCGGCCGGTTCCTGCTGCCCCTCGGGTGCTCGTCGTTCGCGGCGTCCCTGGCCCTGCTCGCCTGGCAGCACGAGCACCTGTGGCTGCTCCTGGTCGCGATGGCCGTGGGCGGGCTGGGCAGCGGCTTCTCGTTCTCGTCGCTGGCCGGCCTGATCGTGCCGCACGTGCCCGACAGCGAGACCGGCTCGGCGCTCGCCCTCAACCAGCTGCTGCGCTACCTCGGCTTCGCCACCGGCTCGGCGATCAGCGTCGTGCTCCTCCAGGTGTACGGCGGCGACGGCGCCGCCCTGGTCGCCGCGCTGCTCACCCTCGCCGGGCTCTGTCTCGCGGCCGCCGTCGCCGCGTCGGTCCGGGATCCGCGTGGGGTGGCCTCGCCGTAGGCGTGGCGAGCGCCGGACCCGGTACGATGCGACCTCCACGACAGCGCTGGGGGGCGTCATGTTCAAGGATTTCCGGTGGCGCAGCGGTCTGCTGACCGGCGTCGTCACCGTGCTGGCGGCCAACGTGATCGGCCTGCTGCTCGGCTTCCTCGCCGAGGCACTGCAGGGCAGCGTCGACGAGCCGGTCTACGACGCCACGATCCGCGCCGGCAACACCGGCTGGACCGACGTCGTGGAGACCATCACCAAGATGGGCAACGTCCCGCAGACCCAGATCTGGACCGCCGTCCTCGCGCTCGGCCTCGCGACGTGGTTCTTCGCCAAGGGCTGGCGCTGGTGGATCCCGCTGGTCGTCTGCCCGCTGGCGTGGATCGTCGGGCGCTGGAGCCAGCGCGTGCTGGCCAAGATCATCGACCGCGACCAGGACCTGATCAGCCTGATCGGGACACCGATCGGCAACTACCCCTCCGGCGGCTGCCAGCGGCTCATCGTGGTGCTCGGGGTCGCGGCGTTCCTGGTCGTCCACTACGCGCGGACCTCCCGTCGTACGACGGTCCTGCTGTTCTCGGTCGTCGGCGTGCTCGGCCTGGTCGAGGCCTACGCTCGCGCCCGGCTCGCGCAGCACTGGTTCACCGACATCGTCGGCGGCGTCATCTTCGGCTGGGTGCTGCTGGTCGCGATCATCCTGACGATCCGGGCCTTCGACCCCGATCCTCCGAGGCCGCAGCCGGGTCGCGAGGCCCGAGCGAACCGGCGTGCCGCGGGAAGGTCGAGCGAGTCCGCAGCCGTGCCGCGAGGCACGAGCGGACCGGCGTGGCGGGCGAAGGTTGAGCGAGTCCGCAGCCGTGCCGCGAGGCACGAGCGGACCGGCGTGGCGGGCGAAGGTTGAGCGAGCCCGCGAGCGAGGCACGAGCTCGCGCTGGGCGAGACGAAACCCGGTGACGTGCCCGGCCGCGGCGACCCCCGGCTGACCCGTTCGACATCATCGCCGGTCCGACCCCTCCTT
Source organism: Nocardioides sp. (assembly GCF_029937575.1). Lineage (GTDB taxonomy): Bacteria > Actinomycetota > Actinomycetes > Propionibacteriales > Nocardioidaceae > Nocardioides. Next base: position 40,202 of record NZ_JAPYPS010000029.1, read on the forward strand.
CGGACGCCCTCGATGCGTACCTACGTATCGTCTGCGAAGGAGACGCGATGACCACCCCTGCTGACCTGCGCGACCGCCTCGGCGCCCTGGCCGACCTCGGCGCCCACGACGCCCTGGCGACCGACCTGAGCGCGCCCGCGGCCGCCTGGCAGCGGGGGCTGGGCTTCCGGCGGCGGCGACGGATCGGGACCGCGGCGATCGTGGTCGTCGCGCTGGCGCTGCTGGCCGGCCTGGGCGGTACGGCGTTCGCGCAGCGCGACACGGTGATCGCCCCGGCGGGCAGCAACGCACCGGCCGGACTGCCGGACCGGTTCTTCGAGGTGAGCCCGTGGCTGGCCGGGACCGACGACGAGGGCCCGCTGGGCCGACTGGCGGTGCTGATCCCGGCCCAGCGCAAGGACCTGCTCGGCCGCTCCGAGGATGGTTTGGTCGGCATCTCGGCCACGACCGGGGAGTACCGCTTCGTCGACCTGCCGGACCGTGCCGAGGGCGGCACGCTGTCGCCCGACGGGCGGAAGGTGGCGTACTGGAGCCCTGGGCCGATCACGGGGACGCCCAACAGCTACGAGGACGGCTCGCCGCCCGCGTCCGGACTCGCGATCCACGACGCGGAGACGGGTGAGACGGCGCGGGCCTCGATCGAGTCCGAGCACGGGCTGATGGTCGACGACCTCGTGTGGGTCGACGACGCCACCCTGGCGGTGGGGTACGGCGACTACAGGGTCGGCGACGAGGCTGCGGGGACGCCGTTGGGCAAGGGTCAGGGCACGTCGATCCGGTGGTATCTCTGGTCGGTCGACGACGACCTGGTGCTCGAGCGCCCCCTGCCGAAGCGTTGGCTCGACGTCGACACTGCCGCCGACGGTCGCATCCTGGCGGACAAGGAGATCCTGGATCCGCGGACCGGGACCCAGGAGAGGCTTCGCTACCGCTTCGGCTTCATGGGCGTGACGGCGCTGGACGCCCTGGGCACGCGCGTCGCGCTGCCGGGTGACGGCGGCGACAACAGCCGCGTCCCCAACACTCTCCAGGTCACCGGCACCGACGGCACCACGACGATCGTGCCCGACTCGAAGCACACCTACGCGGCGATCGGTTGGTCGGACAAGACCCACGTGGCGGTCCACGCCGCCCCCGCACCGGGCCACATCCAGGACCTCCGGGTCGACCTGATCGACATCGAGGACGGGACCCGGGTCACGCTGATCGACGCGCACGGGGTCGGCGACAACTCCTTCCAGCTCGCCACCGACCTCCTCTCCGAGCCCACCCTCGACGCGGTCGATCCGCCGCACCCGCTCGACCCCCGCTGGGTCATCGCAGGCCTGCTCTCGATCGTCGGCGCGGCCGGGATCGCGCTGCTGCGCTGGAGGCGACGTGTCGCGGCCTGAGGCGCAGAGCCGGCCACCGGTCGACTTCGAGGAGTTCGTCCTGGCCCGCCGCGGCGCGCTGCTGCGCACGGCGTACCTCCTGGTCGGCGACGTCCACGACGCCGAGGACCTCGTGCAGGTCGCGCTCGCCAAGGTGGTGCCGCGCTGGAGCAAGATCGCCCACCGGCCGGAGCCCTACGTGCGCACGGTCCTGGCCCGCGAGAGCGTCACCCGGTGGCGCACCCGCCGGTGGCGGGAGAGCCCGCAGGAGATCGTCCCCGAGCCCGTCGCGGTCGGCTCCGGCTCGCGCGCCGAGCAGTCCGACGACCGGCTGCTCCTCGAGCAGGCGCTGGGCACCCTCGCGCCGCGCCAACGGGCGGTGATCGTGCTGCGCTACTTCGACGACCTCACCGAGAAGGAGACCGCCGCGGCCCTGGGCATCGCGGTCGGCACCGTGAAGTCGCAGGCCCGCGAGGGTCTCTCCCGATTGCGGGAGGCGCTCGGCGAGGACCCGGTCGGGCGGGCCTAGCTTCGCCAGGGCCCGACCGGGCCGCGCCTGTCGGCCGGGTCGGTGCTCAGCGGCCGTCCGAGGACGACGCGTCGCCCCCGCGCAGGGGCGTTGCCGCGCCGGTCTCGGCACACAGCACCTGGACCTTGCCGGCCTGCACGCCCCCGCTCCCGTTGAACGCCTCGACACCCCACCCGACGGCCACGCCGGGGCTGGTCAGCACGGTCCCCGCGGCGGTGGTGCCGCCCTGGTCCTGGATGTACATGTCCGAGCTCGGCTGCGCGTCCCAGTAGAACCCGCCCCCGGTGGCGACCTCACCGGCCTCGCACGAGGCGAACGCGTAGTCCCGCGCCCCGGCGGCGACGCTGAGGACGGCGACCCGCACGGTGACGCTGGAGAGACCCGGGTCCCCCTGCGGGCCAGGCTCGCCCTGAGGACCCGGCTCGCCCTGAGGACCGTCGGCGCCCGTCAGCTGGGAGAGCGTCTTGCTCGAGAGGTCGGCGGTCTTGACGGACTTGTTCTTGATGTCCTTGCCGGTGACCGAACCGTTCTTGATGTCCTTGCCCGTGATGAGGCCGCCGGCGACGGCAGCGCCGCTGG
>NZ_JAPYPS010000114.1 GCF_029937575.1 Nocardioides sp.
GGGTCCAGGCCGGCGTGCAGCCGGTGTCGGGCAAGCACTCCAAGGACGAGGTCGTCGAGGTCGCCAAGTCCAACATCCTCGTCATCGGTCCGACCGGGTGCGGCAAGACCTACCTGGCCCAGACGCTCGCCCGGATGCTCAACGTGCCCTTCGCGATCGCCGACGCCACGGCGCTGACCGAGGCCGGCTACGTCGGCGAGGACGTCGAGAACATCCTCCTCAAGCTGATCCAGGCCGCCGACTACGACGTCAAGAAGGCCGAGACCGGCATCATCTACATCGACGAGATCGACAAGGTGGCCCGCAAGGCGGAGAACCCCTCGATCACGCGCGACGTCTCCGGCGAAGGTGTCCAGCAGGCCCTGTTGAAGATCATCGAGGGCACGACCGCCTCGGTCCCGCCCCAGGGCGGTCGCAAGCATCCTCACCAGGAGTTCATCCAGATCGACACCACGAACATCCTCTTCGTGGTGGGTGGCGCCTTCGCCGGCCTGGAGCACATCATCGAGCAGCGCGTGGGCAAGAAGACGCTGGGCTTCACCGCCGAGGTGCGCGGAGCCGAGGAGCGCGCGGCCGACGACCTGCTGGCCCTGGTGCGTCCCGAGGACCTCACCAAGTTCGGTCTGATCCCGGAGTTCATCGGTCGCCTCCCGCTCATCGCGAGCGTCACCAAGCTCGACCAGGCAGCCCTGGTGCAGATCCTCACCGAGCCCCGCAACGCGCTGGTCAAGCAGTACCGCAAGCTCTTCGACCTCGACGGCGTCGAGCTGGAGTTCTCCGAGGACGCCATCAAGGCGATCGCCGACAAGGCTCTCGAGCGCGGCACCGGTGCCCGCGGTCTGCGGGCCATCATCGAGGAGGTCCTGCTCCACGTGATGTACGACGTGCCCTCGCGCGGTGACGTCGCCAAGGTGATCATCACCGGCGAGGCCGTCGAGGGCGAGGCAGCTCCGGAGCTGGTCCTGCGCGAGACCAAGCCCAAGAAGAAGTCAGCCTAGTCACAGGCGAGCCTGCGAGCGTGTGACTACGCGAGGTTGAGCAAGCGGCGCGAGTGAGGAACGAACTCGCGGTCCGCGTGACGAAATCCAGTGAGCCGAGAAGCAACCTCACGGAAGCCGCCGTTTGCGGCGACCTCTCGCCTCACCGGGATTCGAGGCTCGGCGCTGGCGCGCCTCACACCTCAACCAGCGTCGGTGTCGGCCAGGTCGGCGTCGACCTGCAGCTCGTCGCCGCCGGCGACCAGCACCAGCTCGTCGATCTTGCCGACCGCGATCAGGTCCGCCCTCGCCAGCTCGACCCGGTCGAGCAGCTCCTGCGGACCGGTGACGCGCACCTCGGAGAGCCGGGCGCGCATGGACACCTTGGCCTTCGACTTGGCGCCGCGCACACCGCGCAGGACCGTGGCCACCGCGTCCACGGTGGCGGGGTTGGCTGCCGCGGCGGACCCGAGCTCGGTGGCCAGCGGCCACGAGGAGCGGTGGATGGAGCCGGGGCGCCACCACGACCACACCTCCTCGGTCACGAATGGCAGGAACGGCGCGAGCAGCCTCAGCTGCATCTCCAGGGCGATGGTCAGCGTGGCCTTGGCCGACTCGGTCGGCTCGCCGCCGTCCTCGGCGTAGGCACGCTCCTTGACCAGCTCGAGGTAGTCGTCGCAGAACTCCCAGAAGAACTTCTCGGTGACCTCGAGGGCCGTCGAGTAGTCGTAGGCCTCCATGGCCTCGGTGGCCCTGGTGACCACTCCCGCGAGCCGGGCGAGCAGGGCGCAGTCGACGGGTGCGCTGACCCGGACCGGGTCGAGGGACGTGCCTCCCACGTTGCCGAGCACGAACTTCGAGGCGTTGAGCACCTTCATCGCCAAGCGCCGACCGACCTTCATCTGGGTCTCGTCGAACGGTGAGTCCAGGCCGGGGCGGGCCAGGGCGGCGCGCCAGCGCACGGCGTCGGCGCCGTACTTGTCCAGGATCTCGGTCGGGACGACCACGTTGCCCTTGGACTTCGACATCTTCTTGCGGTCGGGATCGAGGATCCAGCCCGAGAGCATCGCGTGCGACCACGGGACCTGGCCGTTCTCGTAGTGGGCGCGCACGACCCGGCTGAAGAGCCAGGTGCGGATGATGTCGTGGGCCTGGGTGCACAGGTCCATCGGGAAGACCCGCTCGAAGAGGTCGTCGTCCTCACCCCAGCCGCCCGCGATGTGCGGAGTCAGCGAGGAGGTCGCCCAGGTGTCCATGACGTCGGGGTCGCCGAGGAAGCCCCCGGGCTGGTTGCGCTGGGACTCGTCGTACCCGCGCGGTGCATCGGTGGACGGGTCGACCGGCAGCTCGGCCTCGCTGGGCAGCAGCGGGTGGTCGTAGTCGGGCTCGCCCTCGGCGTCGAGTGGGTACCAGACCGGGAACGGGATGCCGAAGAAGCGCTGGCGCGAGATCAGCCAGTCGCCGTTGAGACCGCTAACCCAGTTGTCGAAGCGATGCTTCATGTGGCCCGGGAGCCAGGTGATCTGAGCGCCCTCGCCGAGGAGCTCGCTGCGCAGCTCGGGGCTGCGCCCGCCGTTGCGGATGTACCACTGGCGGGTCGCGACGATCTCGAGCGGCTTGTCGCCCTTCTCGAAGAAGTTCGCCATCCGCTGGGTCGGCTTCGGCTCGCCGTCCAGGTCGCCGCTCTCGCGCAGCAGGGCGACCATCGCCTCGCGGGAGGAGAAGGTCGTCTTGCCGGCCAGCTCGGCGTACGCCGTGGACGCTGCCTCGCTCGAGAGCCAGGGCGGCGTCTCGCGGGTGAAACGTCCGTCGCGGCCCACGACCGTGCGCACCGGCAGGTCGAGCTCGCGCCACCAGGTCACGTCGGTGAGGTCACCGAACGTGCAGCACATCAGGATTCCCGAGCCCTTGTCGATCTCGGCGAGGGGGTGCGCGAGCACCGGCACCTCGACGCCGAAGACCGGCGAGGTCACGGTGGTGCCGAAGAGATCCTGGTAGCGCTCGTCGTCGGGGTGCGCGATCAGGGCCACCACGCTGGGGATCAGCTCGGGTCGCGTCGTCTCGATGTGCACCACGCCGCCGCCCGGCTTGTGGAAGGCGACCCGGTGGTAGGCACCGGCGTACTCGCGGGCCTCGAGCTCGGCCTGGGCGACTGCGGTCTGGAAGGTGACGTCCCACAGGGTCGGCGCCTCCTGCAGGTAGGCCTCCCCGCGGGCGAAGTTGCGCAGGAACGCGCGCTGGCTGACGGTCTGCGCCTTCGCGCCGATCGTCGTGTAGTGCTGCTTCCAGTCGACGGACAGGCCCAGGGTGCGCCACAGCGACTCGAAGACCTCCTCGTCCTGCTCCACCAGGCGCTCGCACAGCGCGATGAAGTTGGGCCGGCTGATCGGCACCTGCTTCTTGGCATCCGGCTTCTCGGGTGGAGTGAAATCGGGGTCGTACGGCAGCGACGGGTCGCAGCGCACGCCGAAGTAGTTCTGCACCCGGCGCTCGGTCGGCAGTCCGTTGTCGTCCCAGCCCATCGGGTAGAAGACGCTCTTGCCGCGCATCCGCTGGAAGCGGGCGATCAGGTCGGTGTGGGTGTAGGAGAAGACGTGGCCGACGTGCAGGCTGCCGCTGACCGTCGGGGGCGGGGTGTCGATCGAGTAGACGTTCTCGCGGGGCTGGGTGCGGTCGAAGGCGTAGGTCTGGTCGGCCTTCCAGCGCTCGGCCCAGGTCGCCTCGAGACCCTCGAGGGCGGGCTTGTCCGGTACGACGACAGCGCCGGCGGATGGGTCCGCTGGGCTCGTCGGGTCCGGGGCCTGGCCTTCGATGATCTCTGTCATGGGCGAAATCCTAGTGGGGTGTGTCCCGCGGATTAACGCGGCGTCACGCGGGGTCGCCCGTACCCGCCGAATCCGGTGGCGTCGCCGGTGCGATCTGGTGTCGGATGTCTGCGTGCCCCCGGACCCGCCGATCCGCGAGTTCTCCCCGGCCAGGCCAGCCCGGTCTCCAACAAGATCCACGCTGCCATCGGCTTCGCGCCGGTCGTCGACATGGCCCACATGGAGATCGTCTGAGCGGTCAGCCGGTCCTCACCACACGAGCACCGGCTTGACCGCCGCTCCCGAGGCGACGTCGGCAATGGCCTTCTCGATGTCCTCGAACGGGTAGGTGGTCACCAGGTCGTCGACGGCGAAGGCGCCGGCCGCGCGCATCGCGAGCAGCCGCGGGATCATCTCCTGGGGGTCGGACTCGCCCTCGATCGAGGAGCGGATGATCTTGCCGTTCTGGAGCAGGTCGATCGCGTCGATCGTGTACTCCTCGGGCCCGAGGCCGAGCGCCACGAGGGTGCCGCGGGTCTTCAGCGACTGCTGGGCCTGCTTGACGACCTCGGAGACCGCCGTGGTGTCGATCGCGTACGACGCCCCGCCCCCGGTCAGCTCCTTGACCTTGTCGACCACCGACTGCTCCTCGAGCGTGGTCGGGTCGACGGTCACGGCGCCGTGGCGCGCCGCGACGTCGAGACGGCTCTGCATCAGGTCCACCGCGACGACGGTCCCGCACCCGGCGGCCTGCGCGGCCACGATCGCGGCCAGGCCGACCGCGCCGCAGCCGAACACGACCAGGCTGTCGTCGGGGCCGGGTTCGAAGATGTTCAGCACGGTGCCGGCCCCGGTCTGGAAGCCGCAGCCGTACGGCGCCACGGTCGCCAGGTCGAGGGCGGGATCGATCACGACGCAGTTGTCGGCGTAGGCGATCGCGTGCTGGGCCATGCTCGACTGTCCGAAGAAGGAGCCGTAGACGGGTGCGCCGTCGCGCTGGTGGGTCGTGGAGCCGTCCATCCGGAAGCCCATGTAGTTGATCATCAGCGTGTTGTCGCAGTAGCCGACCAGGCCGTCGCGACACATCTGGCACTCGCGGCACGAGCGGAAGCTCAGCAGCACGTGGTCGCCGACGCTGATCCCGGAGACGTCCTCGCCGACCTGCTCGACCACGCCGGCACCTTCGTGGCCGAAGACCCGCGGGAACATCTCGGCCGGCAGCTGGTCGCGCAGCGACAGGTCGGTGTGGCACAGGCCCGTGGCCACGATGCGCACGAGCACCTCGTCGGCGCGGGGCTCGTCCAGGTCGACCTCGACGAGCTGGAACGGGCCGCCGGGGGACTCGACGATGGCAACGGTGGTCTTCATGCGGGGCCCTCCCAGGCGGTGATCAGGCTGTGGTCGACGTCACGCTCGGACCGAGACTAGAACTTGTTCTAGTGTCCTGTCATCCACCTGGTCCGCCGAGGTGCGGGAGAGTCCCTAGACTGGCGACGAGATGGCTGACACCGACGAGATTCCCGACGCACCCCGGCTCGCCCAGACCTACGCCGAGGTCGAGGACGCGCTCCTGTCACGCTGGCCGGAGACCAAGCTCGAGCCGTCGCTGGACCGGATCACGGCCTTCTGCGAGATGCTCGGCGACCCGCAGCGCTCCTTCCGGTCGATCCACCTGACCGGCACCAACGGCAAGACGTCGACGTCGCGGATGATCGACACCCTGCTGCGTGCCCTCGAGCTGCGCACGGGACGCTTCACCTCGCCACACGTCGAGCGGATGAGCGAGCGGATCAGCATCGACGGTGAGCCGCTGAGCGACGAGGACTTCGTCGGTGCGTTCAACGACGTCGCGCCCTACACGCACCTGGTCGACTCCGACCAGCCCTTCCCCCTGTCCTTCTTCGAGACCGTCGTCGGGATGGCGTACGCCGCGTTCGCCGACGCTCCCGTCGACGTCGCGGTCGTCGAGGTCGGCATGGGCGGCACGTGGGACGCCACCAACGTCATCGACGCCGATGTCGCGGTGGTCCTGCCCGTCGCGGTCGACCACGCGTCGTACCTCGGCGAGAATCCCGGCGCCATCGCGCGCGAGAAGGCGGGGATCATCAAGCCCGGCTCGATCGTGGTGATGGCCGAGCAGCCGCTCGACGCCGCCACGGTGCTGCTGGAGCGGGTGCAGGAGGTGGGCGCCACGGTGGCCCGCGAGGGGATCGAGTACGGCGTGGTCTCGCGCGTCGCGGCCGTCGGCGGCCAGGTGGTCACCCTCCAGGGACTCCGGGCGCGCTACGACGAGGTCTTCCTCCCGCTCTTCGGCGCCCACCAGGCGCAGAACGCCGCCGTGGCGCTCGCCGCCGTGGAGGCCTTCGCCGGCGACGCCGCCCTGGACGACGACCTGGTGCGTGCCGCCTTCGCCGAGGTCACCTCGCCGGGGCGGCTCGAGGTGATCCGTCGCAGCCCGACCATCGTGCTCGACGCGGCCCACAACCCGGCCGGGGCGCGGGCCACTGCCGACGCGCTCGAGGACTCCTTCCAGTTCGCGCCCCTGATCGGGGTGATGGGCGTGATGTCCGACAAGGACTACGAGGGAGTCCTGGCTGCCTTCGAGCCGCACCTCGCCCACCTGATCTGCACCCAGAACTCCACCGATCGGGCGATGCCGGCCGAGGCGCTGGCCGAGGCCGCCCTCGACGTGTTCGACGAGGACCGGGTCACCGTCGTCGCGGACCTGGCCGGCGCCATCGAGGCCGCCGCGACCCTGGCCGAGGCCGGGGAGGCGTTCGGGAGCCCGCTGGGCTCGGGAGCCGTGCTCGTCACCGGCTCGGTGGTCACCGTCGGCGAGGCCCGCACCCTGCTCACCCGCGGCAGGCGAGGCACCGAGTCGTGAGCGAGCGCGAGCGGTCACCGCGTCGCGGCATGTGCTCGGCCGTGCTGTTCCTCGAGGCGATCACGCTCGGCCTCAGCACCCCGGTGATGATCGCGGTCTCCGACGTCTCGCCCGCCGTCGCCCTCCCGGTCGGGCTAGGGTTGGCCCTGCTCAGCATCGTCGCGTCGGGCCTGCTTCGGTCCGAGTGGGCCTACGGCCTGGGCTGGGCGATCCAGGGGGCCGCGATCGTGCTCGGCTTCCTGGTCACCACGATGTTCTTCCTCGGCGCCATCTTCGCCCTGCTGTGGGGCTCGGCCGACCTGCTCGGCCGCAGGATCGAGCGCGAGCGCGCCGCCGCCTTCGCCGCCTTCGACGCCGAGCAGGCCTGAGCCGAACCGCGTCCGCTCCGGACCTACGTCTCGAGCCCGCGGCCGATCGCGGCCAGCGCGGCATCCAGCTCGATGTCGCTGACACCGCCGAAGCCAACGACGAGGCCGGTCAGCTCGGAGCTGCGGCAGTAGTCGGCGAGCAGGTTCACCTCGAAGCCCGCCCGGCGGGCGCTCGCCTGCGCTGCGAGCGCGCGGTCGTGGGGGAGCAGCCAGGTCGAGTACATCCCGGCCACCGGCCCGGCCGGTGCCGCGTGCGGCGCGA
>NZ_JAPYPS010000030.1 GCF_029937575.1 Nocardioides sp.
CGGTGCGGTCGGCTACGCGCGCGGCCCCACCCACCGCAACCACCAGGGCCAACCCGAGGGAGCTGCTCGCCCCACGACACGGACCCACCACCAGACCGGCCCACCTGGCAGGCTGAGCCCGTGACCGTCATCAAGATCAACGCCATCACCGTCCCCGCCGAGTCCGGCGACGAGCTCGCCCAGCGCTTCGCCGCCCGCGCCGGCGCCGTCGACGGACAGGAGGGCTTCGAGGGCTTCGAGCTGCTCAAGCCCGCCGACGAGCGCACACAGTGGCTCGTGCTGACCCGCTGGCGCGACGAGGAGTCCTTCCAGGCGTGGGTCAGCTCCCCGGCGTTCGCCGAAGGGCACCGTTCGGCGGCGGAGCGTGCCGGCGGCGATGCGCCCAAGCCGGTCTCGACCCACAGCGAGATCTGGAACTACGAGGTCGCAGGCGGGTCGACCCCGGCCTGAGCCCCGGCACCCCGAGACCCGCACCAGGGGCGAGTCAGGGCGTCACCCGATGTGGTCGGGGCCCTGGTCGAGCCACAGTGGAGGCACACCACAGACCGCTGATCGAAGGAAGTGCCCCCATGAACGACATCCGCCAGAGCTTCGCCCGCCAGGGCCTGGTCCGGCCCAGCCAGCACCGCATCCTGGGCGGCGTCAGCGCCGGCATCGGGCGACGCATCGGCGTCGGTCCGTGGACCGCTCGGCTGCTCGTCGTCCTGACGATGCTGGTCCTGCCCGGCAGCTCGATCCTGATCTACCCGATCCTGTGGATCCTGATGCCCACCGAGGAGCAGGCCGCGGCGTACGGCGCCTACGCGCCGCCCGAGGGCCCGGCCGTGCCGCCGACCACTGCCTGAGCCTCGCCCGCGGGCTCCTCGATCCGCGTCGGCATGAGCAGTCCGGTCGCCAGGAGCGCCAGGGCGATCACCGCCGAGCACAGGAACACCGCCTGGATGGCGGGAGCGATCGTGCCGGCGGGGAGCGACTCCAGGTCGAGGGCGCCGCCGCCGGCGGCACCCGCGACGCGGCTGTTCACGATGGCGCCGAAGGCCGCGACTCCCACGGCACTGCCCATCGAGCGGGCGAACATGTTGGCGCCCGTCGCCACGCCGCGGTGCTGCCAGCCGACGGACGACTGCGCGACGATGACCGCCGGGCTGGCGACGTACCCGAAGCCGATGCCCATCACGAAGCACGGCAGGGCGAGCTGCCACAGGCCGCTGTCGGCGTCGACCAGGGTGAGCAGCCCGGCGCCGACCACCGTGATCGCGGCGCCCATCGAGACCGTGGCCCGGAAGCCGATCGTCAGGTAGAACCGGCCGCCGGTCGCGGCGGCGATGGGCCAGCCGATCGTCATCGACGCCAGCGCCAGGCCGGCCACGAGCGCCCCGTGGCCGAGCACGGACTGCGCGTAGAGCGGGACGTACGACGTCAGCCCGAGCATCAGCACGCCGACGATGAACGATCCGGAGGCGGCTGCATTGAGCACGCGCCGCTGGAAGATCCAGAGCGGGAGCACCGGCTCGACCGCACGGGACTCGACCACGACGAAGAGCGCGAGCAACGCGGCAGCGGCGCCGAAGATCCCGACGCCGAGGGGCGAGTCCCAGTCCCACCGCACGCCACCCTCGAGGAGGCCCAGCAGCAGCAGCGTGCCGCCGGCGGCGAGCAGGCCCGCGCCGAGGTAGTCGATGCGGTGCCTGCGACGCTCCACGCTCTCGTCGAACCGGCGCCACAGGACCCACGCCGCGGCGGCGCCGAGCGGAAGGTTGACGAAGAAGATCCACCGCCACGACAGGTAGTCGGAGAAGACGCCGCCGAGAGTCGGCCCGATGATCGAGGCCGTCGCCCAGACGCTGGCGATGTAGCCCTGCACCTTGGCGCGCTCGGCCAAGGAGTAGATGTCGCCCACGATGGTCATCCCCATGGGCTGGACGGCTCCGGCGCCGAGGCCCTGGACGAGGCGGAAGACGATCAGGGCCGGCATGCTCCACGCGATCCCGCAGAGCAGCGAGCCGAGCACGAAGAGCCCGATCCCCAGGAGCATCACCGGCTTGCGACCGAAGAGGTCGGCCAGCTTGCCGTAGATCGGGACCGAGACCGCTTGGGCCAACAGGTAGATCGAGAACAGCCACGGGAACGACGTGAACCCGCCCAGGTCGTCGACCACGGCCGGGACCGCGGTCGCCAGGATCGTGGCGTCGATGGCGACCAGACCGATGCTCAGCATCACGGCCAGCAGGATCGGACCGCGCTCGCTGCGCAGACCGACGCTGGCACGGGTCACCCGCGCCGGCGGCGTGGGCTCGGCGGTCGCGGTGGGTTCGGGGGCGGTCATCGCCACGGCAACCACGGATCGCCGCGGGTTGTTCCGCGATGGGCTGACGCCCCAGGCGCGATGGTTCCCGACGAAATGGCCCCTGCGGGGGCGTCCGGGGGGCCATTTCGTCAGGGACTGTCCCGACTCACGCCCCGATCGCAGCGACTACCCCACGGAGGCGGGAGCGGTCGACTGGGAGGGATCGGCCGCGCCCCCCTCGTGGCCAAGGGCATCCACGGCGCCGACGGCCGGCCGACCTGCCTCGGGCCCCTCGCGGAAGCCGTAGCGCTCCCACCACCGGGCCATCGGGGCCGGAGCCCACCAGTTCCAGCGGCCGAGGAGCTTCATGGTGGCGGGCACGAGCAGCGCACGGACGATCGTGGCGTCGATGAGCAGCGCCACGAGCATGCCGATGCCGAGCATCTTCATGAACACGATGCCGCTGGTCCCGAAGGCACCGATGACGACCCCGAGCAGGAGCGCGGCACTGGTGATGATCCGACCGGTCTTCTGCACGCCGGTCGCGACGGCGATCGTGTTGTCGCCCGTCCGGTCCCACTGCTCACGCACACGGGAGAGCAGGAACACCTCGTAGTCCATCGAGAGCCCGAAGAGGATCGCGAGCATCAGGATCGGGTTGGTGGCGTCGAGGAAGCCCTGCGACTCGAAGCCCAGCAGCCCCGAGAGGTGACCGTCGCTGAAGATCCAGGTGATCACGCCGAAGGCGGCACCGATCGAGAAGAGGTTCATCACGATCGCCTTGATCGGCAGGACCACCGAGCCGAAGGCCAGGAAGAGCAGCACCATCATGATGGCGACGACGATGAGTCCCATCCACGGCAGGTGGGCCGCGACGGAGTCGATCAGGTCGACGGTGTCGGCGGTCAGGCCGCCCACCAGCACGTCACCGGTGCCCGGGCGCACCTCGCGCAGCGACTCCACGATGGCCTGGGACTCCTCGGACTGGCTGTTGCCCAGCCAGGCGGCGCGCAGGAGGGTGACGTCGCCCTGCGTGGCGACCGACTGGACACCCTCCACACCCTCCACGTCGAGCACCGCGTCGCGGTAGGTGGCGACGTCGTCGGCCGAGACACCCGACAGCAGCAGGCTGGCGGTGGACTGCTCGGGGCCGAACTGCGAGTTGAGGGTGTCGAACGCCTGGTGGGCCGGCGCGTCCTGCGGCAGCACCCGGTAGTCCACGCTGCCCCACTTCGCGCCCAGGAAGGGCGAGGCGATCGCCAGGAGCACGAGGACGGTCGCGACCATCACGAGCACGGGACGGCGCATCACCGCGTGGGCGAGTCGGCCCCAGCGCTCCTCCCCGGTGGTGGTGGAGACCGCGCGGCCACGGCGCCACGGCAGCCGCCCGCCGTCGACCCGCCGGCCGAGCACGACGAGCAGCGCAGGGAGCATGGTGAGGGCCGCCAGCATCGCGATCAGCACGGCCGCCATGCCGCCGTACCCCATGGAGCGCAGGAAGGTCTGCGGGAAGATCAGCAGGCTGCTCATGGCGGCGGCCACGGTCAGGCCGGAGAAGAGCACGGTGCGCCCGGCGGTGGCGAGGGTACGGCGGATCGCGGTGCCGGCGGCGTCGGGGCCGTCCGGCAGGAGGGCAAGCTCCTCGCGGAACCTGCTGATCACGAAGAGCGCGTAGTCGATCGCCAGCCCGATGCCGATCAGCGAGACCACGTTGACGGCGAAGATCGAGACCTCGGCGACCTCCGCGATCAGGCGCAGCACCGCCAGCGAGCCGATCATCGCCAGCAGCCCGACGAGCGCGGGCATCGAGGCCGCGACCAGGCTGCCGAAGATGAGCAGGGCCAGGAGGATCACCACGGGGAGGCTGATCAGCTCGGCGCGCTCGAGGTCCTCGGAGGTGATCTCGTTGACGTCGTTGTAGACCGCGTAGCTGCCGGCGAGCTGGACCGACAGGTCGGCGCCGACCTCCTCGAGGGTGGGTGAGATCTCGTCGTAGCTGACCAGGAAGTCGTCCTGGGTCTCACCCTGGAGCGAGATGAGCACCTGGACGCTGCGCCCGTCCTCGCTGATCAACGGCGCCGCAGCCTCGGACGGCAGGTCGTAGGGGGTGACGACCGAGCTGACGGCGTCGTCGGGCAGGGCGTCCACCACCTCGCGCACGGCGCTCTCGAAGGCGCCGTCGGCGGCAGTGAGGTCGCTCCCGGCCGGAGCGGCGTAGATCGCCACGACGTCGACGGTCTGGTTGCCGAACGCCTCCTGCTCCAGGCGCAGCTCGCGGGCCGACTCGGTCGCCGGGTCGTCGAAGCCTCCCTGGCTGAGGGAGTCGAAGACCCCGATGCCGTAGGCCGCAGCAGCGATGGTCACGAGCACGCCGACCACCAGCACCCGGCGCGCCCGGCGGGCGACGATGCCTGCCCAACGATCGATCATGAGAGTCTCCTGCGTGTCCGACGAGGCGCGTCCCGTGACGGGCCTTCATTCAAGTGAACGGTGTTAATCGTAAACGGTGTAAACTCTCGTCGTCAAGCCTTCCGCGACGTCGACCGACGTCCGCTCCCCACCCCGCAGTCGAGGAACCCGTGCCGCACCTGGTCGATCCCACGCTCACCCGCCGCGAGCGCCAGCGCGAGTCGACGTACGTCGACATCGTCGCCGCCTCCCGCGAGCTGCTCGCCGAGTCACCCGAGCTGTCCTTGCGCGCCGTCGCAGCAAAGATGGGGATGACCGCTCCGGCGCTCTACCGCTACGTCGCCAACTACCAGGAGCTCGTCGACCTGGTGGCCTTCGAGATCGACAAGGCCGCGACCCTCACCTTCGCGGAGGCAGCCGACGCGCTCGATCCCGACGACGCCCCGGGTCGACTCGTCGCGGCCACGACCGAGTTCCGCCAGTGGGCGCTGGGCAACCCCCACGAGTTCGCGATCGTCTTCGCCAACCCGGTCGCCGAGGCCGCGTGCGTGCGCCGCGACCTGCTCACGCTCGCCAGCTCCGGCCTGCTGATGACCGACCTGATCCACGACGTGTGGCGTCAGCGCGGCTTCGCCATCCCCGCGATCGACGACCTGCCCGACGTCGTGCGCGCGTCCCTCGAGGACCCGCTGATTCCCGCCAAGGTGGAGGACCTCGCTCGCGAGGATCGGGGGCTGGTGTGGGTCTACATGCAGGGCTGGACCCAGCTGTACGGCGTCGTGGTGCTCGAGGTGATGGGCCACATGGATCCGCGCGTGATCGAGTCCGGCGAGATGTTCATCGACGTGATCCGCCGCTTCGCACCCACGATCGGCCTGGCCGAGGAGATGCCTCGGTTGGAGACGCTGATCCGAGAGCGGTTGGGTCGGGCACCGGGATAGCCCTGACGCAGGTCAAGGATCTCGGTGCCGAGACCTTGATTTCCGCCCGGGACTATCCGCTCCGGCCCGCCAGTACCTCGTCGACCCACACGGGGACCAGCTCGCCGGCACGACCGTGCCGGGCCTCGTCGAAGAAGTGGGTGCCCTCGCTGGGCATCAGGTTGAGCTCGAGCGTGCGGGCGCCGTGGCGCGCGGCGTACTGGACGAAGCCGGCGGCGGGATAGACCGCGCCCGACGTACCGATGGAGACGAAGAGGTCGGCCCGGGTGAGCTGAAGCTGGATCAGGTCCATGCCGTAGGGCACCTCGCCGAACCACACGACGTCCGGGCGCAGCTCGCTCACGCCGCAGCCGGGGCACGGCGGGTAGTCGCTCAGCTCGCGGGTCCAGCTCATCCGCGCCCCGCAGCCGCGGCACAGCGCCGAGCGCAGCTCACCGTGCATGTGGTGCACATGGGCGGACCCACCGCGCTCGTGCAGGTCGTCGATGTTCTGGGTGACGAGGAAGAAGTCGTCTCCGAGCACGTCCCCCAGGCGACCCAGGGCCCGGTGGGCCGGGTTGGGCTCGACGCCGGCCAACGCAGCGCGTCGGTCGTCGTAGAACCCGTGCACCACGGAGGGCTGGCGCTCGAACGCCTCGGGCGTAGCGACGTCCTCGACGTCGTGGCCCTCCCACAGGCCGTCGGAGTCGCGGAACGTCGCCACCCCGCTCTCGGCGGAGATGCCGGCCCCGGTCAGTACGACGATCCTCACACCGCAGTCCTACCAGCCGCGCAGGCCGTGACGCTCGGCCACCTCAGAATTGGCCTCGCTGCTGCTTGCCCCCGGCGACCGCCGCCACCACCGACGCGATCGCGGCGACCGTGCAGATGCCCGCCGCGATCCAGTAGCCGATGCTCATCATGTCCTCGAACTCCAGGGACACCGCGACCAGGATCGCGACGTGCGCGAGGCACAGCGCCACCCACGGCACGGTCGAGACCGCGACGTACGAGGACGCGATGACGAACGCCACCGGGGCGAGCACGACCCAGGCGATCCCGACGGCGTACGCCGTCTCTCCCTGTCGGTGCTGGAACTCGATCATCGCGACGGCGTCGCCGTCGATCGTGATCAGCAGCGCAGCCGTCACCGCCGCTGCTGCCAACGTGGCGGCGAGCGAGAGCACGCGGACGGGGTTGGTCATCAGCACGACGACCTCCGGGGAGCACCGAGAGTCATGCGGCCCAGTCTGCTCCACGACCGCGAGTCACACAGGAGGATGCACGAAGGGGGCGTGTGGACCCCGCCACGTCGGGTGCTCAGTTGATGGCCCGCAGCTCCGGCTCGGTGTCCGGCTCCTCGAGAAGTCCGTGCTGGACGCCCCACACGACGGCGTGCGACCGGGTGGGCGCCCCGATCTTGCGGTAGGCGCCCCGAATGTAGGTCTTGACCGAGTTGAGGCTCAGGTAGAGCGTCTCGCTGATCTCCTGGTTGGAGTAGCAGTTGGTCACCAGCCTCATCACGTCCACCTCGCGCGGCGAGAGGTCGGCCACGGCGGCATCGCCGTGGAGCCGGTGCCGGGGCACGACGACCAGGCGTGGCGCCGAGGGACCGGGGGCCCGGTCGCAGGCGACGGGCAGCGCGGTCATCGTCCGACCACCAGCGCCAGCACGAACGCCACTGCGGGGCCGGCGAAGAGGAGCCCGTGGCCCCAGAGCTCCTCGGACAGTCGCGAGACGGAATCGGACGTGGTGCTCGTCGGGTGGGTCATGACGTTCACGTGCCCCGTGGTCGCCACCGAGAAACCCGATGAACGTTCAATCACCCCCAGGGGTGAGTGGCCTCGTAGCCCCGCCGGCTCAGGGCAGGCCGAGCCCTTGGGGACGGCGACCCTCCCCACGTGTGTCGCACCACGACAGCTGGTGGCTGACATATCGTTCCATCTGAAGGCCAGCGGGGTTTCGTTTCCTGCGGGTTCAGGCGCCGAAGCGCTTGCGATCCAGCGTCTTGAAGTAGCCCTTCTTCAGCGCCCGCTCGGCGCTGTCCTTCGGCGTCGAGAAGAAGCCGCGCTCGGACGGAGACAGCCCAGAGGTTTCGATCTTCCGCCGGAGTAGGGCCAGCGTGCAGCACAGGTCAGCTGCCTGAAAGAGGCTGTAGTCAGCCGGAACCACCTTGCGCACCTCGACACTCAGGTGTGCGTTGAAGACGCTGTTGACGAGGTTCGTGATCTCTTTCTGACCGTTGTCGTAGTAGATGACGATGCGCTCCCAGGAACTGAAGAACTCGGAGTTCGACCGGATCAGCATGCCAAGCTCGCGTGACATCGCGCTCACGAGCCGGTCCGTGTCACCAAGCTCGCGCTTGCTGAACACCCACGAGTGGTGCGTGACCTCGCACGTCCGGACGAAGTCGACAAGCACCCGGAAGATCGATCGGCGGGATGGCATGTCGAGCAGCCGATAGTCGTGCTCTCGACGGATCAGGGGACCAGTGTGGATCGCGTGGTCTGCCGGCAAGCCACGCGTTACCAACGCGTCGTGAATCTTGTCCAAGTGCCCAGCGATGTCGTCGCTCTGGTCGTGGAAGACGAGGCTCAGCACGTAGAACGGCGAGTGCTTCTCGAAGGGGCCGAAGTCGCCGGACTCGTCGATGAAGATGCTCAACTCACGCACGACAAGGCCCCTAGAAACGACTTGAGGCGGGAAAACCCGCCTCAAGAGGGTGGCGGGGGATGTCCCCGCCTAGAGGTTGGACCAGGGCCTCTCGGCCAGCCCAGGTGCACAACTGTAACACCGGGCACCGTCAGCGCCCCACCAAACCGCACGCCCAGTCCGGTTGCGCTTCACACCCACAGGGCGGCGCAGCCGTGGCAAAGCCATGTGAAGCGCAACCGGACTGGCAAGTCACTTCTGCTCCCGCGCCGACTGACCCCTTCCCGGCGCTCTGCCAGCCGCATGTGGACCGTTTCACCAGGGATCGTTGGACCCTGCCAGCGCGCGTGGCCTGCTCGAAGAATTTCCTCAGCACGCAAGGGTACGCGATCAGGGCATGTCGTCGCCGATGTCCCCGGCCGTTCCATTTGGCCTCGAACTCAGCGCGCACGTCGTCGGCCGGAATCGCACGCGACGGGTCCGCCTTGGCACAACGCCTGGCCGTGGCCCGGCTGGAGACGGCGGGACTCAAGGTGAGGTCCTGAGCCGCCCGCACGGACGCGTCAGGGACTGATCCGCTCGCGCCAGTAGCCGGGTCGCCGCTTGGTGCGCGATCGCAACGATCGCCAACTGCTCGCCGGCGACGAAGTAGACGACGCGGTACGGGAAGCCACTGACTCGCTTGGACCGCACTGTTGGCTCCCGCTCCCAGCCCGGCCAGGCGCCCCAGGAGTCCGGTGAGTCGACCGCAGCATCGATCGCCTCGCGGACCGCGATCTCGAAACGTGCGCCGACACCGAACTCACGCTCGTCGTACAACTCGACATCAGCGACGAACTCCGCCCTCGCCTCCGGGTGGAAGTTGAAGCCACGGATCATGCGTCGCGCGCGCCCCGGCGTGCAGCTCGTCGATCCGCAAGCTCAGCAAACACGTCCTCGCCGGGAACCATCCGCACCTCGCCGCTGACGACCTCGTCGACGCGCGAGGCGATCTCTGCCGTCCACGACTCGTCCACAGACTCTTGACCGACCGCCTCGAGAGATTCGAGCAGCCGGAGCGCCACGTCCTCGCGCACCGAAGGAGGCAGGGACATCCCCGCCTCGAAGAACTCCGACGCACTTAGCGACATGCCGGGCAGTCTACGGTCCAGCTCGGACAGCCGAAAGGGATCGATCCAGCGCGTTCGGCGCCTGCCTTGAGCGGCTGTCCGCCCTGGCCCCACGCCCGGTCCAGACCGGTAGGCGGGGATGACGCAGATCGAACACTCCGACTCCTGATCGAGGGGCCACGACTGGAGGTCTCAGAATTCTTGCGGACTTCTTGCGGACTAGAGGCTCCAAATCGACCCTCAACATCGCTTTGACCTGCAGAAACGCTATCGATTCAGTAGTACCAGGGGAAGCGCGGCACGCTCGGCGGCTGCTGGTGGTCATTGACGGTATCGTCCGGCTGACCTGCGACGACGTGCCGGGAGTCGTTGGCTGTGCTCGGTCGCGGCTGGTCGTCCTGCCACATTTTCGCCACATCGAAAGCTCCCGGCATCGCGCTAGTGGCGAACCGCCTGACAGCGCTCCTTGAGCGCCCATAGACTTCCCCGCTCGGGCTGAGTCGGAGGGAGCATCAATGAAGGACGAGGTTGCGGTCGCGATCGCTGCCGGAATCATTGAGCGGCGCGAGTTGCTTCAAAGCCTCACGTTGGACCAACAAACGACTCTCCTCGAGAAGCTCTTCATGGAGTTCTTCGGCGACCTCCATACGACGCTACAGAAGTGGGCTGCATTGACCGGCCAGACCGCCCAGGTCGACACCGGTTACATCGCGCAGTTTGTCGCGTCGATCGTGCTGAAGGAGCCCGGGCAAGGCTTCCGGGGCAAAGGCGACGACCTTGCCGATGGCAGCGAAGTGAAGTCTGCGGCGATCATTTCGGGAGTTGACCGGCCACGTTGGAACCACAACATGGGCACACCAGCCCAAGACCGGACCAGGAGCAGCAAGGGGAAGGTCCTCGCGAGCGACGAGTACCTCGAATCGCCTTACCTCTTCTACCTCCTCGCCGACAGGTCGGCTTCCGACACGCACCGGCCACGAGCGATCCGGATTCGTGGCTGGCTGATCGATGCGGAGAACGACAGCGGTTGGCGCGACCTTCTCAGGCTTTATCAGAGCCAGAAGGCAGACGGGCAGTACAACCTGCAGCTGCACCCACCGGTCGCGTACGACGACGACATCGTCGTGAACACCCTCGGCAATCTGGACTTCTCCGAGGTGCTCGTCTTCGACGCTCGCGTCCTTCGTTCGGCCGATGACGCGTCCCCGCTGGTGCAGTGGGTGAAGCCTTTGGAGGACGACATCCTTCCCCAGGTGGGCAGGACGCGAGCCATTGCGTATGGGGGCAGGGGATCACGCCCGAGCAGGCTCACGGGTGCCAGCGATCTCGTTGCCGACATCGCGGTGGTCGCGCATCTGTTCCCGGATGTGCTTGGCGATGAACAGGCCGACAGATTGGCCATAGCCTCCGCCCGCGAGGTCACTGCCGAGGCAGAGACGGCCGACGATGACTAATCCGCGCTGATCCCGTAGCGCCTGAACAGAGTCGAGCGCCCTTCCTCGACGTTCCTCATCGCGTCCTGGACTTCGGCTCCCAACGCATCGAGTTCGACCTGGCCAAGTCTCGGCACGACGAGTCCGAGTACATCGCTTGCGCTGATACGTCGCCGCGAACTGGAGGTCCCGCGTCCGAGCGGCTTAAGTTGCGCCTGGACGTCCGGGTGGTAGAGCAGCCCCAGAACAGCGTAGGGATTGATCTGGGACCGGAACACGCCAAACTCGCTTGAGCAGACGACACGCTCTCTGGCTGTCGGGATGACAGCCGCACGCAACTTGGATGGGTTCAGCAGCGAGACCAAGACCTCCCCGGCATGTGCCATCTGCCCAGGCGTGGTCGGCTCATACTGCTCCGCGTCCGGCCAACTCACGACACCAAGCGCGTCAACGTGGAGGACCGAGACGAAGGTGAGCCCGACATCGCTGCGCTTCTGACTTTGCTTCCGCCGCGCGGTCAGGTACTCGCCGAGCGACGCTCCTCCCTGCTGCTCAAGCCGGGAACGAGACGCAAGCGCGGCCGGATCAATGCGGCTGGGATCGAGACTCACGAGGGCTTCTGACGCGATCGAAGCGACCAACGGTGATTCACTGATCTGAATGAGCGGAGCGGGCGAATCGCCAAGCGTCAGTGCCTTCTCAATCCCAGTGACGACCTCGGGAATCTCCGTACCTGCAGGATCCGCTGCGGCCTTCCCAGCCTGCCGAATGAACCCCACATGCTCAACCCGCGCCAGAACTGTACGCGAGACTTTGGAGCGCTTCTGGATGAACAGTGCGCTCGTCTTGGCCACTGTGCCGCTCAGAGCAAAAGTGCTAGTCGGCAGGCTGATATTGGCAGCCACAGCGAGGTCGCCGGCCCGGTCGATCAGCTCATCGAAATGCCGCCCGTCGACTATGCCATCTGGCAGGACGATGCCAAGGACACCATCTGGAGCCAGCAGGTCTAGTGCGCGGACTGTGCATGCGAGAGCTGGATCGATCGTCCCTTTGCTCCCAAGCGACGGAATCGCCGTGGTGGTGCGGCGCAGCCCTTCCGCGTTGTCGTACTTCCCCCCACCGAACGGTGGATTGGTCAGGATGAGTTGAAGCGAGCCTCGCAGCCGGTCCAGCG
This sequence comes from Nocardioides sp., assembly GCF_029937575.1. Taxonomy (GTDB): domain Bacteria; phylum Actinomycetota; class Actinomycetes; order Propionibacteriales; family Nocardioidaceae; genus Nocardioides. The sequence continues at coordinate 11,985 of NZ_JAPYPS010000030.1, forward strand.
CCGGAGCGGTGACCGAGTCAGAGACAGGAAAGACATGGGGCGTCGATGCTCCGTACAACATCAGGTTGATCGCGGACTTGGCGATCGCTGTCGGCGACTGGTCGGCTCCCATCAATCCCGAGTCGAGGAGGGCGGCCAACGTTGCCGCATCGGCCCGCGACTCTGCCGCCTCGAACGCCGCGACCAGGAATCGACCGGTGCCACAATAGGGGTCTGCGATGAGCGGCGAGACTCGGTCCCATCCCGACAATGGATCCCGCAGACCGAAGGCAATGTCGGCCATGGCACGCGCGATGCCACTCGGGGTCAAGAAGGTCCCCAACCCGCCTGAGTGGTCGTAGCGGCCACTCAGGAAGGCGTCAAAGGCCGTGCCGAGGGGATCCGCGACCCCTCGCTTCTCGTCGGAGACGACCTCGTCAACGAGGCGAACTGCGTGATGCAACACCTCTGCCTGTGTTAGGCGGAATGGCTCGTCGGCTGGCCAGAGCGGCTGGGCCTGTCCTGTCGAGTCCTTGGCACCAAGAATCGGGCTGAGGTTGGCCTCGACGAACGCGAGCTTCGTGAACTCAACGATGCGTTCCGGGGCGATCTGACCCCGGAAGAGGTCACCCACGGGATGGCCGTCGATCGTGGCCGAATCCCCGGCTCGGGTGGCCCACAGGCGGAGGAAGAGGAGCTTGGACACCTCCTCGATGGCTGCGTTGGTCGGACGAATCCCGCCCTTCGCATACAGGAGTTGATGAAGCTCATCAAAACGACGGGCCAGAGCCAACTCTGCATGCCCAAAGTCGCCCGCGACGCCTAGCATCGGGACGTCGTATGTGGTCACCATGTCTTCTCCCGTCGTGTGCCAATCGTTCCCGGAACTCTAAGGCTCTCCGGGGACATCCACCTGCGGCGCACCGACGGCCTGTGGACAACCGCGCCATCGAGCGACGCTGTGGACGCCTCGTGGTTCGTTCGGAGGTCAACGAGGTCTTGTGCTGCTCGGAAAACTAGGTCAAATCCCAGTCGCGCAGAACCGCAAAAAGCAGGCGTTCAAGGCTGAGTCCGTCGCCACCGAGAGCGATCGTCGCGTCGACAGCACTTTCAAGCCTTCCGAGGAGTTCCGCCTTGGTTCCAATCATCGGCGAGTCCAAGACCGATGGGGTGGAATCGGTCGAGGTCGAGGAGCCGGTGTTCGAAGTGGCTCGCCTTGTCAAAGTCGGCGGCGCCATCCGCGAGTGCTGCTAGGCAAGAGCGGGCTTCAGCGAGGGCGACGGCGTACGCGAGTTTCATCGACAGGAGGACATCGTCGATATCGAAGCTGGAACCCCCGTATCGACCGGCCATTCGCTGGCCGTCGTTGAACGTTGCTGGCCGCTCGATTTTCCGCCCGACAGGCTCAGAAACCCGCCCTTCAGACCCTCCAACCCGTCGGCACGCATGCTACGAAGGATCGTGTTGGGTCGCCTGGGGACGGGCGGCCCAGAGTCGATTTTCAGGGTAGTTGTTGGACGTTGCTGGCAGTGACTGTGGCCGCGTCCGGGACCGGATTTGGGGTGGTCGGGGTGCGTGGTGGGATGAAGTTCTACCGCGGTAGCGCCGCTGCGGCACGCTCATATGTCGAGGCCGACCACTCCCGTGCCGATGACTACTACCTCAGCGAGGGTGCCGGGGTCGCGTCCCGTTTCGTGGTCGATGTGAGCGAATCGGTGAGCCTCACCGTGGGCCAGGCACCGGATCTCGATGGCGAGACCTACGAGCGGTGGGTCGGCGGGTACGACGTCGACACCGGCGCCGCCAAGGGTCGGCTGCGAGACGATGCGAACGCGTTGCGGTTCGTCGAGGTCACCGTCAACGGTCCGAAGACCTGGTCGCTGGCGGCCGCTCTGATTCCGGAGATCTCGGCCGCCCTCGATGCCGCGCAGGACCAAGCGGCCGCCCAGATCATCGGCTGGGTCGCCGAGCACGCCACAACGAGGGTCGGGCCGCGTGGGCGTCAGGTCCAGGTGCCCGTCGAACAGCTCGAGGCTGCGGTGATCCGTCATCACACCTCGCGTGCTGGTGACCCGCACCGCCACCTGCACCTGCAGATCAACGCCCGCGTCTTCGCCAAGAATGCGTGGCGCGGCATCCATTCGGTCGGGGCGCGGGACTCGTTGGAGGCGATCAACGGGATCGGGCATGCAGCGGTCGTCACCGACCCCGGGTTCCGGGCAGCACTCGCGGCCCATGGGTTCTCCCTCGACTCACCCACCGGCGAGATTGCCGAGCTGGCTGCGTACGCGGGGCGGTTCAGTGCTCGGGCGGCGCAGATCGGCCGCAACGTCGAGGCCTTCGAGGCGTCGTGGCGTGCGGCGCACCCCGGCCAGGAACCCGGACCGAAGCTCCGGCGGACCTGGGACCGTCGGGCGTGGTCCCAAGCGCGACCCGACAAGGTGATCCCGACCGATGGGGCGGCGATGGTTGCGGCGTGGAACGACGAGTTGCGCGCGCTCGGGTACCGCGCCAGGTCAGCACCGGTCAGGCGCATGTCGGTCGCGACGCCGAGTGTGGGAGGCCTGGATCGTGACGCGGGTGTCGAGGTGGTGCTGACGCGGTTGGGGGCGAGGAGGTCGGCGTGGAACGCAGCCGATGTCCGGGGGCAGGTCGAGCAGTGGATCGCCGCGACCGGGATTGTGGTCGAGGCTGCGGTGCGGATCGAGCTGGCCGAAGACCTCACCGCCCGCGCCCTGTCTGCGTGCACCCCGTTGCTGGACCGTGACGACGTCCCGGAGCACGTCCGGGCCCTGTCCTCCCCGCAGGCGATCGGGGTCGAGGACCGCATCACCGAGCTGCTGGGGGTGCTGGCCCACAGCCGCGGATCGGACGCCGACCTCGACCCGCGGGTGAGCGCAGGCCTTGACCCGGCACAGCAGAACGCCGTCGCTGCCCTGACGGGCACCAAGAACCTCCTCGTCATCGAGGGTGCAGCCGGGTCCGGAAAGACCACCACCCACACCGCCACCAAGACAGCACTCGCGTCGCAGGGGCGTCAGATGACTGTCGTGACACCGACCCTGAAAGCCGCCGAGGTCGCAGCCGCTGAGATCGACGCCCCCGCGTTCTCCGCGGCGTGGTTGGTGCATCAGTGGGGGTGGCGCTGGGACGGCGACGGCCACTGGTCCCAGGAGTTCCAGGTCCCCACCGACCCCGCAGCACACCTCGACCTGGGCGACCTGCTGGTCATCGATGAGGCCGGGATGCTCGACCAGGACACCGCCCGAGCTCTGCTCGAGGTCGCCCAGGAGTCTCAGGTGCGGGTCGCGTTCCTGGGGGATCCTCACCAGCTTCCCGCGGTCGGGCGTGGTGGGGTCCTCGACCTCGCCACCCAACACGCTGGGGCTGATGCGACGGTGTGCCTCAACGTGGTGCACCGCTTCGCCGACCCGACCTATGCCGACCTCAGCGTCGCAATGCGCCGCGGTGACCCGGTCTTCGATGAGCTCTGGGAGGACGGCCACATCGTCCTGCACCCCAGCGAGGCCGAACGGACCCAGATGATCGCTGCCGAGGCCGCGGAGGCGATCCTGACCGGTCACACCAGTAGGGCGCTGATGGCTGACACCCGTGAGCAGGTCGCCGCCCTGAACGCCGCGATCCGAGACCGCCTCGTCGCAGCCGGTCTTGTGGATGACCACACGGTGGTGACGACCCGGGCCGGGGAGCGGCTCGGGGTCGGTGACCGGGTCGCGACCCGACGCAACGACGTCCAGTACGGGCTGGCGAACCGTCAGAGGTGGACCATCACCGCCATCACCCCAGCCACCGGCTACGTCCTCACGACCTCGAAAGACGATGGCCCGGCCCTGGAGCTGACCCTGCGTAACGACCACGGCATCACCCGACAGGTGCCGTCCTGGTACGCCCAGGCATGGGTCGAGTCGGCCTACGCCACCACCGTCTACGGCGCCCAAGGTGAGACCACCCCCGTCGGGCACCTCGTCCTAGGACCAGGCACCACCGCAGCATCTGCCTACGTCGGCATGACCCGCGGGCGGCACGACAACACCGCCCACGTCATCGCCGAGACCCCCGCACAAGCCCGGACCATGTGGGAAGGCGCCTGCTCACGCGAGCGGGCTGACCTCGGCGTCGCCCACGCCCGACTTCAAGCCCTCGATGACATCGACCGCTACGGCCCCATCGGACACCCCTCGGTCAAGAAGGTCGCGCGGCAACCAGAGACCGGGCGCAAACGTGCCCTCGACCCTGCCCACGACACCGTGCCCAGTCGTTCGCCGAGCTCCTCGAGGTCTGGTCCCAGCATCGGGTTCTGACCCGCCCGCGGTCGGGAAGCCCGCTTTTCGGGCCCGGCCGGCAAATTCGTCGAAAGTTTTTTCACCTGTTGGACGGGCGGTCGCTGACCTGCACAAACAGCACCGAGGGGCCATCGCCCGTCCTGCGCCCGTCCCCGGACGGGCGCACCCAGGAGGGGCGTTTATTGGTGCGCACCGTGAGGAGAGTTGACCCAGCAGTGTCCACTCAGGGCCAATCGTGCGCTTGCAGTAGACCCAACCACATTCAAGGAGCCGTCCCATGACCAGCCAGCCCCACCCCGACCAATCCACCCCCGAGGAGTACCTGCGCCGCCTCACCGAAGGCGACGAGATCCTCTACCTCAAGGAAGCCGCGGCCCTGGTCCGCAAATCCGAAGGCACCATGCGCTACTACCGCCACCTGGGGATCGGCCCCCGAAGTTTCCGCCACGGCCGCAACGTCGCCTACTGGAAGATCGACCTCGTCCTCTGGCTGGCCGAGGAGGCCGCACAACCAGCCGGCCGCTCCGACGGTGCCCACGCGCACGCCCGTCCACAGGTAGGCCGGTCGAGCAGGACTACAACCCGGACCCGCGAGACAGAGTGAGCCATGGCCTGGAGCAGTGAGACAGGGAGCTAGCCATGGGTTGGGTATGGAAGCAAGACCAAGCGTGGCGCGGCGCGTATCGCGACGAGGCCGGCACCCAGCACACGAAGTCGTTCAAACGGCAGACCGACGCCAAGCGATGGGTCGCCACCGAAGAAGCAAAGGTCGTCCGCGGCGACTGGGTCAACCCCGCAGCAGGCAAGGTCACCTTCTCGGCCTTCTACGCAGACTGGGCACCGCGCCAGGTCTGGCTCTCGTCCACGCGCGAGAACGCTGACCTAGCTGTCGCAGGCACTACGTTCGGCGAGATGCCTCTGCGCTCGATCCGTCGCTCCCACGTCGAGGCGTGGGTCAAGCGGATGAGCGCCGTTCTGGCCCCGACGACGATCGACACGCGAGTCACCATCGTGCGCGGCGTGTTCCGTGCAGCGGTCGCGGATCGCCTCATCTCCTCTGACCCGACCACCGGTGTCGTGTTGCCGCGCAAACGCAAAGCCGAGGCAGCCATGGGCCTGCCGACCAACGCCGAGGTCGCTCTGCTGCTCAATGCCGCAGAGCCCCCCAACCGGCCTCGGTCCCGACCTGGCTTCACCGCCTACGTCGCTCTCTGCGCCTTCGCAGGACTCCGTCGGGGCGAGGCGCTGGGCGTCCAGGTAGGCGACATCGACTTTCTCGCTCGTACCCTGCGCGTCGCCCGTCAGATCCAGCGAGCCAAGGCGGAGGACATCAGGGCCGGAAGGAACCTCGTGGAGGCGGTCGCCGGGATCACCGTGCTTACCCGAGCCCCCAAGTACGAATCCGAGCGAACGATCTATCTGCCGGATGAACTGGTCGCGATCCTGGCTGAGCACGTCAGCCAACACACTCCCGTTGGCAAGCCGTTACGCTGGTTCTTCGACGAAGGCGGCAAGCCCTGGCACGACAACCTCGTCGACTACCGATGGCGCTCGACACGGACCGACGCGGGACTCGCGTTCAAGCTCCACGAGCTGAGGCACTACTTCGCCAGCGGCCTCATCGCCGCCGGGTGCGACGTCGTCACCGTACAGCGCGCGATGGGCCACGCCTCGGCCACTACAACGCTGAACACGTATGCCCACCTCTGGCCGAGCGCCGAAGACAAGACGCGCGCGGCTGTATCCGGGATGGTGGCCGCAGCGCTTGCTGCTACGGCTCGGGTCAAGGGGCAGGCCTGAGGGCCTTGCACCCAGTCCGATCCATCAGGCCGCGAGGAGGCGGCCGACGTTGACTCCGACTTTGCTGCCCGACTTGGTTGCCGCAAAGACTACGCCAGCCACCGTCAGAGCCGCCGCGAGAGTGACCCCGAGCCGCTTGTCCAACTGCTCCGAGAGGAACCTCTTGTTTTCGGTGTCCTTCAGGTGGGCCCGCTCGTGCACGTCGCGAATCTCGTCAAGAACGCGCAACCGCTCCTCTGAGCTCAGGTCCCTGTCGAGTTCGCTTCTTAGTGTTGCAAGGACCGCGAGGTCGATCTTGTGGACCATCTCCATGCTGCTTGCGTTCGACGCGACCAGGCCGTCGAAGGCCGACGCAGCGTCGTCGATTGCCAGTTTGGCGAAGGCCGTGACTTCGGGGATCTGACCGACGAGCTGCAGAGCCACCTCGCTATCGATCTCCGGAATCGCTGCCAAGAACCGCAGGAACGTGTCCTTCGAGAGATTCCTCCACGACTCAATCCCGAGAACCTCCTTCACCTCGATTTCGTTGCTGTACCGCATGTTTCCGCCTGCTTCCTTCGCTAGTTGACGCCGACCCAATTAGTCGGCTTGAGTAGAACTTAGTTCACTAAATTCTACAGTGTCAATGCAAGATCGAGTCCCCGGGCTATGCTGTGCCAATGGCGGACTACTCATTGGAAGCTCTTGGTCATGTGGTGAAGCGTCTCCGGCGCGAAAAGGGCCTCACACAAGAGGAATTGGGCCACGCCGCTGAATACGGCAAAGGCGCTGGTGTCTCGATCTCCAGGCTCGAAAACGGGCGGCTGGAGCCAACGGACAAGTTCGCGGGCATTGCTCATGCGCTCGGCCTCAGCGTCTACGAGCTGCGGGCGCGAGCAGCACACGAGACCGCCGCGCTTCAGACTGCCTCCGCTGATGGTGCACGGACACACGATGTCCGAGTCGCGGCGATCTTGCATGCGAGTGAGCGGAGAAGGCAGCTAGCCCCCGCGCTCGATGCCTTCAACGACGCTCGCCAAGTCGCCGAGACCAACTTCTTGATGAAGCTTCGAAACGCCGCGACCCTTGTGGTCGACGCGCCTCCGCACGACGAGACTCATCTCGGGCAAGGGAGCGAGGCACCATCAGACGAGGCGGAGGCCGAAGCGTCCTTCCAACTCAGGTTCACTCAGTACGGCGTGTCCAAGGCGCTGGCCGAGCCAGACGGCGGCGCTGCCGCTGGCGGTGTAGTAGGCGGCGCTGCGGCGTACCTCGCGTTTACAGAGGCTGTAGCCCTTGGAACCGCGCCGCTGGGCGCTAGCATCCCGCGCCTCGCCGCGGCTTCAGCGGCGCTTAACGGTCTCAGGGCAGCGATGGGAGTTGGGAGGTCAGCGCGTGTCGTCGGCCCGGGTGGCGGAGTGAACCTTCTCACCGCCGTGGCGGCGGGAGCAGTCGTCGCAACGATTATCGAACGCCAGGCGGCGGCGAAGCACAAACGCAAGGCGCAGGAATCGGCCGCCAAACTAGACGCAGCCGAGGCAGAAATCGCAGCGAACCAACCCAACGTCGAGGCGTTGCTTGACGTGATTCCTCGCGCAACCGAACTCCTCGAATACATCGCAGTGCACGCCAGCCACGCACTGACGCGATGGGGCGGGCTGATCGGCGACGACCCCGTTGGGTGGGTGAAGCTGTCACGGACGGAGCAGCAGAGCTACGACGACTTCGTCGCAGTTGCGGCCGCGCAGCTGTCTGTGGCCTCCATCGACTTCCAAGAGCTCGCGACGAGCCGAGGCAGCGACTTGGAGCAGGCCACAGCACTGGCAGACCAGATCCTCATACAGTCGCGGCGCGCGATCACAACGCGCGTTTGACGCGTCGGCGGCACATGCAGTGCCGGCTAATCGCGCCGACCGAAGCTCTTGCCACATCTCTGCCACACTTCAACCACCAACAGGCCTCTGAACTGCGCAAACCGCCCAACTCAGTAGTACCAGGGGAACGGAGACCAGTCCGGCTCCCGCTTCTCGAGGAACTGGTCGCGCCCCTCGGCCGCCTCGTCGGTCATGTAGGCCAGGCGGGTCGTCTCGCCGGCGAAGATCTGCTGGCCGACGAGGCCGTCGTCGATGGCGTTGAACGAGTACTTCAGCATCCGCTGTGCGGTGGGCGACTTGCCGTTGATCTTGCGTCCCCAGTCGAGGGCGGTCGCCTCGAGCTCGGCGTGGGCGACCGAGCGGTTGACGGTGCCCATCCGGACGCCGTCGTCGGCGGAGTACTCGTCGCCGAGGAAGAAGATCTCGCGGGCGAACTTCTGGCCGACCTGACGGGCGAGGTACGCCGAGCCGAAGCCGCCGTCGAAGGAGCCGACGTCGGCGTCGGTCTGCTTGAAGCGCGCCTCCTCGGTGCTGGCCAGGGTCAGGTCGCACACGACGTGGAGGCTGTGGCCGCCACCGGCGGTCCAGCCGGGCACCACGCAGATCACGATCTTCGGCATGAAGCGGATCAGCCGCTGGCACTCGAGGATGTGCAGCCGCCCCAGCTTGGCCGCGTCGATGGGGTTCGGGGGCGCCCCGGCGTCGTCGTGCCCGGCGGTCTCGTACTGGTAGCCGGCGCGTCCGCGGATCCGCTGGTCGCCCCCCGTGCAGAACGCCCACTTGCCGTTCTTGGCACTGGGCCCGTTGCCGGTGAGGATCACGCAGCCGACGTCGGCGGAGACGCGGGCGTGCTCGAGGGTGCGCAGCAGCTCGTCGACGGTGTGCGGGCGGAACGCGTTGAGCACGTCGGGCCGGTCGAAGGCGATCCGGACCGTCCCGTGCTCCCTCGCGCGGTGGTAGGTGAGGTCGGTGAGGTCCTCGAACCCGGGCACGACGTCCCAGGCGGCAACGTCGAATGTCTCGGAAACGCCCTCGATAGCACTCATGGTCGCTGAGGCTACTGGCCGCCGGCCCGGCGGAATCTCCGGCACCACCCGGGCGTTGGGCTCGGCATGACACTTGAAGGCGAGTACGAGCCCAGCCCCAGCGAATGGGTCCGCGACCAGGTCGCGCTCTACGAGCGCACCGGCGGCGCGGAGGGCAACACCATGCGCGACGTGCCGATCGTCGTGTTCACCTCCCGTGGCGCCAAGTCCGGCAAGCTCCGCAAGACGCCCCTGATGCGCGTCGAGCACGACGGCGTCTACGCCGCGGTCGCCTCGCAGGGCGGCGCCCCGGAGCACCCGTCGTGGTACCACAACTTCGTGACCGACCCCCGGGTCGACGTCCAGGACGGGCCCGAGCCGGGCGAGTACGTCGCCCGCGAGGTCACCGGTCAGGAGCGCTCCGACTGGTGGGCCCGCGCCACCGCCGTGTGGCCCGACTACGACGACTACCAGGCCAAGACCGACCGGCAGATCCCGGTCTTCGTCCTCGAGCCCCTCACCTGAGCCAGCCGTGAGACGACCGTCACCTTCTGCCGGTGACGGTCGTTGGAGGGTCATGCGACTGCGACCCGCCCTGTGTCTGTCCGCGCTGCTGACGGCGGCGCTGATCGCGCCCCACGCTCCCGCCTCGGCTGAGGGGCCCACGCCGAGCGACCCGGCGTACACGATCCGCGACACCCGCAACATCGCCGACGCCTACGGTCGGATCACCGGACCCGGCGGCCAGCTGCAGAACCCGGCGTACCTCACCGCCCTGTCGACCGAGGTCCCGGCGACGAGCCTGGCGCAGCTGCTGACCCAGGTCGCCAGTCCGACGCGCCTGGCCCTGACCGCCGGGCAGCTCTTCCCCGGCTGGAACGTCGGCAACCCGCTGCGCGCCGACTGGAAGGGCACGCGGGGGCGGATGCGCCCGGTCGCCTTCACCAACAGGTACGGCGCCCTGCTGCGCGGTCACGTCTACGCGCCGCTGAGGGGCGCCAAGGATCCCTACACCGGCAAGCGACTGCGCGGCCCGTACCCCGGCGTCGTGCTCACCGAGGGCTCGATCCAGGGTTCCGAGGGCATGTACGAGTGGCTCGCCCAGGACCTCGCCGAGCGCGGGTACGTCGTGCTGACGTACGACGTGCAGGGACAGGGCACCAGCGAGACGCTGCCGCACGAGGGTCCGGTCAACGCGCTGCCCTTCTGCAACCCCTTCGCGGAGCCGAACGCCGACGAGATGCTCGGCTGCCCCGGGGTCCCGTCGCAGCAGCTGGGCAACTTCGTCGTCGGCACCGAGGACGCGCTGGGCTTCTTCACCTCCACCCCGAAGCGGCGCCACCGGGGCGTCGAGACGGGTCAGTCCGATGCCTTCAACCCGTACTGGAAGCTCTTCGACCGCTCCCGCGACCGCCGTACGGCGACGCCTGGCCGCACCAAGCGGATCGCGATCATCGGGCACTCGCTGGGCGCCGCTGCGGTCTCGAAGGTGCAGGGCACCGACAAGCGCGTCGCCGCCGTCGTCGCGCTGGACAAGCTGGCCGGTGCTGCCTCGACCGGGCCGATCGAGGGCACCGGCAACAAGCCGGTCGTGCCCGCACTCGCCGTGCAGTCGGAGTACGGCTTCACGGTCAGCCCGTGGTTCCTCAGCGGCGGCTCGTCGCTGGTGCCCGAGCCCTCCCCCGACGGGCCGGACCCGATGCGTGAGCGGGCGAGCGGCTTCGAGTCGTGGCGCGCGGCGGGCGTCGACTCGCTGCTCGTCGTACCTCGCGCCTCCACCCACCTGGAGTACACCGACATCCCGCTGGTGCTGCCGGCCAGCCGCTACGGCCAGGGCATGACCAGCGTCTACGTGCAGCGCTGGCTGGACCGGTACCTCAAGCACCGCGGGAGCTCGAAGCGGTTGCTGGCAAAGCGGTTCCGCTACCTCGAGCCCACCGGCGGCGGTGAGTGGTCGCCCGTACGCCTCCAGCGTGATCCGTTGCTGAGCTTCTACTACTGCTCGGCGTACTCGCTGGGGAAGCGGAGCGACCTGGACATCACCGGCGTCGGGTGCTGAGGCGCGGGGATCCCGGGCATGTTACTGACCGCTGTGACTACTACCTGACCCTTACAACCGCTGGGCAGTAGTCACAGCGGTCAGTAACATCACCCGCCGGGCCTACTGGCGGCTGATGGACGCCGCCAGGCCGGCGAGGTGGCCGAGGCGGGCGATCTCGGAGTCGAGGAAGTCCGGGCCGCCGCGGCGGGCCACGATGACGATCTCGTTGCCGTCGATCTGGGCGCCGGCGAAGAGGGTGTCGGTGTCGTCGGAGCCCTCGGGGGCATCCAGGCGGCAGGGGCGCTCGATCTCCACGAACTCCAGGTCGGCGGGGGCCGCGCCGGTCGCTACGAGCACGCCGTTGGAGCGGTGGATCCGGGCCGCCCAGTCGACGCGGAAGGTCGCGGGCAGCAGGTCGATCAACCGGTCGAGCGCCTGGGCGGGCGCGGAGGTGAGCTCCTCGACGGCCTCGAGGTCGAGGACCAGACCACCGGAGGCGTAGCGGCTGATCCACACGACGCGTACGCCGTCCAGCGCGTTGCAGGCCGACACGATGGTGTCGGGCATGATCCCGGGCACCGTGTCCAGCATGACGTCGTCGAGCGCGGTGCCGTCGAGACGCTTCTCGACGATCTCGATCGCCTCGATGTCCCCGCCGGCCTCACCGATCGCCGACGCCAGGCGTCCCAGCGAACCGGGGACGTCGGGCAGCTCGACGCGCAGCAGGAAAGGCACCCGCCGAGGCTATCGCTTCTTGATTGCCGCCTGGTTTCACGTCTCTCAAGGCGGATCTGCCACGCTCCGAGCACCTCGGAGACGCTCCACGAGCCCCGTCGCCCGCTGGGCCGGCGTGGTCACGGCGGAGCGTACGGCGGCCTCCGAGCCCACCACGGTCACGTGCCGCTGGGCCCGGGTGACGGCGGTGTAGAAGAGCTCCCGCGTGAGCAGGCGCGAGTCGGCCTCGGGCAGCAGCACGGTGATCCGCTCGGCCTGGCTGCCCTGGCTCTTGTGGATCGTCATCGCGTGCATGGTCTCGACCGCGTCGAGACGACCCGGAGCGAAGTCGCGCAGCCGCTCGGAGCCGGAGATCCAGGCGCGGAGCCGGCCGTCGGGCAGCCGGACGGCCGCACCGGTCTCGCCGTTGTAGATCTCCAGGGTGTGGTCGTTGGAGGTCACCAGCAGCGGGCGACCGACGTACCACTCGCCGTAGACGGGCTGACCGGTCTCCTCCGTGACCCAGCGCTCGACCTGCCGGTTCCAGTGTCGTACGCCGTGGGGCCCCTCCCGGTGGGCACAGAGCAGGCGGTGCCGGTCCAGCGCGGCCACGGCGGCCGCCGGATCTCCCGCCTCCGCGGCGGTACGCACCGCCAGGGCCGAGGCCACCGCCTCGGAGCGCAGAGCGGGGCCGGGGTCGGTCGTCTCGACGAAGTCGACCTCGTCGCTGGGCGCCCGCAGCCGCTCCAGCACCGCGTCGGCGTCCCCGATGCGCAGCGCCTCGGACAGCTCGAGGATGTCGCGGGTGGAGCGGAAGTTGGTGGTGAGAGAGACGACGGGACTGCCCTGTCCCGACGCACCGGCAAAGCCCTCGAAGCCCTCGAAGCCCGCCACGATGTCGGACAGGACTGCGCCCGCACCGACCGACGTGAGCTGGCGCGGGTCACCCACGAGCACCAGCCGGGAGGTCGGCCGGACCGCCTCGAGAAGCCGGCCCATCATCGTCAGCTCGACCATCGAGGTCTCGTCGACCACGACCACGTCGTACTTCATCCGGTTGGACCGGTCGTGCCGGAAGCGGGTCTGGTTGTCGAAGCGCCAACCGAGCAGGCGGTGCAGCGTCATCGCCTCGGGCTTCCCGACACGATCGCGGTCGGCCGGGTCGAGCCCCGCCAGCTCGCCGATGACGGCCTCCTGGAGCCGGGTCGCCGCCTTGCCGGTGGGGGCCGCGAGGGCGACGGAGAGCCGCTCCCCTCGCGCGTGGGCCTGGTCGGCCAGGAGCACCAGCATCCGGGCGACCGTCGTGGTCTTGCCGGTGCCGGGCCCGCCGGTGAGCACGGTCGTGGACTGACGCACCGTCTGGACCACGGCGTCGCGCTGCTCGTCGCTGAGGTGGGCGTCGCTGATCCGCGGCAGCGCGGCGGCGAGCGCCGCCTCGTCCACGACAGGAGCCTCGGCGCGGACCCGGGCGAGCAGGTCGGCGCAGACCTGGGTCTCGAGGCGGTGGTAGCGGTCGAGGTAGACCAGGTCGCCCTCGAGACGCAGCACCCCTGCCTCCACCAGGGCCGAGCCGGCGATCTCGCGCGCCCAGACCTCGGGCTCCGGCCAGGCCGGGCCGGGGGCCAGCGCCGCGACCGTCGTCAGGTCGACGCAGACCGAGCCGGCGCGCACGGCCCGGACCGCCAGGGCGACCGCAAGCACCACCGAGGCGTCCCGTGCGGCGTCGAGACCTCCCAGGTCACCCAGCCGCGAGGCGACGTGCACGTCGGAGGCCTCGAGGACCCCGGCCAGGTTGAAGTCGTGCACGAGGCCGGCGCCCGCGGCTCCGGCCGCGCCCAGCGCCAGGCGTCGGTCGAAGTCGCCGACCGGCTCGAAGATCTCGGTCATGCCGGGAGCCTCCCGTCGAGGAGGTCGGAGAGGTCGTCGAGCAGGGCCACCGGCGGGCGCCAGGTGAAGACCCCGCACGGCTCGCCGTCGACCCGTGGCGTGGACGGACCGCACATCCCGCGCAGGTAGAGGTAGACGACGCCCCCCAGGTGGCGCTCGGGGTCGTAGCCGGGCTGGCGCCAGCGCAGGAACCGGTGCAGCACCGCCGCGTAGAGCAGGGCCTGGAGCGGGTAGTCGCTGTGCTCCATGGCCGCGTCGAGGGCTGCGGGCCGGTAGGCGTGGGCGGTGAGCGGTTCGTCGCGCGGGCCCAGCCAGTTGGTCTTGTAGTCGACGATCACGTAGCGCGGTGCGGCGCGGTCGCCGAGGCGCAGCACCACGTCGACCGAGCCCGTGAGGTAGCCCCGCAGCGGCTGACCGCCCAGGGCCGGCACCTCGAGAGCCTCCGCGTAGCCGCGCACCGGGTCACCCTCGTCGAGATGGCGGCGCAGCAGGGGGGCGAGGTCGCCGAGGAGCACTCCGGCACCGTCGGCGGCGAGGTCACCGCCGGAGAGGGGCAGCTCGAAGTCGAGCTCGCGCAGCCGGTCGCGCAAGGGGACGGTCCGCAGCGTCGCCTCCCCGTCGGCTGCCTGCCCGTTCGCTGCCTGCCCGTCCGCAGCCCCGTCGGCAGTCGCTGTGGCGGGACCGAGCGGCGAGTCGCAGACGGCGACCAACGCGTCGGCCAGCACGTCGCGGTCGACGTCCACCGGCCACCAGACCAGCTGCTCGTCGATGTGGTCGAGCAGCTCGCCGCGGAAGTCGGACGCCTCGGGGTCGGCGTGCTCGAGGACGGCGTGCACCAGCGAGCCGAAGGTCGCGCCCACGGGCAGACCCGCCATCGGCGAGGGCATCGCGAGCGCGGAGCCCCCGGCTGGCTCGTCCTCGGGCGCCGCCACCGGCACGTCGGAGTCGGGCTCGTCCTCCTTGGCGCTCATCTCCGGCTCGCTCGTCGCCACGAGGCCGCCGGGGCCTGCCCCGGGAGCGACCTCGACATGCGTGAGGGCGGAGTACGACGTGCGCCGCCACGTCGTGTCGACCGAGCGCGAGAAACGTCGTACGTCGAGCGGACCCACCACCGGCAGGTCCGGGTCAGGACCCAGCGGCGCGTGCAGTGCGGCCTCGGGTGAGGGACCGCCGCGTGCCGCCCAGGACGAGAAGAGCGGCACGACCTCGTCGTCGGAGGGCACCGCCGGTCCCGACGGCACGACCGCCGACCCCTGCTCGCGCAGGAGCAGACGATGGAGTGGCGAAGCCACGGCGTTCTTCGTCGGTGCCCACCAGCACACGACCTGGGACTGGGCGCGGGTGATCGCCACGTAGAGCAGTCGCAGCCACTCGCCGGCCTCCTCCTCGGCCCAGCGACGGACGCTCTCGCCCCAGCCCGATCCGTCCGACCCTCCGACGTCGAGGCACCGCACCCCCTCGGCGTCGTGGAAGAGCGGGCGCGTCGGCTTGGGCACGAACCGGTCGCTGAGGGAGGGCAGGTAGACGACCGGGTACTCCAGGCCCTTGCTGGCGTGGATCGTCACGAGCTGCACGGCCGCGGCGTCGGAGTCGAGGCGACGGGTGCGCTCGGTGCCGCGCCCGTCGCGACCCTCGCGCACCTGGTCGCGCAGCCAGGCCAGCAGCGCCACCAGCCCGAGGTGCTCGGTCTGGGTCACCTCGTGCAGGGCCTCTCCGATGTGGCGCAGGTCCGTCAGCCGCCGCTCACCGCCGACCTCGCGCAGCACGCGTGCGGGCAGACCACCGGCCGAAGCTGCCTCCAGGACGGCCGCGACCCCGCGACGGGAGACCAGCTCGGCCCAGTGCCGCAGGGTCTCGGCGACCTCGTCGGTCAGCGCGTCGCCCCGCTCGTCGATCTCCCTCGCCGTGTGGCCCAGGAAGCAGGTCAGCGCAGCCGCCCGCACTCGAGCGCTGCGGTGGGGCTGCTCGAGGCCCTCGAGCAGGGTGAGCCACTCGACGGCGCCCGCCGTGGCGAAGACGCTGCCACCGCCGGCGATCACCGCCGGGACCCCGACCTCGAGGAGCGCCTCCTGCGAGGCCTGCAGATCCGCGTGCCGGTAGCAGATCACCGCGACGTCGCGGGGCTCCAGCGGCTCCCCGTCGAAGGTCGCGCCCGAGGCCAGCAGTCGTCGTACGTCGAGCGCCAGGTCGCGCGCGACGTGGGGTCGCACCTGCCCGACCGTCAGCGACGTGCCCGGTCTCTTGCCGAAGGAGTCGCGTCGTACGGCGCGCAGGCGCAGCGGCGCTGCCGCCGGCGCCCCGACCAGCCGGGACGCGTCGTGGTGGGCACTGACCTCGTGCACGACGATCCGGTCGTCCCCCAGCTCAGCCCCGACCAACAGCTCCTGGAAGGCGTCGAGCAGACCCTGGTCGCTGCGCCAGTTGACCGCCAGCGTCTGGTGGGTGCCGGCGGTGGCCGCCGCCTCCAGGTAGGTCGTCACGTCACCACCGCGGAAGGCGTAGATGGCCTGCTTGGGATCGCCGATCAGCACCATGGTGGCGGCCCCGCTGAAGGCCCGGTCGAGGACCTGCCACTGCACCGGGTCGGTGTCCTGGAACTCGTCGACCAGGACGATGCTCCAGCGCTGCCGCATCCGGCTGCGGGCCGGGGAGTCGTCCGGGGCCAGCGCGTCGGCGAGCTGCTGGAGCAGGTCGTCGTAGGACAGGATCCCCAGGCGTCGCTTGCGGACCTCGAGCTCGCGGCGGACCTGGGCTGCGAAGCCGACCCGGCGGCCGGCGGTGCTGCCCCGGTCGTCGTCGGCCGGCTTCAGGCGGGCCTGGGGATCGTTGACGACTGCCCGGGCGATCGCCAACGCCTCGGCGTGGTCGAAGAGCGGCGGGTCGGGGGCGTAGGCGAAGGCGCGCAGGTAGAGGTCGTCGACGACCTCGCGCACCAGGTCGTCGAGGTTCTCCACGAGCCGGGCCCGCGCATCGGTGTCGCCGGCCACACCGAGAGAGCCGAGCACCATCGAGCAGAACTGGTGCGTCGTGGCGATGGTCGCGGCATCGAAGCCGGCCAGCGCGGCGCTCACCCGGGCGTGGCGGCGTCCACGCTCGGCTTCGTCGCAGTCGAGCAGCAGGCTCAGCAGATCGGAGCCGTCCGCGCTGACCGTCGGGTCGCCGCCCAGCACGCACTCGGCCTCGACCAGCTGGGCGCGCACCCGCTCGCGCAGCTCCTGGCTGGCGGCCCGACCGAAGGTCACCACGAGCATCTGGTCGAGCTCCGCGAGCCCCTCGGCGACGTAGCGGGTCACCAGAGCTCCGATCGTCCAGGTCTTGCCGGTGCCGGCGCTGGCCTCGAGCAGCGTCGTGCTGCCGGGCGCCGGCAGGGCGTCACGGATGTCGAAGGCGTCGGCCGACGTGCGGCGGGTGCCGTTCACGGCCTCACCACTCACGGGTCGGCTCACAGACTCGCTCACAGGGGCCCGACCTTCTCCGCGATGGTGAGGATCGGCTCCCAGACCCGCCATGCGTACGACGCGAGCCCGGCGTCGAGCAGCACCTCGAGCGGCGCGTCGTCGCCGTACGCCCTGCGGTGGTAGGCGTCGGCGTCCTCGCCCTCGATGCCGAACTGGTTGTGGGGGTCGGTCACCCACGCCCGACGGGCGAGGTGCTCGGGCGAGACGTCGTCGCCCATCAGCTCACGGACGTGGCCCTCGGCCCAGGCTGCCGCGGTGGCGATGGGGATCGGGAGCGGAGCGCGCAGACCGAGGTCGCGCAGCTCGACGAGCTCGCGCAACCAGTCGACCGCACGGTGGTCGAGTGGGCCGGCCAGGGCTCGCTTGGGTCCGGCCCGGTCCTTGCCGACGGCGTGGGCGGTGTAGCTCTCGTCGGGACGCGCCGCGCTCAGCGCGAGCAGGTTGATCCACGAGGTCAGTCGCTGGCGGGGCTTGAGTCGGGAGTAGCTGACGTCGACGAGCTTGGGTCCGAAGATGCCGCTGACGGTGCCGGAGAGGCGTCGGCCGCCGCCCAGGTCGACGTCCACGTCGACGCTGCGCGAGGATCCGGCCCGCAGCTCGGCCGTGCGGTTGATCAGCTTCTGCGCCTCGTCGGCCACGTTGCGCAGGGCGAGCCCGGCCAGCTGGCCCGGCGGCAGCGTGCCGCGGAGCTGCTCGGCCAGCATCACCGCGGTCGCGTCCTGGCCCGCGAGCAGCTCGCGCAGGAGCCGGTCGCCGACACCCCACACCTCGAGGCTGTCCAGCTCGACGGGGATCGCGTCGCTGAGCGCGTCGGGCGCGAGTGGCGTGGACACGTCGAGCCGTTGCCGCAGGAACGACCGGGCCGGGTGGCTGAAGAACGCCGTCAGGTCAGCGAGGTTGACGTCACCGCGCGGCGCCTCGGCCAGTGGCTCGTCCAGCAGGCGCGGTGGGGTGACCCGCTCGGCCACCGCGGCGCGGGCACCGGCGAGGGCGTCCACGTCGAAGCTGAACGGACGGGCCTCACCCCCGGCCAGCAGGCCGCCCGGGGTGAGGTTCTTCGGGTCGTGGGGCTGCAGGGGGTGATGGACCAGGATGGTGTCGCGAACCGGGTCCGCCATGGTGCGGTCGGCGGCGTCGAGGATCTCCCCCAGCGGTACGGCGGGGGGCCGCGGCGCCCCGGAGTGCTCGTTGGCGCCGGTGTAGGTGATCACGACCGTCTCGCCGGCGGCCAGCAGCGCGTCGAGCAGGAGCTGACGGTCCTCGCTGCGTGCGTCGCGCTCGCCGGTGAAGGGGCGGCGCGCCAGGACGTCGTCGCCGTCCACGACGGTGGTGCGCGGGAAGACGCCGTCGTCGAGTCCGACCAGGCAGACCACGCGGTGCGGCACCGAGCGCATCGGCACCATCGTGCAGACCGTGAGGGTGCCGGTGCGGAAGTTGGCCCGGGTCGGACGGCCGCCGAGCCGGGAGGCGAGCAGGGCGCGGACGTCGGCGAGGCGTAGCGGCACGCCGGCCGAGCCGGAGGAGGAGTCGGCGGCGCGGGAGAGCTCTCGCTCGAGCTGCGGCACCTGCCAGGCGGACTCGTCGTCCACGTCGGTCAGGCTGCGGGTGCCGAGGCTCAGGGCCTGCATCCACGCGGCGACGTCCGCCGCAGCCGTGAGGTCGTCCAGGCACCGGCCCAGGCGGTCGAGCAGCTCGGCCAGTCGACCGGCGAGGTCGATGTCGTTGCTGCCGACGTCGTCGACGGGCAGGCCGCGTCCGAGGTGGCGGTGGTCGTCCGCGCTCATCGCGACCCCGAGCAGGATCCGGTCGAGCCCGGCC
This sequence comes from Nocardioides sp., assembly GCF_029937575.1. Lineage (GTDB taxonomy): Bacteria > Actinomycetota > Actinomycetes > Propionibacteriales > Nocardioidaceae > Nocardioides. Next base: position 30,864 of record NZ_JAPYPS010000030.1, read on the forward strand.
CGCCAGGTGTTGTGCTCGAAACCGCTCATCTCGTAGCGCGCTCGCTGCGCGGCGTCCAGGCCCCACCGGATGCCGGCCTGCCCGACCCAGGTGGCGATCCGGTCGAGGTCGTCGTCACTGAAGCCGAACCTCAGCCGCACCGCCGAGTGGGCCGCCAGGTCGAGGACGTCGGAGGCGGTGACCCGGCCACCCGCCAGCTCGACCAGCGACGCGGCGACGGCCAGGAGCGGGTTGGTGCTGGTCAGGGCGCGGTCAGCGAGACGGACCCGCAACCGGTGCGCCGGATGGCCTCCGCCGTCGGCGTCCTCCACGACGTCGGCGAGGCCGAAGCCGGCCGAGATGAGCGGGGCGAAGGTCTCGATGTCGGGACACATCACCAGGATGTCCCGCGGCTGCAGGGTCGGGTCGTCGGCGAGCAGACCGACCAGCACCTCGCGCAGCACGTCGACCTGCCGAGCCGGTCCGTGGCAGGCGTGGACCTGGAGGCTGCGATCGGCCGGGTCGTGGGCCCGGGCGGCCCGCTCCTCGGCCGAGGGCGCGTGATTGCCGCGGAGGTCGTGCTGGAGATGGCCGAGCAGCGTGCGCGAAGCGGCATCGTGGCTGGGGAGCGCCTCGTCCTGTGCCGGGACCGTCAGGGTGCGGCGCAGCTCCCGGGTGTCACGCCCGAGGGAGGCCAGGAGCGGATGGCCCACCCTGCCTGCGGAGTCGTCGACGTCGCGCGCCACCACGCCGCCGGCATCGGCCAGGTCGTCCCACAGCTGCGGTGATGGCTGCGGCAGCCACAGGTGCACGTCGCGGGTCGTCGCCAACGCCTGGAGCAACGCCACCTCGGTCGCGGGGAGCCGGGTGTGGCCGAACAGCGACAGCCGGTCAGGAAGGTCGAGCCCGTCGCCGCCCGACTCCAGGAGCGACAGCGTCCGCTGCCAACGCTCGTCAGGCGCCTCGACGTCGACCCGCTCGAGCAGGCGGCGCCACAGCTCGGGCTGCCACCTGAGGTCGTCGGCCAGCTCGCCCCCCGCACCGTCGCTCGGGCGCCCCTCGCGCCAGTCGGTGACCAGCTGGGGCCGCTGGACGGCGTACGACGCGAAGAGGCCGGCCAGCCGACGCGCCACCGAGTAGCGCCGGTCGCGGCGCATCGCCCGGTGCTCCCCGTCGAGTCCGTGACCGAGGTGGCGCGCCAGGTCGGCGCACCAGGGCTCGTCGAGGGAGTCGTCGATCGTGGCGAGCAGCGGCCAGACGAGACGATCGGGATCCCACACGTCGTCGCGCTCACGGCCGAGCAGCAACGAGACGAGGGAGTGCGGGTTGAGGAAGCGGACCCCGGCGCAGACCCCGTCGGCCCGACCCGGCCCGACGCCCAGGCGGTGGGAGAGCCGCTGGGTGAGCCACCGCTCGATGCCCTTCGCCGGGACCACCACGACCTCTTCGGCGAACGGATCCTCCAGCGGGCGCGCCAACAGCTCGCCGAGCGCGTCGGCCAACAGGTCCGTGCGCGGCGCACGATGGAGGTGGAGGGTCATCGCGACGACCCTAGACGGAGCCGCCGACGGTCGCCGCGACCCGACGACCCCTACCCCGTCCTCGCCGGGTCCTCGTGCCCGCACGGGGTCGAGGGGGTGCGATGATCGAGGCATGGAGACCCTCGCCATCATCCTCAGCGCGGCCTTCGCCGCGGTCATGCTGATCTCGGCCTCCGGCAAGGTCACCAAGATGGAGCCGGTCGTGGCCAACCTCTCCAAGGTGGGCGTGACCTCCGGCATGTTCCCGGTCCTGGCATCGATCCAGGTCGTGGGGGCCGTCGGTCTGGTCGTCGGCATCTGGGTGCCCGCGATCGGCGTGGCCGCCGCCATCGGCTTCGTCCTCTACTTCGTGGGCGCCTGCCTCTATCACGTGCGTGCCGACGACACAGCGGGAGCGGCCGTGCCCGCGGGGCTCGCGGTCGTCGCTGCGGTCGTCGCCGTCGTGCGTGCGATCGCCTGACCCGGGCCCCCCTCAGAGCTCGTCGAACTCCCGGTCCGCGTCCTCGATCTGACCCTCCAGGGCCGCCACCGCGTCGGGCTTGCCGTGGAAGCGGCGGTAGGAGTAGACGATGAGGGCGGCAGCGATGAGGCCGGAGGCGATCTGGGTGACCGCTGTCGCAGTCCCACCCGGCAGCCAGAGCGTCCCGCCCAACGGCCACCAGTCGGGCTCGGCGGGCGAGGCGATCCACAGGGCACCGGCGGCGAAGAGGAGCAGCACGCCGGTCACGGAGATGGCGATGCGCGGCACCGTCTCGACGCTCTCGGCGGCACCCTTGAGGGCGCGGTACTTGATCGGGTCGAGCCGACGCTCGGCCCACTCGTACTGCTGGGACAGGATCGCCAGCGCGCCGAAGATCATCAGCAGCCCGGGCCCGGGCAACGCCAGGGCCGCGATGCCCGCGACGAGCAGCGTCCAGCCGACGACCTCGAACCCGACCCTCTTCACGACCTTCATGGGCCGAGCATCCCAGAGTCCGACAACTTCTCGCCGGCCTTCTCCGGGGAGACGCCGGTCAGCCGACGCCGGTGGCCGCGGCGCACGCGGCGGTAGGTGTCGAGGACGAGAGCCAGGGTCACCAGGCCGGAGAGGATCTGGCTGACGCCGGCCCACCACCCTCCTGGCAGCCACGTCCAGGACGGCAGCAGCCACCAGGCAGGCTCCGGCGGCGCCCACAGCCAGACCAGGCCGGAGGCGGCCAGGGCGAGCGATCCCGCGACGGACCACGCCGCGCGCCACGGGGTGGAGACGCCGTGCCGGGCCCCCTCGACAGCGCGGTCCTTGAGGCGGTCGACCCAGCGAGCCGCCCAGGTGTACCGCTCGGCGAGCAGGGCCAGTCCGACCACCATCACGAGCAGTCCCGGACCGGGCAGCGGGAACAGCACGATGCCCACGGCCGTCAGCACCCAGCCGAGCGTGGCGATCGTCCACCCGCGCAGCCGTGCCGACATGCCGCGAGCCTGCACGGACCGGGCGACGCCGAGGTGAACGCTCCTCGACCGGCAGGTTCAGCCGCCGTACGTCGCCAGGTAGGCCCGGCCCTCGTCGTCCAGGCGCCCGTGCTCCTGGGCCACCCGCGCCCAGCGCACCGACATCGTCATGAAGCGCATCGGGTTGTAGACGTCCTCCTCGCGGGAGAAGAGTCCGTCTCCGGCGTAGGTCATGATCGTCATGTTGGACTGCTCGAGCGCCGACCCGTCTCCCGGATCGGGCATCAGGTTGCGCACCTCGCAGATCAGCCGCGACGACGCCTCGTCCACCACCTGCCAGGCCAACGGGAACCCGGTCATCACCGAGCCGGGGAACGAGGTCATCGTCGACACCGACCACTCACGGATCGCCTCGCGACCGCGGAACGTGCCGAACGCGTGCTCGACGTACGTCGCGTCCTCGGTGAAGTTGAGCGCGAAGTCGCTCCAGTCTCCGGTGTCGACATAGCCCTGCACCCGGGCGTGCAGCGCGGCGTACGCCTCGGTGATCTCGGCGGCGGTGAAGGACGTCACGACTGACATCCAACCAGGCTTCGACGCGCCCGTGGCGCGGAGGCGCCGACGTCGCCACGCCGACGTGTCGTCCGGGTCATTGTCATTTAAGTTAGTAGACATTAGTGTCTCGCCTTACTTACTAGCGACACACTTCCCAGAGAGGCACCACCCTCATGCGCAAGCTCCTCGTGCTCGGCTTCGTCGGGCTCCTGGCCCAGCTCATCGACGGCTCCCTCGGCATGGCGTACGGCGTCACGTCGTCGACCCTGCTCATCGCCGCCGGCGTCGCCCCGGCGGCCTCCTCGGCGGCCGTCCACTTCTCCGAGATCGGGACGTCGTTGGTCTCCGGGTTCTCCCACCACAAGCTGGGCAACGTCGACTGGCGCACCGTGAGCATCCTGGCGCTGCCCGGCTTCGTCGGAGCGTTCGCCGGCGCGACCCTGCTCGCCAACCTCGACGGCGACCTGGCCAAGCCGTGGGTGGCCGGGATCCTGCTGGCTCTCGGCGTGTACGTCGTGTGGCGCTTCCTCGTGCTGGGTGGGCGGCGCCCGGTCTTCAAGAGCCGCCCGTCGGTCCGGATGCTCGCGCCGATGGGCCTCTTCGGCGGCGCCCTGGACGCCGTCGGCGGCGGCGGGTGGGGACCGGTCGGCACCACGACGCTGCTGTCGTCGGGTCGGCTCGAGCCTCGCAAGGTCGTCGGCTCGATCGACACCTCGGAGTTCGTCGTCGCGATCGGCGGGTCCCTGGGCTTCCTGCTCGCGCTCAGCAGCCAGGACATCCCGTGGAGCTACGCGCTGGCGCTGCTCGCCGGCGGCGTGATCGCCGCACCCGTGGCCGCCTGGCTCGTCAGGAAGCTCGCCGCCCGGGTGCTCGGTGTGGCTGCCGGCGGACTGATCATCGTGACCAACTCCAAGACCCTGGCCGAGGCCTTCGGTGCGAGCGGTGCCCAGGTCGGCGCGATCGCCGGCCTCCTCGCCGTCCTGTGGATCGCGGGCATCGTCTGGGCCGTGCGGATGGAGCGGATCAGCCGCGCTCGCGAGCGCGACCTCGTCGCTACGTCCGGTGACTCCGAGGCCGTCGTACCGGTGTAGGTCTGGTCAGCGTTGCCGATCCCGGCCGATCAGCACAGGATCGGGATCGGCAGCGTGCAGCCGGGCTCGCCGTCAGGCTCACCGGGGCGCGACGCGTCGGCGTCCTTGATCGTCGGCTTGAGGTAGCCGCGCACCTTGCGCGACATCGAGGCGCTGATGTGCAGGTCGTCCCACCACGTGTGGGTCTTGCCGACCTTGCCGTGGCACACCTTGCCCTCGCAGAAGTAGGGGTTCACGTTGATCAGGCGGGCGTCCGAGGCGAGCGGCGCCATCGTCTTCTTGAGGTAGCGCTTGGTCCCGACCGAGTCGGCCAGGGCCTTCTTGCGCGCCACGTTGCAGGAGTACGGCGAGTTGCCCTTGCTGCAGCGCTTCCTCTTGTCGGGCACCGTCGCGACCTGGCCGACCACGTCGACCTCGGCGCCCATCGAGGCCAGGGTCTGCATCAGGCGCGGAGTGGCCTTGCGGCTGGCACGGGCCATCTGGCCGGTGTAGGTCTGGTCCTTGTCCTTGATCGCCTGGCGGTAGCGCTGCCAGCTGGCCGCGAGCAGCACCCGGTGGCCCTGCTCGGCGCCGAGGACGCCGCTGAGGTAGTCCAGGGCGAGATCGTTCGACTGGTAGCACTTCGGGGCGGCCTGCCCGGGCGTGAGCTGGTTGTCCATCGGCGGGCAGCCGCCCATCACGATGGCCACCAGGTTGACGTCCGTCTTGCCGGCGGCCCGCTTCAGGCCCGGGATCATCTGCCAGGCGTGGGAGTCGCCCCAGAGCAGCACCGTGGGGCGCTGCTCCTTGAAGGCGGTGAGCCGGCACACGGTGGGGTCCTGTGGGATCAGGTCCGCGCGAGCGACACAGGATCGCGGCATCTTGGCATGGTCGTTCTTCGGCTTGACGGCGTCGGCCGGGGAGACCGAGAAGGCGACCAGGAGCGACGAGAGCAGGGCGAGGACCACGGCGGGGAGCAGGGTGGACCCGAGCGGGGGGAGGGAGCGCTGGTTCATGGTGGCCCCATGGTCGCATCCGATCGTCGGATCGTGCAGTCGAAGGAGGCGATCTTCTGGACTTCTCAGGAGCCTCGCGAGGCCGTCAGCGGGTCCGGTCGGCGTACGCCGTCGCAGCGACGTGGACGGCGTCGAGATAGCTCCGCGCGTTGTTGTAGCTCAGGATCCCGGCCGTCCAGCCGGCCGGGGTGGTGAGGTCGCGCTCGCCCGCGCACAGGTACCGCGCGGCGGCGTACGCCGCGTCGTCGAGGTCGTTGGGATCCGAGAGGCCGTCACCGTCACCGTCGGACTGCCAGGTGACCCACGTGGACGAGATGAACTGCATCGGGCCGAACGCGTGGTCCCAGACCTTGTCGCCGTGCCAGCGACGCGACTCCCGCGTGGCGGGGATCGCCATCACGTTGCCCACGCCGTTCAGTGCCGGGCCGAGGATCGGCTCCGACGAGCGGCCGTCCAGGAGCAGGACCCGGCCTCCCAGGAGCCCGTGCTGCGACTCGACCCACCCGATCCCGGCCAGCGTCGTCCACCCCAGCCCGCACCCGCGTGGCGCCATCAGCTCGGCGCGGGCGTAGGCGCGCAACGCCGTGACCGGAACCCCGCTGGCGGTCGAGGTCTGCTCGAGCCACGTCTCGTCGATCACCGGTACGCCGGTGGCGGCATCGCCCCCGGAGGCGGCCTCGGGCTCCGACTGCACCGCCGGCGCCGCGGGCACCGCCGACGGCGGCTGCCCCGGTTGCCCTGCCGCCGCCGGCGTCAGGTCCATCGTGGCCGGGCGGGAGTAGAGCGTCTGCTGGAGCAGGTAGGCCAGCCCGGACAGGGCGACGAGAGCGACCGTGAAGGCAACGGCCGCGCGCAGGGGGCGAGCGGTCACGGTGCGGCGCTGACCGCCGGCGTCACGTCGCTGGCCACCGGGGTGGAGTCCTTGGGGCGGGCCTGCTCGCCCGACTCGAACTGGTCGATCAGGCCTCGGATGCTCGGAGTGAAGTACGACTTGAGCTGGCGCGACAGCGCGGCGCTGATGTGGTTGTCGTCGAAGAAGTTCACGACACCGTCGGCCTCGGCGTAGCACGTGTCCTCGTCGCACAGCGACGGCGTGACGTCGATGAAGCGGGAGTTCTCGGTGAAGCCGCTCATCTGCTCGCGCAGCCAGCTCACCGTGGCGGCCTCGCCCTCGATCGCGAGGTCGCGGTCGACGTCGCAGGAGAAGGGCCGGGCCCGTGCCTCGCAGAGCGGGGCGTTGCGCGGGATGAACGGGGTCGGTCCGACCACGTCGATGTCGGCGTTGATCAGCGACAGCTCCTCGAAGAGGCGCGGCGCCCCGTCCTCGAACAGCTCCGAGATGCGCTCGATGTAGGCGTCGTTGCCACCGTCGGGCCGCTCGTCGAACTCGACGACCTCGTCCGGGCTGTGCCGGTACGTCGGCCAGCTGGCGCTCGTGATGACCCGGATGGGCGGCTTCTTCCGGCCGCTGCGCTTGGTGACGAACTTGAGCGCGAGCTCGTTGTTGCGCGCGCAGGCGAGCCGGACGTCCTCGGGAGCCTTGAGCGGGGGGCAGGCACCCATCACGAAGGCGACCAGGTTGACGTCCTTGTCGGCTGCAGCCGCCTCGATCGCGGGGATCAGCATCCAGGCGTGCGAGTCGCCCCACAGCACCACCGTGGGCCGCTCCTCGTCGAAGGGCACCAGGTCGCAGCGGTTGGGCTTGTCGGGGATGAACGAGCTCTCGCCGAGGCACTCCGAGGGCATCTCCGGCACGTCGTTGAGCTGCTGGGCGACGGTCTCCCACCGCGGTGTGGTGGCCTGGTCGTTGGCGAGCGCCAGGGCGCCGGTCGAGAGCGAGGCGACCGTCGACATGGCCACGACGCCGCTGATGATCACGCGACGCGAGCCCCAGGTCTTCGACTTCGTCACCGCCCCGGAGCGCTTGTAGAAGAGCCCCTCGATGTAGCGGTAGCTCAGGTAGGCCAGCAGCAGCCCGAGCATGACGAGGGCGATCCGCGCCCACAGGGGCGGCGGCGCGAGGTTGAGGGACTCACCGAGCACCAGCAACGGCCAGTGCCAGAGGTACCAGCCGTAGGAGACCAGGCCGAGGCCGACGAGGAGCTTGGTCGACAGCAGCCGGGTCACGGCCGTGGGCCCGCCGACACCGGCCCAGACGAGCAGGGCAGCAGCCACGCAGGGCAGCAGCGCCCAGTAGCTGGGGTAGCCGTCGACCGGCATCGGCTTCCACAGCACGAAGGCGATGATCGCGGCGCCCGCGAGGCCCATCACCTCTCGCAGGTCCTCTGCGGGTCTGACCTTGCGCACGATCAGCGCCAGGGCGACGCCGAGCAGGAACTCGAAGGCGCGGGTGATCGGAAGGTAGTAGGCGGCGTCCGGGTTGCTGCTGGCCCAGGTGATGGCCAGCCACAGCGATGCCCCCGCGAGCGCGACGCTGGTCACCAGCAGCGACGCGACGGTGGGCACGCGCAGCACCCGCGCGAGCACGAAGGCCAGGATGATCGCGAGCGGGAGAGCGAGGTAGAACTGCTCCTCGACCGAGAGCGACCAGGTGTGCAGCAGGACACCGGTGCCGGGCTCGAGCCCGAAGTAGTCGATGTCGTCCTGCTGCCAGAAGAAGAAGTTGGACACGAAGCCGGCGGCCGCAGCGGCGGACTTGGCCGTCTGCTGCTGCGACCCGGTCGGCGTCGCGACGAGGTAGCTGAGGATCAGCACCCCGATCAGCATGGTGGCCTTGGCGGGGATCAGCCGGCGCGCGCGGCGCGCGTAGAAGGCACCCCACTTGATGCCGCCCGTGCGCTGGTACTCGTGCATCAGCAGCCCGGTGATGACGTACCCGGAGACGACGAAGAACAGGTCGAGGCCGATGTAGGCGCCCTCGAACCCCGGCACGTGAGCGTGGAAGCCCATCACCATGATCGCGGCGGCGCCGCGGATGCCGTCGATGTCGGGCCGGTACTCCGAGCGGGTCCGACCCTTCTTCTCGTTCTTGTCCGGAGTCGACTCGGCCGTCTGGGGAGACCGAGGGCCCTGGGGGGAGGCGCCATCGGTCGTCGAACCACTGCGCGCGGGCAGGGTGAACGACGCCACGGGTGCACCTCCTCGGGGGTCGGGTCGGCCAACGTGTAGACGCGGTGATGCCCCAGGTCGCATGAGGCGTCACCACAGTATGCGGCGTCCCCCTCGTTCGGCGTGAGCCAACGTGTCTATTGATACGCCGGGCAGCGCTCGAGCCACGTCTCGCGCCACCGCGCCGCGCCCCGACGGCGCCCGCACGCCGTACTCTTCGGCCGTGGACACCAGGCGCGGCGACAGCACCGCTGCGGAGCGTTCGCGGCGCCGTACGCCGTTCGGCTCGCGCCTCCTCGGCCCCGCCGACCAGAGTCCACGTGCCCTGCGGATCCGGGTCCAGCTGATGCTGACCTGGCTGCTGATCTCGACCAACGTCATCGGCGCGGTCGTCGTGTTCGTCATCTCCAGCTTCGTGGTGCCGGCCCCGGCAGCCACCCGCGGCACCGTGGTCTCGCTGGCCATCGCCGTCCCCGTCTACGTCGTCGCCGCCGTCGTGATCGGCGCCTGGGTCGGTACGGCGACCACGCTGCGGGCGCTGCGGTGGGCCACCGAGGACCGAGCACCCACGGACGACGACCGGACTCGCACCCTGCGCGCACCCCAGCGCCTCACGGCCCTGCAGGGGCTGCTCTGGGGTGGCGCCGTGGTGCTGTTCACCGTGCTCGCGCTCGCCATCCAGCCCAGCCGAGCGGTGACCACCGCGCTGACCGTCGGGATCGCCGGTGCCGTGGTCAGCTCGGTGGCCTACCTGCTGACGCAGTTCACCCTGCGCCCCATCGCTGCCCGTGCGCTCGCCCAGGTGCCGCTGATCAGCCGCCCGCGGGGCGCCGGGGTGGGCGACCGGATGGTGATCTTCTGGGGGCTCGGCACCGCGATGCCGCTGGTCGGGCTGATGATCGCCGCGATCGTGGCGCTCGCCGGTGACGAGACATCTCTGACGCGGCTCGCGGTCGTCGTGCTGGTGCTCTGCAGCGTGGTGCTGCTCTTCGGGCTCTTCATCACCGTGCTCAACGCCCGATCGGTGGTGGCGCCCGTCGTCTCGGTGCGTGACGCGCTCCTGGCCGTCGAGCGCGGCGACCTCGACCACACCGTGCCGGTCTACGACGGCACCGAGCTCGGACAGCTCCAGTCCGGCTTCAACCAGATGGTCGCGGGCCTGCGCGAGCGCGAGCACCTGCGCGACCTGTTCGGGCGGCACGTCGGCCAGGACGTCGCGCGTGCTGCCGCGGAGATGCCCGGCGGCGGCGTCGAGCTGGGCGGTCAGACCCGGGAGGCATCGGTGCTCTTCGTCGACCTCGTCGGGTCCACGACGTACGCCGCCCAGCACAGCGCCGAGGAAGTCGTCGCCGTGCTCAACCGGTTCTTCGGCGTGGTCGTGGACGAGGTGGACCGCCACGGAGGCCTGGTGAACAAGTTCATCGGGGACGCCGTGCTGGCCGTCTTCGGGGCCCCGGTCGAGCACGACGACCATGCCGGGGCAGCGCTCGGCGCAGCTCGGGCGATGGCACGGCGGCTGGCCGAGGAGGTGCCCGAGGTGGGTGCCGGCATCGGGGTCTCGACCGGGGAGGTCGTGGCCGGCAACGTCGGGCACGCCAGCCGCTTCGAGTACACCGTGATCGGCGACGCCGTGAACTCCGCCGCACGCCTGACCGACCTCGCCAAGGACGTCCCCGGTCGCGTACTGGTGGCGCGCGCGAGCGTCGACCGTGCGCTCGGCGAGGAGCCGTCGCACTGGCGCACGGACGGCGAGCTCACCCTGCGCGGACGGGCCACTCCCACACCGGTCTCGATCCTCGTAGGCTCCGACCATGACTGATGCCGGGACCGTCGTCCGCTCCTGCCTCGACGCCCTGGAGGCCGGGGACTCGGCCACGGCGCTGGCGCTTCTCGACCCCGACGTGGAGTGGCGCAACTCCGGCCTCCCCACGCTTCGGGGACGACGAGCCCACCGCGCTCTGCTGGACATGGCCAGGCGTGGGATCGGCTTCGAGGTGCGCTTCCACCACCTGGCCGTCGACGGGCAGGTGGTGCTCACCGACCGCACCGACGTCCTGACCTACCGACGCTTTCGGATGGAGTTCTGGGTCTGCGGCACCTTCGAGGTCCGCGAAGGCCGGATCGTCGTGTGGGACGACCACTTCAGCATGACGAACTTCGTCGGCGCCTCGGTGCGGGGGTTGGTGCGGGCGGCGCTGCTGGGGCGCGCGTAGTCGACCGGGTCTCGCCTTCGGGGTGGGTGTGGCGCCCGCGCTCCTCGTCTCATCCTGCTCTTCGGGGTTGGTGTGGCGCCCGCGCGCGTAGTCGACCGGGTCTCGCCGTCAAGGATCGCCTGCGGCGCCCGCTTCGCGGTGCCTGCGGCATCCGTTGACAGCGAGCCTCTCCCGGTCGACTGTTCGACG
>NZ_JAPYPS010000115.1 GCF_029937575.1 Nocardioides sp.
CTCGGTGACGGGGTGCTCGACCTGCAGGCGGGTGTTCATCTCGAGGAAGAAGAACCGCTCCGTGGCCGCGTCATAGAGGAACTCGACGGTGCCGGCCCCGCGGTAGTCGATCGCCTCCGCTGCGTTGCGCGCAGCGTCGTGGAGTGCGGAGCGCACCTCGTCGCTCAGGCCCGGCGCGGGCGCCTCCTCGACGACCTTCTGGTGACGGCGCTGCACCGAGCAGTCGCGGTCGCCGAAGACGGTCGTGCCGACGAGCTGCACCTCGACGTGGCGACCCTGCTCGACGTACGCCTCGACGAAGACGGTGCCGTCACCGAAGGCCGACTCGGCCTCGGCCCGGGCCTTGTCGATCTCGCCGGGCAGGGCGGCGAGGTCGCGCACGATCCGCATCCCGCGGCCGCCGCCACCGGCGCTGGCCTTGACCAGCAGCGGCAGGTCGGCCTCGGTGGCGGTCTCGACCGTGTGGTTGGTCAGGACCGGGACGCCCGCCGCCTCCATGAGCCTCTTGGACTCGATCTTCGAACCCATCGACTCGATCGACTCCGGCGCCGGGCCCACCCAGACGAGGCCTGCGTCGGTGACCGCACGGGCGAAGCCGGCGTTCTCCGAGAGGAATCCGTAGCCGGGGTGGATCGCGTCCGCCCCGCTGCGACGAGCGGCCTCGAGGATCAGGTCGGTGCGCAGATAGGTCTCGGCCGGGCTGGTGCCCGGGAGCCGTACGGCGCGGTCGGCCTCGGCGACGTACGGCAGGTCGGCGTCGGCGTCGGCGTCGGAGTGGACCGCGACCGTCTCGATGCCGAGGTCGCGGCAGGTGCGGAAGACGCGGCTGGCGATCTCGGCCCGGTTGGCGACGAGGAGTCGTGTGATCATGGCCGGAACACCCCGAAGCGGTCGGTTCCCTCGAAGGGCAAGTTGTCGATGACGGAGAGGCAGATGCCCAGGATCGTGCGGGTGTCGCGGGGGTCGATGACCCCGTCGTCGTACAACATCCCGGAGAGGAAGTAGGGCATGGACTGCTCCTCGATCTGGGCCTCGACGACCTCCTTGACCGCCTTGAACCCCTCGGCGTCGAAGGTCTCGCCCTTCGAGGTGGCGGAGGCCTCGGCGACGATCTCGAGCACGCCGGCGAGCTGGGCCGGGCCCATCACCGCCGACTTCGCCGAGGGCCAGGTGAACAGGAAGCGCGGGTCGAAGGCGCGGCCGTTCATGCCGTAGTTGCCGGCGCCGTAGGAGGCCCCCATGATCACCGTCAGGTGCGGCACGGTGGAGTTGGAGATGGCGTTGATCATCATCGCGCCGTGCTTGATGATGCCGCCCTGCTCGTACTCCTTGCCGACCATGTAGCCGGTGGTGTTGTGCAGGAACAGCAGCGGGGTGTCGCTCTGGTTGGCGAGCTGGACGAACTGCGTGGCCTTCTGCGCCTCCTCGCTGAACAGCACGCCCTGGGCGTTGGCGAGGATGCCGATCGGCCGCCCGTGCAGCGTGGCCCAGCCGGTGACGAGCGAGGTGCCGTAGAGCGGCTTGAACTCGTCGAAGACCACCCCGTTGGTCGCGCTCACGCCGTCGCACAGCAGCGCGATGACGTCACGCGGGTCGAACGGCTCCTTGAGGTCGCTGGGGATCAGGTCGAGCAGGTCGTCGGGGTCGCCGGCCGGCTCGGCGTACGGCGCCACGTCGGAGTCCGGGCGTGCCTTGCGCCAGTTGAGGCGGGCGATGATGCGGCGTCCGATCCGGATGGCGTCGCGCTCGTCCTCGGCGAGGTAGTCGGCCAGGCCCGACGTACGGGCGTGCATCTCGGCGCCGCCGAGCGACTCGTCGTCGGACTCCTCGCCGGTGGCCATCTTGACCAGGGGTGGGCCGCCGAGGAAGACCTTCGCCTGCTCCTTGACCATCACCGTGTAGTCGCTCATCCCGGGCACGTAGGCGCCGCCGGCGGTGGAGTTCCCGAAGACCAACGCGACCGTCGGCTCCTTGCGGGCGCTGGCGCGGGTGATGTCGCGGAACAGCTTGCCGCCCGGGATGAAGATCTCCTTCTGCGTGGGCAGGTCGGCGCCGCCGGACTCGACGAGGGAGACCGTCGGGAGACCGTTCTCCTCGGCGATCTGGGAGGCGCGGAAGATCTTCTTGGTCGTCCACGGGTTGCTCGCGCCCCCCTTGACCGACGGGTCGTTGGCGGTGATCAGGCACTCGACACCCTCGATCACGCCGATGCCGGTCACGACGCTGGCGCCCACGGTGAAGTCGGATCCCCACGCCGCGAGCGGGCTCAGCTCGAGGAACGCCGAGCCCTCGTCGACGAGCAGCTCGATGCGCTCGCGCGGCATCAGCTTGCCTCGCTGGTGGTGTCGCGCGACGCTGCGCTCGCCGCCGCCGGCGACGGCCTCGGCGTGCTCGGCGGTGAGGGCGTCGATCTTCTCGAGCATCGCCTCGCGGTGGCTCATCACGGCTTCAGCTCTCCTCTCGGGTGCAGGGGTTTCGTCACGCTCGGTCGCGACCTCCTTCGTCGATCGCGCTCGCTGCTCAACCACCGACGTTCACGTCCGCTCCGCGGCCGTGAACCCCAGCAGCTTGGCGGCCAGGTCTGCCAGCACCTCCGTGGCACCACCGCCGATCGGCAGGATGCGGGCGTCGCGGTAGTGCCGCTCGACCTCGGTGCCGTGCATGTAGCCGGCGCCGCCGTGCAGCTGCACGGCCTGGTCGCAGACGTACGTCGCGGTGTTGCAGGCGGTCTCCTTGGCCAGGCAGGCCTCGGCGATGACGCTCTCCCCTGCCACGTGGCGTCGGGCGACCTCCCGGGCGTAGACCCGGGCGACCTCGACCTGGCGCCTCATCTCGACGAGCTTGTGACGCACCACCTGGTTGGCGATGAGCGGCTTGCCGAAGGTCTCGCGGTCGCGGCAGTACTGCGCGGTGAGCTCGAGGGCGCGCCCGGCGATGCCGTAGGCGTGGGTCGCCAGCCCGATCCGCTCGACGACGAACTGCTCGGCGATCTGGTAGAAGCCGGTGTGCTCCGCACCGACGAGGTTGGCGACCGGGACGCGCACGTCGACGTACGACAGCTCAGCGGTGTCGGAGCAGTGCCAGCCCATCTTGGTCAGGGCCCGGTCGACGGTGAAGCCGGGCATGCCCTTCTCCACCACGAGCAGCGAGACGCCGGCATGGCCGGGGCCGCCGGTGCGGACCGCGGTCGTCACGAAGTCGGCGCGGGTGCCCGAGGTGATGAACGTCTTGGCGCCGTTGACGACGTACTCGTCCCCCTCGCGCACGGCCGTCGTGCGGATGCCCGCCACGTCGGAGCCGCCGCCGGGCTCGGTGACGGCCAGCGAGCCGATCGTCTCGCCTGCCAGCGTGGGCCGGACGAACCGGTCGATCAGGTCGGGATCGCCCGAGGCGACGATGTGCGGCAGGGCGATGCCGTGGGTGAACAACCCCGCCATCAGCCCCGACGACGCGCCGGCGGAGAACATCCCCTCCTGCAGGTCGGTGGTGTCCAGCAGGTCACCACCCTGGCCGCCGACCTCCTCGGGGAAGCTCACGCCGAGCACGCCCTGCTTGGCCGCCGAGGCGTGCAGCTCGCGCGGCAGGATCAGGTCGTCCTCCCACTGCTGGAGATGCGGCATGATCTCGCGGCGGGTGAACTCCGCACCCATCTCGAACGTGGCGTTGGGACCGGCTTGCAGGCTGTCCATCAGAAGAGCCCTTCCTGGATCTGGACCGAGCGGGAACGGACCCACTCCCCCAGGCCCTTGGCCTGCGGGTCGAAGCGGGTGGAGGCGGCCACCCCCTCGCCGAGGAGGCCGCGGATCAGGACGTTGACCCCGCCGAGGTTGGGCAGGACGTAGACCTCGATCTCGAGGTCGTCGGCCTCCGGCACCAGCTCGCGGACCTTGCGCGGGGTGATCAGCTTGGTCAGCCAGGTCACCCGGGCGGCGTACTTCTCCTCGTCGATCGCCGGGTCGTGGGCGACCCAGAGACCGAGGTTGGCGTCGCCGCCCTTGTCGCCGGAGCGGGCGTGCACGAACGAGCCCAGGGGCATCCGGCGGGTCAGGGAGTCGGCCGGTGCGGGGTACGGCGAGGGACGGCGACCCGCGGACGCGTCGTGGTCGGCGTACGCGGACGGGTCGGCGACCACTTCGCGGGTCCCGTCAGCGTGGACCACCGTGTGGGTGACCTCGGACCGGTCGACGTACGCCGCCCGGTAGAGGCCGTACGGCGTGGGAGCACCTGGCGGCGAGGTCATCGTGAAGCCGGGGTACGACGCCAGCGCGAGCTCCACCAGCGGGGCGGTGAACGCCTTGCCGACCGGCCCGGCCTCGGCGTCCTTGACCGTGCAGCGCAGCAGGCAGGAGGCGCCCTCCTCGGTGTCGGCGTCGAGGGCGGGAAGAGCGGTACGGGTCCAGGTGACCTCGTCGGCGGTGAACGCGCCGTCGACCTGCGAGCGCACCCAGTCGGCCTTCGCGTCGATGTCGAGACCGGTCAGGACCAGCTCCATCGAGTTGCGGAAGCCGCCGAGGGTGTTGAGGCAGACCTTGAGCTGCTGGGGCGGCGCCTGGCCGGTGACGCCGCTGATCGCGACCCGGTCGGTGGCCTCCTGGGTCAGGGTGACGCTGTCGAGGTGCGCGGTGACGTCGGGGTTGAGGTAGCGCGTCGACTGGATCTCGTAGACCAGCTGGGCGGTGACCGTGTCCACCGTGACCGCGCCTCCGGTGCCGTCCTGCTTGGTGATCACGCTCGAGCCGTCGGCCGCGATCTCGGCGAGCGGGAAGCCGAGCGGGGTGCCGTCCAACGGGAGCGTCTTGAAGCCGGAGAAGTTGCCGCCCGTCGCCTGCGTGCCGCACTCGAGGACGTGGCCGACGACGACGGCGCCGGCCAGCTCGTCGTACTGCGTCTCGCTCCAGCCGAAGTGCGCCACCGCGGGCCCGACGACCAGCGAGGCGTCGGTGACGCGGCCGGTGACGACGATGTCGGCTCCCTGGCGCAGGGCCGAGGCGATGCCGAAGCCGCCGAGGTAGGCGTTGGCGGTCAGGGCGCCGCCGTCCCGGCTCGCGACGTCGTGACCGCGCAGGTCGTCGCCCTCGACGTGGGCGATGGCGGGATCGAGCCCGAGCCCCTTCGCCACCTCGCGGAGCTTGTCGGCGAGCGCGGCAGGGTTGAGACCGCCGGCGTTGCTGACGATCCGCACACCCCGCTCGAGCGCGAGCCCGAGGCAGTCCTCGACCTGACGCACGAAGGTCCGCGCATAGCCCAGGCCGGGGTCCTTCATCGTGTCCTTGCCGAGGATGAGCATCGTGAGCTCGGCCAGGTAGTCGCCGGTCAGGACGTCGAGGCTGTGCGTGCCGTCCGGGCCGTCGACGCTGCCCTCGGCCATCTGACGCATCGCCGCGAGGCGGTCACCGTAGAAGCCGGAGCAGTTGCCGATGCGCAGCACCGAGGGCGTCGTCATTGGCGGTGTCGTCATCACTTCGCCTCCCGTCCGCCGCCGGCCGGTCCGGCGAAGCACTGCGCGATGTCGAGCCACGCGTCGGCGCCCGACCCCTGCGCCACCAGGTCGGTGTCGGCGCGGTGCACCCGCTGGGTGGCCAGCAGGCAGAAGTCGTACGCCGACCCGCGCACCGTCTCGGCGGCATCGTCGGGGCCCCAGGTCCAGAGGTCCCCGCCGGGGGCGATCAGCTCGACCCGCACCTCTGCCGCAGGGACGTCGAGACCTGCGTTGGCGAAGGAGAAGCCGCGCGTGCGCACGCCGATGTGGGCGACGTGCTTGATGCGGTCGCTGCGCTCCGGGATGATGCCGAGCGCGTCGTACACGTCGAGCGAGTGCGCCCAGGTCTCCATGAAGCGGGCGGTGACCATCGAGGTCGCCGACATCGGCGGGCCGAACCACGGCATCTTCTCGCCGGCCGGTACGCCGCGCAGGGCGTCGCCGAGCGCCGGTCGACCGACGTCCCAGCGGGCGAGGATCTCGGCGGGCGGGAGCTGGGCGATCTCGAGGGCGGCGGTGTCGACGAAGCCGGTCGGGTCGGCCATGCCCGCCAGGACGAGCGCGTCCCAGGGGCCCTTGTCCTCGTGGGAGCGCGCGGCCAGGATCGCCGCCTCGTCGGTCCACAGCAGGTGCGCGATCGTCGTCGCGATCGTCCAGCCCTCGGCGGGGGTGTCGGTGACCCACTGCTCGTCGGTGAGGTCGACGACGGCACCGCGGAGCCGGTCGCCCTCGGCGGTGAGGTCGGCGAGCAGGTCGTCGAGCAGCGACGCTTGGGTCATGGCTTCTCCTTGAGCTCGCGGTCGAGGACCCGAGCCCATTCGTCGAGGATGCGGCTGCGCCGCCGGGTGTCGTCGGTGATCGTGGTGGCCAGACCGAGCCCGCGCACCAGGTCGAGGGTGGCCTGGATCAGCTCGCGGGTGCCCGGGTGCTGCTCGTCGACGCCGAGGCACTCGACGGTCAGGCGGTGCGTCTCGCGGCCCACACGCTGCTCGAGCGGGGCGACCGCGGCCAGCAGTGTCTCGTCGGTCCGCGCCCCGACCCACAGCTCGAGCGCCGCGGTGAAGACCGGGGAGGTGAAGTGGTCGCCCAACATCTGCAGCACGGCGCGCGTGCGGCGCGACCCGGACGGGAGCGCGGCTGCGGCGGCGGCCAGCTCGGCGCCGCGTACGGCGGTCAGGTGCTCGACCGCGGCCAGGACGAGGTCGTTCTTGGTCGGGAAGTGGTGCAGCTGGGCGCCGCGGCTCACCCCGGCCCGCTCGGAGACCAGCGTGGTCGTCGTGCCGGCGAACCCCTTCTCCACGAGCAGGTCGACCGTCGCCTCCATCAGCCGCGCCCGCATCACCCGGCTGCGCTCCTCCTGGGGCACGCGGGCGGCGGGGGTGGTCGTCATCACAGGCTCACTGTGGCGCGCCAGCAACAAACAGTCAAGCCTGTCTTTAAAGAGACCTGGGAGGTCGAACGGGGCACTCCGCGATCCACGGTCTTGCACAGGTGTCGTGCATGTGTTCTAATAGTTGCAGCACGCGGC
>NZ_JAPYPS010000031.1 GCF_029937575.1 Nocardioides sp.
CTTCGTCGTCTCACACGCGGATCACGCCGCCACTACTCGCGGATCCGGGTCAGAGCGCGTAGTCGACCAGCTCTCCGGCGAGGTCCTCGTTGGCCCGGCCCTTGACGACGCTGCCCTGCGCGGTGTGCTCCAGCAGGTCGATCTCGCCCTCCTGGTGGAGGCGGTTGATCAGGTCTCCGCGCTCGTAGGGCAGCAGCGCATGGAACGCCACGCCCGGGCGGGGCAGCTCCCCCTCGACCAGGGCGATCGCCTCGGCGATGCCGGCGCCGGTCTTGGCGCTGACCACGACGGAGTGCGGCTCGGCGCGCTGCAGGCGGGCGAGCACGAGGGGGTCGGCGGCGTCGGCCTTGTTGATCACCACGAGCTCGCGCACGTCGCTCGCCTCGATCTCGGCGAGCACCTCACGCACGGCGCTGAGCTGACCCTCGGGATCGGGGTGCGAGCCGTCGACGACGTGCACGATCAGGTCGGCCTCGGCCACCTCCTCCAACGTCGAGCGGAACGCCTCGATCAGCTGGTGCGGCAGGTGCCGGACGAAACCGACGGTGTCGCTCATCGTGTAGATCCGGCCGTCGGCGGTCGTCGTACGGCGGGTGGTCGGGTCGAGCGTGGCGAACAGCGAGTCCTCCACGAGGACGCCGGCTCCGGTGAGCCGGTTGAGCAGCGAGGACTTGCCGGCGTTGGTGTAGCCGGCGATGGCGACACTGGGGATCTGGTGGCGCGTCCGGTCCTGGCGCTTGGTGTCGCGGGTGCCCTTCATCGCCTTGAGCTCGCGCCGCAGCTTGGCGATCTTGTCGTTGATCCGCCGCCGGTCGGTCTCGATCTTGGTCTCACCGGGACCACGGCCACCGATGCCGCCACCGTCGGCACCGACGCGGCCACCGGCCTGGCGCGAGAGGTTGCCACCCCAGCCGCGCAGGCGCTGCTTCATGTAGGACAGCTGGGCCAGCTCGACCTGTGCCTGGCCCTCGCGCGACTTGGCGTGCTGGGCGAAGATGTCGAGGATCAGCGCGGTCCGGTCGACGACCTTGACCTTGAGCCGGTCCTCGAGGTTGCGCAGCTGGCTGGGCGCGAGCTCGCCGTCGCAGATCACCGTGTCGGCGCCGGTGGCCTGCACGATCTCGGCGATCCCCTCGACCTTGCCGCGACCGACGTACGTCGCCGGGTCGGGCGTCTGGCGCCGCTGGTAGATGGCCTCGAGCACCTCGGAGCCGGCGGTCTCGGCGAGCAGGGCGAGCTCGGCCATGGAGTTCTCTGCGTCGGCGACCGAGCCCTCGGTCCAGACGCCGACGAGCACGACGCGCTCGAGGCGGAGCTGGCGGTACTCGACCTCGGTGATGTCCTCGAGCTCGGTGCGCAGGCTGGCCACGCGGCGCAGCTGGTGGCGCTCGGCGAGCTCCATGGCGCCGGTCGTGGGGTCGTCCTCGGGGTCGGGCTCGTCGGCGTACCCGGACACGAAGTCGTCGTCGCCCGCGGTAGGGGCGTCCTCGTGCTCGGGATCCCAGTCGGAGGTCTCGTCGAGCTCGGCGGCGAGGGAGAAGTCAGGTGCGTTCGTCATATGTGTCGATCGTAGGTCCGCATCGGCGTGGGCGGTAACCGATTTCTGCCGGGCCGCGCGCGTGGAGGACATTTTTCCAGCCTACGTCCGCCCGCGCACCGACCTGGAGAAGTGACCGTCGTCACGTGACGTCGGGCCCGGTGGCGCGTTGAACCTCACATGCGCACCGTCGCCGCCTACGACTCGATGGGCGGCTGGGCGGCCTACAAGCTGGGTCTGTCCCACCCGGACCTGTACGCCGAGGCCGTCGCGCTCGCCGGTCCGCCGCAGTGCGGTGTGTCGGTCGACGCCGACGCGCTGGTCAACCCGGCCTCGGCACGCTCGTCATGCGCTCCGACGGGCCCGGCCGGATCACCCTCGTCGGCGCGCGCTCCGACGACCGTGGGTCCTCGGCCGGCCGCCGGATCTCGAAGGGCACCACCCGGGCGCGGCTCTGCTGATACCGACACCGTGGCACGCTGGGTCGGGTGAGTCACCAGTCCGGGGAGCCGTCGTGAACGACACGTGGACCCTGCTGCCGAGCGTGATCGGCCTCGCCGTGGCGGTGGTGGTGCTGGTGCCCGTCGGCAGGCGGCTGGCCACCACCGCCGACCAGCTCTCCGAGCGCACCGGTCTCGGTCAGGCCATCGCCGGCGCGATCTTCCTGGGTGCCGTCACCTCGCTGTCGGGAATCCTGACGACGATCGCCGGCGCCGCCGGCGGTGATGCCGGCTTCGCGATCGCCAACCCCGTCGGCGGCGTCGCGATCCAGACCGTCTGGCTGGCCATCGCCGACCTCGTCTACCGCCGCACCAACCTCGAGCACGCCGGTGCCTCCCTGGAGAACATCCTCCAGGCGCTGCTCCTGATGGCCATGCTCAGTCTGCCGGTCATCGCCGTGGCCACACCCGACCTCGCGTGGGGCTGGGTGCACCCGATCTCCCTGTTGATCCCGCCGCTCTACATCTACGGGCTGGTGCTGCTGCGTGGGATGCGCAACACCCCCATGTGGAGCCCCCGGATCACCCGCGAGACCAGCGATGAGGAGGTCGCCCAACCGACCGACCGGTCCACCGGTCACCTCTGGGCCTCGCTCGTCGCGCTGGCTGCCGTGGTCGCGGTCGTGGGATGGGTGATCGGCAAGGCGGGCCTCGGCGTCGTCCAGGCGACCGGCTGGCCGAGCGCGGTCACGGGCTTCACCCTGACCACGGCGATCACGTCCTTGCCCGAGCTGATCACGCTCCTGGCGGCCGTCCGGATGGGCTCGGTCACGCTGGGCATCGGCGGGATCGTCGGCGGCAACGTCTTCGACACCATCATGATCACCATCGCCGACGTCTTCTACACGCCGAGCACCATCTACACCGCCGCGGGGCCGGCAGCGCTCGTCCTGCTCGGCGGCACGGCCCTGATCACGGCGACGCTGGCCCTCGGCCTGGTCGTGCGCGACCGTCGAGGCATCGGCTTCGAGGGCATCGCCATCCCCGGGATCTACGTGGGCACCGTGCTCCTGGCGATCTCGGCGATCTGATCAGGCACCTGCGCCTGAGCGCACCGGGTTTCGTCTCGCCTTGCGCGACCTCGTCCCTCGATCGCGGGCTCGCTCAACCTTCGGCCACCACGCGGTGCACTCGTACCTCGTGCACCACTGTGGCCTCTACTTGGGAGGCATCCGGATGCCGCCGTCGAGGCGGACCGTCTCGCCGTTCATGTAGGAGTTGGTCAGGCACTCGATCACCATCGAGGCCAGTTCGTCGGCGCTCCCGAGGCGCTTGGGGAAGAGCACGTTCTTGCCGAGGTTGGCCTTGAACTCGTCCGCGTCCGGGCCCTCGCCGTAGATCGGGGTGTCGATCAGGCCGGGAGCCACGGTGTTGAGACGGATGCCGGCGGCCGACAGGTCGCGCGCGACCGGGAGGGTCATCCCGACCACGCCACCCTTGGAGGCGGAGTACGAGGCCTGGCCGATCTGGCCGTCGAAGGCGGCCACGCTCGCCATGTTGACGATGGCGCCACGGCCGCCGTCGGCGTCGGGCTCGTTGGTGCTCATCACCGTGGCGGCCTGGCGCACCATGTCGAAGGTGCCGATCAGGTTGATGGCCACGACCTTGGTGAAGGCCTCGAGCGAGTGGGCCGAGTCGAGGGATCCGTCGCGCCCGATGGTGCGCTGGGCCCAGCCGATGCCGGCCGAGTTGACGACCGCCTTGAGGGGCGCGATGTCGGCGGCGGCCTTGACCGCCCCGGTGATCTGCTCGGTGTTGGTGACGTCCACCTGGGCGAAGACGCCCTTGATCTCCTCGGCCAGGGCTTCGCCCTTGTCGGCCTGGAGGTCGGCGACGACCACGGTGCATCCGAGGGCGGCGAGCCGGCGGGCGGCCGCGGCACCGATGCCCGACGCGCCGCCTGTGACGATGGCAGAAGATCCGTTGAGGTCCATGTCTCGGACCCTACTGTCCGTCACAGACGCGTGCTGCCACGGGCCACGATGAGAGCGGGACCGGCCATCAGCACCCGCCCGTCCGGCCGCCAGGTGATCGTCAGGGTGCCGCCGGGCAGGTCGACGCGGTACGGCGTGCCGCGCTCGGCGCCGTCGGCGCTGGCCGCCGCGACCGCGACCGCGCAGGCGCCGGTGCCACACGACTGGGTCTCGCCCGAGCCGCGCTCGTGCACCCGCATCGCGACGTGGTGCTCGCCCCGCCGTACGACGAACTCGACGTTGACGCCGTTCGGGTAGACCTCCGCATCGTGCTCGGGGGCGCTCGTCAGCGGCCCGGCCTCGGCGAGGTCGTCGAGGAAGGCGACCGCGTGGGGGTTGCCGGTGTCGACATGGGCGGCCGACCACCAGCGCACGTCGTCGCCGTCGGCGACGCCGATCTTCGACTCACCCAGCAGTCGCGGGACACCCATGTCGACGGTGATCTCGCCGTCGACGGCTCCGCCGGCGAAGGTGATGGTCTTGATGCCGTCGCGAGTGTCGACCGGCAGCGGTCGTGTCGGGTCGGCCAGTCCCTCCTGCACGAGGTGGCGGCCGAAGACGCGGATCCCGTTGCCGCACATCTCCGAGACCGAGCCGTCGGCGTTGCGGTAGTCCATGAACCACTCCGCCGCGGAGTCCGCAGCGGCGCGGACCACGCGCAGCACCCCGTCCCCACCGATCCCGCCGCGGCGATCGCACAGGGCCCGGACCCGCGACGGGTCCAGGTCGCCGTGGACGGTGCCCTCGTGGTCGGGCAGGAGCACGAAGTCGTTGTGGGTGCCGTGGCCCTTGAGGAAGGGGTAGTCGTGCCCCGAAGCGTCAGGCATAGAGTCCCTCGGCATAGTTCTCCGGACGGTAGTAGTCGTCGAGCTGCTCGACGGACATCCCGTTGGGCTCGACCTCCCGGGCGATCACGGCACGTCGCGGCACCCGCGCCTCGGGCTCCCACGTCTGCGGGTCCCACAGCTGCGAACGCAGGAATGCCTTCGCGCAGTGGAAGAAGAGGTCCTCGATCTCGACCACGACGGCCAGGAGGGGACGGTGGCCCTTGACCATCATCTCGTCCAAGAAGGGCGCGTCGGAGACGAGCCGGGCGCGGCCGTTGATGCGTAGCGTGTCCCCGCGACCGGGGATCAGGAAGTTCAGTCCGACGTGCGGGTTGACGAGGATGTTCTTGTAGCCGTCGGCGCGGCGGTTGCCCGGTCTCTCGGCGAGCGCGATCGTGCGCTCGTCGATCACGTGCACCAGCTGCCCGGCCGGGTCGCCCTTGGGCGAGGCGTCGCAACGGCCCTCGGCGTCGGAGGTCGCCATCACGCAGAACGGGCTGGCCGCCAACCAGTCCCGGTCGACGTCCAGCAGCGTGGGGCGACTCTTGGTGGCCGCCCGCTCGCTCGGCTCGCCGAGCAGGTCCACGAGCTGCTGCTCGTCGGCGATCTCGGTCCACTGCGCGTCGGTGCTCACGAGATCACGGTACGCCGAGTCGCCCGTCGCGGGTGCGTCGCGTGCCTGGCACCCGTCGTGACGCCGTCCTCCGTCGACCGCCGCGCGGGCGACCTCGCCGGCCGAGACCCACATGATCTCGGGCGGGGCGTCCTCGGAGTCGGTCTGCGGTCGGGTGCTGCGGCAGGCAGGCTCAGGCCGCCGGGACTAGGGCGTGACCGGCTCGTCGGCGCGCTCGAGGCCGGCGCCCTCCTCGTCGTACGACGAGGGCACCCGACCCGGCATGATCACCGCGATCACCACCACGACGACCGCCAGGATCGCACCGACCGCGAAGCCCCACTGCGTGCCGCCGACACGCGCGGCGATCTCGTCGGCGCCGTCGGCCAGCAGCCCCGTCTCGCGCGAGGACACGACCGCGATCACCACGGCCGTCCCGGCCGCGCCGGCGACCTGCTGGAGGGTGGCCAGCAGCGAGCTGCCGTGGGAGTAGAGGGGCGGCGGGAGCGCGCCCAGCCCGAGGCTGAACACCGGAGTGAAGACCGCCGCCAGCGACACCATCAGCAGCACGTGGGCCGCCAGGATCATCGCGTACGGGGTGGTCGCGCCCACCTGGGTGAGCAGGGCGAGTCCGACGAGCATCCCGATCGCCCCGGGGATGATGAGCGGGCGGGCACCGACCCGGTCGAAGATCTTGCCGACCTGGGGCCCCAGCAGACCCATCGCCAGCCCGCCGGGCATCACCAGCAGGCCGGTCTGCAGCTCGCTCAGCCCGCGCACGCCCTGGAGGTAGAGCGGCAGCAGGATCATCGAGCCGAGCATCGCCATGAAGGCCAGCGCCATCAGGCCGAGGCTGAGCGCGTAGGTGCGGTGCAGCAGGGTGCGCAGGTCGAGCAGGGGCACGCCGTCGCGCTGCAGGCGGAGCTGACGCGCCACGAACGCGCCGAGCGAGAGCACCCCGACGACGAGCATCGCGGCCGGCAGCCACGACGGCCCGGTGCCGGAGCCCTCGCCGAGCTGGGAGAGCCCGAAGACCAGGGGTCCGAAGCCGAAGGCCGACAGGGCGACGCTGGTCCAGTCGATCGCGCCCTGGTTGGTCTCCCCGCCGACGGCGAGGTTGCGCAGACCGACCCAGGTGATCAGGACGGCGACGGGCAGGACCGCGCCGAAGAGCCAGCGCCACGAGCCGAGCGCCAGGATGCCGCCGGAGACCGTGGGTCCGAGCGCGGGCGCGACCGAGATCGCCAGCGTCACGTTCCCCATGATCCGGCCCCGGTCCTGCTCGCGCACGATGGTCATCACCGTCGTCATCAGCAACGGCATCATGATCGCCGTACCGGCCGCCTGCACGACGCGGGCCGCCACCAGGACGCCGAACGTCGGGGCCAGCGCGGCGAGCAGGGTCCCGGCGCAGAAGACCGCCATCGCGCTGCCGAAGGCCTGTCGTGTCGTCACGCGCTGCAGGAACCAGCCCGTCGTGGGGATCACGATCGCCATCGTGAGCAGGAACCCACTTGTCAGCCACTGCGCGGAGCGCGTGGTGACGTCGAACTCCTCGGTCAGCCGCGGGATCGCGTTGATCATGATCGTCTCGTTGAGGATCACGATGAAGGTCGCGAGCACCAGCCAGCGCAGGACGCCGTAGTCCGGTGCCTCGGTGTGGGCGGTCGCCGAGGAGGATCCGGTCGGCTCAGGAGTCGTCGTCATGGTGGGGTGGACTGTTCCAGCCGTGCCGACTCATCGTCGAACCCTGATCGCTCGATGTCGCGCATGTCACACCTCAGGTCGACTGACGTGCGCCCGTCACCGCCGCCAGCGCCTGCTCCACCCGGTCGTCCGCATCGAACGGCACCCAGGTGATCCGGGGGTCCTTGCGCCACCACCCCATCTGCTTGCGCGCATATCGACGCGTGGCGTAGATGGTGCGCCGGCGCGCCTCGTCCGGGTCCAGCTCGCCGGCGAGCACCATCCGTGCCTCCCGGTAGCCGATCGCCCGAGACGCGGTGCGTCCCTCGGCCAGTCCCGCGTCGAGGAGCGCCTCGACCTCGGCGACCAGGCCGCCGTCGTACATGTCGTGCACGCGCTGCTCGATGCGGGCGTCCAGGGTGGGGCGATCGATGTCGACGCCGATCTGCACGGTGCGCGGGTCGACGTACTCCAGGTCGGGCAGCGACGAGCCGTAGGGCTCCCCGGTGATCTCGATGACCTCGAGCGCCCTGACGATACGGCGGCCGTTGTCGGGCGCGAGCGTCTCGGCCGTGCGCGGGTCCAGGTCGGCCAGGCGCCGGTGCAGGGACTCCGAGCCCACCTCGGCAAGCTCCGCCTCGAGGCGGGCCCGGACCTCCGGGTCGGTGGCCTGGAACTCGAAGCGGTCCAGGATGGCGCGGATGTAGAGCGCCGAGCCACCGACGAGGACGGGGGTGGCTCCTCGACCCCGCAGCTCGGCGATCACCGCCCGGGCCCAACCCTGGAAGACGGCGACCGTGGCCGGCTCCCGGACGTCCTGGGTGTCCAGGAGGTGGTGCGGGATGCCGCGCCGCTCGGCGGCGGGGAGCTTGGCGGTGCCGATGTCCATGCCGCGGTAGACCTGCATCGCGTCGGTGTTGACGATCTCGCCGCTCAGTCGCTCCGCGAGGTCGAGGGAGAGCGACGTCTTGCCCGACGCGGTCGGCCCGACGATCGCCACGATCGGTCGCGGTCGGAGAGAGACCGTCCCTGCGGGGGTGCCCTCCGTCGCGGTCATGTGGCTAGTGTGGCAAGCAGGCCGCTCCCGTCCGGAGCGGGCCACCACACCACTTCTCAGGACCTTGCAGGGGGAACCACGGATGGGCTTTCTGGACAACGCCAAGAGCAAGCTGAGCGACGCGGTCGACAAGCACGGGGACAAGATCTCCGACGGCATCGACAAGGCCGGCGACTTCGCCGACAAGAAGACCGGCGGCAAGCACGGCGACAAGATCGCCTCGGCGTCCACGAAGGCCAAGGACGCCCTCGACAAGCTCGACGGCAAGAACGACGACCTCCCGTGACCGCGCCCGTCCCCGAGGAGTCCAACGAGGCCATCGACCTGGAGGAGGCACCTCCCGGCGAGCACCCGAGCGAGCAGTCCGGCGGCACGGACGGCTCCAGTGCGGCAGGTGCCGTCCAGGAGGAGAACGCCGAGACGTCCCAGGACCAGCCCTCCCAGTGAACGGCACCGTCGAGCGGTTCACGGTCGTCCCCGCCGCCTACGTCTTCCTGCTGCGCGACGGTGTGGGTGGACCGGAGGTCCTGCTGCAGCTGCGGCAGGACACCGGCTACATGGACGACCACTGGGCCGCTGCGGCCGCCGGGCACGTGGAGCGTGGCGAGACCGCCGACGCAGCAGCGCAGCGGGAGGCCGGCGAGGAGATCGGTGTGCACGACCTGGTCCTGGAGTTCGTGACCACGATGCACCGCACCCGCCACGACCTGCCGATCGACGAGCGGATCGACTTCTTCTTCACGGCGCGGTCCTGGACCGGTGAGCCCAGCATCGTCGAGCCGCTGAAGTGCGCCGACCTCCGCTGGGTCCCGCTCGACGGTCTCGACGAGCTGTCGGCTCCCGTGGTGCCGCACGAACGACGCGTGCTCGACGCCTTGGCTGCCGGAGAGGCACCCGCGGCCTACACGACCCTCGGCTTCGACGACCGAACGACCTCTTGACCATCAACCAGGGAAGGACCACCCATGACGCAGGACGGTGACCTCGGGCCCGCGCCCGAGCCGCAGATCGAGCCCGGCGAGCCCAACCCCGGAGGCGTGGACGCGATCTCCTTCCCCCACGGAGCCGAGGCGATCGTCGAGGACGGCGAGGAGCCGCCCGCCCCGGTGATGCGCGACCTCGACCCCGACGCCAACCCGGCGGTCGAGGAGTCCCTGCCCGACGAGATGAAGCAGGGCGAGGACACCACCACCGAAGCCACGAAGGGCAAGGCCGACGACGTCGACCCGGACGAGGAGTCACCGGCATGAGCAGGGACGAGAACACGCCCGAGGACGCCTACGACATCACGTCGTCCGACCAGGACACCAGTGGTGACATGGGCGTCAGCAGCGAGACCGAGGGCCCCACCGGACCTGGCCAGCACGGCACCTCCGGCACCCGCGACGTCTCCCCCCAGGAGCGCGACCCCGACGCCGACGTGCCTCCCGAGCAGGCCGCCGGCGGGGTGGAGGTCAACCCCGACCCGCCGATCCCGCCGAAGTCGGGCTACGCCAAGGACGACCCCCGCTCCGCGGAGAACCCCTACGACAAGCAGCCGCTGAACTAGCGCAGGCGCCTGCTCACCGAGACCGTCGCCGCGTCTCCACCACACGTGACGAAATGGCCCCTGATCGCGCGACTCAGGGGCCATTTCGTCGGTTCAGCGGCAGGCAGGCGCGTCGGGCAGGGGCGCCGGGACGCCGATGCTCGGCATGCCGAGGGTCACGCCGGCGGCTGCGGGGGCCCCGAGGTCCGCAGTGCGGGCCTCCCACGCGTCGCCGGAGCGGGTACGCCGTACGGACAGGACGCGGTCGGCGACGAGGTGGTGCGGAGCGGCGTGGGTGATCTCGACCGTCACGTTGTCGCCGGGGCGGACCTCGCCGAGCGTGGCGTCGGGGGCGGCGAAGTGGACGAGCCGGTTGTCGGGGCCCCGGCCCGAGAGCCGCAGGGTCTCGGCGTCCTTGCGCCCCTCCCCCTCGGAGACCATCAGCTCGACGCTGCGGCCGACGAGGCGCTGGTTCTCCTCCCAGGCGATCTCGTTGACCAGCTCGACGAGGCGGCCGTAGCGGTCCTTGACCACCTCGGGGCTGATCTGGTCGGGCAGGTCGGCAGCAGGCGTGCCGGGACGCTTGGAGTACTGGAAGGTGAAGGCGCCGGAGAAGCGTGACTGCCGTACGACGTCCATCGTGGCCAGGAAGTCCTCCTCGGTCTCACCGGGGAAGCCGACGATGATGTCGGTGGTGATCGCCGCGTCCGGCATCGCGGCGCGGACCCGTTCGATGATGCCGAGGTACTTCTTGCTGCGGTAGGAGCGGCGCATGTCCTTGAGGACCTTGTCGGAGCCGGACTGCAGCGGCATGTGCAGCTGCGGCATCACGTTGGGGGTCTCGGCCATCGCCTCGATGACGTCGTCGGTGAACTCGGCCGGGTGCGGCGAGGTGAAGCGCACCCGCTCCAGACCCTCGATGGTGCCGCACGCACGCAGCAGCTTGGAGAAGGCCTGGCGGTCGCCGAACTCGACCCCGTAGGCGTTGACGTTCTGTCCGAGCAGGGTGATCTCGCAGACGCCGTCGGCGACGAGCGCCTCGATCTCGGCGAGGATCTCGCCGGGGCGGCGGTCCTTCTCCTTGCCGCGCAGCGCCGGGACGATGCAGAACGTGCACGTGTTGTTGCACCCGACCGAGACCGACACCCACGCGGCGTAGGCGGAGTCACGCTTGGTGGGCAGCGTGGAGGGAAAGACCTCGAGCGACTCGAGGATCTCGACCTGGGCCTCGTCCTGCGACCGAGCACGGTCGAGCAGAGCCGGCAACGAGCCGATGTTATGGGTGCCGAAGACGACGTCGACGTACGGCGCCTTCTTCGTGATCGTCTCGCGGTCCTTCTGCGCCAAGCAGCCACCGACCGCGATCTGCAGGTCGGGGTTGGCCGCCTTGACCGGGGCGAGGTGCGAGAGGTTGCCGTAGAGCTTGTTGTCGGCGTTCTCGCGCACCGCGCAGGTGTTGAAGACGACGACGTCTGCCTGCTCGCCCTCGGAGGCGGCGACGTAGCCGGCCGTCTCGAGCAACCCCGTCAGGCGCTCGGAGTCGTGGACGTTCATCTGGCACCCGTAGGTCTTGACCTCGTAGGTGCGGGCGGCGGGCGCAGTGGCTTCAGGCAGGGCAGTCATGACCGCACAACTGTACGGCGAGCAGGCTGCCGGGACGGAACCAGCGGCGGACAGTGCGGTGCGGCGCTGCCATCGGCTGGCAGTGCCCACCGCACTGTCCGGGTGATCGCGAAACTAGTCGGATTGAGGTCACAAGCTGACCGCAAGCCTTTCTAGCGTTGCCTCATGACCACGACACAGCAGCCCCAGCCCACCTTCACCAAGCCCTCCACGACCGTCGCCGCCGAGCGCGCCGACCTCCTCGACACCCTCCACCAGCACCGTGAGCTCTTCCTGCGCACCGTCGAGGGGCTGAGCGACGAGCAGGCCGCGGCCACCCCGACCGCGAGCCAGCTCTGTCTCGGAGGACTGGTCAAGCACGTGACCGCGTCCGAGGCCGAGTGGGCGCGCTTCATCACCGACGGCCCCAAGGAGGCGTCCTTCGACTGGGCCAGCATCGACTGGAGCAACCCTCCGGCCGAGGTCGTCGCCTACCAGCAGCAGTTCCGGATGCTCGAGGGCGAGACCCTCGACGGAGTGCTGGCGGCGTACGCCCAGGTCGCGGCGACCGTCGACGAGCTCGTACACACCGTCGACCTCGGCGCGCGCCGGCCCCTGCCGGCCGCACCGTGGTTCGAGACCGGGGCCAGCTGGTCGGCGCGGCGCACCTTCCTCCACCTCGTCGCCGAGATCTCCCAGCACGCCGGCCACGCCGACATCATCCGCGAGACGATCGACGGCCAGAAGTCGATGGGCTGACTGCGCTGGGCCGACCGCGCGGGCCCGACCCCGATGGCCGGTC
Organism: Nocardioides sp.; assembly: GCF_029937575.1. GTDB lineage: Bacteria > Actinomycetota > Actinomycetes > Propionibacteriales > Nocardioidaceae > Nocardioides. The sequence goes on from NZ_JAPYPS010000031.1 coordinate 12,126, forward strand.
ACTGCGGGTCGACGATGGCCGACCCGGTCGCCGAGACGCGGGCCGTCTCGGGGGCACCGGGCAGGGTCAGCGGGAAGTCGACCGGGGCACTGACCCTGACGATCACCTGGTCGCCGCGCACGTCGACGTCGAAGCCCAGGCCCGGGAAGTCGCGGTGCGCACCGACCGCGGCAAGGTACGCGCGGACCCCGGCCTGGGCCTGCGCACGCGTCAGCGCCAGCGGTTGCGCGCCGACTCCGCCGCCGTACACGTCGTCGCCCTGCGCTCCGGCCTCGGCACCCGACAACGCCGCACCGTCGGCGAGGGTGTCGAGGCCCTGGCGGTGCAGGAACGCCGCCGAGGCGTCGACCACGAACGCCACCGTCATCGCGAGCAGCAGCGCGAAGCCGATGATCAGCGGCATCGCGGTGCCCCGCTCGTCACGGGTCGGCGACATCGACGCTCACCTCCCGGTAGCGCCCGATCGGCACGGTGTGGCGGGAGTCCAGCTGGAACGACGGCCGGTCACCACCGAGGAAGTCGGGCATGAGTGGCAGGACCACCCGCGAGGTGACGACCACCGTGATGACCGAGGTGCCGCTGTGGCACGAGGTCGGGTACGGCGTGCACGTCACCGCCACGTCGACCGGCACCTCGTCGATGCCTTGATCGCGCAACGACTGGCGTGCGGCAGCCTCGGCGGCTCGTTGACCCGAGATGTCGTCGGGAGCCAACGCGAACGCCCTCCCGGCCGAGCGCGCGGCCGACGAGACGGCGAAGGCGCCGCTCTGGACCTGGAAGACGGAGACCACGATCCACAGCAGCGGCACCAGCAGGAGGATCCCGAGCCAGACCAGCTCGACGATCGCGCTCCCCCGCTCGTCGCGGAGATCGCCAGGACTCACGGTGCCACCTGCTCGGCGACGGCGTGGCCCTCGACCTCGAGGTCGACTCCGGGCCCACCCAGTCCCAACGCGGGGACGGTGGCGCGCACCATCACCTCCACGGTCGGCACGCCACCCACCATCACGTGTCGTACGACGATGTCGTCAGCGAAACCGCCCGCGATGCCGTCCTCGATCTGGGCGCGTGTCCGGGTCTCGCCGGCGATCTGCGAGGCACCCTGGGTCGCCGCGTAGCGGGCGCCCTCCGAGGCAGCGGCCGCCAACGTGTTGCGCACGTGCAGCACCAGGGCGACCTGGAGGATGCCCAGGACCATCGGCACGAGCACCATGATCACGAGCACGATGTCGACGACGGCCGCGCCGCGCTGGCCTCTGGGCACTACTTCACCGAGTTGAGGGCCGAGCGCAGCATCTCGGTGAGCTGGTCCTCGGCCACCGCGCCGATCACGACCATCAGGCCGACCGACATGAGCGTGACCAGGACCCAGCCGGGCACGTCCCCGCGGTCGTCGCGTGAGCGATCGTGGGCAGGTGGGGGCGATATCAGCGTGAGCCGGAGTCGTGCCAAGGTGATGAGTATCGTTGCCATGGTGTGGTTCCTTTCCGAGAAGACCAGGGTCGGGGGCGCCGGCGCCGAAGCCGGCTAGGGAGCCGTGAGGGACAGGCCGAGCAGGCCGGGCCAGAAGGCGAAGAGAACGGTCACGGGCAGCACCAGGAACACGACGGGCACCATCATCGCGACCTCGCGGCGGGCGGCGAGCTCGATCAGGTCGCGCCGACCGGCCTCGCGGACGTCGGCGGCCTGGGCGTGCAGCACGTCGGCAAGCGGAGTGCCCCGGTCCATCGCGATGGCGATCCCCTGCGCGAAGCGGGAGACGAGCGGGAGTCCGGACGCACCGGCCAGGCGATCGAAGGCGGCCGCTACCGGCTCTCCGGTGCGGATCGAGGCCAGCACGCGGCCGAGGTCGTCCGACAGCTCGCCGCCACTTCGTCGTACGACGCGGTCGAGCGCCGACACCGGCGACTCACCCGCCGCGACGGCGAGGGCGAGCAGCTCGGCGATGGTCGGGAACTCCTCGAGGATGCGCCGCTCGCGGGCCTTGACCTGGCTCGAGAGCCACGTGTCCCGGCCGACGACCCCGATGGCGAACGCGACGACGCACAGCACCAGCAACCCCACCGGATTGGCCGGCCCCGACAGGGCGCGCAGCACCCCGAGGCCGGCGGCGAGCGCGAACCCGACCAGTCCCCAGATCACCTGCTCGATCCGGAAGTCGTGCACGGTGCGATCGAGTGCCGCTCGCTCGAGGCGTCGCCGTACGGAGGCCGAGCCTCCCAGCACCCGTTCGACACCGTCGGCAGCGGCTCGCAGGACGGGACCGAAGACCCCGACCGCCGCCGCAGTCGGCGCCGCGGACGGGGTCCTCCGCACACCGGGCGGATCGCCGATCCGGGGCACGTCGCGTACGTAGGGCAGGACGCGCGTCGCCAGCTGGGGTCGTCGGATGACGCCGACCCGGAGCACCACGAGCACCAGCCCCAGCCCGGCCACCCCGCCCAGCGCGGCACCCAGCAACGCGGGACTCATGACAGGATCCGCCGCTCCGTGGGCAACCGACCGATCCGCATCATGATCCGGTAGGCGCCCACGCACAGCACGGCACCGACGGCGAGGACGACGACGCCGGCGGACGAGCGATAGCGGCCGATGACATCGGGCTGCGACGACATGAAGAGCAGCACGAGCCAGGGGGCCGAGACAGCCAGCCGAGCCCCGTTGATCGTCCAGGCCTGCCTCGCCTCGAGCTCGGAGCGCGTGCGTTGCTCGTCGCGCAGGTAACCGGACAAGTGCCGGAGGAGTCGCCCCAGCTCGCCGCCACCGACCTCACGTGCGATCCGCAGCCCCTCGACGACACGGTCACCCACGGGGTCGGACAGCGCGACCTTCAACCGGTCCAGGCAGTCGGAGAACCTGCCGGTGACCTGGTAGTCGAGCGCGAAGGCAGCAAAGGCGTCTCGCAGGGGCTCGGGCCCCCGCGTCGCCAGGCCGGCCAGGGCGTCGGGCAACGACAGGCCGGCGCGCACCGCCGAGGCGAGGTTGTCGATCGCCTCGGGCCAGACCTCGGCGAACTCACGTTGCCGCCGCCGCGCGCGTCCGCCCACCACCGCGACGGGCAGGTAGGCGCCCATCACCGCGAACACGAAGGAGATGGGTGCGGTGCCGGTGACGACCTGGACCACCATTGCGGCCACGACTGCGGAGAAGGCGCACAACAGGAGCAGTCCGGTCACAGAGACCTCGCTGAGTCCTGCCGCGGCGAGAAGTCGAGCGAGCCGTCCCGGTCGGCGCGCGGGAGCGGAGGTGGTGCTGCGTGGCAGCACGAAGGCCGACCAGATCAGCAGCAGCCCGATCCCGAGGCCGAGCCCGACCACGACGCCCATGGTCTAGCGCCCGTCGTTGAGCAGTCGGTGGACGTCGATGCCGATCCGCTCGTAGCGCTCGGTGCGCGGCGGCATCCCCGCCGTACGGCGCAGCTCGTGCTCATGACGCACGAAGATCGGCTCCGCCTCGATGATGTCGTTCTCCACCCGGCCCGGCACGGCCACGATCTCGTTGACACGGCGTACGCCGTGCTGGTCGAGGCCGAGGTGCACGACGAGGTCGACCGAGGCGGCCACGGTGGGGACGACGAAGCGCGCCGAGATGTTCTCGCCAGCCAGCAGCGGGAGGGTGCACATCTTCACCAGTGCCTCGCGCGCAGAGTTGGCGTGCAACGTGCACATGCCCGGCAAACCTGCGTTCAAGGCCAGCAACAGGTCCAGGCACTCCTCGGCGCGGACCTCGCCCACGATCATCCGAGATGGCCGCATGCGCAGGGACTCCTTGACCAGGTCGCGCAGCTTGACCTCGCCGTTTCCCTCCAGGCCGGACTGACGCGTCTGCATCGCGACCCAGTCGGGGTGGTTGAAGCGAAGCTCGAAGACCTCCTCGGCGCTGACGATTCGTTCACCCCCGGGGATCGCGGCGGCCAGGCAGTTCAGAAGCGTCGTCTTTCCGGCCTGCGTCGACCCCGCGATCAAGATGTTCAGCCCCGCCCGCACGCTCGCGTCGAGGAAGGTCGCCGCTCGCGGACTCAGGCTGCCGAGCCCGACGAGGTCGTCGAGCCGCGCGGCGCGCAAGACGAACTTTCTGATGTTCACCGCGGTGAACCCACGAGCGATCCCGCCCAGGACGACGTGCAGCCGATGCCCCTCCGGCAACATCGCGTCCACGAACGGCGAGCTCACGTCGAGCCTGCGACCGCTCGACTTGAGCATGCGCTCGACGAGCTCGTCGACCTCGGCCGCGGTCAGGACCAGGTTGGTCAGCTCGTGCCGCCCATGACGCGCGACGAAGACCCGGGACGGGTCGTTGATCCAGATCTCCTCGACGGTGGGATCGTCCAAGAACTCCTGCAGCACGCCGAAGCCGGCCACCCGTGCCACGAGCTCGCCCACGAGGGAGTCGGTGTCGACCACCGGCGCGACCATGCCGGTCAGGCTGCGCTCGTCGTGATCCCGCACGACCCGGTCGGCGATGCGTCGTACGACGCCGGAGTCGCGCTGCGGATCGACACCCTCGCGTCGGACCAGGTCGCGGACCACCGCGTCGAGCGCCTCGACGACGCCGGGGTCGTCGCGGCGCCGCTCCCCCGTGACCCCATGGTCAACGGCGCGCGTCAGCGTCATGGTGGCTCCTGCCGAGTCAGGTTCCGGTTGCTGTCCACAGCAACGTAGGCGCCGTACTACCCGACCGGAAGAGCCTCAAACCGATCTGTGGACAACTGTGGCGAAAAGAGTCACATGAGGCAGGTGGTGCGTCACTCCGCGCTGAAGTGCTGGAAGTCCGGGTCGGAGAAGTCCCCGCCCCAGCTCCACCCCGCCCGCGCGAAGGCCCGGGTCACGACGTCGTCGGACCCGATGACCCCGCGCCCGGTCGACGCACCCGACGAGCGGTCGACGTCGACGAAGCGGCCACCGCGCGGTGGCTGCACGATCGCGCCGCGCACGTAGGGGTTCTGCACCGGGTTGATGTCGATCGCCCTGCCGTAGGCGTGGTCGGAGAAGGTGTCGGTGCCGGCCACGGTGCGGCAGTTGTAGGCCGAGGTGTTGTTGGCGGCCATCGAAGCGTTGTCGTCGCCGGCGTACACGTCGACCAGGCGCATCTGCTGGACCCGGAAGCGGGCCTCGTACAACCTCTCGAAGGTGCTCACCACGTCACGGGCCACGTCGCGGTGCACCACCAGCACGCCGGTCCTCGCGCCGCCGCCGAAGCCGACGTACGACAGCTCCAGGCGCCGCAGGTCGGCGAACGGCACCGGACAGGACGCCGGGTCGTGGCTGCTCCCGGTCATCCGCTCCTGGAGTCGGGTGCCGATCCGCCCGATCGCGGAGGTGTACGGCGGCAGCGCGTCGCGGTCCCCGTCGGGCCGATCGCCCGACCCATCATCGGTGGGCTGGGCCGGCCCCGGACCGGGGGCCAGGCGCGTGCAGTCGCGCAGGTCGTTCCACCCGGAGACCGCCTCCTCGGCGGGTGACCCGGTCAGTCGCTGCGGCTGGCCGCCCTCCGGCGGGATGTAGGCCGGGTGCCACTCGTCGGCGACGACCTCGTCTCCGCGCACGGCCAGGCGCAGCACCCCGCTGGAGGAGCGGCCGCCGTTGTACCAGAGGAAATTGCCGAGCCCGTAGCTCACGTAGGTGTCGCCCAGCAGCCCGGCACCGACCGGCGTGTGCGCGTGCGTGCCGACAACGATGTCGGCCCCCGCGGCGGAGAGATCGCGCGCGAGCGACTGCTGGTCGCCGGTGGGGCACGCGTCGCCCTCGTCGCCCCAGTGCAGGTAGACGACCACCAGGTCGTCGACGGCGGCCGCCTTGCGCACTGCCCGGGTGAGCTGGTTGGTGTAGGGCACCCGGGCCGAGGCGATGCCCGGGCCCGACCCCGGCAGCACGCCCCAGATCGGGTCGGCGCTCTCCCGGAAGGACGAGTCGGCGGCGAGGACCGCCACGTCGGTGCCCTTGATCGTGCGTCGGTACGGCGTGAACGCGGCGTCGCGATCGCGGCCGATGCCGACCACCGCGACCGGGCTGTCCTCGGCGGCCCGCAGGGTGTCCCGCAGACCGCGGACCCCGTAATCGCCGCCGTGGTTGTTGGCCACCGACACCACGTCGACGCCCGAGCGGTCCAGGACGTCGAGCGCCGACGGGGCGCTGCGGAACCAGTAGCGATCGCCCGCGACCTCGCGCTCCTTGGGGGCCATCGCGCCGCGGGTGGTGACCGGGCTCTCCAGGTTGACCATCGCCAGGTCGGCGCTGCGCAGCCAGCGCGACATCGCACCGACCGTCGAGCCGGCCCGGTCGGGCAACGAGACCAGGGCACCCTCGAAGTGGACGTCCCCGGCGAAGGCCAACGTGATCCGGCGCTGGGGGTCCTCGGGCGCGGAGTCGGAGAGCTCGGGGTCGGAGAGCTCGGGGTCGGAGCCGGACCCGAGGTCGACCGTGGCCTCGCCGTCGCGGGGACCGACGACCTCGTCGGTGACGTTGCCGCCGCTGGTACAGGCGCTCAGGGCCAGCACCCCCACTGCGACGAGCGCGACGAGTCTCACGCGTCAACCGTGACGGGTCGCTCCAAACGGTTCAGCGACGCGGCAGCAGCACGCGTAGGGCCTGGCCCTCGAGGCCTTCGAGGCGCTCGACCCGCCCGCCCAGCGCCGCGAGGACTGCTGACGTCCGGTCCGTCGTCGGCAACTCGGCCGTGCAGGCCTCCCCCGCGGCGTCGGTGCAGCGGATCGTGATGACCAAGAGGTTGGCCAGGCCCTCGAACACCAGGCGCACATCGCCGCGGTGGTGGCCCACCAGCTCGGTCAGCACCAGGTCGAGCACCTGCTCCACGGGGCCGGGCGTGAAGAGAAGCTCGATGTCGCCCTCGACCGCAGCCGTGAGCGAACAGCCGTCGTCCTCCAGCTTCTCGGACCATCGCTGAGCCACCTGGAACGCCACGTCGCGCAGGGGCAGGGCCGCACCGGCCACGAGCACACCCCGCCCGGAGACCTCGACCAGCTCACCGGCGATCTCGCCGATGCTGCCCACCGTCTGCAAGCAGTGGAGAGCGGCCTGCCGGGTGTCGTCGCCGATCGACGGGTCACCGACGAGCTCCTCGAGGGTCAGTCGCAGCGAGGTCAGCGGCGTGCGCAGGGCGTGGGAGGCCAGCAGCCCGAACTCGCGCTCCCGCTCGAGCCGATCCCGCAGCTGACCGGCGCTGCTGTCCAGAGCCTGTGCGATCGCACGCGCCTCGGGGATCCTCGTCGTCGGCAGGTCGAGGTCGAAGCGGCCGCGACCGAGCGCGGCCGCTGCGGTGGCCAGCTCTCGGAAGGGCCGCGACAGGCCGCGCGCCACGAAGTACCCGGTGACACCCGCGATGATGGCGAGCAGGAGGAGCAGCCCGAACGTGGAGGCGACGTTGCCGCCGTAGATCGTGTCGATGGGTTGGCTGCTGCTGCGGGTGACGGTGATGACACCGTCGGCCAGGAAGACGGTCGCCGAGACACTCTCCTCGTCCATCGCGAAGTCGGTGCCGGTCAGCACGATGTCGCGACCGTCGGCCGCACCGGACGGCTCGTAGAGCACCCTGGCGCGCGGCACGACGAACTGGCTGAGGAGCTCCTCGTCGATGGCCTCCCCCTGGGCGGTCTCCAGCGCGAGCACCTTGCCGATGGAGCGTGCCTGGTCGTTGACGAAGTCGCTCTCCCGCTCGCGCAGCTCGCCGGTGACGGCGTACGACCGGACGAAGGCCGCCCCCAGGAGCATCAGGAGCGTGATGGCGACGAACGCAGCAGTCAGGCGCTCACGCATGAGGCGCGGGAGCCTCGAGCCTGAACCCCACGCCCCTCACTGCCACGACACGCTCGGTCACCCCGACGCTCTCGAGCTTCTGCCGAAGCCGCCCGATCGTCACGTCCAGGGTCTTGGTCGAGCCATACCAGTTCTCGTCCCACACGTCGGCCATCAGCCGGCCGCGGGAGACGACCTTGTCCTTGTTGGCCGCGAGGATGTTGAGGACGTCGAACTCCTTGCCCGTCAACGGCACCTCGGTCTCGCCGGCGTAGACCCGGCGGGCAGGTACGTCGATGCGCAGGCCGTCCTCGGAGTCATCGGCGCCGGAGCCGTTCCCTGCTCCGGTACGGCGCAGCAGCGCGCGCACCCGAGCCTGCAGCTCGGCCAGTCCGAACGGCTTCGCGAGGTAGTCGTCGGCGCCGTAGTCGAGACCCACGACGCGGTCGAGCTCTCCTGCGCGCGCGGTCACGATCATGATCGCGCCCTCGAAGCCAGCGGCGCGCGCCTTCTTGCAGACCTCGAGCCCGTCCATGTCGGGAAGGCCGAGGTCGAGGATGATCACCTCGGCAGAACGACCCACGAGCTCGTCGAGCGCCTTCTGGCCGTTGTCCACCCAGTTGACGTCGTAGCCCTCACGCTCCAGCGTCCGGACAAGGGGGAACGCGATGTCCTCCTCGTCCTCGACGACGAGAACTCTGTGACCCATGACCTAGAGCATAGGGGTTCGGAGGCAGTTGCAGGTGCAACTACCCGGATGTGGGCACGCTGAGTGTCGATTCGGGCCCCGGCCGGAGCCGGCCCGACCCCAGGAACCCCAGGAACGTGGAGGCGGCCAGGGCTGCCCCGCACGCCACCAACGCCGCCAGAACCCACAGGACAAGACCCTGCGCACCGGCCAGCGGCAGGCCCACGACCGGCAGGACGAGGACGGCACGATCGATGGTCGGCGTGTCGCCGGACCTCATGGCGGTCGTCGAGGCCTCCGTGGCCGACGAGGCGAGCGCATCCTGAGCACGCACCGTGCCCTGCTCCACCGACAGGACCCGCCACATCCCGTCACCGGCCGCGAGCAGGTCGTGCGACTCGACGTCACTGGTGGGCACCGACCGCGTCACCACGAGCGTGCCCTGCTCGTAGTCACCACGCGTCTCGTCGAGGACGGTCGTGCGCAGGCCGAACATCCCGGGCACCAGCGTGACCAGCACCAACCACCCGAGCAGCAGCGCCGCAACGGAGACCAGCACCTGGCGATGGCCCAGACGCGTCAGTCGACGCGAGCGCAGCTGCAGCTCCACGGCCCCATGCCTCCGTCCGAACCAACCCGAGAGAATCCCGGTCGGGGCGCCCGCACGCCCCCCAGCAGTGCGGCTCGGCCCCGACCGATGAGACAAATCTACGACGGCGGGCTCCACGGACCGGGTACGCCGACCACACGACACCGCCACCGTTCGGTAACAGCAGCCTGCCGCCACGTCGCGGGTCAGGCAGCGGGTCAGGCGAAGAGGTCGCCCAGCCGCTCGACCCGGTCCAGGACCTCCGGGAAGGCCATCTGCTCCAGACCGAGCGGGTCCTCGGCGCCCGCGGTGACCTCGCCCCACGACACCGGCGCGGCGACGTAGGGCCGCTCGCGTCCGCGCAGGGAGTACGGCGCGATCGTCGTCTTCGAGCCGGCGTTCTGGGACCAGTCCAGGAACACCTTGCCGTGGCGCCGCGCCTTCGTCATCGTGGCGGTGACGAGCCGGGGGTGCTCGGCCTGGAGCTCCTCGGCGATCTCCTTGGCCAGTGCCGTCGACTCGTCGGGCGGCAGCCGGCTGGGCAGCGTCGCGTAGAGGTGCAGGCCCTTGCTCCCGCTCAGCACCGGTCGCCCGACCAGGTCGCGCTCCTCGAGCTTGTCGCGCACCAGCAGCGCCACCTGGCAGCACTCGTGCAGGCCGGCCGGCTCGCCCGGGTCGAGGTCGACCACGATCCGGTCGGCATTGCGCGGGCGACCGTTGCGCCCGACGCGCCACTGGTGCACGTGCAGCTCGATGGCAGCCAGGTTGGCCAGCCAGGTCAGCGTCGCGAGGTCGTCGACGACAGGGAAGTCGAGGGTGCCGTCCTTGCGGTCAGCGGTGCGGCTCCCCGTCGTCGGGACGCTGACCGTGCGCACCCACGACGGCGTGCCGGCGGGAGCGTTCTTCTCGAAGAAGCTCATGTCCTGCACACCGTGCGGCCAGCGGATCCGCGTGACAGCTCGATCGCGCAGGTGCATGAGCATCGTCGGCGCGATCCGTGCGTAGTAGTCGAGGACCTCGCCCTTGGTCGTCCCGGTCTGCGGGTAGAGCACCTTGGCGAGATTCTTGATCACCAGCGTGCGGCCCTCCACGTCGACGCGCAGCTCCTCTCCGTCCCCCGCCATCAGGCCTCCTCAGGCGTCAGGTCCTCGGGCGTCAGGTCGTGACGCACCCCTTGGTACGACGGCTGGCGCAGCCGCGTGTGGCCCCGACCGTGCGTGTCCACGTCGACCACCAGCACCGGGTCGAGCCATCGCGTGCCACGGGCGTCGATCGCGGGCACGTCGTCGTCGAACGGACTGCTCGTGCGCGACAGCTCGGCCACCGCCTCCGCCAGCACCCGGCTCTGCTTCGGGCCGATGCCGCTTCCGACCCGGCCCCGGTAGAGCAGACCCTCGGGGGTCACCTCCCCCACGACCAGCGCGGCCAGGCGGTCGTCCGTGCCCTCCTGCGGCCGCCAGCCGCCCACGACGTACGACAGCCGGTGCCGGTGGGCGAACTTCAGCCAGTGCGCGCTGCGCTCCCCGAAGCGGTACGGCGAGGACAGCCGCTTGCTCACGATGCCCTCCAGTCCCTGGTCGAGCGTGACCTGGTGGAGCATCGCTCCGTCGTCGTAGGCCGGCGGCACCTGCCAGGTGGAGCCGTCGAGCACCTCGGTGAGACGGGCTCGCCGTACCTCCAGGGGCTCCCCGGCGAGGTCGCGACCGTCCAGGCGCAGCAGGTCGAAGACCATGAACGTCACCGGCACTGCTTCGACCAGGCGTGCGACGGTACGGCTGTCGCGCACGTGCATCCGCTCCTGCAGCACCCGGAAGTCGGGGATGCCGGCATCGTTGAGCGCGATCACCTCGCCGTCGACGAGGAGGTCGCGCTCCTCCAGCGGGGACCCGGCGACGTCGGGCCAGGCCGCGGTCACGTTGTTGTCGTTGCGGCTCGTGAGCCGCGCCTGCCCCCCGCCGGCGGCCCCGACATCGGCCAGCAGGCGCATGCCGTCCCACTTGACCTCGTGGGTCCAGCCCTCTCGGGTGGGGACGTGGTCGCCCTTGGTGGCGAGCATGGGACGCATGGGTACATCCTGTCCGATGGATTCTCGGTGTCCCACAGGTCACACTTGGTGTCCTGCCCAATTCCGGCGAGAGGCTTCCCCATGCGCGCGATCTGGAAGGGCGCTGTGTCCTTCGGTCTGGTCAGTGTCCCCGTCAAGCTGTACTCCGCGACCGAGAGCCACGACGTGTCGTTCCGGCAGGTCCATGCCAGCGACGGCGGACGGATCAAGTACCAGCGCGTGTGCGCGATCGACGGCGAGGAGGTCGCCTACGCCGACATCGCCAAGGGATACGAGACCGAGGACGGCGAGATGGTCATCCTCACCGACGACGACCTGGCCGACCTGCCCTCGACGTCCTCGCGCGAGATCGCGGTCGAGAAGTTCGTCCCGACCGACCAGATCGACCCGATGCTGTTCGAGAAGTCCTACTACCTGGAGCCGGAGAAGACGGGTGCCAAGCCCTACGCCCTGCTGCGCCAGGCCCTGCTCGACGCCGACCGGATGGCGGTGGTGACGGTCGCGCTGCGCCAGCGTACGTCGGTCGCCGTGCTGCGGGTGCGCGACGACGTGATCGTGATGCAGACGATGATGTGGCCCGACGAGATCCGCACCCCCGACTTCTCCATCGAGGCCGGCGAGGTGAAGGACTCCGAGGTCAAGATGGCCACGATGCTGGTCGACACGCTCGCCGGCGACTTCGACGCCACCGAGTTCGAGGACGACTACGCCGGCGCCGTCGAGGCACTGGTCAAGGCCAAGATCGAGGGCGGCGAGATCAAGCGGACGCCCACCTCGACGAAGTCGTCGGGCGAGGTCGTCGACCTGCTGGCCGCGCTGCAGCGCTCGGTGAAGGCCGCGCAGAGCGCCCGGGGCGAGAGCGGCTCGGACGAGGAGGACGACGCCGCGGACGAGAAGCCCGCGAAGAAGACCACGACCAAGAAGGCAGCGACCAAGAAGGCGCCCGCCAAGAAGTCCACGGCGAAGAAGAGCGCGACCAAGAAGGCACCCGCCAAGAAGGCCGCCGCGAAGAAGGCCCCGGCCAAGAAGACCGCGGCCAAGAAGACCCCTGCCAAGAAGGCCAGCTAGCTCCCTACCTAGCTCGCAGCGTCCTGGCCGCTCGCCGCAGCGGAGTTGTTCGTCCGCTGGTCCAGGCGCCACATCACCGCATCCATCAGCCGTGGCGCGACGAAGCCCACCAGCTCTCCGGCGACCCCGATCGGGATGTTCCAGACCACGGGGCGGTCCTCGAGGGCGCGCACCACCCGTGCAGCCGCCTCCTCGGCGCTCATCGCCGGCAACCCGTCGTAGGCCTCTGTGGGCGCGACCATCGCGGTGCGGACCAGTCCGAAGCGCATGTTGGTGAAGGTGACGTTGTCGCCGTACGCCTCGCGTGCCGCGATCCGCGACCACGTGTCGAGGGCGGTCTTGGACGCCAGGTAGGCCGAGAACTTCGGCGCCTTGAGCTGCACGCCCCAGCTCAGGATGTTGACCACGTGACCGAACCGCTGGGCCCGCATCGCCGGCAGCAGCCCGAGCGTGAGCCGGACCGGGCCGAAGTAGTTGATCGCCATGGTCCGCTCCACGTCGTGGAAGCGGTCGTAGCTGAGGTCGAGGGAGCGGCGGATCGAGCGGCCCGCGTTGTTGACCAGGTAGTCGACGGCGCCGTGCTCGGCCAGCACCTGCTCGACCAGCGCGTCGAGAGCATCGGAGTCCGTCAGGTCGCACACGTACGTCGTCGCGCGGCCGCCGGTTGACGTGATGTCCCCGGCCACCCGCGCGAGCTCCTCGGCCCGGCGCGCGACGAGCAGCACGCTCGCCCCACACCGGGCGACCTCGCGCGCAGTGGCCTCACCGATGCCCGACGAGGCCCCGGTGACCAGCACGGTCCGGCCGTCGAGCGGGCTCGGGCCGCCCGGCCGCAGCAGGCGCCGGAGCCGGGCGCGCGGGGTCTGCAGCAGCATCAGTCAGCGACCCCCGGGGCCCCGGCCAGCAGCGGCCAGGGCCGCGCCTGCTCCAGCTGGGCCGACAGGCTCAGCAGGACCTCCTCGCCGTCGGTCGGTCCGACGAGCTGGACGCCGACGGGTAGGCCGTCGGGAGCGAGCCCGCAGGGCACCGACGCCGCCGGGTTGCCGGCGACGTTCCACAGGGCGGCGTAGGCGATGGCGGGCATCGCGAGCAGCGAGGAGGCGACGGTGCCCCGACCGTCGATGACGCCCACGCGGGGTGGGCGGTGGGCGACGCTCGGGGTCAGCAGCACGTCCACGTCGTCGAAGACCCGGTTGGCCTTCGCGGCGACGCGCTCGCTGGCCCGCAAGGCCCACTGCGTGACCTTCGGAGTCACCCAGGACCCGAGCCGGTAGGTCTCGCGGGTGCGTCGCTCGAGGCGGTCGTAGTGCTCCACGGCCTGTGCCTCGGAGCGGATCCCGGCGAAGAACTGCGGCACGAAGGCGGCGGTCGGGTCGGGGTAGGCCGGGTCGACCTCGCGTACGTCGTGACCCAAGGTCGTCAGCAGGCGCGCGGTCTCCTCGACCGCCGCGACGTGGAGCGGGTCGGGCCTGACACCCACCCCGACGGGTTCGACCGACCAGCCGACGCGCAGGCGCCCCGGCTCCCGGAGCGCGGCCGCCTCGAACGACCCCGTCGGGCCGGCGCGATACAGGTCGGTGTCGGTGTTGCCCTTGATGACGTCGTAGACGATCGCCGCGTCGCGCACGGTGCGCGCCAGCGGTCCGACCGTGCCGAGCGCCCACCACAGGTGCTCGTGCGGAGCGGTGGTGACCCGTCCGCGCTGGGGCTTGAGGCCGAAGAGTCCGCACATCGCCGACGGGATCCGGATCGAGCCTCCGCCGTCGCCGCCGATGCCGACCGGCACCATCCCCGACGCCACCGCGGCCGCCGTACCGCCGCTGGAGCCGCCCGGCGTCCGGGTCGGGTCCCAGGGGTTGCGGGTGACCCCACGCGAGGCGCCCTCGGTGTAGGGATAGGCGCCGAACTCCGGCATGGTCGTCTTGCCGACGATCACCGCCCCCGCCGCCCGCAGTCGAGCGACGAGCTCGGCGTCGGCTGCGGCCGGCGTGGTGTTGGCCTCGCCGCCGAACGTCGTCACGCAGCCGGCGACGTCGATCTCCTCCTTGATCGCGATCGGTACGCCGTGCAGCGGACCGGGCGTCCCGCGGCTCCGGCCGAGGGCGACCGCGTCCTCGTGGGCGCGCTCGGCGAGCACCACGGAGAAGGCGTTCAGCCCGGGGTCGAGGGAGGCGATGCGGCCCAGCGCCTCGTCGACGACCACGCGCGGCGTGAGGTCGCCGTCGCTGGTCAGTCGTACGGTCTCGGCCACGCTCGCGCTGCGGAGATCGGTCACCGCGCCACCCTACTCAGCGCACCGGTTCGGGTCAGCCGGTCAGCCGATCAGGCGAGGGACTCGAGCCACGCGTCGTGCAGGTCGGCGAAGCGTCCCTCGCCGCTGCCGACGAGCTCGGCCGGCGAGCCGTCCTCGAAGATCCGGCCGTGCTCCATCACGAGCACCCGGTCGGCGATCTCGACGGTGGAGAGCCGGTGGGCGATGATCACCGCCGTGCGCCCGGCGAGGACGGTCTGCAGCGCCTGCTGCACGAGTCGCTCTGACGGCACGTCGAGGGAGGAGGTCGCCTCGTCGAGGATCAGCACGGCGGGGTCGGCCAGGAACGCCCGGGCGAACGCGACGAGCTGTCGCTGACCCGCGCTGAGCCGGCCACCTCGGTTGGCCACGTCGGTCTGGTAGCCCTCCGGCAGCGCCATGATGAAGTCGTGGGCTCCCAGCGCGGTGGCGGCCTGCTCGACCTCGGCCATCGACGCCTCCGGCCGTCCGAAGCGGATGTTGTCGGCGATGGTGCCGGAGAAGAGGTAGTTCTCCTGGGTCACCATCACCACCCGCTCACGCAGGTCGTCGGCCGTGAGGTGTCGCAGGTCCACCCCGTCGAGGCGCACGGTGCCCTCGACCGGGTCGTAGAAGCGCGTCGCGAGCTTGGCCAGGGTGGTCTTGCCTGCTCCGGTCGTGCCGACCAGGGCGATGGTCTGCCCGGCCGGCACCGTGAGGTCGAGACCGGGGATGACGTCGCGGCCCTCGGTGTAGCTGAAGCGCACGGCGTCGAAGCTGACCTCGCCGTGGGTCTCCTGGAGGCGGTGCGGCTCGTCGGGCTCCGGGACGCCGGGCTCCTCGCGGAGCACGCCCGCGAGCTTGTCGAGGGCTGCCGAGGCCGACTGGAAGGTGTTGTAGAACTGCGAGATCTCCATCATCGGCTCGAAGAACTGGCGCAGGTAGAGCAGGAAGGCCGCCAGCACCCCGACGGTCACGTCGCCGTGGTAGGCCAGGTAGCCGCCGTACAGCAGCACGACGGCGATCGTGACGTTGCCGATCAGCTTGATGCCGGGCATGAAGAAGGCGACCAGCCGGAAGGCGTGCAGGTTGGCGCGGCGGTACTGGTCGTTGACGTCGTCGAAGATCTCCTGGTTGCGCGGCTCGCGGCGGAAGGCCTGCACCGCCTGGACGCCGCCCATCGACTCGACGAAGTGGACGATGACCAGCGCGACCTTCTCGCGAGTGATCCGGTAGCTGGCGCTCGAGGCTCGACGGAACCAGTTGGTCAGCAGGAACAGGAACGGCCCGCACGCCAGCGCGACCAGACCGAGCTTGAGGTCGAGGAAGAGCAGGATCCCGGCGGTGCCGACCAGGGTCAGGGCGGCGGTGATCAGCCCGTCGAAGCCGGTCTCGAGCATCTCGTAGATCGCGTCGACGTCGGAGGTCTGGCGCGAGATCACCCGCCCGGACGTGTAGTCGTCGTGGAAGGCCGGGCTCAGCACCTGGAAGTGCCGGAAGACGCGACGACGCACCTCGTAGAGGACGTTCTGACCGAGCAGGCCCGAGCGCACCAGGAAGAAGTTGCGCGAGATCGCCTGGGTGACCGCGGCCACCAGGACCAGGCACACCACGATCGTGAGCGGCGTCAGGTTGTCGTCGGTGCGGATCGGCGGGATGCCGGTGTCGATGCCCTCCTTGACGAGGTAGGGGATCGAGAGGCGAGCGGCGTTCTCGACGACCACGACGCCGATCAGCAACCAGATCGCCTTGCGGTACGGCGCCAGCAGCTCACGCAGCAGGGCCCCGGAGCCGCCGGAGAAGCGCACCGAGCGCTCCCGCTCGGCCGCCTCGTCGTCGTCGACCTGGGCGACGCCGCGCCAGCTGGGCTGACGGCGTTCGTCGGTCTCGGGCTGGTCGTGGGACGGGGTGTCGGTGCTCATGCCGTCACCGCCTCGTCGAGCCCGGACAGGTCGGACAGCTCGGACAGCTCCGCGTCAGCGGCGAGGAGCTCGCGGTAGGCCGGCACGTCGGCGAGCAGGACCCGGTGGTCGCCGACGTGGGTGATGGTGCCGTCCTGCAGGAGGGCGACCCGGTCGGCCAGCAGGACGGTGGAGGCACGGTGGGCGACGACCAGCCCGGTCGTGGAGCCGAGCACGCTCTGCAGGGCGTCCTCGACCAGCTTCTCGGTGTGGACGTCGAGAGCAGACAGGGTGTCGTCGAGGACCAGGACCTTGGGTCGGGCCAAGACTGCTCGGGCCAGCGCGAGGCGCTGCCGCTGCCCGCCGGACAGGGCCATCCCCTGCTCGCCGATGCGGGTGTCCAGGCCCCACGGCAGGTCGCGCACGAAGCCGGCCTGGGCGATGTCGAGGGCCTCGTCGATGTCGGCGTCGCTGGCGTCCGAGCGTCCGAGCGTGACGTTCTCCCGGGCGCTCATCGAGAAGAGGGTCGGCTCCTCGAACGCCGTCGCGACCAGCGAGCGCAGGTGCTGCAGGTCGAGCTCGCGGACGTCGACCCCGTCGAGCGTGACGCGACCGGCGGTGACGTCGTAGAGCCGCGGCACCAGGGAGGTGAGCACGGTCTTGCCGGAGCCGGTGGCCCCGACCAGGGCGACGGTCTCGCCCGGCGCGAGGTCGAGGGACACGTCGCGCAGGACCAGCTCGTCGGGAGCGTCGGGGAAGGCGAAGTCGACGTGCTCGAAACGAAGGTGGCCGCGCGGCTCGGCGATCACCTCGGTGCCGCCGACGATCGACGGCTCGGTGTCGAAGATCTCCAGGATGCGGGCGGCGCTGGTCATCGCCTCCTGGGCCATGGCCAGGATGACCCCGAGGGACGAGACCGGCCACACCAGCGAGAGCAGCAGGGTGATGAAGGCGACGAGCTCACCGGGGGTCAGGGAGCCGCGGCCCACACCGATCGAGCCCAGGAGCAGGACCACGGCGACGGCCAGGTTGGGGATGATCTCCAGGAACGTCCAGAACTTCGCGGCCAGGCGGACCTTCACCATGCTGGTGTCGCGCAGCTTGTCGGCGGCCTCCTCGTACTGCAGGGAGACGTGCTCGCCGCGACCGAAGGACTTGATGACGCGGATCCCGACGGCGCCCTCCTCGGCGTGCGTGGCGAGGTCGCCCTGCTCGTCCTGCACCTGGCGCGAGATCACGACGTACCGCTTCTCGAAGCGCATCGACAGCGCCACGATCGGCACGGCGGCGGCGCCGACGACGAGGCCCAGCGGCCAGTACATGTTGAGCAGCACGATCGTGACCACGATGACCTGCACGATGTTGATCAGCAGGAACAGCATCCCGAAGCCGAAGAAGCGCCGGATGCCGCTGAGGTCGGTGGTCGCACGCGAGAGCAGCTGGCCCGACTGCCACCGGCTGTGGAAGCCCATCGGCAGCTCCTGGAGGCGCTCGTAGAGGTCGTGCCGCATGGCGGTCTCGACCCCGAGCACGGCGTTGGACTGCACCCAGCGGCGCCAGAAGATCAGCGCCGCCTCGAGCACGCCGAGGCCCAGCGCCAGAAGGCCCAGCGGGAGCACCGCGCCGAGGTCCCGGTTGGTGATCGGGCCGTCGATGATGGCCTTGGTGACCAGCGGGATCGCGATCGTGAGGCCCACCCCGGCGAGCGAGGTGAGCAGCATGATCGTCAGCGCCACGCGGTGCGGCTTGAGATAGCCACGCAGCCGCCAGAGCGAGTGCACGCCTGCCGGTGGGTTGGAGTCGGGATCGGGTCCGAGATCTGTTGCCATCAACAACGAGATTAGGTCGCGGCACCGACAACCGCGAATGAATAAGGTACCTCAGGCCACGTTGCCGCAGGTCAGGACAGCAACCCCCGCACCACGCGCAGCGCCACCGACATCCGCGCCAGGTCGGCGTGCTCGTCGGAGCAGATCTCACGCAAGGTGTCGGCCGCGCGCGCCACGACGACCGCGTCCGCGTCCTCCCAGGCGGAGATCCGAGCAGCGGCCGGCTCCTCGGCCTCGTCGGGTCCGCCGAGGGAGATCACCTGTGCGGTGAGCTGGGCGTGGACGGCGTGCAGGTCGTCGCGCAGGGTGGCGCGCGCCATCGTCTGCCACCGGTCGTCGCGCGGCAGCGCCAGGATCCGCTGGACCAGGGTCGGCAGCCCGAGCCGCTCGGCGAGGGTGAAGTGAACCCGCGCCACGTCGGCCGGCTCGAGGTCCTCGCGCAGCGCGATCTCGATGACGTTGAGCAGCATGTACGCCGTCGGGAGGACCGCCACCTGCGAGGCGAGCTCGACGGGCACGTGGTTGTCGACCAGACGCTCCAACCGACCTTCGTACGCCGCCAGCTCGGCGCCGCTCATCAGGTCCGGCAGCGCCTGCATCGTCGCCTGCACCGGAGCGGCGAAGGCGTCGACGAGGCCCTGCGAGTCCAGGGGCGGGCGCCGGTTGGTGACCAGCCAGCGCGAGCCGCGCTCCACCAGGGTGCGCATCTCGACGCGCATGTGCGTCTGCACGGCCGCCGGGATCCGGTTGTCCTGGGCACTGATCTGGTCACGCAGGGGCAGGGAGCCGAAGATCTCCCGGGACACGAAGTTCGCCCGGGTCAGCTCAGCGGCCGACGCCCCGGTCTCCAGTCCCAGCCGCGGCCAGTAGGTCATCCCCGCGCCGTTGACCAGGTCGTTGACGACCTGGGTCACGATGATCTCGCGACGCAACGGGTGCTCGACGATGCGGTCGTCGAACCCGTCGCGGATCGGCGTCGGGAAGTACGCCCGCAGGTCCAGGTCGCAGTAGGGGTCCTCCGGCAGGTCGGAGTCGAGCAGCTCGGCGGCGAGCACGATCTTGGTCCAGGCCATCAGCACCGACAGCTCGGGCGTGGTCAGCCCCTCGTGCCGGTCGATCCGTCGCGCCACCTGACGACTCGTCGGCAGCCCCTCGAGCTCGCGGTTGATGATGCCGTCGGACTCCAAGCGCTTCATCCACGACTCGTGCACGTGCAGCAGCGGCGCGGCGTTGGAGGCGGCGTTGCCGAGAGCGACGTTCTGCTCGTAGTTGTCGCGCAGCACCAGGGCAGCGACCTCGTCGGTCATCTTCGCCAGCACCGCGTTGCGCTGCTTGCCGGTCAGGTCGCCGGAGGCCACCACCCGGTCGAGCAGCACCTTGATGTTGACCTCGTGGTCGGAGGTGTCGACCCCGGCGGAGTTGTCGATGAAGTCGGTGTTGACCCGACCGCCGGTGCGGGCGTACTCGATCCGGCCCAGCTGGGTCAGCCCGAGGTTGCCTCCCTCCCCGATGCAGCGGACCCGCAGCTCGCCGCCGTTGACCCGGATGGCGTCGTTCGCCTTGTCGCCGGCGTCGGCGTGGGTCTCCCCCGCGGCCTTGACATAGGTGCCGATCCCGCCGTTCCACAGCAGGTCTACCGGGGCGAGCAGGATCGTTCGCATCAGCTCGACCGGAGTCATCGCCGTGACGTCGGCGTCGATCCCGAGGGCGCCGCGGATCGCGTCGTTGAGTCGGATCGACTTGGCCGAGCGGGAGAATACACCGCCGCCCTCGGAGATCTTCGAGGTGTCGTAGTCCTGCCAGCTCGAGCGCGGCAGCCCGAACAGCCGCTGCCGCTCGGCGTACGACGCCGCGGCGTCCGGCCGCGGGTCGATGAAGATGTCGCGGTGGTCGAAGGCCGCCACGAGCCGGGTGTGCTCGGAGCACAGCATGCCGTTGCCGAAGACGTCGCCGGACATGTCGCCCACGCCGACGCAGGTGAAGTCCTCGGTCTGGCAGTCGACGTCCATCTCGCGGAAGTGTCGCTGGACCGACACCCAGGCGCCTCGGGCGGTGATGCCCATCGCCTTGTGGTCGTAGCCGACCGAGCCACCGCTGGCGAACGCGTCACCGAGCCAGAAGCCGTAGTCCTGGGCGACGCCGTTGGCGATGTCGGAGAACGTCGCGGTGCCCTTGTCCGCGGCCACCACCAGGTAGGAGTCGTCGCCGTCGTGGCGCACCACGCGCGACGGCGGGACCGTCTCGCCCTCGACGAGGTTGTCGGTGACGTCCAGGAGGCCGGAGATGAACGTCGTGTAGCAGGCGATGCCCTCCGCCTGCCAGGCGTCGCGGTCGGACGGGTCGGGCAGGTTCTTGGCGAAGAACCCGCCCTTGGCACCCACCGGCACGATCACGGTGTTCTTCACCATCTGTGCCTTGACCAGGCCCAGCACCTCGGTGCGGAAGTCGTCGCGACGGTCCGACCAGCGCAGGCCACCGCGCGCGACCGCACCGAAGCGCAGGTGCACGCCCTCGACGCGGGGCGAGTAGACGAAGATCTCGTACGTCGGTCGCGGCTCGGGCAGGTCCGGGATGGCGGACGGCTCGAGCTTGAAGCTGATGTAGCTCTTAGGGGCACCGCTGGAGTCGTTCGAGTCGGCCCGCTGGAAGTAGTTGGTGCGCAGGGTGGCTCGGACGTGCGTCAGGTAGGAGCGCAGGATCCGGTCGTGGTCGAGGCTCACGACGTCGTCGAGGGCGCCGTACAGCCGCTCGACGAGCGCCTCCTCGTCGCGCGCACCCGAGATGTCCGGGTCGAAGCGGGTCTCGAAGAGGTCCACCAGCATCCGGGTGATGTCGACGTTGCTGGCCAGCGCCTCCTCGATGTAGTCGAGGGCGAAGGGCGAGCCGCCCTGGCGCATGTACTTCGCGTAGGCCCGCAGCACCGTCGCCTGGCGCCACGTGATCCGGGCTCCGAGCACCAGGGAGTTGAAGCCGTCGATCTCGGTGAATCCGTCCCACACCGCACGTACGGCGTCCTGGAACAGGTCGCGCGCCTCTTCCGGGAGGCGACCGGGGTAGCGCAGGCCGAACTCGTAGACGTGGGAGGGACGCCCCAGCCCCGTCAGCGTGTAGGGACGCTCGTCGACGACCTCGACGCCCATCGAGCTGAGCATCGGCAGGATCTGGGAGAGCGACAGCGGCTCGCCGATCCGGTACAGCTTGAGCCGGGCCTCGCCGAGGCCTGCGTCGACCTCCTGGTAGAGCGCGTGGTCCAGGCCCTCCTCGCCGATGATTCCCTCGAGCCGGCCGAGGTCGACCGAGGCGGTGCGCGGGGAGAAGTCCTCCTTGTAGGCCTCCGGGAACGAGTCGAGGTAGCGGCGGCCCAGGATCGCGCCGACCTCCTCGCCGTACTCGGCGATGACGGCGGAGGTGAAGTCGTCGCGCCACGACCGGGACGCATCGGTGAGACGGCGCTCGAGGTCGACGGTGTCGATCGCGTCCACCGAGGTGATCGTCGAGCCCTTCGGCAGGTGCGCCACGAAGTGCACCCGCGCAGTCGTCGACTCGTTGATCCGCACGTTGAACTCCACGGAGTCGGCGGCGAGGCGCTCGGTGAGGATCTCGACGAACCTCTCGCGCACGCTGGTGTTGTAGCGGTCGCGCGGCAGGTAGACGAGCACGGAGACGTAGCGGCCGTAGGTGTCGAGCCGCAGGAACATGCGTACGGCGCGCCGCTCGCGCGCCTGCATGGCCGCCTCGGCGAGTGGCGCGAGCTCCTCGACCGGCGTGTGGAAGAGGTCGTCGCGCGGATAGGTCTCGAGCGTGTCGAGCAGGGCCTTGCCGGCGTGGCTCTGCGGGTCGAACCCGCTGCGCGCGAGCACGGCCTGGGCCTTCTCGCGCACCAACGGGATCCGGGTGAGCGACTCGGTGTAGGCGGCGCTGGAGAAGAGGCCGAGGAAGCGGCGCTCACCGGTCACGTCGCCGGCGTCGTCGAACGTCTTGACCCCGACGTAGTCGAGGTACGCCGGACGGTGGACCGTGGCCCGCGAGTTGGCCTTGGCCAGCACCAGCAGCGTGCGCTCGCGCGCCTTGACCTTGACCGGGTCGGGAAGGCGACCAAAGGACTCCGAGACGTGCCGGTCGGCGCGCAGGATGCCCAGGCCGCTTCCGGGGACCGCCCGCAGCACGTCCTCCTCGACGCCCTCCACGTCGGCCCGCTCGAGGGCGTACTCGCGGTAGCCCAGGAAGGTGAAGTGCCCGTCGGCCAGCCACTCCAGGAGGTCGGCCGACTGAGCCAACTCGTCGGCAGACAGGGAGGGTGGGTCCTGCCGGATGTCGGCCACGATCTCGCCGACGCGCTCGTGCATCTTCGACCAGTCCTCGACAGCCTCGCGCACGTCTCGCAGGACGCGCTGCACGTCCTCGACGATGCTCTCCTCGCCGAGGTCGTCGCCGATCCGCCCGATCTCGACGTGCATCCACGACTCCCGGACCGCGTCGTCGGCGGGCTCTCGGGAGCCGTCGGCGACGGGGGTCACCGACTGGAGCTCGCCCGTGATGTCACGCACGACGTCGAAGTTGGGGTGCACGACGAGGTGGACGTCGCGCAGCTGCCGGGAGAGCTCCATGGTCAGGGAGTCGACGAGGAAGGGCATGTCGTCGACGACGACCTCGACCACGGAGTGGCCTCCGGCCGACCAGCCGTGCTCGCTCAGCGTCGGCGTGGACAGACGCACCTGCGCCGTCCCCTGGGGCCGCGACCGCGCCACCTTGTAGTGGGAGGCCAACGCGCCGTACACGTCTGCGTCGGAGCGCTCGGTGAGGTCCTCCGGCGCGACATGGCGGTAGTAGGCACGCAGCAGGTCGCCGACCGCGTCACGCGGGAGGCCGCCGCTGCCCCGACCCTGGCGCGCCAGGTCGATGGCCTTGGAGAGGAGCTCGGACTTGTCGGAATCGTGCGTCGTCGTTGACACGCTGTCCACGGTAGGACCCAGCGCCCACGCTCACAACCGGCTGCGGATCTCCCACAGCACCGGGTAGTACTGCAACGGCAACCGGCCGCGCAGGTAGGCCGATCCACTCGACCCTCCGGTGCCCGACTTGGCGCCGATCATCCGCTCGACCATCACCACGTGCCGCGCCCGCCAGCTCGCGGCCAGCTCGTCGTGCTGCAGCAGCGCCTCGGCCAGTGCCCAGACGGCGGCGTACGACGACCGGTCGTGCGCCGTGCGCCGGACCGACGTCGCGACCTGCTCGTCGTCGTCAGCGGGCAGGTCGTGGGCTCGCAGCACGGCGAGGAAGGCGTCCCACAGAGTCGGCTCGTCGAGACGGCGTCGCAGCCGGTCCTGCTCGTCGTCGGTGAGTCCGCGGAACCGGTCGAGGTACGCCGGGTCCTTGGCGCCGCTGACGAACTCCAGCTCACGGAACTGCACGCTCTGGAAGCCGCTCGCCGGAGCCAGTCTCTGACGGAACTCGAGGAAGTCCTGCGGCGTCATCGTCTCCAGGACGTCGACCTGCTGCACCAGGGTGCGCTCGATGACGTGCACCCGCTGGAGCAGGTGCTGGGCCCACCAGAGCCGCTCGCCGGTGCGATCGCCCAGCATCGCGTCACGCGCGGCCACGACCTCGTGCAGCAGCTGCTTGAACCACAGCTCGTAGACCTGGTGGATCGTGATGAACAGCAGCTCGTCGTGGGCCGGCGGGTCGGACTCGAGGTGTTGGGAGTCGAGCAGCTGGGGCAGGCGCAGGTAGCTGCCGTAGGTCAGCTGGGCTCCCTGCTCACCGAAGGAGACGAACGACTCGGGGGACTCGGGGTTCTGGGCCATTGCGGCACTCAACCAGACCGGGGCGCGGGAGTCTCGCGCGGCGGCGCCGGTGACGATCGCGCAAAAACCGCCTCGGGCCGCGGGGCGGTGTGGCACCCTCCTGGCGTGACTCGGCACCGAATCCGCCTGGCCCTGAGCTTCGCGACCCCCCTCGTCGTCCTCTCGCTGGCAGCCTGCACGGCCCCGGATCCCTCGGGTGCCGCCTCCGACGCGGACGTCTCCTCGGAGTCCCCCTCCGAGACCGCCGCCCCGACTCCGACACCTGCAGAGCCGAGCACCGGGTCGGCCGCTCTGACCAAGCCGGAGGCGCGACGTCTCGCCCCCTCTCTCGTCGAGGCCAGGACCGGCAGCTTCCGCAGCGTGACCCAGCTGTCGGGCGGGAGGATCGAGCGCACGGGTCAGTACGACCTCGAGCGGCTCGCGCACACGTTGCGCGCCGACTTCGAGATCGGCAACGAGGCCTTCGCCGTCGACGCGGTCATCGTCGGCAACGACTTCTACTTCAAGTTCACCGAGGCCGGCGCGAAGGCAAGCCGCTGCTGGTCCGCCTTCAACTACGGCGACCTCGGCGATCAGATCGCGGACTCGGGCTTCCTCGTCCCCACCGAGGGCGCTCTTGGCATCCCTCCGGAGCTCGCGACGCTGGCCTTCGTCTCGGTCGACTCCGACGGGCAGGTCACCTCCGACCTCTACACGACGGCGTCCGTGATCGGCAGCCGCTTCGTGACCGCCCTGGCGATCGACCCGGACGCCGACAACCTCGCCCCCATCGACCTCACCGACAACGGCGACGGGTCGCTCTCGTGGTCCACCAACCTGTCCGCCCTCCTGGACGCGGTCGTCGCGTCCGGCGCGGAGCCCGACCCCGCCATCGGGATGCTCTTCGATACCGAGTCCTCCATCGCCGCGGAGATCACAGGCGTCGGCGGTTCAGTGACCGTGCAAGGTCCTCCGGACCGTCTGGTCGTGCGACCGACCGGCAACGACGCAGCCGACCAACGTGCCTTCGAGCAGTGCAACCGTGCGTGAGCGACTCGCCGGCGCGGTGGGGCTCTGTTTCGCCTCAGCCCTGGCAGTGACGGGCTGCGCCTCGGGACAGGGAGGTCCCGCCGAGGCGCCCGTGCCGCTCGCGCAGGCGAGCAATCCCCCGTCCGGTGCTGCCGAAGAGGACCCAGATCCGCGATCCCCCTCCGCCCGATCCACAGACCAGATGAGCGGCGCGGAGCTGCGTACCGCCCGTCGGGTCATGGAGGACGCCGGCGAGGGCTCCTTCAGCACGTCGTTCGAGGCTCCCGGCGTCTACGTGCGTATCCGGGGCACCTTCGACCTCCGTCAGCCGGGCTACAGGACTACGACCGAGGTCTTCACCGATTCCTTCGGCGACTACACCTTCAGGGCCGTGTCCATCGACGACGTCACGTTCCTCAACTCGTCCCGGGCCACGCAAGCGTGCTGGGCCGCCTTCGAGGGCAACGAGCTGCAGGTCCTGCAGCAACCGGGCGCCCCGGCAGTTCCGACGGGACCCATCGCCTTCCACCCGTCTCTCCTCGTGCTGTTCGAGGCTCGCCGTGGGGTGCGCGGGTACGACGCCGACCTCGCCCTGGTCGGTTCGGTGCTCGGCGCGGGCATCGCCACGGCTCTGGGTATCGAGTCCGACCTGTCCACCAGAACTCCGGTCCAGCTCGAAGTGCTCGGCGACGGCGGCTATGCCTGGAGCGCCACGCTGCGCTCGATCGTCCGGTCCGCTCGCAGTGCTGGCTCGGATGTCCCCGACGAGACTGTCGCCGGACTGGCGGACAGCGAGATCAGCACCACGCTGCGGCCCGCGCGCACGGGCTACCCCATCCACCCTCCACCGCCTCACATCGTCGTCGAGTACGACGCCGGCAACCCCGGACAGGCAGCGCGCGACGTCGCCGAGTGCCTCGGTGAGCATTCTTCGGGCAGCGCGCTCGGGGCACCTGCATGAACGCGCCGTTGCCGGCACCCGCGAGGCGCAGCGCCTCCCTGTCGGTCCTGGCTGTCGCGATATCGCTGGTCGCGGCCTGCGGCAGCCCGTCCTTCACCGCCTGTGAGTACGGGTGAGTCCCCGACCGGCATGATGGCGTCATGAAGTTCCGACACGAGCTCACCTACGACTCCCCGCCCGACGAGGTCTTCGCGATGCTCGCCGACCCCGCCTTCCGCGAGAAGGTCGCCGCAGCGCAAGAGGTCGTCTCGGCCGACATCACGCTGACGCCCAACGGGGAGGGCTTCGACCTGCTCAGCGACCAGGTGCAGAACACCTCCGGACTGCCGGCGATCGCCAAGAAGATCGCCGGCGACACGACCCGGGCCGTGCTGACCGAGCACTGGGCCGACGCCAACGGCGGATCGCTCGAGATCGAGGCGCCGGGCAAGCCGACCTCGGCCAAGGGCACCATCGCCCTGCTCGAGTCGGGCGCGGGCACCAGCGAGATCGTCGAGCTGGAGATCAAGGTCAAGGTGCCGCTGATCGGCGGCAAGCTCGAGGCCCTCATGGCCGACACCATCAAATCCGGCATCGAGGTCGAGCAGACCGTCGGTGCCGCCTGGCTCGCAGGAGAACGCTGACATGTCCAAGACCATCACCCACGAGCTCACCTACGACGCTCCCGTCGAGGCCGTCACCGCGATGCTGGCCGACCCGGCCTTCCGCGAGGAGGTCTGCGCCTACCAGCGGTTCACCAAGTACGACGTCACCATCGACGTCGAGGGCGAGACCAAGAAGGTGAAGATCGACCAGTGGCAGCCGACCCAGGGCATGCCGTCCTTCGCCAAGAAGATCGTCGGCGAGGAGACCAACATCGTCCAGGAGGAGACCTGGACCAGCCCGACCCGCGGCGACATCACCGTGACCATCCCCGGCAAGCCGGGTCAGATGTCCGGCACCGCCTCGATCGCCGAGTCCGGCGTCGGCACCGTCGAGACCGTCTCGCTGACGGTCAAGGTCAACATCCCGCTCGTCGGCGGCAAGCTCGAGGGCTTGATCGCCGACCTCCTGCTCAAGGCCCTCAAGGCCGAGAACAAGGTCGGGCGCGACTACCTGTCGCGCTGATCGGGGACCTCGTCGGACGCCCGGGCCTCGTCCCGGGCGTCCTGGGCGTCCTCGGCGCGGCGCCGCAGCACGATCACGATCCCCAGCACCACGAACGGCCCGAAGGCCAGCAGCAGGGTGAGCGCCTGCTCGACGGGGTGGAGGGCTCCGAGGTGGAGCGGCAGGACGTCGGGCATTCCCTCATCATGCCGCAGCGCCTGGTGAGGCTCCTCACCGCGGGAGGCGGAAGAGGCGCCTGCGTGACGAGGTTGAGACCTACATGCCTGACCTCTTCGAGCCTCTGACCGTGAAGTCCTGGACCCTCGCCAACCGCCTGGTGATGGCCCCGCTGACCCGCAACCGCGCCGAGGGCACCGTCCCCGGCGACCTGCAGGTCGAGTACTACGCCCAGCGCGCCGGCGCCGGACTGATCATCACCGAAGGATCCCAGCCCAGCGCCCGCGGCCAGGGCTACCTCAACACTCCCGGCTTCCACTCCCCCGAGCAGATCGCGGGGTGGCGTCGCGTCGCTGACGCGGTGCACGCCAGGCACGGCCTGATCGTCGCCCAGCTGATGCACGCCGGTCGCATCTCCCACCCCGACAACACCGGCGGGCAGGAGATCGTGGCCCCGAGCGCGATCGCGGCGCCCAACGAGATGATCACCGCGGCCGGGCCGCAGCCGCATCCGGTCCCGCGCGCACTGAGCACCGACGAAGTCCCCGACGCCGTCCAGGAGTACGTCACCGCGGCACGCAACGCGATCGAGGCCGGCCTCGACGGGGTGGAGATCCACGCCGCCAACGGCTATCTCATCCACCAGTTCCTCGCCCCGGGCAGCAACCAGCGCGAGGACGAGTACGGCGGCAGCCCGGCCAACCGCGCCCGCTTCGCCGTCGAGGTCACCCGTGCCGTGGTCGACGCGGTCGGCGCCGACAAGGTCGGCATCCGGATCTCGCCGGCGCACAACATCCAGGGCGCCACGGAGGACGACCCGGCCGACGTCGAGGCGACGTACACCGGGCTGGTCCAGGAGATCGCTCCCCTCGGCCTGGCCTACCTGTCGATCCTCGCCGACCCGCGGCTGGACCTGGTCCAGGCGCTGCGCAAGGAGTTCGGTGGTGTCGTGATCGTCAACGACGGCTTCGGGTCCGTGACGACGCGGGAGTCAGCCCAGGAGATCCTGGACAAGGACCTCGGGGACGCCGTGGCCGTCGGCCGGCTCTACCTGGCCAACCCCGACCTCGAGCAGCGCTGGGCCACCGGCGCCGACCTCAACGAGCCGAACCCGGACACGTTCTACGGCGGCGGGGCCGAGGGGTACACCGACTACCCGGCGCTGGGCGACTGACGCAGGCTTCTTCGGGGCCGCGGCGCCCGCGCGCGTCGTTGACCGGCGTTCTTCGTGGGTGTGGCGTCCGCGCCCTTCGGTGCTGCCCCGTTCCTCGGGTTGGTGTGGCGCCCGCGCGCGTAGTCGACCGGGTCTCGCCGTCAAGGATCGCCTGCGGCGCCCGCTGCGCGGTGCCTGCGGCATCCGTTGACTGCGAGCCTCTCCCGGTCGACTTG
>NZ_JAPYPS010000032.1 GCF_029937575.1 Nocardioides sp.
GCTCAACGGCGAGGGCTCCGCCCACGCCGCCGCATGCGCGGCCGCCACACCCGTCTCTTGCGTCGCATCGCCTCATCGAGTGGGCACGAACGACATGGTTGCGGCCGGTTTTCGTGTCGTCTTTGCCCAACCGATGAGCACGTGTGGCTCATGTGACTGGTGGGGCCGCGCGGCCCAACCCACCGGTGACTACCAGGACCAACCCCGAAGAGCCTGCCCCTCCGGAGTGCCGACGCACAGCCGCAACCACCACCACCAGGACCGAGCCGAACAATCCCGCGCCACTGTCCGAACGGTCCGGTACAACAGTCCGGTGACCACCCAGTCCCTGACCCGCGCCCAGGCCCGTCGCATCGCCCTGGCAGCGCAGGGGTTCCTCGACAAGCCGCACGCGTCGCCGACGATGCGCACCGTAGCCCGCACGGTCGAGCGCACCGGAGTGCTGCAGGTCGACTCGGTCAACGTGCTTCAGCGCGCGCACTACATGCCGCTCTACTCGCGGATGGGCGCCTACGACCCCGACCTCCTCGCCCGCGCGTCCAGCGGGAGGCAGCAGCGTCGGATGGTGGAGTACTGGGCTCACGTGCAGGCGTTCATGCCGGTCGAGCTGTGGCCGGCGATGCAGTTTCGGCGCGACCACTTCCGTGCGCTGCGCGGCAAGTGGTGGAACGAGGTCTCCGACGAGGCGGCGGCGTCCCTGGTGGCGCGCATCGCGGCAGCCGGTCGGCCCCAGACGGCGCGGGACCTCGACGACGGGGCTCCGCGGTCCAAGGAGCACTGGGGGTGGAACTGGTCCGAGGCGCGCAAGGGCCTCGACATGCTCTACAGCATGGGAGACCTCGCGATCGCGGGTCGCAACAGCCAGTTCGAGGTGCGCTACGACCTGCCGGAGCGGGTGCTGCCCGACTCCGTGCAGCGCCTGCCCGACCTGACGAGGGCGGAGCAGCACCTCGCGCTGGTGCGACGGGCCGCGATGTCCCACGGGGTGGCGACCGCCCAGTGCCTCAAGGACTACTACCGGATGCACGTCGACGAGGTACGCCCGGCGATCGCCACCCTCGTGGAGTCCGGCGAGCTGGAGCCGGTCACGATCGAGGGGTGGAAGCGGCCGGCCTACCTCCACCGCGACGCCCGGCGCCCACGTGCGGTGGATGCGCGCGCCCTGCTGAGCCCGTTCGACCCGGTGGTCTGGGAGCGCGAGCGCGCTGAGCACCTCTTCGACTTCCACTACCGGATCGAGATCTACACCCCCAGGCACAAACGCATCCACGGCTACTACGTGCTTCCGTTCCTGCTCCGCGACGAGATCGTCGCGCGCGTCGACCTCAAGGCGGACCGGGTCACCGGGCTGCTCCAGGTCAAGGGTGCGTTCGCAGAGGACGGAGCCCCGCAGGACACCGCAGCCGAGCTGGCAGGAGAGCTGCGCCGGCTCGCGGAGTGGCTCGGGATGACGGCTGTCGTGGTGGACGGCCACGGCGGCCTGGCGCCCGAGCTCGCCGTGGAGGCAGCCAGGAACGCCTCGTGAGGTCGGCTCGTTAGGATGGGCGAGGCCCGCATCCGGGCCGGACGATCCACCCGACCCAGGAGTCACCACTCGTGCCCGTCATCATCGACAAGCTCCTCCGCCTCGGCGAGGGCAAGATCCTCCGACAGCTGGAGACCATCGCCAAGGCGGTCAACGCCATCGAGGACGACTTCGTCAAGATGAGCGACGACGAGCTCCAGGCGATGACCGGTGAGCTCAAGGAGCGCTACGCCGAGGGCGCGTCGCTCGACGACCTGATGCCGGAGGCCTTCGCCACGGTCCGCGAGGCCTCCAAGCGGGTCACCGGGATGCGCCCCTTCGACGTCCAGATCATGGGTGGCGCCGCGCTGCACCTGGGCAACATCGCCGAGATGAAGACCGGCGAGGGCAAGACGCTCGTGGCGGTGCTGCCGTCGTACCTCAACGCCATCTCCGGCAAGGGCGTCCACGTCGTCACCGTCAACGACTACCTGGCCAAGTTCCAGTCCGAGCAGATGGGCCGGATCCATCACTTCCTGGGCCTGACCGTCGGCGTGATCCTGCCGGAGATGCGGCCCTCGGAGCGTCGCGAGGCCTACAACTGCGACATCACCTACGCGACCAACAACGAGCTCGGCTTCGACTACCTGCGCGACAACATGGCCTCGTCCATCGACGACTGTGTCCAGCGCGGCCACAACTTCGCCGTCGTCGACGAGGTCGACTCGATCCTGATCGACGAGGCCCGGACCCCGCTCATCATCAGCGGCCCGACGCAGGACGAGGTCAAGTGGTACGGCGAGTTCGCCAAGATCGCCGACACCCTCGTGCTCGACGAGGACTACGAGGTCGACGAGAAGAAGCGCACCATCTCGGTGCTGGAGGACGGCATCACCAAGGTGGAGGACCACCTCGGCATCGAGAACCTCTACGAGTCGGCCAACACCCCGCTCATCTCCTTCCTGCACAACTCGATCAAGGCCAAGGCGCTGTTCCGCAACGACAAGGAGTACGTCGTCATGAACGGCGAGGTGCTCATCGTCGACGAGCACACCGGCCGGATGCTGTCGGGGCGTCGCTACAACGACGGACTGCACCAGGCGATCGAGGCGAAGGAGGGCGTGGAGGTCCGCGAGGAGTACCAGACCCTCGCCACGGTCACGCTGCAGAACTACTTCCGCCTCTACGGCACGCTCTCGGGCATGACCGGTACGGCCATGACCGAGGCGAGCGAGTTCGACAAGATCTACAAGCTCGGCGTGGTGCCGATCCCGACCAACCGTCCGATGGTCCGCATGGACCAGGCCGACCTCGTCTACCGGACCGAGGAAGCCAAGTACGACGCCGTGGTCGACGACATCGCCGAGCGCCACGAGAAGGGCCAGCCGGTCCTGGTGGGCACCGTGTCGGTCGAGAAGTCGCAGCACCTCTCGGACAAGCTGAAGGCCAAGGGCATCCCGCACAGCGTCCTGAACGCCAAGGTGCACGCCGACGAGGCCAAGATCGTCGCGCTCGCCGGCCACAAGGGGGCGGTCACCGTCGCCACCAACATGGCCGGTCGAGGCACCGACATCATGCTCGGTGGATCGGTGGAGTTCCTCGCCGATGCCGAGCTGCGTAAGAAGGGCCTCGAGCCCGCCGGCGAGACTGCCGAGGCGTACGACGCGGCCTGGCCCGACATGCTGGAGCAGATCAAGACCCAGGTCGGCAACGAGCACGACGAGGTCCGCGAGCTGGGCGGCCTGTACGTCGTCGGCACCGAGCGCCACGAGTCGCGCCGCATCGACAACCAGCTGCGTGGTCGCTCCGGCCGTCAGGGTGACCCCGGGGAGTCCCGCTTCTACCTGTCGCTGCAGGACGAGCTGATGCGACTCTTCAAGTCGGACTGGGTCGACCGGGTCCTGACCATGCTGAAGATCCCCGACGACGTTCCGATCGAGAACAAGCGCGTCACCAGCGCCATCGCCAACGCGCAGGGGCAGGTGGAGTCGCAGAACTTCGAGTCCCGCAAGAACGTCCTCAAGTACGACGACGTGATGGATCGTCAGCGCCAGGTCGTCTACGGAGAGCGCCGTGAGGTGCTCGAGGGCGCCGACATCGAGGCACAGATCCGTACCTTCATCGACGACGTGGTGGTCGGCTACGTCACCGGCGCGACCCTGGAGTTCGCCGAGGAGTGGGACCTGGAGCAGCTGTGGACCGACCTCGGTCAGGTCTACCCGATCTCCGTCGACCTGGAGTCGCTCGTCGCCGAGGCCGGCGGCAAGGCCAACCTGGACAAGGACGAGCTGATCACCAAGCTCCAGGCCGACGCCCAGGCCGCCTACGACGCGCGCGAGGCCGAGATCGGCGACGAGGTCGCCCGCGAGCTCGAACGGCGCGTCCTGCTCTCGGTGCTCGACCGCAAGTGGCGCGAGCACCTCTACGAGATGGACTACCTGCGCGAGGGCATCTACCTGCGCGCCTACTCCCAGCGCGACCCGTTGGTCGAGTACCAGCGCGAGGGCTTCGACATGTTCGCCGCCATGATGGACGGGATCAAGGAGGAGGCGGTGGGCTTCCTGTTCAACCTGGAGGTCCAGGTCGAGGAGGACGACGACGATGACAGCGACGAGCCTCTGGAGGAGGCCTACGAGCCGCTGATGCAGCCCGAGGGCAGTGCGCAGCGGGCGCCCGCACCGACCATCCGCGCCAAGGGTCTCGAGGCTCCTGCGCCGTCGGCCAACCTGTCCTACTCCGCACCCTCCGAGGACGGCGAGGCCGAGGTCAAGGGCGGGACAGTGACGACGGCGGACGACGAGTTCGCCGGGGTCGGCCGCAACCAGAAGTGCCCCTGTGGCTCGGGCAAGAAGTTCAAGCAGTGCCACGGTGCGCCTGGCGGGCCGACGGGGTTGACCGCGCGGTCCAACGGCTGATCGCTCCGGCCCGCGCCACACCAACCCCGAGGACCGGGCCCAACCGAGGAGCGCGGGCGCCACACCCACCACGTACGACGGGACCGCAGCATCACGCGAACTCCAGCGCCGTACACACCCACCTCAGTGCCTCGGGCGTCCCACGGCGCTCGAAGCGCGCGGCCAGCGCGCGCGAGCGGTTGCCGTAGCGCACGTGGATGCTCGTCTCCGTGACGTGCGGACCGACCTCGCAGGTGTGCACGGTGTGGACGCGCGGACGCACTGCCTGCACGCGTGAGACGCCTGGCTCGTGGTTGCCCGCCCGCGCCACGAGCAGGGCGCGACGTTCGAGGTCGAGGTAGACCTCGCGACTGGTCCAGCGTGCGAGCTGGCTGACCGGGCGGTCCCCGCCGACGATCTCCACCGCGGCCTGCGCGAAGCGGGCTGCCCAGGGCTCCAGGTCACGTGGACGTCGACCGGTGGGGACCGGTGCGGGAGGGACCTCGGTGCGGGGCTGGAGGTCGAGGGCGAGGGTGCCCTGCGTGGCGGCCACGGGCACCGGGATCCGCATGGGCACGACGGTGGGGGGCTGGTTCGACATGGCTGGTCCTCTCATCGGGCCGGACGCTCTCCGAGTGGCGTCCGAAGTCGGTGGCCAGGCTGGATCAGGTCGGGGTCGTTCCCGATGAGCGCCTGGTTGGTGCTGTAGAGGCGCGCGACGAGCGCGCCGATGTCGTGGTTGCTCGTCCCCGGTGCGAGCAGGTCGGTCGCGATGCTCCAGAGGGAGTCGCCTGGTTGGACGACATGGAGGGCTCCGGTGGCGACCGTTGCCGCGACCGCCCCGGCTGCCGCAGGATCCCGGGACTCGTCGCGCAGCGGACCCGTGGTCCGGTCCGGCAGCGGCAGGCCGAGGGCGGAAGGCCCGCCGTCCCCGCCGCGCTGGGTCACCGGTGCGATCTCTCCGGGGGTGGCGTGAGCGGGCGCGCTCTGCGCCGCACCGACGAGGGCGATGCCGCACGCGGCCAGCACCAACCGCCGTGCCCAGCCTGGTACACCGGGCTGGTGGCGGTCGCCGGTGCGCGAACGCTCACGATCGCGCACGGCACAGGCGACGACGACCGTCGTGACGACCCAGGCCCACACCCCGCACCCGATCAGGGCTGCGCCCGCTCCTGCGGCGACGTAGGCGTCGAACGACGTGGCGCGAGGAACGGCCGCCACGTCGGGCGCGGCACAGAGGGAGGCGGCACCGGCGACGGCACTGACCGTCAGCCACACGAGGAGGCAGCGGGGGAGGGAGAAGCCCATGTCCGAGTGAACTCTCTGTATCTATGCGTTTGCGTCTGTTTGCATCACTCAACGCCCTTCTGAGTCAGTCGTCAACTGTTTGTCCACAGCCTCGCTCCCCGGCTTCGCTAGATTGACCGCATGGCTGGCGGGCGGTCCGGGTGGGCGCAGGCGGAGTCGATCGACGACGTCCTGGAGCGGATGACGGTGATCGAGTCGTCGTTGCCGCCGGAGGACGGCGTGGCCACGTTCAACCGGATGTATCGCCAGGTCACCGACCTCGTGGACAGCGCGGTGGATGCCGGCACCTTCGGCGCCGGCGACTTCCTGGCCCGCCTCGACGTCCACTTCGCCAACCTCTTCTTCGAGGCCTACGCGGCTGACGAGGCCGGGCAGCCCGTCCCGACGGCCTGGGCCCCGCTCTTCGCCGCGCGGATCAAGCCCCGCACGCATCCCATCCAGTTCGCCATGGCCGGGATGAACGCCCACATCTCCCACGACCTGCCCGGCGCCGTGGTCCTGACCTGCCGCGAGCTCGGTGTCGCCCCCGTCGACGGCAGTGCCGAGCACACGGACTTCACCACGACCAACGAGGTGCTCGAGCTGGCCAAGGACCAGATCAAGGGCTGGTTCACCAGCGGCATCGTCGCCCGGATCGACGAGGCCGGTGGCCGGGTCGACGACGCGTTCGCCATGTTCGGGATCCACCTGGCGCGCGCCGCAGCCTGGCAGGTCTCCCAGCTGCAGTGGGGCCTGGCCGACAACCCGCGGCTCGACGAGCTCTTCCGGGAGAACCTCGCGCGCGGGGTGGCCTTCACGAGTCGCGGGATCCTGCTCTGACCATCTCGGGACGGCGCCGCATAGGGTCTTCGACATGACGTGGGAGGAGGAGCTCTTCGGGTTCCTCGACGACCTCGAGCAGCAGGCCGGCGCCCTCTTCGAGGCGGATCGCGACCTCGAGGTCGCCGACCGCAGCCGCACGGAGTACCAGCAGGTCACCCTCGTCTCGCGACTCCAGGCGTCGGTCGGGCGTGAGGTCGGGCTCCACGTGCCGGGGGTCGGCACCCTGCGTGGTCGCCTGGAGCGAGTCTGCGCCGCCTGGTGCCTGGTCGCCTCCACGGCAACGAGCGGAGCGCAGGAGTGGGTCGTGCCGCTGGAGGCGATCGCCGCTGTGGAGGGCGTCGACCAGCGGTCGGTGCCCGAGGTCGCCTGGTCTCCGCTCACCCGCCTGGGTCTGGGATCAGCGCTGCGTCGCCTCGGCGACGCGGGGGAGCGGTGTGTCGTCCACCGCCGCGACGGCGGTCGGCACGACGGCGTCCCCGCCCGCGTCGGTCAGGACTTCGTCGAGCTCAGTGAGGGCCACGGTGCCGGGGCGCGGCTGAGCCTGGTCGCGTTCTCCGCCATCGCCGCGGTCCAGAGCAGCTGACGCCGGCCAGATCCGGCCGACTCAGGTGGCGTCGACGTCGTACGGCGGGACCTCGCCGTCCGCCAGGGGCGCGGCACCCCGGCGCTTGGGCCGGTCGGCCTCCTCGCCGGCGTCCTCCATCGCCTCGATGATGTGCTTGCGCACGATGGTGCGGGGGTCGAGGTCGCGCAGCTCCAGGTCGGCGAACTCCGGGCCCAGCTCCTCGCGCAGGTCGTCACGGGCCGAGTTGGCGAAGGAGCGTGCCTTGCGCAGGACCGCTCCGGCCTGCTTCGCGAACTCCGGGAGCTTGTCGGGGCCGAACATGAACATCGCGACCAACGCGATGACGGCCAGTTCCATCAGCCCGACCCCGAACACGGCGTACGCCTAGAACTTGCTCGTGGGCGTCAGGCCCAGCTGCATGCCCGCGAGGCCGCGCCCACGACCGGAGAGCGTCTCGGCCACCGCCGTGAGCTCGAGAGCAGCGGGAGCCGTGGGGTCGGACTCGACGATCGGCTTGCCGACGTCGCCGCCCTCGCGCAGGGACAGGTCCAGCGGGATCCGACCCAGGACGGGTACGTCGTAGCCGAAGCGCTCGCCGAGGGTGCTGGCGACCCGGTCGCCACCGCCGGAGCCGAAGACCTCGATCCTGTGGTCGGCGTGGTCGGGGCCCTCGGGGGTGCAGTGCGGGCACGGGAGGTAGGACATGTTCTCGACGACGCCGACCACTCGCTGATGCATCATCGAGGCCATCGTGCCGGCGCGCTCGGCGACCTCGGCAGCGGCCTCCTGCGGCGTGGTCACGACGACGACCTCGGCGTTCGGCAGGTGCTGGCCCAACGAGATCGCGACGTCGCCGGTGCCGGGTGGCAGGTCGAGCAGGAGCACGTCCAGGTCGCCCCAGAACACGTCGGAGAGCATCTGGACCAGGGCTCGGTCGAGCATCGGCCCGCGCCACGCGACCACCTGGTCGCGGCGTGGCTTGAGCATCCCGATCGAGATCACCGAGACGCCGCTGGCGGTGGGGACCGGCATGATCAGGTCGTCGACCTGCGTGGGGCGGGCATCGGCCACCCCCAGCATGGCCGGCACCGAGTGGCCGTAGATGTCGGCGTCGACGACTCCGACCTTGAGGCCCTGCTTGGACATGGCCAGGGCCAGGTTGACGGTGACCGAGGACTTGCCGACACCCCCCTTGCCGCTGGCGATGGCGAAGACCTTGGTCAGCGAGCCGGGCTGGGCGAACGGGATCTCGCGCTGGGCCTGGCCACCACGCAGCTGCTCGCCGAGGCCCGAGCGCTGCTCGGCGCTCATGACGCCCAGCGTGAGGTCGACGCCGGTGACGCCGTCGACGGCCTCGAGGGCCGCAGTGACGTCGCGGGTGATGGTGTCCTTGAGGGGGCAGCCGGCGACCGTCAGCAGGACGGTCACGTGCACGATGCCCTGGTCGTCGGTCTCGACGCTCTCGACCATGCCGAGCTCTGTGATCGGGCGCTTGATCTCGGGGTCGTTGACGGTCGCCAGGGCTGCCTGGAGCTGGTCGGAGTTCGGGGCAGTCATGATGGAAGAAGTCTAGGGTGTGGGTCGGCATCCGGCACGGTCGCGGGGGTGGGTGCCGCGATAGCCTCCCGCCATGCTGATCGCAGCCAGCACGATCAAGGACACCGTGCAGCACGTCCGGCGATTCGTGCGCGGCAACCTGGGGGGAGGGATCGACCACCTGGTCGTCTTCCTCGACCAGCCCCGGGCACCGGGGCAGGACGAGGTGGCCGACTTCCTCGACCAGGAGCCGCACGTCACCTGCGTGCGGGCCGGCCGGGGATGGTGGGGCGAGCACCGCCCGGCCGGCCTCAACGAACGCCAGTGCACCAACGCCGGACTGGTCAGCCACCTGTTGGCGGACGCACCCGAGGTGCAGTGGGTGTTCCACGTCGACGGGGACGAGGTCGTGCGGATCGACCCCGACGCCCTGGCGGCCGTGCCTGCCGACGTCCCGGCCGTGCGACTGGCACCCCGCGAGGCCGTCAGCAAGGCCACCTGGGACGGCGACCCCACGTTGTTCAAGCGGCTGCTGGGCGAGGCAGACCTGCAGCGGCTGCACCAGCGGGGCGCGATCGCGGCGGCCACCAACCAGGCCCATTTCCACGGCCACCTCCAGGGCAAGGTCGGCGTGCGACCGCGCCGGGACCTCTGGCTGGGCCTGCACAAGGCGATCGCCGCTGACCGCACGCAGGCCCCGACCCACGCCGACGAGCGCCTGGAGCTCTTCCACTACGAGTCGTACTCGGGCGAGGAGTTCGCGCGCAAGTGGGGGGCGATGACCACCTCGGGCCCGCGCGTCAGCCTGCGCGCCGGTCGCTCCGCGGTGGCGGACGCCGTACGTGACGTCCTGGAGGGCGAAGCCTCGCCCGACGCCCGCCACGAGCGGCTGCTCGCGCTCTTCGAGGAGACCACGCAGGACGACGCCGAGAGCCTCGTCGAGCTAGGGCTGGTGCTGGAGCTCGATCCCACGGCCGGCACCCACGCGCCGCGACCGCTGTCCGAGGGGGCCCGGACCGTGCTGCAGCGAGGGCTGGCCGAGGCCCACGGCACCGACCGCAGCGCCTACTTCCGCGGCACCTCCCCCCGCGGTGGACCGGGTGCGGGACCGGCTGGGGAGCCGGGCACGGAGCGCGTCGGTCGGCGACGCTCCGCCCGCTCCGCCGTACGGCGGCTACTCGGCCGCTCGACCTGACTCTCGCTCGTCGAGCTCGGCGAGCAGCGCGCGCAGCTCGGAGCGCAGGTAGTCGCGAGTCGCCACCTCGCCCAGCGCCATCCGCAGCGAGGCGACCTCGCGCGAGAGGAACTCCATGTCGGCGTGGGCTCGGGCGTTGGCCTGTCGGTCCTGCTCGGCGATCACCTTGTCGCGGTGCTCCTGGCGGTTCTGGGCGAGCAGGATGAGCGGCGCGGCGTAGGAGGCCTGCAGGCTGAGGATCAGGGTCAGGAAGATGAACGGGTAGGCGTCGAAGGCGGCACCGTCCGGGGCGACGGCGTTCCAGCCGATCCACACCACGACCACCAGGGTCATGTAGGCCAGGAAGGTCGCGGTCCCCATGAACCGGGCGAACTGCTCGGCGAAGACACCGAACGTGTCGGCGTCGTAGCTGGGCCGGCGCACGAACTGGCGACGGGTGTCGCGCGGCGTGTCGAGCCGGGGCGTGGAGGCGCGGCGCTCAGCCACGGCGCGACCCCTCGGTCAGGGCGCGGTCACGCCAGCCGGGCGGGAGCATGTGGTCCAGCAGGTCGTCGACGGTGACGGCGCCGAGCAGGTGGCCGTTCTCGTCGACCACCGGCGCGGCGACGAGGTTGTACGTCGCCAGGTGCAGCGCGACCTCGGTGATGGTCGCCTCCGGTCGCAGGCTCTCCAGCGACTCGTCGAGGGCTCCCGCCACCAACGTCGAGGGCGGCTCGCGCAGCAGTCGCTGGATGTGCGCCACGCCGACCAGACGCCCGGTCGGGGTCTCCAAGGGGGAGCGGCACACGTAGACCAGCGCTGCCAGGGACGGCGTCAGGTCGGGGTTGCGCACGTGGGCCAGTGCATCGGCCACGGTGGCGTCCGTGCCGAGGATCACCGGCTCGGGGGTCATCATCGCCCCCGCCGTGTCCTCGACGTACGACATCAGCCGGCGCACGTCCTCGGCCTCCTCCGGCTCCATCAGGTCGAGCAGGATCTCGGCGGTCTCGGGGGGCAGGTCGCGGATCAGGTCGGCGGCGTCGTCGGCCGACATCTCCTCCAGCACGTCGGCCGCGCGCTCGGTGTCTAGATGGTTGAGGATGTCGACCTGGTCCTCCTCGGGCATCTCCTCCAGCACGTCGGCGAGCCGGTCGTCGTCCAGGGCGGCCACGACCGCCGTACGCCGTTCGAGCGGCAGGTCGTGCAGCATGGTGGCGGCATCGGCGGGCCGCATCTCGTTGAGTGCGTGCAGCAGGTGGGTGGCGCCCTGCGCCTCGCCGTCGGACTGTGCCAGGCCGCGTACGTCGCGCCACTCGGCCACGTGCGTCTGGCCCCGGCGGCGCAGGGCCTTCGCCGGCTCCTGGACCGCGACCCTGCTCAGCACCCAGTCGCGGGTGCGGCCCTGCTCCATGGCGACGTCGTACACCGTGCCGGCGACCGTCTCCCCGGTGGTCGTGCCATCCACGAGCACGGTCACCCGACGGTCGAGCATCTCCCCGATCACCAGCGTCTCGGTGGAGCGCTGCTCGAAGCGGCGCATGTTCAGCAGGCCGGTCGTGTAGACCTGGCCGCCGTCGATGTTGGTGACCCGCGTCATCGGCACGAAGATGCGACGGCGGCCCGGCACCTCCGAGACGAGTCCCAGCACCCGTGGGGGGTTGGCTTCGGAACGCATCGCCACCACGAGGTCGCGGACCTTGCCGACCTGGTCGCCCTGGGGGTCGAAGATCGGCAGGCCGACGAGCCGGGCGACGTAGACGCGGGACGGGGCGGAGCTCACGGACGCAGGTTATCCCCGTCCGGCGTCGATGCCCGACAGGCCGGGAGTCGGTGAGGTGAACAACCGTGACCCGTCGGCAGGCTCATCTATAGTGGCGCCATGTCCGTGAATCGACGCTGGAGCCTCCCGGGGCTGGTGCTCGTGGTGGGTTGTGCCCTCGCCGCCTGCGGCTCGGACGATGCCGGTGTCGTCGCGGCGAGCGACGAGAGCCCGAGCAGCTCGCCGTCCTCGGGTGCGACACAGTCCGAGTCACCCGAGTCACCCGAGTCACCCGAGTCCACCCCTGCCGAGACCGACGTGCCTGCCGGTGCGCCCGCGTGCGCCGACGTGTGGGAGGCCGGTGCCAAGCTGCCCCGCACCTACTCCGGCTGTGTGGAGGCGGGCGACTACGTCAAGCGCGACGTCCTGGAGTGCTCCTCGGGCCAGCGCATCGTGCGCTTCGACGAGGCCTACTGGGCGGCGCTGGGTGGCACGATCAAGCAGGCGGCGACGACTCCTTTGAAGAAGGACGCCGACTACGTCGACTTCGTCGTCAACTGTCGCGCCTGAAGTCGCCCGTTCGCGGACCTCCACGTAGCCTTCTCCCTGACCGCTCCCTGATTGCGTTCTGACTGCTCCTGACGATCGTGTGACCTCAGATCGTGACCTCGTGATTGGACACCTGCCTTGCCCAGAAAATTCATCCTGCTGCTCGTGACGAGCCTGGTGTTCCTCGTCCCGGTGAGCGCGACGGGCCCGGCCGAGGCGGCTCCCGACAACTTCCGCCCGAAGAACGGGCCGACGTTCAACAACCCGCTCGGCGACGTCACGGACAGGCGCGCGATCTTCCGCAAGATCATCCGGTCGGTGAACTCGACCAAGCGGGGGTCGACGATCAAGTTCTTCACCTGGAACTTCGCCACGAGCGAAGCGGCCACGGCCCTGCTGCGCGCCCAGAACAGGGGAGTGCGGGTCAAGCTGATCATGGACAAGCAGAACAACAGGGAAGTCCCCAACGTGACGTTCCGCCGCCTGCGCAGCGGGCTCAAGGACGGCAACGACAAGTGGCCCCGGAGCCGCCGCAGCTGGGCCCGCACGTGCAAGCAGTCCTGCCGTGGCCCGGGAGGCGCGTCGCACAGCAAGTTCTTCATGTTCTCGAAGGTCGGCTCGGCCAAGCGCGTCGTGATGCAGGGCTCGGCCAACCTGACGCTGGCTGCGACCAACAACCAGTGGAACGACATGTACACCTACGTCAACAACAAGAAGATCTGGAAGTTCACCGAGCAGATCTTCGCCGAGGCCTCCGTCGACAAGCGCCTGAAGGCGCCCTTCGAGGCCATCTCGCTGAAGAACTCCGACCTGATCATGTTCCCGCTGCAGGGCAAGAAGGCCTACGACCCGGTCGCTCGCATGCTCAACGACGTCAAGTGCCGCAACGCGGCCAGCACCGCGTCCGGCAGGACCGTGATCCGGATCGCTCCCGACGTGCTGCGCCAGGCACGCGGGATGAGCCTGGCCACGAAGGTGCGCGACCTGTGGAACCAGGGCTGCGACGTCAAGATCGGTTACACCGTGATGGGCATCGACGTGGGCCGCTTCCTGCGCAACCCCGCCGGTCGGGGCCCGGTGCCGATGAAGCACCTGGTGCAGGACTTCGACGGCGACGGCGTCTTCGACAACTACTTCCACCTCAAGACGATGTCGATCAACGGCAACTACGCAGGCAACAGGTCCGGGTACGCCGTGCTGAACGGCTCGGCCAACTGGTCGAGCTCGTCGGCACGCAGCGACGAGAACCTCGGCGTCTACTACACCAAGAAGCGGGCGCTGCGGTACCAGGGGCACTTCGACTACTGGTACAACAACTTCCCCAGCACCGGGACGAGCGCGCGCTCGACCACCTCGGCCAAGCCGACCACCAGCGACCAGCTGGTCTTCGGCAGCGGCAAGGGCGCCGTCTACGAGGACGGGACGCCGGTCTCGACCGACGGGACCAACCCGTTCCGCAAGCGGTCCAAGGACTAGAGCTCGGAGCGGGCACGTGGTTGAGCGGGTCCTGGTCCACATCGGGTTGCCCAAGACGGCGACCTCCTACCTGCAGACCATCGTCTGGACCAACCGGGACGAGCTGCGCCGCCGCGGCGTGGTGGTCCCCGGTGTCGAGCGACGAGACCACCTGTGGGCATCGCGCACGGTGCGCGAGGATCCGGCTCAGCTGCGGGCGCCCGAGCACCACCGGGGAGCGTGGGACCGGGTCCTGACCGAGCTGGCAGCCAGTGACGGTGTGGGCCTGATCAGTCACGAGTTCTTCGCCGCCGCCTCGCGCAAGCAGGCGGCCGCCATGGTGGAGGCGCTGGCCCCGTCGCCGGTGCACCTGGTGGTGACCGCCCGAGAGCCCCTCGGGCTCTTCGCCGCCAGCTGGCAGGAGAGCCTGAAGAACGGCGCGACGACGCCGATGGTGGACTACGGCCGGCACGAGTCGCGCAGCGCGACGGCCATCTGGAACTGGCGCTCCCTCGACCTCCGGCTCGTGCTGGAGCGGTGGAGCACTGCCGTGCCGCCCGAGCGGATCCACGTCATCGCCCTGGACCCGACGGCCGCGCGTGACGACGTATGGCAGCGCTTCGCCGCCGTGGTCGGCTTCGAGACCGCCGGGCTGGACCTGTCGGGCTCCTTCCCCAACTCCTCGATGGGGGTCACCGAGGCCGAGACGCTGCGACGCCTCAACGGGAGGCTCGACGAGTTCCGCAGTGCGCTCGACCGAGGCGTCTTCATCCGTTCGTTCCTCGCCGACCAACGGCTCGTCCCGCGCGGAGGGGAGCGCTTCTGGCCCGAGCCCGACCAGATCGAGGACTGTCGCCGCCGCGGTGAGGAGGCGGTCGCCTACCTCGGGACGCAGCCCTTCGACGTGGTCGGCTCGCTCAAGGACCTGCTCGTGCCCGACACGCTGGACGCACGTCGTACGCCGGCGTCGGTCACCGATGAGGAGGTGGCCGAGGTGGCGCTCGACCTGGCGGCCACGCTGCTCGGCGACGTCCGCACCCTGCGCCAGGAACGCCGCGCAGCGGCCAGCTCTGCCGACTCTCGGCTGAGATCGGCCGCGGCTGGCTGGCGCTCGCGACTGCGCTCGCGCCTGCGCCGGACGTGAGGATCCTCGCCCCCACCCGTCGTCGGGTTACCATGACCCGATGCCTGACAACGCCCACCGAGGGCAACGCTCCGGGACCCGCAAGCGCATGGCCGCGCTCGTGGGCGGTCTCGCGATAGCGATGAGCGCAGGCTCGGTGGCCGTGGCGCAGATCTCGAACGACAGCGCCGACACCACGGTCGCCGACCTCACCGCGGTCGCCCCTTCGGTGCTCGACGTGAGCGAGGACGTCGACGCACCCGTCGAGCAGGAGACGTCAGAGGGCGACGCGGGCGACGAGGGCGACGAGGGCGAGTCGACGTCGACTGTCGAGTCGGCCTCCGACCCGACCGCGAAGCAGGAGAAGAGGCAGGCCAAGGTCGAGCAGCTGCTGGAGACGACCGTCGAGAAGCGCAGCGAAGAGCTGGGTCGCCTGGCCGCGCTCGCCGAGAAGCGGGCCGAGAAGCAGGAGGCGGCCGCCAACGCTCCGTTCTCGGTGACCATCGGTTCGTTCAACGTGCTCGGGAGCCAGCACACCGGTCCCGGTGGCACCCGGAAGAACTTCCCGCCCGCCTCGGTCCGGTCAGGAGGTGCGGTCAACCGGATCGCAGCGCACGGGGTCGACATCGTCGGCACCCAGGAGCTGCAGGACGACCAGCTCCGAGCCGTGCAGTCGCGCACCGGCCTCGCGGCGTTCCCGGGGTTCCAGTGGGGAGTGGCGGAGACCGACAACTCGATCCTCTACGACGCCAAGCGCTTCGAGTTCGTGAGCGGGGAGCGCTTCACCATCCCCTTCATGGGGCGACCACGGCCGCAGCCCATCCTGCGCCTGCGTGACCGGACCACCGGTCGCGAGTTCTACGTGGTCAACACCCACCCGTCCGCACACGGGGGTCGCTACCTCACCGAGCGGCGCCAGGGCCAGGCGGCCCTGGTCTCGGTGGTCAACAACCTCAAGAAGTCCGGTCTGCCGGTGCTGGTCACCGGCGACATGAACGACCGCGAGATCTTCTACTGCAACGTCGTGCCCAAGGCCGGGATGTCCGCCCCCAACGGCGGCAGCTACAGCGGCGGGTGCCGTCCGCCGCCGGGTCCGATCCCGGTCGACTGGGTCGTGGGCAGTGGCGTGTCCTGGAGCAACTACCGCCGCGACACGACTCCGGTGACCAGCCGGATCAGCGACCACTTCTTCATCAGCGCCGTCGCCAGCTTCGGCTGATCCGAGGTCGGAAGGGCTCGAGGAATTACAGATTTGTAGTTCGCTCGAGTGTGTTGCGTGTGACTGATGGGGGTGGTGTGATTCCTGTGGCTCATCGCCACATCCCCGGAATCATGCGCATCTAGGAGCTTCCCCATGCCTGCTCGAGCCCTACCCAGCAGCGCTCGTCGATGCGGGACCGGATGGGTCGGGCGCGCACTCGCGGGCGCCCTGGCGGCAACGCTGCTCGCCATCCCGGCCGGGGTCGCGCCGGCCGGTGCCGAGGAGCCCGGCGTGCCGCCTGAGCCTGCGCTGAGCGACATCACGATGGTCCAGGCCAACATCTACACCGGCCTGAGCGTGGAGAACTTCCAGAAGGACGTCGCGAAGGTCCTCGCGCTGCAGCCCGACTTCGTCACCTACAACGAGACGCACTACCGCTCCGACG
Source organism: Nocardioides sp. (assembly GCF_029937575.1). Taxonomy (GTDB): domain Bacteria; phylum Actinomycetota; class Actinomycetes; order Propionibacteriales; family Nocardioidaceae; genus Nocardioides. The sequence continues at coordinate 16,336 of NZ_JAPYPS010000032.1, forward strand.
CGGTGATGGCCCCCGACGGCTACGACATCTGGCGTGACACGAGCAACCGCTTCAAGGCCGAGACGCCCGTGGCCTGGCGCACCGATCGATGGACCCCCATCGACCACGGCGTGCACCGGATCTCCAACTGGCGCGGCAAGCCGCCCGGGCGCCAGGTCGAGCTGGGTCGTCGGTTCGTCAACTGGGTGACCCTGCAAGGCATCGACGGCCGCGTGGTGTCGGTGGTCTCGGCGCACGTGGCCCCTCTCGTCAACGGGATGCCCGACCTGCTGCGTCGCTCCATCAAGCGCCTGGTGGCGCTGACCGACACGCTCAGCGCCGCGGGCCCGGTGCTCGTGGGGGGCGACTTCAACGTCCACTACACGAGCGGCCGCTACCCGCGAGACCTGCTCGAGCCCCACGGACTCACGCCCACCTTCGACACGCTGGGCAACTACTTCCCCACCGGCGACCACCACGGATCGACGATCGACTACGTCTACCACCAGGGCAGCGAGGAGCTGGTCGTCGACCGGCACTACCCCGTGGAGCTGAAGTCCGACCACGACGCCGTCGTCGCAGGCCTGTCGTGGGCCGACGACCTCGAGTCGGAGTCGACGCTCGTGCGCAGCAACCCGGACGGCGACGCGGCGGAGCGACTCTCGGTGCTGCGCGCCATCAAGCGCGGGATCAAGCGCGTCGAGCCCGGGGGAGCGGTCCGGGTGGTGACGACCAAGCTGGACCTGTTCGCGCTGCGCTCGACCCTGCGCAAGGCTGCCGAGCGGGGCGTCGCCGTACGGATCTCGCTCGTGCGCAAGCCGCTCACCGACGTGGAGCGCAAGCTCCGCAAGCAGCTGAAGGCCTCGGGTCAGGACGCCACGTGGCTGCGCCGCTGCCGCAAGGTGTGCGCGCAGGCGTGGGCGGCTGCCCAGCCGCCCAAGAGCCTGATGCTGACCGGCGACGCCACCGGTGCCTGGACCACCCGCTACGACGTGGAGAGGTTGCTGACGTCGTCCGTCATCGAGCGCGTGACCCAGCTGAGCATGACGTCCGGCGTGGCAGAGGTGCGCGAAGCCGGGGCCCTCGCGCGACGGGTCGCCGACCTCTGACGCGGGAGGACGACCGGCACCTGCCGCCCGGGTCCGGACGGATAAGGTGCACGGATGTCTGTGTCCCGGGTACGCGTCGACGCCGAGGGCGTGCGGGCCAGGTCCCGCCAGGAAGCCATCCTCGACGTCTCCTTCGACGGCCGTCGCATCTGGTCGTTCTGGTTGCAGCGTGACGGGCGCCGCCAGGGTCTCGACCAGGTCGTGCCGTGGCCGGAGACGCTCGAGGACTTCCTCGACGGTCGCGCGGAGATCACCGTCGTCGAGCACGGCGACGACCACGTCCTCTTCCAGGAGCAGGTGAGCTTCGGGGCCTCGCAGGAGCCCATCGCCATCGTCAACGGTCGGGGGCGTCCGATTGCGCTGGACAAGTACTTCCGCCGGGTCGAGACGTTCGAGGGTCGCAGCGACGACGCCGTCCAACCGCTGCTGGACTCCATCGACGAGGTCATCGAGGTGGTGGCCGAGTCGGGGATCGAGGCCTTCCTCACCTACGGCACCTTGCTGGGCGCAGTGCGCGACGGCAAGCTGATCGGGCACGACAGCGATGCCGACCTCGGCTACGTCTCGGCCTACAGCGACCCCGCCGACGTCGTCATCGAGAGCTTCGCGCTGCAGCGCGCGCTGCAGCAGCGGGGCTACAAGGTCGTGCGCTACTCCGGGGCGGCCATCAAGGTGGACGTCATCGAGCCTGACGGAGCGGTGCGCGGCCTCGACCTGTTCGGAGGCTTCCTGCGCGACGGGCAGCTCCACCTGCTCGGAGAGATCCGCACGCCCTTCGAGCGGGAGTGGATCTGGCCGCTGACCACCGCCACCCTGGAGGGACGCCAGTTCCCGGTCCCGGCCGACCCCGACCGCCTCCTGGTCGCGACGTACGGCGAGTCGTGGCGCACGCCCGACCCCGCCTTCCACTTCGAGACGCCGACGAGCACCTCCCGGAGGCTCAACGGGTGGTTCCGCGGGACTCGAGTGGGGCGCTCGACGTGGGACAGGCTCTACCTGTCGGGCCCGTTCGGGCGTCGCCGCAGGCCGACCGAGCTCGTTCGCTGGATCGTGGGCCGCGAGCCCGACATGGGCGCCTTCATCGACATCGGGTGCGGCCGCGGGCGGGACGCCTCCTACGTCGCCGAACGTGGCATCCCGACCCTGGCCCTGGAGCAGAGCCGCTTCTACTTCCGTCACCAGGCACGCGAGTGGGAGCCGGGCACCGGACCCGACTTCCAGACGTTCAACCTCCTGGAGAACCGTCACGTCGCGGTGGCCGTCGTGAGAGGCGCGCTGCTGCCGGGGCCCCGCGTGATCCTGGCGCGTCACGTCGCCGACACCACCTCCGCCGCCGGCCGGGCCGCGCTGCTGCGCACGGCGTCGGGGATGCTGCACGACGGCCAGGGTCGGCTCTACCTGATGTTCATGTGCAAGCAGGGGGAGGACGGCTACCACGAGGAGAACAACGTCGGTGAGCTGCCGCGGGAGGTCGTGGAGGCGGAGCTGGCGACGTCCGGTGCCCGCATCGTCTACTGCGAGGAGCGCCCGGCCAGCCCTGCGGACCGGGCGTCGACGTTGTGTCGTATCGTCGCCGAATGGCCTGAGCGCAGGTCGAGCCACAGGGAGCGGTGAGAGCACGTTGATCGAGGACGACGAGGTACCCGGGCGGATCCGCACGGTGAGCGAGAAGCTGCTCTCGGTCTCCCCGCTGACTCTCAAGCGCCGCGTCGCGGCGCTCGAGGAGGAAGTCCAGGAGTGCCGCCAGACGAGTCTGCGGGTGGCGGAGCTGACCGACCTGGTCACCGAGCTCCTGGTGCCTCTGGTGCGCGGCGACTCCGACGAGGCACTCGAGATCCTCGAGCGCTACCACCAGAGTCTCTGACCGGATGTCCGGACGCATCTTCATCCACGTCGGGCTGCAGAAGACCGGCACGTCCTACCTGCAGGGCATCATCTTCCAGTCCGTCGCCCAGCTCGCCGAGCAGGGAGTCGCGGTGGTCCCGGCCACCAAACGACGGATGTTCTGGCTGATGCTCGACGTCCGAGGGCGGATCCGGCCCGCCTTCGACCCCCCGGAGGTCGCTGAGTCGGTCGACCACTTCGCCGCGGCCCTGGCCGGCACCGACGCCCCGACGGCCCTGGTCAGTGAGGAGTCACTCGCTCCGGCCACCGACGAGCAGATCGCGCGGTTGCTCGGTGCCTGCGGTGAGCGGGAGGTGCACGTGGTGGTGACGCTGCGCGACCTCGCCCGGCAGATCCCCTCTGCCTGGCAGGAGTCGCTCAAGGCCGGTGCCAGCTATCGCTTCGACGACTACCTCGACAAGCTGCGGCGCCACGAGGACAAGCCCGGCCACCACCTCTGGCGCCAGAAGGACGTGCCACGGCTGCTCAGCACGTGGAGCCGTCACGTGCCGATCGAGCGGATCCACGTGGTCACGGTCCCGCCGGAGGGGAGCGACCCCACCCTCCTGCTCGAACGGTTCTGCGAGGTGATCGGCGTCGAGCCCGCCCCGCTCGACCGCGACGTCGTACGCAAGAACGAAGGCCTCAAGCACGTCGGTGCCGAGGTGCTGCGCCGGGTCAACGAGGAGCTGGCGCCGACCCATCGCAAGCGCGACGTGTACGGCGACGTGGGCAAGCGCTACCTGTCGACCCAGATCCTGGCCAGGCAGGACGGCGACCGGATCCGGATCCCCGAGCGACGCCGGGAGTGGACCCAGCGGGTCTCGCAGTCCCACATCGACTACGTCCGGGCTCAGGGCTTCCGGGTGGTCGGTGACCTGGCTGACCTGCAGCCGGGGGAGGAGAGCTTCGCGGCCGCCTCGACCGAGCCGTCGGAGGCCGAGGTGAGCGCTGTGGCCACCAAGGCCCTGGCCGTCGTCGTCGGGGACGAGATGGACCGCCGCCGCGCGTTGCGCAGCGCACCCGGCACCGCGCCAGGAACGTCGACGACGGCCCCGCGTCTCCGGGACAGGATCGTGTCCCGGATCCGCCGCTAGCCGCGCAAGCGCCGCAGGGCGGCTCGGGCACGGGCCCCGACGGTGCTGGCAGATCGGGTGATCTTGCGGGTGCGGCGCAGGTCCTGGCGCAGCTTGCGGATGAGCGCGAGGTCGGCGTTGCGCTGCACCAGCATGTCGGCCATCGCCTCCAAGGCGGCCTCGAGCAGGAGCCCGTCGTCGGCGGCGAGCTCGGGGGTGGGTCGTTGCGACCACGCCGGCAGCAGGTCGGAGAGGTCTCCGACGACGTCGTAGCCGGCCGCTGCGATGCGGTCGACCTGGTCGCGCGAGATCTCGTCGCACCAGTCCCGGTGGGAGTCCGGCAGGACGAGGCGCTGCCCGGTCTGGGTGGCCAGCACCTGCTCGGCGAACCAGAACTTCACGGTCTTGGCGTACGCCGCGCGGTTGGCGCGCAGTCGCTTGCCGAGCGTCTCGTTGATCCGGCGCAGCAGCTCGGCCTGCTCGTAGCCGATCGAGGCGTTGTCGCGCTCCACGTCGGCGTCCAGCTCTGCCGCGTCCACGTCGAGGACCGAGCAGAAGCGCCGCAGCAGCTCGTCGGGTCCCGCTCCGCTGGGCGGCACCGTCACGACGTGCACCCGCGACGGCGGCAGGGAGCCACCCCACCGGCCGGCGATGGCGGCGAAGTCCTGGCCCCGCCAGAAGCGGTGGTCGGGGTTCGAGCGCACCCAGTCCAGGAACGTCGCGTAGCTGCCGGTGTGGCGGGTCTTGACGAACTGCTGCCACTCCGAGGGCAGCTGACGGTCCAGGGACCGGGTGGTCACGACGACGTGGACCTCGAAGTCGGCCAGGCGAGCCAGGAACGCGTCGATCTTGCGCTGCGGCACCACCGAGAGCAGCTCGTGGGTGATCAGGACGTCGCCTTCGCTGCGGGCCAGGGCGGCGTCGAGCCGGTCGAGGACGCCGGCGGCTCGGGGAGGGTCGACCTGCGGGTTGAACCGCCCACGCAGCTGGAGGGTGAGGAAGAAGTGGTCGGGACGACGTAGCGGCAGGGTGATGCCCTGGGCGGCGAGGGCGGTCTGCGACTGCCACAGGACACTCTGCAGGTACGACGTGCCCGTCTTGGGGCTTCCGACGTGCAGGAAGCAACGACGCGTCATGGCCGCAGTGTCTCAGACCCGAGCGTCGACGGGCAGCGGTGGGGCGGCGGTGTGATCGAGAGGGGCAGGACCGGTCCCTGGGCGTACCAAAGGGTGTTTACTACTCGGCGGTAACCTCGGACGGTAGGCATAGTTAGCCGACGCGCGAGCACCGTGCCGCAAAAGTCACGCCCGCCCATGACCAGAGGAGCTCGAAGATGACCCGACTGTGCGAGACCGAGGGACTGACCGAGGATCAGCAGCAGATCCTCAAGGCGGTGCGCACCTTCACGGAGGAGAAGATCCTCCCGGTGGCCACCGAGCTCGAGCATGCCGACGAGTACCCGCAGGAGATCGTCGACGGCCTCAAGGAGCTCGGCGTCTTCGGGTTGATGATCCCCGAGGAGTACGACGGCCTGGGCGAGTCGCTGCTGACCTACGCGCTGTGCGTGGAGGAGATCGCGCGCGGGTGGATGAGCGTCTCGGGCGTGATCAACACCCACTTCATCGTGGCGTACATGATCATGCAGCACGGCACCGAGGAGCAGAAGAAGAAGTACCTGCCGAAGATGGCGACCGGTGAGATCCGGGGCTCGTTCTCGATGTCGGAGCCGGGCCTGGGCTCGGATGTGTCGGCGATCAAGACCAAGGCGGTCAAGGTCTCTGAGGGGGAGGGGGCCGGTGGCTACACCATCGACGGTCAGAAGATGTGGCTGACCAACGGTGGCTCGTCCAACCTGATCGCGGTGCTGGTCAAGACCGACGAGGGCGCCGAGAGCGTCTACAAGAACATGACGACCTTCCTGGTGGAGAAGGAGTCCGGCTTCGGCGAGACCGCGCCGGGGCTGACGATCCCGGGCAAGATCGACAAGATGGGCTACAAGGGCGTCGACACCACCGAGGCGATCTTCGAGGGCCACCAGATCGCCGCCGAGCAGATCCTGGGCGGTGAGGCCGGCAAGGGCTTCTACCAGATGATGGACGGCGTCGAGGTCGGCCGCGTCAACGTCGCCGCGCGCGCCTGCGGGATCGCCAACCGTGCCTTCGAGCTCGGCATCGCCTACTCCCAGCAGCGTGAGACGTTCGGCAAGCCGATCTCCGAGCACCAGGCGATCCTGTTCCGTCTGGCCGAGATGGCGACCAAGGTCGAGGCCGCGCACGCCATGATGGTCAAGGCCGCGCGGCTCAAGGACAAGGGCCAGCGCAACGACGTCGAGGCCGGGATGGCCAAGTACCTGGCCGCCGAGTACTGCAACGAGGTCGTCGAGGCGTCGTTCCGGATCCACGGCGGCTACGGGTACTCCAAGGAGTACGAGATCGAGCGCCTCTACCGCGAGGCCGCTTTCATGCTCATCGGTGAGGGCACCGCCGACATCCAGAAGATGATCATCGGCCGCTCGATGCTCAAGGAGTACGCCCTCAAGGGCTGACGTCCGCCGCACGCCCACCGAGTCCGGTCGCTCGGTACCCGATCCTGTGCGTTCCGTGTGCGACCATCGATGCGGTCCGAATGAAGGAGGGGCTGCGCGCGATGAGTCGCGATGAGTGAGGTGTCCCGAGGGTCGTTGGGGACCCGGCCAGGGGCCGGGTTCCGTGGTGACGTCCAGGGGCTGCGGGCGGTCGCCGTACTCCTGGTGATCGCCGCCCACGCCAGGTTCGCCGGCTTCGAGGGGGGCTTCGTCGGGGTCGACGTCTTCTTCGTGATCTCCGGATTCCTGATCACCGGGCTGCTGGTGCGCGAGGCCGGCACGACCGGCCGGATCTCGCTGCTGGACTTCTACGCGCGCCGGGCGCGAAGGATTATCCCCGCGGCCACTGTCGTGCTGGTCGCGACCGTGGCGGCGTCGGCGATCTTCCTGCCGGTGCTGCGGACCACCGAGATCTTCACCGACGCCATCTGGGCGGCGTTCTTCGCGGCCAACGTGCGTTTCGCGGTCGTCGAGACCGACTACTTCGCCACCGACCAGCCGGTCTCGCCGCTGCAGCACTACTGGTCGCTGGCCGTCGAGGAGCAGTTCTACGTCGTCTGGCCGCTCCTTCTCCTCGTCCTGGCCCTGGTCGTCCGACGACGGGTCGCCCGGGGGTCGGCCGCCTCGCTGCGTCCCCTGGCCCTGGGCACGTTGGGACTGCTCACCCTCGCCTCCTTCGCGTGGTCGATCTGGGCGACGTACGACTCCCCGGCGACGGCCTACTTCTCCACCTTCACCCGCGGCTGGGAGCTAGGGCTCGGCGCCGTGCTCGCGGTCGCCTTCTCCGTCCCCGTACGTCGCACGCTGCCACGCTGGCTCCTGGAGTCGGCCGCGGTCCTGGGGGTGCTGGGCATCGCCTCGGGCGTCCTGCTGCTCAGCCCGCGGACCGCGTTCCCCGGTCACGCCGCGCTGCTGCCCGTGGTCGGAGCCGCCCTGGTGCTGGGCGTGGGCGCCCTGCCCGGTGGCGAGCGCACCGGCGTGGCCCGCCTGCTCTCGTTGCCCCCGGCCCGGATCGTCGGCGACTGGTCGTTCTCCCTGTACCTCTGGCACTTCCCGGTCCTGCGGATCGCCGGCGCCCACTGGGGCGAGCGGACCCTGTCGCCCCTGCACCTGGTTGCGGCGCTGGTGGCGATCGTGGGGCTCAGCGCGCTCACCTTCCACCTCGTCGAGCAGCCCTTCCGGCGCGGACGCTGGTGGCGGCTGCCGCGGGTGGCCGTGGCGCTCTACCCGGCCAGCGTCGGGGTCCTCCTGCTGGCGCTGGTCGCCGGCAACGGCTGGGTGGACCGTCGTCTCGGGATCAACGACGACAATCCCGCCATCACCTCGGCCGACTACGAGGGCGGGCCCGAGCAGCTCAGCGACGACCCGGTGCGTGCCCTGGTGCAGGCGTCCGTGCTGGCCGCCCTCGACGGACGACCGGTGCCGGGCAGGCTGGTACCCCCGCTGCTCGGCATCCGGCAGGACACCGCACCCCTGGGCGCGTGCGACTACCGCACCGGCACTCAGGAGCTGTGCCCGGTGGGCGACACCGATGCCGAGCGTTCGCTGGTGGTCATCGGCGACTCCCACGCGCGGGCCTGGACCCCGGCCACCAACCTGATGGGGGAGCGGTACGGCTACACGGCCTACAACTTCGTCTACAGCGGGTGCCCGGCCAGCCAGGCCGAGCGCCTCGACCCGGAGACCAAGCGCGAGTGGCCGGAGTGCAACGACTTCAAGGAGTGGACGCTCGCCACGGTCGCCGAGCTCCAGCCGGACCTCGTGCTGGTCTCCTCGGCGGCCCTGCCGAAGGTCGTCGGCCTCGACGGGACCAGCGCGATCGGCTTCACCAAGCCCAAGGAGTTCCGCGCCGTGCAGCTCGACGGCATGCGTCGCGAGCTGGAGTTGCTGCAGGGCCTCGGGCCGGACGTCGCGCTGCTCGCCAACACCCCCAAGCTGCCACGTGAGCCGGGAGTCTGTCTGTCCAGCGGCGTGGCCGACCTGGGCGGCTGCCTCTTCGAGGCGGGGCCGGAGGCCCGCCGCTATCAGCGGGGCTTCGCCGACGTGGCTCGCGAGATCGGGGTCACCGTGGTCGATGCCGAGAAGTGGTTCTGCTACCAGCAGCAGTGCCCCTCGGTCGTCGGCAACTACGTCACGATGCGCGACAGCCAACACATGACGACCGAGTACGCCCGCACGCTCGCGGAACCACTGGCCGAGGAGCTGGGGCTGGGGGACCCGTGAGCATGGGTCTGGCCGACAGCTTCCGGGAGCAGGCGCGCGCCTGCGGCTCCCTGGGATCCCCCATGTATGCCGACCTGCTCACGCGGCTGGCCGACGACCTCGACAGGGGCGGGCCGACGCGCGACGTGCTGGCCGGCTACGAGGCCATCTCCGGGCCCTCGGGCCTCGCCCTGCGGCTCGCTGGTTCGTTGCACCGGTTGGTCCTCGAGCGGCGCGCTGGGGAGTTGGCGGCGTACTACCCGAGCGTCGGGGGCACCTGGGAGACCGACGGTGGCTGGGCTGCCTTCAAGGAGCTCTTGGCGACCGAGCGCGAGGCTGTGCGCGAGTGGCTGGACCGTCCCCCGCAGACCAACGAGGTCGGGCGATCCGGAGCGCTGATGGTCGGGCTGCTCGCCCTGACCGAGGTCATGGGCGACCTGCCGATCCGGCTGGTGGAGCTCGGATCGTCAGGTGGGCTGAACCTCCTGGCCGACACGTACCGCTACCTGCACGATGACGGACGCAGCGCCGGGCCGCACGACTCGCCGGTCACCCTCGACGGCGCCTGGGTCGGCGAGGTGCCCGTCGACGCGCCCTGGCCGCGGGTGGTCGAACGCGTCGGCAGCGACGTGATGCCCGTCGACGTCACCACGACCGAGGGACGCCTTGCCCTGACGGCCTACGTCTGGCCCGACCAGAGGGAGCGGCACGAACGGCTGCGCGGCGCCCTGGCGCTGGCTGGTCGGACCCCCGTGGAGGTACGTCGTGCCGGCGCGGGCGAGATGGTCGACGGCTTGCGGCTCTCGAGCGGCTGCCTCACGGTGCTGTGGCACTCGGTGATGTGGCAGTACCTCGACCGATCCGAGCAGCGGCACGTGCGCCAGGGGATCGACCGGCTGGCAGCCGCGGCGAGCCAGGAGGCCCCCTTCGCGCACGTGTTCCTCGAGCCGACCCGGCGCACGCCGGAGAGCGACCACGAGTTCCTGGTGGTGCTGGAGTCCTGGCCCGCAGGCACCCGTCAGATCCTGGCCACCTCGCGCGGCCACGGCATCCCGACGACGTGGGAAGGCCCCAGCCGGTCGACCGGCTCCGATGGGTAGGGTTCACGCCATGGAGGCCCGGAGCGATCGCGTCATCTTGCACGTCGGGACGATGAAGTCGGGCACCAGCTACCTGCAGAAGCTCATCTTCGCCGAGAAGGAGCGCCTCGCGGCCTCCGGCGTGCTGGTCCCCGGCGCCGCCTGGGGCCATCAGTCGCGCGCGATCCAGCAGGCCATCGGGGTGGCCGACAAGCGCCGCCAGGGATGGGAGCGGATGCTCGCCTCGATCGCGGCGCACCCGGGCCCGTCCATCATCTCCATGGAGTTCCTCGGACCCGCCAAGCCCAAGCGTGACGCGCGCATCGTGCGCGAGCTCGGCGGCGACGTCGACGTCGTCTTCACCGTGCGTGACCTCAACCGCACGCTCGTGTCGATGTGGCAGGAGACGGTGCAGAACGGCCGCACCTGGTCCTGGGAGGAGTACCACGCAGCCGTGGCGGCCGAGGCCCCCGGGCGGGGTGAGGGCGTCCACGACCGTGGGTCGGCGGCCGGGAGCTTCTGGCGCCAGCAGAACGTCGTACGCCTGGTGGACGAGTGGGCCTCCGTCGTGGGGATCGATCGGATCTCGCTGGTCACCGTCCCACAGCCGGGAGCCGACCGCTCCGAGCTGGCTCGGCGCTTCGGTGAGGCCACCGGCATCGACTTCGGGTCCGATCCCGTGGTGCGCAGCGCCAACGAGTCCCTGGGTCTCGCCTCGATCCTGGCGCTGCGACGCCTCAACGAGGTGCTGGGCGACGACGGGGTGACGTCCAAAGCGAGCTTCCGACTGCGCAAGCGGTTCCTGGCCAAGACGGTGCTCGCCGCGCGACGAGGTGAGGAGCCGAGCCTGGGCCTGCCCGTGGAGGAGTGGGTGGTCACCCAGACCCGGGAGACCGTGGCCTCCTTGCGGGACACGGGTGTGCGGCTCATCGGCGACTGGTCCGACCTCGACCCGGTCGCCGTGGCCGGCGTGCGACCGGCCGACGTACCCGACCAGCAGGTGGCGGAGGCGGCGATCGCTGCCCTTGCGGGTCTGATCAGCGAGCAGGAGAAGCCCGCCAAGCGCGGGGACTCCGCGGTGTCGGAGGAGTCCGAGTAGCGGTGCGGCCTGCGGCCGACCGGCGCCGTCAGCCGAGCTTCTGGAAGCAGATCGGGTCCCGCGGGTCCGTCAGGGCATAGGCCGCGCGCACGGCGCGATGGTCGGAGAGCCTGATCGGCAGGACGTCGGCCGCCAGGGGGGTCAGGCCCTCTCCTGCGTGAAGGAGGTAGTCGATCCGAGCCCGCGGGGCGCCGGCCGGAGCCGTCCTGCCGCCGCCCGACCCGGCAGCCAGCCAGGTGTCGTCCCACCGCGTCGTCAGCGTGTTCATCGGCGCGGAGCCGGGTGGCGCGTTCATGTCGCCACCCAGGACACGCGGACGCGGGTCGTCGGCGACCAGCCGGTTGATCGCGGCCACCTGGAGGATCCTGGCCGGCTCGTTCGCGTTCTGCAGGTGGGTGTTGTAGAGGCTGACCTCGGTGCCGTCGATGTCGATCACGGCGTGCTGGAGGCCGCGCTGCACGGTGCCCGGCGGACGCGGCAGCAGGCTGTTGGACACCTCGGTGAGCGGGAAGCGCGACAGGATCAGGTTGCCGATGCCGCCCCCTCCGGCGTACGGCGCGTTCTTGCCGTAGGCGTAGGACACGTCGAGGGCATCGGCGAAGAAGGCCGGTTGGTCGACGCGACCCGACGCGAAGCGTCGTTGGTCGACCTCCTGCATGAAGACGACGTCGGCGCCGCTGGCGCGCAGGGTCTGGGCGATCTGGGACAGCGAGCCGGCGAGGTGACCGGACTTGATGTTGTAGGAGACCACCGTGATGTCGGTGTCGGCCCCGGCCGCGACGCACTGCTTCTTGCCCTGCTGCTTGATGTCCAGGCGTGGCGGGGTGCCGGGGTTGCGCTTCTTGCCCTTCTTGTCGCCGGACTGGTCGGTCGGCGCCGGTGCGGGAGCGGGCGACGTCGCCGCGGCGCCGTCGTCCTGGGTGCCCGCGATGGACGAGGCCGCGTCGTCGGGACCCCCGCCCTCGCCGCGGACGACCAGGATCGCGGCGACCACGAGCACCAGCCCGAGCACCAGCAGCAGGGTCGGGTCGCCCGGAAGGCTGCGACGGCGCACGCATCACCTCTCGAGAGCGTCAGTGGTCTCCACCCGGTCGTGACCGGGACAGGGCGAGTCTAGGGCCAGGCACCAGATGGGAGGCGAAAGTCGCTCGACGCCCGCGCGGACCGGTGCGAGGCTGGGTGTGCGGGCGGTTGCCGCTCGCCCCGTCGAGATCAGGAGGACCCCATGGCCCAGAACGACGACCTGAAGGCGAAGATGCGCGAGGCTCTCGATCGCAAGAACACCAAGGAGAAGGGCGTCCACGAGGACGGGCCGCTCCACGAGAAGGCGCACGGCTCCGAAGTCCTCGACGGTGCTCCCAAGATGCATCGTCGCAAGGCCGGAGGCGGAGGGTCCTGAGCCTGCCTGCCAAGATGTAGGACGCCCAGCACCGTCGTACATCAGCAGAGGAGTCGTCATGCAGTTCGGTCGTAGCTACGAGGAGTTCGAGGTCGGCGCGACCTACAAGCACTGGCCAGGCAAGACGGTCACCGAGTACGACGACCACTTGTTCTGCCTGCTGACGATGAACCACCACCCGCTGCACCTGGACACCAACTACGCCGAGGAGACCACGCAGTTCAAGAAGAACGTCGTGGTGGGCAACTACGTCTACTCGATCCTGCTCGGCATGTCGGTCGCCGACGTCTCCGGCAAGGCGATCGCCAACCTCGAGGTCGAGTCGCTGCGCCACGTCGCGCCGACCTTCCACGGCGACACCCTCTACGGCGAGACGACCGTGCTGGAGAAGACCGAGTCGAAGAGCAAGGACGACCGGGGCGTCGTCTACGTCGAGACGATCGGCTACAACCAGGACGGCAAGGTCGTGTGCATCTTCCGTCGCAAGGTGATGGTGCCGAAGAACTCCTACCTCACCGAGCGCGGCGGCGAGCAGCCGGGACGACCGGTCCCGCAGCCGGACAAGAACTGGGCGGGCCCGCAGGCCTGAGGTCCCTGCCCGCGGCTCACCTGGTGCTCACCCGGCTCTGCGGGTGAGTGCCAGGCGCGTCGGCGTGACCGCCCAGCCGACGGCTGCGCACAGGACGGGCACGCCCACCACCAGGATCGCGAGCCCGCCCCAGGGGACCGGGGTCCCACTCGTGCCGACGACCTGGAGCGTCGTGGCGCCGACCGCTGCGCCCAGGAGCAGTCCCACCCCAGAGCCGAGACCACCGACGTACGTCGCGTGCGCGGCGCTCATCGCGCGCCGGGTCCACGGCGGGGCGCCCACCGCGGCGAGGGTCGCTGCGTCACTGCGGCCCTCGGAGGCCGACAGGGCGACGATCATCCCCACCACCAGGGCGGTGAGGGCGAGGGTGCCTGCTGCTCCCGCGTAGACCAGGAGGGGCGAGGGAGCCCCGTCGTACTCGACCTGCGCGAAGATGCCGTAGATCGACAGCCGGTCGACTCCCGCCTGGTCGAGGTCGTCGGCGTGGGCGAGCAGGGTGCCGGTGGGACGGAGGACCAGGTCCAGCTCCTCGGCCGTGGAGGCGGGCATCCACGTCCGAAGGGTGTCCCGGCCCAGGTCGACCTCGACGGCGGGCACGCTCGCCAGGGTCGCGCCCGACCGTCCGGGCGTGCGCAACTCGACCTCGCCGTTGCGCACCAGGCCGCTCTGCGTGACCACGGCCGCGCCCTCGGCGAAGGCTGAGCGGGCCCCTTCAGGAACGCCTTGGATCTCCAGCCACGCGTCGTCGACCACCTGGGCCTGACTGCGTCCGCGGTCGAGGACGCGCTTGCCGTCCTTCGAGGCCGCGGAGGACATCGTGACCGCGTCCGCTCCGAGGACGTCGGTGACGGTCCTGGTGAGGGAAGCAAGGATCTGCGGGTCCTTGGCCTCGCGCGGGCTGAGGTAGATCTCCGCAGCGTCGGGGGGCAGCTCCTGCGAGGACGTGCCGTCGGTGTCGGCGTAGGCATTGGCGGCGGACACCCCGAAGCCGGCGAAGACCGCACCGGCGGTGACGATGCCGATCGCGAGCACCGCGGCCGTGGTGCGTCCGCGGTTGCGCGAGGCATCCCTCGTCGCGAGTCGCCACGGCAGCCAGCCCCTGCTGGTGAACCGGCTGCTCCAGGTCACGAGGAGCGGTAGTCCGAGAGCTGTGCCGACGAGGAGGACGAGGGCGAACAGCGCAGCCAGGGCGACGGGGAGGGACGAGGGCGCGATCGGGTCGCCGGCCCAGGTGCGGGCGATCCAGAAGCCGCAGGCCAGCACGCCGAGGAGGCCGAGGCTCACCATCGCCAGTGCGGGGGCGCGCAACCGCGACGGGCCCTGACCCGTGCGTCGCTGCTGGAGCGCGATGTGCCCGTCCAGCGCCTGCGAGGCCGTCATCCGGCCGACTCCCCAGGCGGGGATGGCGGCGGCGAGCACGGCCGAGGCGAACCCGAGGACGGCGATCGCGGCCACGCCGCCGGGCGACACGTCGTAGTCGAAGAGCCGGGCGTCCACCACACGACCCCACACGTCCCGGCCGGCCATGAGCGCTCCTGCCCCGAGGAGGAGACCGGTGAGGGTGGCGATCGCCCCGATGCAGAGGCCCTGAGCCAGGACCGTGCGCCGTACGTCGGCCGGGGTGCCGCCCGAGGACATCAACAGCCCGAGCGTGCGGCTCTGGCGACGGGCGCCGACGGCGAACGCGGAGCCGACGAGGACCAGGACCTCCACGAGACCGAGCCCGATCACGAGCGCTCCGACGGCGACAGCGGTCCCGTCGACCGGCGAGGCGATCGGGCGATCCAGGTCCCAGGCGTCAGGGTGCAGCGCAGCGTCGCGGACCCAGGTCGAGACGCCTGCGGCGGCGAGGCTGCTCTCCAGTGCCTGCAGCTCGTCCCGCGTCATCGCGGGAAGGTCCACCAGATACGTGGCGCTGTCGATGTCACCGCGCAGGTCGTCTCCGATCCCGGTGCCGACCAGACGTGACTCAGGAGGGACGACGACCACGATGTCGTCGTACGAGGTGGTCGTCTCGGCGAGGCCGACCACGCGCAGGTCGCCGGCGTCGCCGCGCAGCGGGAGTACCGCGTCGGTGCGCAGCGACCCGTCGGGGCCGGTCAGCCCGAGCTCGTCGGCCACGAGCTCGGAGACCGCGACCTCGTCGGGCGCGGACGGCGCGCGACCTGCGGCGAGGCCGCCGAGACCCCGGGTCAGGTCGGAGTCGAGGTCGAGGACCTGCCCGTACAACGTGCCTCCGGTCGTGAGGGGCACGGTGACGTAGCCCGTCAAGGTCGTCGTCGAGCCGCTGGGCAGCAGTGGTGTCACGTCGACGGCGAGTGGGCGACGGCGGTCATCCTTGGTCAGCCCGCGCGTCTGACGCCACAGCACGTAGCGGCCCTCGTCCTCGAACGACGTACGGACCGACGGCCACGGCGTGACCTCGAGGGCGACGTCCGCCGACCCGTGGCTCTCGTACAACGAGTTGCTGGAGTAGTAGCTGGTGGTGGCCGCGACGGTCGAGATGGTCACCGCGGCGGCGATCGGGAGTGCGACGAGCAGGGTGACGATCGTGCTGCGTGCCTTGTGCGCACGCACGTCGCGCCGCGCCATCCGCAGCGCGGGGCGCCAGCGTGCCCAGCGGGCAGCGGGGCTCACCTGGCTGTCTCGGGCAGCAGCGACTCGGGTCCGCTGGCGCTGCCGGTGTCGTCGAGGGCCGCACCGTCGCGCAGGAACACCACCCGGTCGGCCCAGGCCGCGTGCCCGGCGTCGTGGGTGACGAGCAGCGCGGCGACGCCCTGGGCGCAGCGAGCCCGGAGCAGGCGCATCACCTGCTCACCGGTCTCGGAGTCCAGGGCACCGGTGGGCTCGTCGGCCAGGATCAGGGAGCGCTCGCCGACGACGGCGCGCGCGATCGCGACGCGCTGCTGCTGGCCACCCGACATGTCCTGGGGGAGCCGGTCGGCGAGGTCCTCGAGACCGACCTCGTCCAGTGCGAGCAGGGCACGTTGCCGCGCGGGGCGGGAGCGGACGCCGTCCAGCTCGAGCGGGAGGGCGACGTTCTCGGCGGCCGTCAGGGACGGGATCAGGTTGAAGTCCTGGAAGACGTAGCCGACCTTGTGCCGGCGCAGCCGGGCCAGGGCCTTGGCGTCGAGCTCGCCGAGCTCGACGCCGTCGACGAGCACCTGGCCCGCCGTCGCGCGGTCGAGACCGCCGGCGAGGTTGAGCAGCGTCGACTTGCCGGAGCCGCTGGGACCCATCACCGCGACGAGCTCGCCGGCGGCGACCTCGATGGTCAGGCCGCGCAGGGCGTGCACCGCCGAGTTGCCGGCGCCGTGGATGCGGTCGACCCCGAGCAGGGACAGCGCGCGGGTGGTGGTCATCGGAGGCTCTCCTGGGTGGGGTCGGTAGCCAGGTCGCTGGCGGCATCGGGGTCGGGGTCGCTGGTGGGAGGAGCCGTGGGCGGTCGCACCCGGGCCAGGGCGCCCTCGCAGTGGTCGAGCCAGCGCAGCTCTGCCTCGGCCATGTAGCGCAGGTTGTCCAGGACCAGGGTCCAGGCGAGGTCCTCGGCCGACGGGGTCGGCGCGTCGCGCTTGAGGCGGGTCAGCTCCTGCAAGCGCTGCATCGTGGCGACGCGCTGGTTCTGCACCACGGCCTGGACGTCGAGCCCGGGGGAGAGTGCTGCGAGGGCCAGCTTGATCGCCAGCTCGTCCCGGGGGCGGTCGCCCAGGGTGACGGGGTCGGTGAACCACGTGCGCAGCGTCTCGCGCCCCACGGCGGTGATCTCGTAGCGCTGGCGGCCCTCCTCGTCGGTGGCCTGCCCGACGACCTGCCCGTCCCGCTCGAGCCGGGTCAGGGTCGTGTAGACCTGCCCGATGTTCAGCGGCCAGGTGGCGCCGGTGGCCCGCTCGAACTCGGCGCGCAGCTGGTAGCCGTACATCGGGCGCTGGTCGAGGAGAGCCAGGAGGCCGTGCGGGATGCTCATGGATACCGAGTATGCATACCGAGTATGTGCCGAGCAAGTTCGCTAGGTTGATCGGCGTGTCTGCTGAGCTCTGGATCGTCCGTCATGGCCCGACCGAGTGGAGCCGCTCCGGGCGGCACACCTCGGTCACCGACCTGCCGTTGCTCCCCGACGCCGAGGAGGACGCTCGCGCGTTGGCGCCGCGGCTTGCCGCCGTCGGTCCGGCGCTGGTGCTGACCAGCCCGCGCGAGCGGGCACGCCGTACGGCGGCCTTGGGGGGATTCGCCGACGCGGTCGTCGATGAGGACCTCGTGGAGTGGGCCTACGGCGACTACGAGGGCCTCACCACGCCCCAGATCCGCGAGCAGGTGCCTGGCTGGTCGGTGTGGACGCACGCGTCTCCCGGTGGCGAGTCGGCCGACCAGGTCGCTGCTCGGTTGGACCGGGTCGTCGCACGTGCCCGGGAGCAGGAGGGGCCGACCCTCGCGTTCGCCCACGGCCACTCGCTGCGGGCCCTCGCGGCGCGCTGGCTGGGTCTCCCGGTGAGCGACGGGCGCCTGTTCCGTCTCGACACCGCCACGATCTCGGTGCTCGGCTACGAGCGCGAGACACCGGTGCTGCTGCGCTGGAACTCTTGACGGCACGTCCTCGCCCCGTGACGGTGGCTCTATGTCCCTGAAGGTCGGCTGCCCACGATGCGCGTCGCCGGTGATCCGGTCGGCGGCCGGGTGGGAGTGCCTCGACCACGGTCGGGTCGAACCGCTGTGGCGTCCGAAGGAGGTGTCGTACGACGCCTTCGCCGACCACCTGCGCGCCTCGACCGCCGTACCGACCTACTTGCCGTGGCCGTTGAGCCCGGGCTGGCAGGTGACCGACTTCGCTTGCGTCGGCGCGGAGCCCGAGAAGTCCTCGGCGACGATGACCTGCTGCTCGGGGACCAGCGCGCTCGACGGACCGGTCGACGTCCTGGTGGTCACCGAGGAACCCGGTGTCGGGCTGGGAGCCAGGATCGCCGGGACGGGGGCGCCCGACCCCGGCGCCGACGTGCATGCCGGTCAGCCCGCGGTCCGGGTGCGGATCGAGCGCCAGGTCGTGCCGTTGTGGCCGGTGTCGGTGAGCGGCGCGGACGGCGAGTGGGACCGCTCGGTGGTCGCCGGGGAGGCGGCTGGCCGCTGGATCTGGCTGGTGCTCCGACCGGCCTCGGCGGTGCTCCTGCTCCGCGACGACTGGATCCTGCGCGACGCCGCGCAGTCCGGTCCGCACCTGGTGGACCTGCCGTTCGGGGGGCCCGCGCCGCCCTGGTGAGTCCCGCCGCGTCGCTCACGGGCGGCTCGGGTCGGCGCCGTACGGGAGACTGCACCCGTGCGCATCGACCTCCACACCCACTCCCTGGCCAGCGACGGCACCCAGACGCCGACGGAGCTGGTCACCGCAGCCAAGGCCGCCGGGCTGGACGTCGTCGCGATCACCGACCACGACGGGACGGGTGGCTGGGACGAAGCCGTCGAGGCCGCTCGGCGAGTCGGCATCGAGCTGGTCCGCGGGATCGAGATCAGCACCAAGCACCGCCATCACGGGGTGCACCTGCTCGCCTACCTCCCCGATCCCACGCACGTCGGGCTGCGGGCCGAGCTCGACCGGATCGTCGAGGGGCGCAGCTCCCGGGCCCCGGCGATGGTCGAGGCGCTGGGCCGCGCCGGCATCGAGGTGTCGATGGACGAGATCGCGGCCCCGGTGCCTGGGCGCCCCCACGTCGCCGACGCCCTGGTGCGTCAGGGAGTCGTCGCGACGCGTGACGAGGCCTTCGAGCAGTACCTCAACCCCGGTCGTCCCGGCTACGTCAACCGGTACGCCGCCGACCTCACGGCCACGATCCGCCTGGTCACCGACGCCGGGGGAGTGACCGTGCTCGCCCACCCGTGGGGGCGGGGGCGCCGCGGCGACCTGCCGGCCTCGGAGATCGCCCGACTGCGTGATGCCGGGTTGAGCGGTGTCGAGGTCGACCACCAGGACCACACGTCACCCGACGTGCGCGAGGAGTTGCGCGCGGTCGCCCGCGAGCTCGACCTGGTCGTCACCGGCTCCAGCGACCACCACGGCCTCGGCAAGAGCAACCACGAGCTGGGCTGCCACACGACTGCCCCGGCCGAGTACGCGCGGCTCATGGAGCTTGCCGCCGCTGCCGCCGCGGCGGCGTCCGGACGACGTACGCCGGAGGTCGTGCGGCCCGGTTGATGGCCGGGGCCACTGTCCGCTCGGTCATCAAGTAGTCGGGCCGAGCAACGAGATCGCGTATCGGGATGCCGCGCCATACCCACCGATCGTCCACAGCGCCGGATGTCGACGGCGGGCACACCAGCACCACCGACGCCGTACTCCTGTGCCCCTTCCACCACCACCAAGCCCACGCCACCGGCCAGACCTACCCCACGCGCACCTAGACGACGAGCTGCTGTCCATTCCTGCCTGATCGCGGTCCGAGACGTGGCGATGCGTCCGGATCTGCTTGAGTTGCGGACGTGGCCGAGCTGGGGCGCTTCGCGAGACGCTCCTCCTCCTCCCCGCGGCATGGGGTCGTGTGCCCCAGCCCGGTGCATGGACCGGTCTCAGGCACACGACCCTGGCGGGCAACGTTCGCTCATGCCGCGGGTAGTGCGGTCAGTGCCACCGGGCAAGGGTTGAGGCGATCTCGTCGATGGACGGCTCCCTCCCCGCTACGGACATCACCAGCTCATAGGCCGAGTCATCTGGTGCGTCGAGGTCGACGCCGTTGAGGCCGTAGAAGACGACGGCAGCGAGCCAGCCCAGTCGCTTGTTGCGGTCGATCAAGGCATGGTTGCCGACGAGGGAGTCGAGCAGGGCTGCTGCCTTGTCGTCCAGGTCTGGGTAGGCCTCTTCTCCGTAGAGGACCGCCCCAGGGCGATGAGCCGAGGAGTCGAGCAGTCCGAGGTCGCGCACCGGTCCGACGTCGAGGTCTCTCACGAGGGCGAGTAGATCCTCGACGGTGAGCAGGACCGTCAACGGCCGAGGCGTTCGAGCACGTCTGCGTATCGCTCGCGTGCGCGGGCCGACAACTCGGCCACCTGGGCCCCACGCGCATGGCGTGTTGCCGCCTCGCGGATCGCACGAAGTGTCGCCTCGTGCCGGCTCACCCCCTCTGCGTCCGCCAAGGCGGCGAGGAGCTGCTCATCCTCTGGAGTCAGTCGCAAAGTCATGGCCACACTGCGATGATACCGCAGTGGTATCACGCGCGTGTCCCGCAGTTCGCGTGCGCTGCGGCGCCGGGTCTGCCGCGATCCGCGCGGTCATGCCGATGATGAGCCGCGTCGGCAGATCCGCCGTCGACGCGCGTCCTCGGACGCACGCAAGCGCCACTCGGCGGCTCGGGCCCAGCGCAGCCAGGCGGAACTGCCGCGAACTTTCTGAATTGCGTACGTCCGAACACGGAGCACAAATGTCCCGAGCAGGAAGAGCCCGTCCGCTCACTGATGCACCATCCGCGCGGCTGGCGGGCGGGTCGGACCGTCGCCAGCGACCGCTTCCAGGCAGCGACCCCCAGCGCCCATCACATGGTCCAGCGCTCCCTACTTCCGCCCCATCGACTGCAACGTCTGCAACGCGCGGTTGGGCACGAGCCGGGTGAGCCCCACGATCGTCTTGTACTGCGCGCCGGGGATCGAGTAGATGCGGCCCTTGTCGAAGTCGGCGAGGGCCTTCTCGACGAGGAAGTCGACGTCGAGCCACAGGAAGCCCGTGCCGCGGGTGAGGTCCATCCGCTCGTGGAACTCGGTCTTGGTGAAGCCCGGGCACAGTGCCATCACCGTCACCCCCCGCGCGCGGTACTCGTTGGCCGCCCACTCGGTGAAGCTGTTGACCCAGGCCTTGGCGGCTGCGTAGGTGCCGCGGGGGAGGAAGGCCGCCACGCTGGAGACATTGATGATCCCGCCGCTGCCGCGCTCGGTCATCGGGCCGAGCGCGGCGTGGGTGAGCCGGAGCACGGCGGTGACCAGGACGTCGAGCATGGCGTGCTCGGCCGCGACCGGGTTGTCGAGGAAGCGCTCCTTGAGCCCGAAGCCGGCATTGTTGACCAGCAGCTCGACGGGCCGTTCGCGATCGGCCAGTCGCGCCTCGACCTCGGCGAGCTGGTCGGCCTGGACCAGGTCGGCGGTGATGACCTCGACGGCCACGGCATGACTGCTGCGGAGCTGGGCGGCGACCTCCTCGAGGCGGGCGGTGTCACGCGCGACGAGCACGAGGTCGTGGCCGCGGCGGGCGAGGTGCTGGGCGAAGGCGTGACCGATGCCGGCGGTGGCGCCGGTGATCAGGGCGGTCCCGGGGCGGGTGCCGGCGGCGGGGGAGTCGAAGGAAGCAGCCATGGCGACGAGTCAACCACCCGGTCGCGACACCACGATCCGAGACTCACCTGCGCCGTGCCACCTCCGGTGGGGTGCGTCCGGCATGATGGGTCCCGATGACCACCACCCTCGCGATCGCCAACCAGAAGGGCGGCGTCGCCAAGACCACGAGCGTTGCCTCCATCGGGGCGGCGCTCGCCGAGCTCGGGCACTCCGTGCTGCTCGTCGACCTCGACCCGCAGGCCTGCCTGACGTTCTCCCTGGGCATCGATCCCGAGGACCTCGAGCTCTCGGTCCATCACGTGCTGACCAAGGGCCTCGACCCCACCGAGGTCATCGTCGAGACCGACGACGGTGTCTCCCTGATGCCCGCCACCATCGAGCTCGCCCGGGCCGAGGCCGACCTGCTGACCCGCACGGGGCGTGAGCACGTCATCCGCAGCCTCGTCGAGGACCTCGCCGAGAAGGACGTCCACTTCGACTGGATCCTGCTCGACTGCCCTCCCTCCTTGGGCGTGCTGACCGTCGCCGCCCTCACCGCGGCCGACGGGGTCCTGATCCCGCTGCAGTGCGAGACGCTCTCGCACCGTGGCGTGGGCCAGCTGCTCGACACGGTGCACGACGTACGCCGCTTCACCAACCGCGGTCTCGCGGTGTGGGGCGTCCTGCCCACGCTGTACGACGGGCGCACGACCCACGCCCGCACGGTGCTGGAGACCATCTCGGAGACCTACGAGCTCGACGTCATCGAGCCCCCGATCCCGAAGACGATCAAGTTCGCCGAGGCGCCCGCCGCCGGGCGATCGATCCTGAAGACGAGCCGCACCAGCAAGGGCGCCGTCGCCTACCGTGCGGTCGCGGCCAACCTGGTCAAGCGAGCGGCGGTCTGAATCCACGATGAGCAGGCACAGAGCCGAACCACCGCCTCGGTACCGCCCGCGGTACGGGCGGATGGCGGTGCTCGGGGTGTCGCTCACGACTACCGCGGTGGGACTGCTCGGCGGCCTCGGCGTGCTGCCATCGGCAGCCGACGACCCGGGCACCGGCGCCAGCTCGGCGAGCGAGGTCGCCCTGGACCCGGTCGGGCGCACGGGCGCGGAGCCTCAGCCCGCACCGACGCCGGCCGACGACAGCACCGACAGCGACGCCTCGCAGCAGGTGGCTGAGCCGGAGGAACCAGCCGCGCCTGTAGAGGCTGAGGTGTCGGTCGAGCCGGTGGTGGAGGACCCGGCGGTGCCGGATTCGTCCGGACAGGGGCGTCGGGTGGTGTTCAGCGAGAGCGAGCAGCGAGTCTGGCTCGTCGATGCTGGCGACACGGTGCTGCGCACCTACCTGGTCTCCGGCAGCCTGACCGACAACCTTCAGCCCGGCACGTACGACGTGTTCTCGCGCTCGGAGGACGCCTACGGCATCGACGACTCCGGCACGATGAAGTGGTTCGTCCGCTTCACGCGCGGACCATCGGGAGCCGCCATCGGCTTCCACACCATCCCGATCGACGACGGTGAGCCGGTGCAGACCAAGGCCCAGCTCGGCACCGAGCAGTCACACGGCTGCATCCGCCAGAAGACGAAGGACGCCAAGCGGATGTGGGCCTTCGCGCCGATCGGGACGACGGTCGTCGTGGTCTGAGGGTTGCTCTTCGGGTCGGGGCCGGCCGGCCTTCGGGATGGTGGGGCGCCGGCGTGCGTTGTCGACCTGCCCCTCGGGGTTGGTGGCGCCCGCGCGCGTAGTCGACCGGGTCTCGCCGTCAAGGATC
>NZ_JAPYPS010000033.1:0-28703 GCF_029937575.1 Nocardioides sp.
CCCACGCCGCCGCATGCGCGGGCGCCACACCCGTCACACCCTTCACATCGCCTCACCGGTTGGGCGAAGACTGCAGGTTTCCGGCCGGTTTTCGTGTCGTCTCTACCCAACGGACGAGCGAATGTGACCCGTGAGACTGGTGGGGCCGCGCTTGCGCGGTCGGCGCCCGCACAGCGAAGCGAGGTCGGCTACGCGCGCGGCCCCACCCACGGTGACCACCAGGACCAACCCCAAGAACAGGGGGGGACGGGAGACGTCAGGAGCCGGCGGAGTCCCCACCGGCGGCCGCCGAGCCCGAGCCCGAGCCGCCACGACGGCGGCGGCGACGGTTGCGGTTGCCCGACCCGCTCGAGCCCTCGGACCCGCCGGAGCGGACCTCCTGGCCCTCGCCCGCAGTGACCGGACCGTCGGTGTCGGCTGCGCCCGCGCCGCCGCTGACCGACTGGCCACCCCGGGTGCGGGTCCGGCTGCGGTTGCGGCTGGAGCGCGGCTTGCGCTCGCCACCACCCGAGCGGTCGCCACCCTCGCGCGGCTTGCGCTCGACCGGCGCGGGGTCGACGACGCGACCCTTCGTGCCGGGGGCGATGCCCTGGTCGTGATAGAGGTGCTCGGAGGTCGAGTAGGTCTCCTGGGGCTCGTCGAAGGGCAGGTCGAGGGTCTTGTTGATCATCTTCCAGCGGTGCAGGTCCGCCCAGTCGACGAAGGTGATAGCGGTGCCCGAGGCGCCGGCGCGACCGGTGCGGCCGATGCGGTGCACATAGGTCTTGTCGTCCTCGGGACAGGTGTAGTTGATGACGTGCGAGACGCCGCGCACGTCGATGCCGCGGGCGGCGACGTCGGTGGCCACCAGGACCCGGATCTTGTCCTCGCGGAACTTCGCCAGCGCCTTCTCCCGCGCCACCTGCGCCATGTCGCCGTGCAGGGGGCTGGTCGGGAAGCCGCGCTCGGCCAGGTCCTCGGCGATGCGCTGGGCCTGACGCTTGGTGCGGGTGAAGACGATGATCTTCTCGGCGTCCTCGGCCTGCAGGACGCGGCCGATGATCTCGGGCTTGTCGAGGTCGTGGGCCTGGTAGATGAACTGCGCGGTCGCGGGCACCATCGAGGTGTCGTACGACGACTCGGCGCGGATGTTCATCGGGTGGCGCATGTGGGTGCGTGCGAGCGAGACGATGGCCGACGGCATGGTCGCCGAGAACAGCATCGTCTGGCGGGTCTCGGGCGTGAGGCGGAGCAGTCGCTCCACGTCGGGCAGGAAGCCGAGGTCGAGCATCTCGTCGGCCTCGTCGAGCACGAGGGCGTGCACGTGGCCGAGATCGAGCGCCTTGCGGTTGGCGAGGTCGATCAGGCGGCCGGGGGTGCCGACCACGATGTCGACGCCGGCCTCGAGGGCGTCGAGCTGGCCGTCGTACCCGACACCGCCGTAGACGGTCAGGACCCGCAGGCCGCGGTCCTTGCTGGCCAGCTCCATGTCGCTGGAGACCTGCAGCGCGAGCTCGCGGGTCGGCGCGACGATCAGCGCCTGCGGCTTGCCCTGCGGGATGTCGGCGTAGTCGGGGTCGTGGGGGGCGACGCTGCGTTGAATCACGGGGATGCCGAACGCCAGCGTCTTGCCCGTGCCCGTGCGGGCCTGGCCGATGAGGTCGGTGCCGACGAGGGCGACCGAGAGGGTCATCTCCTGGATGGCGAAGGGCGTGAAGATGCCGCCGCGCTCGAGCGCGTCGCAGATCTCGGGGTGGACACCGAGGTCGCGGAAGGTCGTGGTCGCCGGGACGCTGCCCGGGTCGGCCGGTGCCTCGGTCTCGGTGTCGAACGGGTCGTTGGTGATCTCAGGATCGGTCACAGAATCGCTTTCGTCGGTCTTCGTCAGTTCAGCCGGACAGCCGAGTGAGTTCGGATCTGTGCGGCCGAGCAGTCGAACCGTCAACCGCGCACATACGGCGAGGGCCGGCTCGTTCTGCACCTGACGGCGCCGTCGAGGGCGGCCGCTCGTGGTGCCAGGGTATCGGTAGGGTGCGAGCATGGCTGAATCCGGCGCTTTCGCCCCCAACGACGCGCTCGCCGACGAGGGTTACCGAGACGCCGTGGTGGATCTGCTGGGCGTCATCTCGTACGGCGAGATCTCCGCCTTCGAGCGGCTCGCCGAGGACGCCAAGCTGGCCCCCACGCTGCAGGACAAGCTCGCCCTCGGCACGATGGCCAGCGTCGAGCTCACCAAGGTCGCCGCGCTGCACCAGCGGATCACCGACCTGGGCGCCGACCCGTTCGAGGCGATGACACCCTTCCGGGTCGCGATCGACTCCTTCCACCGGCACACCGCGCCCTCCGACTGGCTCGAGGGCCTGGTGAAGGCCTTCGTCGGCGACGGCTTGGCCAACGACTTCTACCGCGAGATCGCCGCGTTCCTGGACCCGCAGACCCGCGACCTCGTGGTGGCCTCGCTCGACGACGACGGCGGGCACGCGACGTACGTCGTGGGGCGGGTGCGCGAGCTGATCGCGGCCGACCCGCCGCTGGGCGGCCGGCTGGCCCTGTGGGGTCGGCGGATCATGGGGGAGGCCCTCACCCAGGCGCAGCGCGTCGCGGCCGACCGCGACTCGTTGACCGCCTTGCTCACCGGCGGCGTCGACCGCCCGGGACTCGACCTGGCCGCGCTCGGGCGGATGTTCACCCGGCTCACCGAGCGCCACCTCGAGCGGATGGGCGAGCTCGGCCTCGACGCCTGACGCCGGAGCAGCTCAGGTCGGTCGGGGCAGGTCAGACGTAGCGCTGCCCGACGTACTGCTTGACGACCTTCTTCGACACCTCGCCACGACGGACCAGCTCGTCGAGTCCACGGACGGCGAGGTCGGGGCTGTCGAAGACGTACGTCGCCAGCAGCACCAGCTTGGCGACCTGGACGCTCGAGAAGTCGGCGAGCCCGCGCAGGTCGCGCAGGTAGACGGCGTCGCCGTCCACGAGCTGGCTGCGCGAGGCGCGCACCGACTCCTCGCCGGACTGCGAGCCGTGCAGGTGGACGGACTTCTGGAACATGAACTTGTGCAGGGCGAAGCCCTGGGCCACCAGCTCCTGGTGGACGTCGGCGAAGCTCGGCGCCCCGTCGTACAACGGGAAGAAGCTGACCTCGGGGATGACGCACAGCGCGGAGGACAGCGAGCGGCGCCCGGACTCGAAGACCGCCAGCTCACCGCCCTGCACGTCGATCTTCAGCAGGTCGAAGGCGGGCAGGTCGGGGACGTCGTCGAGCGCGGTGAGCTCGAGGTCGATCGTCTCGCGCAGCCGGGTGCCGTCGCGCCAGCGTTCGTTGGCGATGAAGTCGATCGAGGTCTCGTCGATGGCGAACGTCGAGGCGAACCCGCTGCCCTCGTAGATCCGCAGCTGGTGCTGCCCCGGGCTGCCGATGGCATGGGGAAAGTACTGCTCTCGTTGGGGGTCGCGGCCCTGCAGCCTGGCGAACGCCTCGGGCTGGGGCTCGAAGCCCACGACCCGGCACACACCCATGCCGAGCAGGCGGGTGTAGGCCGGCAGCTCGAGCGGGTTGGCACCCACGTCGACGACCACGAGCGGGTCGGAGACACCGAGCGCGTCCAGCAGTCGGCTCGTCTGGGGCGCGGGGCCGACGGCCGTGAGCTTGTCCAGGACGCCGCGACAGCGGCTGAGGACGACGTCGGCCAGCGAGGCGCGCTGCGTGTCGTCCGCTGCGCGGATCGGGGATCCCACCCGGAACCGGTCCGGGCGCGCTGCCGGGGGCAGCCCGAGCGCGGCGACCTGCGGTCGGTCGACCGAGTGGCGCGCGTGCACCACGAGCCTCCACTCATCCCCGCCCTCGTCGGGGATGACGTCGAAGGCGACGGCGCCGCCGTGCACCAGGTAGTCGAGCACGACCACCCTGTCGCGGAAGACCCACACCCGGTGCAGGTCCACCCTGCTCCCCAGGGAGCCGTCTCCGTGCTCAGCGGCGAGGCGGCTCACCTCCGAGCACAACGTCTCGGCCGCGGCAGCCGTCGCGGCCGTCTGGGCCGCACTCATGAGGGTCGGCTCCGTCAGCTGCGGAAGCCGACGGCGCCGAGGGTGCTGCTGCCGATCTCGAGGTAGGCGATCTTGCTGCCGGGCACGATGACCCGGCGTCCCTTGGTGTCGGTGAGGGCGAGCACGCCGTCGGAGCCGACCGCGTCGGCGAGCAGCTTCTCGACCGTCTCGGCGCTCTCGTCGGTCTCCACGACGAGCTCACGGGGGGCGTACTGGATGCCGATCTTGACCTCCACGGTCAGTCTCCGTTCGTTGGTGGTGCTGATGGGTGCTGGTGAGCGGGGGCGTGCTGGGGGAGGGCGGGTGTGAGCCGGGGTCAGTGCTCGTCGGTGAGCGGGTAGCCGCGGATGCCTCGCCAGGCGAGGCCCGAGACGAGCGCGGTCGCCTGGTCCCGGTCGATCCCGCCCTGCTCCGAGAGCCAGAACCGAGCGCTGACCTGGGCCATTCCCACGAGCGAGACCGCGAGCAGTCGGGAGGCCTGCAGCGGCAGTCCGGTGTCGTCGCCGATCACCTCCGCGATCAGCTCGGCGCACTCGGTGGTCACGCGGTCGACGTGCTGGCGCACGGCGGGCTCGTTGGTGAGGTCGGACTCGAAGACCAGTCGGAAGGCGCCGGTCTCGCTGCCGACGTAGTCGTAGAACGCGGCGATCGCCGCGCCGACGCGCTGCTTGTTGTCGTGGGTGGACAGCAGCGCCTGGCGGCAGTTGTCGATGATCGCGTCGCACGAGGTGTCGAGGAGCGCGAGGTAGAGGTCGAGCTTGCCGGGGAAGTGCTGGTAGAGCACCGGCTTGGACACTCCGGCCTTCTCGGCGATGTCGTCCATGGCAGCTGCGTGGTAGCCCTGTCGGACGAAGACTCCGAGTGCGGACTCGAGCAGCTGGGCGCGGCGCTCCCGCCGAGGGAGCCGCCCGCCGCGGGGGCGGACCTCGTCGACGTCGGAGGTGGGAGTGGACACGGCGCGAGCCTACCCGCGGGTCACCTGGGTCCGGATGACGGGACGGCTGCGGCCCGGCTTCGGGTGGGCGCGCGACGATGGTGTCAGGAGTCGGGGAACACGCCCACGCTTCGCTGCGTTCCACCAGGACCGATACCGCACCACCCACTTGATCCACCCTGAAGAGGAGTGACCCACCGTGAGCTTTCCCGCGCTGGTCGAGCCCGCCGATGAGCTGACCATCGATGAGGTACGCCGCTACAGCCGCCACCTGATCATCCCCGACGTCGGGATGACCGGGCAGAAGCGGCTCAAGAACGCGAAGGTGCTCGTCATCGGCGCCGGCGGCCTCGGCAGCCCGGCCCTGCTCTACCTCGCCGCAGCCGGGGTCGGCACGATCGGGATCGCGGAGTTCGACGAGGTCGACGAGTCCAACCTGCAGCGCCAGATCATCCACGGCCAGTCCGACATCGGACGCCCCAAGGCCGAGTCGGCTCGTGACTCCATCAAGGAGGCCAACCCCTACGTCAACGTGGTGGTGCACAACGAGCGCCTCGACAACGACAACGTGATGTCGGTCTTCGAGGGCTACGACCTGATCGTGGACGGCACCGACAACTTCGCGACCCGCTACATGGTCAACGACGCGGCGTACTTCTTGAAGATTCCCTACGTGTGGGGCTCCATCTACCGCTTCGACGGCCAGGCGTCCGTCTTCTGGCCACACGCGACCGACGAGAACGGCGACTCGGTGGAGGCGCCCTGCTACCGCTGCCTCTACCCCGAGCCGCCGCCCCCGGGCATGGTCCCCAGCTGCGCCGAGGGCGGGGTGCTCGGTGTGCTGTGCGCCAGCATCGGCTCGATCCAGGTCAACGAGGCGATCAAGGTGCTCACCGGTGTCGGTGACCCCGCGGTCGGCAGGCTCGTCATCTACGAAGCCCTCGAGCTGGAGTGGCGCAAGCTCAAGGTACGCAAGGACCCCAACTGTGCGCTGTGCGGCGAGAACGCCACCGTCACCGAGCTGATCGACTACGACGCCTTCTGCGGCGCGATCTCCGAGGAGGCAGCAGACGCCGCTGCCGGCTCGACGATCTCGGTCACTCAGCTCGAGCACATGCTCAAGGAGCGCGAGGAGGGCACGCGCGACTTCGTGCTGGTCGACGTGCGTGAGCCCAACGAGTACGAGATCAACAAGATCCCCGGCTCGGTGCTGATCCCCAAGGGCGACTTCCTCAACGGCTCGGCCCTCGAGCAGCTGCCGTCGGTCGACTCCGGCAAGCAGATCGTCATGCACTGCAAGTCGGGGGTGCGCTCGGCCGAGACCCTGGCGATCGTCCAGGGCGCCGGGTACGGCGAGGCCGTGCACGTCGGCGGCGGGATCGTGGCCTGGGTCAACCAGATCGACCCGAGCCAGCCCAGCTACTGACCTGGTCGACCGGACCGCCCCTGGGGAGACCCCAGGGGCGGTCTAGTCATTTGTGACTAGCCCGTAACCCCTCTGGGCCACGTCCGTTGAGACAGTGACCACCATCACTGTCGCGCCCTCCCGGGCACCGGCAATCCACCAGGAGGACTCGGACTCACATGACACCCCTGAAGAAGCTGACGACGCTCGCGTTCGGCACGGCCATCGCGCTGGGCACCACCCTGGTCGGCACGACCGCCTCCAGCACCGCCGCCCCCACCTGGGCCCCGGCCGCCAGCGCCGCGATCACCCCGGGTGTGCAGATGTACACCGACGGCGCTCAGTGCACCGCCAACTTCGTCTTCACCGACACCTCCGACAACGTCTACGTCGGCTACGCCGCACATTGCGCCGGTCTCGGCGAGGCGACCGACACCGACGGGTGCCTCAACGAGTCCGTCCCGCTCGGCACCGCCGTCACCTTCAACAAGGGCGGCTCGCTGATCTCCAGCGGCACCCAGGTCGGCACCGGCACGCTCGTCTACTCGTCGTGGCGCACCATGCGCGCCAACGGCGAGACGGACCCCAACACCTGCGCCTACAACGACTTCGCGCTGGTCAAGGTCTCCCACGGGGACAAGGGCAAGGTCAACCCGAGCATCCCCTTCTGGGGCGGACCCACCGGCATCGACACCGACGGCACCGCGGCCGGCGACCGCGTCTGGTCCTACGGCAACTCCAGCCTGCGCTTCGGCCTGACCCCCCTCTCGCCGAAGACCGGCATCAGCCTCGGCGACACCGCGGGCACCGGCGGCTGGACCCACCCGCTCTACACCGTGACGCCGGGCGTCCCCGGTGACTCCGGGTCGGCGTTCGTCAGCGCCGACGGCCTGGCCATCGGCACGCTCTCCACCCTCGGCCTGGCCCCGCTCCCGCTGTCCAACAACATCGGTGACCTCGCCAAGGAGCTCGCCTACGCCCAGGCCAACTCCGGGATCAGCGGCCTCGAGCTGGCGCTGGGCACCGAGGCGTTCGACCCGATCATCTGATCGGCCGACCCGACTTCCCGTCCCTTCGGGAGCAGCGAGGCCCCGTCCGCACCCGCGGGCGGGGTTCCTCGCATTTCGGGGGTCGTCCCTCGACCCCGAACCGATCGCGATCCTGCTCGCCACCGCCTTGGCAAACCTCGCGCTGCCGCAGGCCCCGACGAGGGCGTTCGTCGGTGGCCCGTCGATAGTCTCCGCACGTGCGCGCCGACGACGACTACATCGAGGCCGTGCTGAGCATCGTCGAGCGCATCCCGCGTGGGCAGGTGACGACGTACGGCGCGATCGCCGACGTCGTGGGCTCGGGGCCGCGACTGGTCGGCAACGTGATGGCGCGCTACGGCGAACCGGTGCCCTGGTGGCGGGTCGTCCGCGCGGACGGCTCGCTGCCGCCGAGCCACCACGACGAGGCGCGGGCGCGCTACCTCGACGAGGGCACCCCGCTGCGTCGCTCGGGCATCTCGGTCGACCTGGCCTCGTGCTTCTGGCAGCCTCACCGGGTGTCGAGACCAGACGAGGCCGCGCTGCTCGCCGCCTACGACGCCCAGCTCCGCGGTCGGGCCGAGGTCGCGGTGGCGACCTCGTGGGACACCTGCGGCCCCCTGTGGCGGGCGGTGCACGGCGAGCGGGCGCTGATCAGCTACGAGGACCTCCGCGGCCACGACGTCTCGGAGCTGATCAGCGAGACCCTCGCCTTCCTGGGCGAGCGCCCGGAGATCGCGAGCGCGGAGTGGAAGACGCGCGGGCACGACGACCTGCCGGGGCTGCACGCCCTGCTGGTCGGCGCGGGCTTCGAGCCCGACGAGGTCGAGACGGTGATGGTCGGCGAGGCCGCCGCGCTCACCGACGACGTGCCACTGCCCGACGGGGTCGTCGTACGACGCGTCGACGGCGACCCCGACCGCGAGCGTCTCCTGGCGCAGACGTCGGCCCTGCAGGCCGAGGTCTTCGGACGCAGCGGAGGCGGTGGCGAGAGCCTGCTCGACCGGGTCGAGCGCAGCGCCGGGGCGATGGAGGTCTGGGTCGCCGAGACCCCTCAGGGCCTGGTCGGTGCCGGTCGCCTCGAGGTCGTCGCGGGCACCGACTTCGCAGGCCTCTGGGGCGGCGCGACGCTGCCCCAGTGGCGCGGCCGCGGGATCTACCGGGCGTTGACCGCGGCGCGCGCCCGCTCGGCGCTGGATCGGGGCGTGCGGTGGCTCAACAGCGACTGCACCGAGATGTCGCGACCGATCCTGGAGCGCTCGGGGCTGGTGGCCGTCACCACCACGACGCCGTACGTGTGGACGCGCCCCTGAGAGGTCCGTGATGCGTGCGGCCATTCGGCCGACCGACGGGTAACCGCAAGACTGACGACGTGCTCTACCAAGCCCTGCACCGTCTCGTGCCGCCGCTGGCCAAGGCCGTGTGGCGTCCGACGGTCATCGGCCTCGAGCACGTGCCGGCGTCCGGGCCGTTGCTGCTGGCCAGCAACCACCTCAGCTTCGCCGACTCCCTCGTGATCCCGATCGTCGTGCCGCGCCGGGTCGCGTTCCTGGCCAAGTCCGACTACTTCGACGGCCCCGGTCTCAAGGGTGCGGTGTCCAAGGCGTGGTTCAGCGGGTTGGGGATGCTGCCGGTCGATCGCGACGACACCAAGGCCGCGATCGCGAGCCTGGACATCGCGCTCGGCGTGCTCGGCCGCGGCGAGGCCTTCGGGATCTACCCCGAAGGCACCCGGTCGCGCGACGGGCGCCTCTACCGCGGCCGCACCGGCGTCGCGCACCTGGCGCTGACGGCCGGCGCTCCGGTGGTGCCGGTGGGTCTCGTCGGGACCGAGAAGCTGCAGCCCGTCGGGTCCCGGCTGCCGCGCGTCGTGCCGATCTCGATCAGCTTCGGCCCCCCGATCGCGGTGGCGGGGCGCTTCGACGGCGTACCCCTCGGACGCGCGCGGCGCGAGCTGACCGACGAGATCATGAGTGCCGTCGCCGAGCTGTCGGGCCAGGAGACGGCCGGCGTCTACAACGAGCGACCGGCCGACGCGTGAGCCCCCGACGACCGCCGCTCGCCGACGCCCTCGACCTTGAGCCGCACCCCGAGGGCGGGTGGTACCGCCAGACCTGGGCGTCACCCGTGGCGGTCACGCTGCCCGACGGTCGGGTGCGACCGACCGCAACGCTCATCCACTTCCTGCTCCCCGCTGGCGAGTCCTCCGCCTGGCACCGGGTCGCGTCCGACGAGCTGTGGCTGGCTCACACCGGTGCCGTCTCCCTGCAGTACGGCGGCAGCGCGGGCACCCCGGTCGACGGCGACAGCGTCGTGGTCGGCCTCGACCTCGCCGCGGGCCAGCGGACCCAGAGCCTGGTGCCCGCGGGGGAGTGGCAACGCACCCTGCCCTCCGACGGGGACGCCTTGGTGAGCTGCCTGGTCTCGCCCGGCTTCGACTTCGCCGACTTCGACCTGGCGCCCTGATCCTGGCGCCGGCCTTGTCGGCGGCGGCTGGTTAGGTGGGCGCCATGACCGAGACCCGCTACCGACTCGTGGCCCCGCACGGCCCCGGAGAGGTGCCGTTGCTCGACGAGCACCAGCAGCAGGTCGTCGACCACGCCTCGGGCCCGCTGCTGGTCCTGGCCGGCCCGGGCACGGGCAAGACGACGACCCTCGTCGAGGCCATCGTCGAGCGGGTCGAGGGACGCGGCGCCAGGCCCGACCAGGTCCTCGCCCTCACCTTCTCCCGCAAGGCCGCCGAGCAGCTGCGCGACCGGGTGACCTCTCGCCTGGGGCGCACGATGACCTCCTCGCTGAGCTCGACGTTCCACTCCTTCGCCTACGGACTCGTGCGCCGCTACTCGCCCGCCGAGCTCTACGCAGCTCCGTTGCGGCTGCTCTCGGCGCCCGAGCAGGACGTCGTGCTCCAGGAGCTGCTCACCGACGCTCCTGAGTCCGTGCGCTGGCCCGACTCCCTGCGCGCCGCGGTCGGCACCCGCGGCTTCGCCCGGGAGGTGCAGACCGTCATCGCCCGCGCCCGCGAGCGAGGGCTGGACCCGGACCAGCTCGTCGAGCTGGGTCGCGCCGAGGGCGTCGTGGAGTTCGAGGCCGCCGGGCTCTTCCTGGCGCAGTACCTCGACGTGCTGGGCGACCAGGCCGCGATCGACTACCCCGACCTGATCGCACGAGGGGTGATCGAGGCCGAGCGTCACCGCGACGAGCTGCGCGAGCAGTTCCGCCACGTCTTCGTCGACGAGTACCAGGACACCGACCCCAGTCAGGTGGCCCTGCTCCGCGCCCTGGCCGGCGAGGGTCGCGACCTGGTCGTGGTGGGTGACCCCGACCAGTCGATCTACGGCTTCCGCGGTGCCGACGTGCGCGGCATCCTCGACTTCCCGGACGCCTTCCGCACGCGTGGCGGAGATCCGGCGCCCGTGGTCGCGCTCGGCACCACCCGGCGCTTCGGCTCCCGGTTGCTGCGCGCCTCGCGTCAGATCGCCGCCTCGATCGGCGTCACCGGGTCGATCCCGGCCGAGGCCTACGAGCGGTTCCGGCACCCGGAGCCGGCCGCCAACGTCTACGGCCGTGGCGCGGTCGAGGCCTTCACCTTCGACACCGCGCGCGCCGAGACCGAGCACATCGCCGACCTGCTGCGCCGCGCCCACCTCGAGGACGGCATCGGCTGGTCCGAGATGGCGGTGCTGGTCCGCTCGGGTCGCTCGACCATCCCGTCCCTGCGACGCTCGCTGGCGGCCGCAGGGGTGCCGATCGAGGTCGCCGGCGACGAGACACCCTTGGTGCGCGAGCCCGCTGTCGCCCCGCTGCTCGCAGCCCTGGGGCTCCTGGTGGACGCAGGGGTCGAGGACCCGACCGACGACGCCTACGTCGACGCGACTCGCGTGCAGGACCTGCTCACCTCGGCCATCGGCGGTCTGGACGCGACCGACGTACGCGCCCTGACCCGGGCGCTGCGCGCCGCTTCCCCCGAGGCGCGACCGCGCGACCTGATCCGCTCCGCCGTGCTCGACCCGGCCCGGCTCGAGGGCATGGCCGGCGCGCCCGCCCACCGGGCCCGACGGCTCGGACTGCTGCTGCGCACCGCCGCCGCCGACCTGGCCGAGGGCGCCACCGTGGAGGAGGTCCTCTGGACGATCTGGCACGGCTCCGAGTGGGGCCCGCGCCTGCGCGCCGCGACCCAGGCCGGCGGCCAGGCGGCGCGCCTGGCCCACCGCGACCTGGACGCCGTGTGCGCCCTCTTCGAGACGGCGGCCAAGACCGAGGAGCAACGCGGTCACACCAGCGTCGGCGCCTTCCTGGCGACCCTGCGCGCCCAGGACATCCCGGCCGACACCCTGGCCGACCGCGGTGTCAGGGGCGAAGCGGTGCGACTGCTCACCGCCCACCGCTCCAAGGGCCTGGAGTGGCGCCTCGTCGTGGTGGCCCACGTGCAGGACGGCGCCTGGCCCGACCTGCGTCGGCGCGACTCGCTGCTGGGCGCCGACCGGATCGGGTCCGAGGGCCTGGTCCCGCCGATCACCCGCCGCGCCATGCTCGCCGAGGAGCGCCGTCTCTTCTACGTCGCGGCAACGCGCGCCCGGCAGCGTCTGGTGGTGACCGCGGTCGCCTCGCCGCACGACGACGGCGAGCAGCCGTCGCGGTTCCTCGACGAGCTCGGCCGTCGACCCGTGCACCGGATCGGTCGTCCGGCCCGGCCGCTGTCGATGACCGGTCTGGTCGCCGAGCTGCGCCGGGTGGTGGCCGACCCGGCGTCGGCCGAGCCGTTGCGCACCGCCGCCGCGGCTCGGCTGAGCCGGCTGGCCGCCACGGAGGTGCACGGTCACCGGATCGCGCCACAGGCGGACCCGGCCACGTGGTGGGGGTTGCGGGCGCCGAGTCACTCCGAGCGTCCGGTGCGCCCGGCCGAGACGCCGCTGACGTTGTCGGCCAGCGCACTCGAAGGTCTGCTGCGTTGCCCGGCCCAGTGGTTCCTCCAGCGTGAGGCCGGCGGGACCGTCGTCAGCTCGACCAGCCAGGGCTTCGGCACCGTCGTCCACGCGATCGCCGAGCGCATCGCCCGCCGGGAGATCGACCTGAGCGCCGGAGACGGCCCACTCCTCGAGCTCGTCGACGAGGTCTGGGACCGGATGGAGTTCCGTACGCCGTGGTCGGCCGAGCGTGAGCGGGTCGCGGTCGCCGAGGTGCTCGCCCGCTTCGTGGCCTGGCACACCCGCCCCGATGCCCGCACCGTGATCGCGGTGGAGCCGAAGCTTCGCGCCGAGGTCACGCTGCCGGACGGGCAGGTCGTGAGGCTGCACGGCTATGCCGACCGCCTCGAGCTCGACGAGGACGGCCGCGTGGTCGTGGTCGACCTCAAGACCGGCAAGTACCCCCCGACGAAGAACGAGGTCGCCGAGCACTCCCAGCTCGGGCTCTACCAGCTGGCCGTCGACCACGGGGCCGCCGACGAGCACCTCGAGGGCTCCGCCGCCGCGTCGGGGGTCTCGGGTGGTGCCGAGCTGATCCAGCTGCGCCACGGGGTCGAGCTGCCGAAGGTGCAGCACCAGCCCGCGCCCGACGCGGGCGCAGGGACCGAGGCCGAGGCAGCGCCGCGCCTCGTCGAGGAGCAGCTGATGCAGGCCGCGGCGGCCGTGCGGGCCGAGGAGTTCGTCGCCCGCCCCGGCGGGCACTGTGACCGGTGCGACTTCCACGCGATCTGCCCGGTCCAGACCTCGGGGACGGTGCTCTCGTGACCCAGCCCCGCGACGTCGCTCCGCTGACGATCGAGACCCCCGAGCAGCTCCGCGTCCTGCTGGGGGAGGACTGGACCTTCAGCGACGCCCAGTTCGCCGCGATCACCGCGCCCCTCGAGCCGGCCGTGGTCATCGCCGGTGCCGGGTCCGGCAAGACCACCGTGATGGCCGCCCGCGTGGTGTGGCTGGTGGCCACCGGACGCGTGCGTCCGGCCGAGATCCTGGGCCTGACCTTCACCACCAAAGCGACCGCCGAGCTCGAGACCCGGATCCGGGAGAGCCTGCGCAGAGCCGGGCTGCTGCCCGAGCGAGGAGCGCCGCGAGACCCCCGCGCGACCGACGAGGACGAGTCTGACGAACCCGACGAGCCCACCGTCTCGACCTACCACTCCTACGCCTCGGCGCTGCTGTCCGAGCACGGTCTGCGGATCGGTCACGAGCCAGACACCCGGCTCATCACGGATGCGAGTCGCTTCCAGCTCGCCGCCCGAGCAGTCCAGCGCTACGCCGAGCCCGTGGACCACCTCAGTGACTCGCCGGCGCACGTCGTGCGCTACCTCCTCGCCCTCGACGCGGAGATGAGCGAGCACCTCGTCGGCCCCGACGACGTCCGCGCCCACGACCGGGAGCAACGCCCCCTCTTCGAGGCCGGGATGGCGACCGAGCACCGCAAGACCTACCGCGCCAAGAACGAGAAGGCGATCGCGGTGATCGACGCGCGCGCCGAGCTGTTGGGTCTGGTCGAGACCTACCGCGGGCTCAAGCGCCACCTCGGCCTGCTCGACTTCTCCGACCAGATCGCCCTGGCCGCCCGGCTGGCCGCCGAGTGCCCGGAGGTGGGGGAGGCCGAGCGGCAGAAGTACCGCGTCGTGCTCCTCGACGAGTACCAGGACACCTCCGTCGCGCAGGCGCTGATGCTCAGTCGCCTCTTCTCCGGCCCCGACGCGCAGCACGGCCTCGGTCACCCGGTCACTGCTGTCGGCGACCCCAACCAGGCCATCTACGGCTGGCGCGGGGCCTCGGTGTCCAACATCCTCGAGTTCGGCGCCGACTTCCCGGCCGCCGACGGTGCACGCACGACGTACCCCCTGGTGGTCAACCGGCGCTCCGACGCCCGCATCCTCGCCACGGCCAACCACCTCGCCGCCGACCTCTACGCCACCCGCCCCGACCTGCTGCCGCTCGAGCCGAAGCCCGCGGCCGCTGACGGCACGGTGCGCGCCCACGTGCACGAGACCTACGACGACGAGCTGGCCTGGCTCGCCGACCAGGTCATCGCGACCCACGCGGGTCTCGCAGCGGAGAAGGACGCCCCGGTCTGGAAGGAGATCGGCGTCCTCACCCGCAACAACGCCCACGCCGCTGCCGTCTTCGACGCCCTGACCGAGCGGGAGATCCCGGTCGAGATCGTCGGGCTCAAGGGCTTGCTGCGGCTCCCCGAGGTCGCCGAGGTGGTCGCCACCCTCACCCTCGTCCAGGACGTCACCGCCAACGCCGCGCTGCTCACCCTGCTCGCCGGCCCGCGCTGGGCGATCGGCCCGCGCGACCTGGCGCTGCTCGGACGACGCGCCGGCGAGCTGGCCGGCTCCCGGTCCGGTGGTGAGGCGTTCACCGACGTCCACGAGCAGCTTGCGGCCGCCGTCGAGGGTGCCGACCCGACCGAGATCGCCTCGCTGGGCGACGCCCTCGACGACCCGGGCGACGAGGAGGCCTACGCCTACTCCGCCGAGGCCCGTGACCGGTTCGCCCTGCTGGCCGCCGAGCTGCGGCGGCTGAGGACCGCGATCGGCGAGCCGATCCTCGACCTCGTGCGTCGGATCATCGACGTCACCGGCATCGACGTGGAGCTGGCGTCGTCGGTGAGCCCGGCCGCGGCCGCGCGCCGCGACAACCTCGACCTCTTCGTGCAGGCCGTGGGGGAGTTCCAGGCGCTCGACGGTCAGGTGACGCTGGCGGCGCTGCTGGCGTGGCTGGAGGCCGAGGACGAGCACGGCCAGGGCCTCGACGTCGCGACCCCGTCGGAGGCCGACTCCGTCAAGTTGCTCACCGTCCATCGGGCCAAGGGGCTCGAGTGGGACGCGGTCTTCCTGGTCGGGGTGACGGACAAGAAGTTCCCGACCAGCCAGGGACGCTCCAGCTGGCTGACGGTGCCCAGCGTGCTGCCGACGGCGCTGCGCGGGGACGCTCGCGACCTTCCCACCCTTGCCGGGCACACGCCGGGGGACGTCATCGCGCTGGCCGCCCGCGCCAAGGAGCACGAGGCGCTCGAGGAGCTGCGGCTGGGCTATGTCGCCTGGACCCGCGCCCGCCACCAGCTCTGGGTCTCGGCCTGGCGCTTCGCGCCCCACCTCAAGAGCGGCCTGGGCCCGTCGCCGTACCTCGTCAGGACCCGGGAGGCGATGGCCGAGTGGGGCGGCGAGCCCGATGCCTGGCTCGAGTGCGCGGCGAAGGACGACCCCAACCCGTACGCCGAGCGAGAGGTCGACCAGCCGTGGCCGATCTCGCACCAGACCGCCGAGGTCGTCCGCCGCCACGACGCCGCTGCTCGGGTGCGGGCGATCGACCCCGAGGCCCCGCCCGAGGCCGACGACCTCGAGGACATCCTGCTGCTCGAGCGCGTCCAGCAGTGGGACGAGGAGATCGCTCGCCTCGTCGAGGAGGCCGAGCGCGAGCGGTCGCCCCAGATCGAGGTGCCGCTGCCCTCCAGCCTGTCGGCGACCTCGGTCGCCCGGCTGCGCGACGACCCGAAGACCTTCGCCCGGGACCTGGCCCGACCGATGCCGCGCCGGCCGTCGTCCTCGGCCCGGTTCGGGACCCGTTTCCACGCGTGGGTGGAGGCCCGGTTCGGTCAGCAGCTGCTGCTCGACCCCGACGACCTCCCCGGACGCGGCGACGTCGACATCGAGGACGACGCCGACCTCCAGGAGCTGATCAAGCGCTTCGAGGCCGGTCTCTTCGCCGACCGGGTCCCGATCGCGATCGAGCCGTCGTTCGCGCTGGTGCTCGGCGGTCAGGTCGTCCGCGGACGGATCGACGCGGTCTACGCCGACGGCGACGGCTACCTGGTCGTCGACTGGAAGACCAGCCGCACCCACTCCGCCGACCCGCTCCAGCTCGCGCTCTACCGCCTGGCCTGGGCCGAGCTGCACGACGTCGACCCCGCGCAGGTGCGGGCGGCGTTCTACTACGTGCGCGACGCCGGGCCCGAGGGTCTCGTCGAGCCGGCCGACCTGCCGGGGCGCGACGAGCTGGCCGCGCTGTTCACGGCCGGGTGACGGGTCAGGCGGGCACCGCGACGTCGGGGTCGCTCGGCCCAGCGAGTCGTCGCACGACCCGGCTCGCCGCGAGCCGGCCGGCCCGGTTGGCGCCGATCGTGCTCGCCGACGGCCCGTACCCGACCAGCTGCACGCGCGGGTCAGCCACCGCCGTCGTGCCGTCGAGCGCGATGCCGCCGTGCGCGCTGCGCAGGTGCAGGGGCGCGAGGTGGGTGATCGCCGGGCGGAAGCCGGTGGCCCACAGGATGACGTCGACGCGCTCGCGCTGGCCGTCGTCCCACCGGAGGCCGTCCGGCTCGATCGCGCTGAACATCGGCCGGCGACGATAGGCACCGAGCTCGTCGGCCAGTCGCTCCTGCTCGCGCAGCGCCAGCCCCGTCACGCTCACCACGCTCGCGGGCGGCAGCCCCCGCCGTACCCGCTCCTCGACCAGGGCCACCGCGGCGCGGCCGACGTCGGGCGTGAAGTCGTCGGTGCGCCAGACGGGTGGGCGGCGGGTCACCCAGAGAGTGTCGGTGACGGGGGCGATCTCGCCGAGCAGCTGGACCGCGGAGGCGCCACCACCGACCACGAGCGTGCGGCGGCCGCGGAAGTGCTCGGGACCGGGGTAGTCGTGGGTGTGCAGCTGCTCGCCACGGAAGCTCGCGGCTCCCGGGTACGACGGCACGAACGGCTGCGACCACGTGCCGGAGGCGTTGACAAGGGTGCGGGTGACCCAGCGTCGTGTCCCGGCGTGGACCACCAGCAGACCGGCCTCGGCACCGGTGCCGTCGACCACCCGGTCGACGGGCACGGGTCTCAGGACGGGGAGATCGTGGGCGGCCTCGTAGCCGGCGAAGTAGGCCGGCACCGCCTCGTTGGCGCGCTCGCTCCCCTGCGGCTCCGGCCGCTCGGCGTCGGGAAGCGCGGCGATCCCGTGGACGTCGTCCATGCTCAGCGAGTCCCAGCGGTGCTGCCAGGCGCCACCGGGTGAGGCGTCGGCGTCGAGCACGACGTGGTCGATGCCACGCCGGGCCAAGTGGTACGACGTGGACAAGCCTGCCTGCCCGGCTCCGATCACCACACTGTCCAGGGTGCTGTCCACGTGGGGTCAACACCCGAGGGGCGCGGAGTATTGCCCGCTCCTAGGGTGGGCGGTGTGACCTACCCGCACCTCGAGCTCAGCGCCGACCCCCACGACCGACTCGGCCCGCGACGGGCCGACGACGCCTGGCTCGAGGAGGCGTGGGCCGATCCGTCCACGCGGGTGCTGGTGGTGGCCGGGACGCGGGTGCGTCCCGTCGACGGTGCACTGCCGTGGGTCTCGCCCCAGGATGCTCCCGAGGGCCTGCGCGTCCTGCTCGGTGAGCGGGACGGGACCGCGTGGTGGGCCCTGATCGCCGATGCCGCGCTGGCCCGCGACCCCGATCAGCAGGGGGAGTGGCTCCCCCTGCGGGGACTTCTGCCTGCCCTGGTGGGGGACGCGGTGGCTCAGGCGCCGCTCGTCTTCCATGCCCTCGGTCTCGCCGAGTGGCACTGGGCGACCCGCTTCTGTCCTCGGTGTGGAGGTCACCTGACGCCGGCCGTGGCCGGCCACGAGCTGCGCTGCGACGACTGCGGCAAGCCGCAGTTCCCCCGGACCGATCCCGCGGTGATCATGGTCGTCACCGACGGCGAGCCCGGCTCTCCCGAGGAGCGTTGCCTCCTGGGCCGCTCACCGCTGTGGCCGGCCGGCCGCTTCTCGACACTGGCCGGGTTCTGCGAGCCGGGGGAGAGCCTCGAGGACGCCGTACGCCGTGAGGTCGCCGAAGAGGTCGGGGTGGTCGTCGGCGACGTCACCTACTTCGGCAACCAGCCCTGGCCGTTGCCGCAGAGCCTGATGCTGGGCTTCGTCGCCCGCGCCACCACCGACACCATCACCGTCGACGACGTCGAGATCGAGGCCGCCCGCTGGTGGACCCGCGAGCAGATGCGCGCCGAGGCCGAGAGCGGCGAGCTCGTGCTGCCCGGCGGTGTCTCGATCAGCCGTTCCCTGATCGAGCACTGGTACGGCGGGCCGCTTCCGGGAGCGTGGGGCTGACCCGTCACACATGTGTGACGGGTCGACGTCAGCCCGCGAGCGAGGCGACCTTCTCCTTGACCTGCTTCAACGACGGGTTCGTCTGAGCGGTGCCGTCGGAGTACACGAGCGTGGGCACGGTCTGGTTGCCGTTGTTGGCCTTCTCCACGATCGCAGCGGCCTCGGGCTGCTGCTCGATGTCGACGACGTCGTAGGTGATGCCCTCACGATCGAGCTGGCTCTTGAGGCGGTGGCAGTAGCCACACCACGGGGTGCTGTACATCGTGAAGCTGCTCATCTGGGAGTGTCCCCTCCGGCGTCTAGTCTCGTGCTGTCGCCTGATCCAACCACCGCCTGCCAGGAGTTGTTCCATGTCCACTGGGTCCCAGGGGCCTGATGTCGCGGCGCTGCTCTCCGGCCTCGACCCCGAGCAGCGCCGGGTGGCCGAGACGCTGCGCGGGCCGGTCCGGGTGCTGGCCGGTGCCGGCACCGGCAAGACGCGGGCGATCACGCACCGCATCGCCCACGGTGTCCTGACCGGGGTCTATGCGCCCACCGAGGTCCTGGCGGTCACCTTCACGACGCGGGCGGCAGGCGAGATGCGCGGTCGGCTGAGAGGGCTGGGGGCCGGCGGAGTCCAGGCGCGCACCTTCCACGCCGCGGCACTGCGTCAGCTGCGCTACTTCTGGCCCCACGTGCACGGCACCGAGCTGCCGACCCTGACCGAGTCCAAGATCCCGATGGTGCGCGACGCTCTGCGCCAGCTGCGGATCAACGGCGACCTGGCGCTGTGGCGCGATCTGTCGTCGGAGATCGAGTGGGCCAAGGTGAGCAACGTCCGCCCCGAGGACTACCCGGCGATCGCCACGGCGCGCGACCGGTCCGTGGCCCAGCTCGACGTCGACACCGTCGCCCGGGTGCTGTCGGGCTACGAGGACGTCAAGCGCGGGCAGGGCCGGATGGACATGGAGGACGTCCTCCTCCTGACCGCCGGGATCCTCGCCGACGACGAACGCGTGGCTGCTCAGGTGCGCCGCCAGTACAAGTGGTTCGTCGTCGACGAATTCCAGGACGTCTCGCCCCTCCAGTCGGCGTTGCTCGACCTGTGGCTCGGTGGCCGCGACGAGATCTGCGTGGTGGGTGACCCCGCCCAGACGATCTACTCGTTCGCCGGCGCCAACGCCGACTACCTGCGCGACTTCCCCCGCAAGTACGACGCCACCACGTCCATCGAGCTGGTGCGCAACTACCGCTCCACGCCCGAGGTGGTCGGCGCGGCCAACACCCTGCTGGCGGGCACCACCAGCACCAGCGTCGAGCTGCGCGCCCAGCAGCCGTCGGGTGCGTCAGTGGTCTACGAGGGCCACCCGGACGAGGTGGCCGAGGCGGCGGCGGTCGCTGCCCGCGTCTCCACGCTGCGGGCCGCCGGACATGCGCTGTCGGAGACGGCGGTGCTGTTTCGCATCAACGCGCAGTCGGAGGCCTACGAGGAGGCGCTGACCGACGCGGGCATCCCCTACGTGATCCGTGGGGGAGCACGCTTCTTCGACCGACCCGAGGTGCGCGAGGCCGTGACCCGGTTGCGCGGTGCAGCCCGTTCCGGTGCGAGTCCCGCCGAGGGCGACACGTGGGTGGATCTCGTGCGCGACACCCTGGCCGGGATGGGCTGGACCACGGCAGCGCCGGAGGCGCGCGGTCAGACCCGTGACCGGTGGGAGTCCTGGCAGGCGCTGGTGAGCCAGGCCGACGCGTTCGCCACCGCCGACGCGCAGGCCGACCTCAACGGCTTCGTCGACGACCTCGACCGACGCGCCACCGAGCAGCACGCCCCGGTCGCCGAGGGTGTCACCCTGGCGACGTTCCACGCTGCCAAGGGACTGGAGTGGGACGCCGTCTTCCTCGTCGGAGTCCAGGACGGCACCCTGCCCTTCACCTACGCCACCAGCCCCGCCGCCATCGAGGAGGAGCGCCGACTCCTGTACGTCGGCATGACCCGCGCCAGGAGCGACCTGGTCATCTCGTGGGCGCAGGCTCGCAACCCCGGTCAGGCCGCGCGGCGCAAGCCGTCCCGCTTCCTCATCCCCCTGCTGCCTGCCTCGGCACAGCCCACGCAGGGTGGGCAGCGCTCGAGCAGCCGCAAGGGCGCACGCACCTGCGTTGAGTGCGGCAAGCCCCTGGCCCCGGCCGACAAGGCGCGTCGTCGCTGCGCTGACTGCCCGGTGCGCTACGACGAGGAGCTCTTCGAGCGCCTGCGCGAGTGGCGCAAGCAGCGCGCC
Organism: Nocardioides sp.; assembly: GCF_029937575.1. GTDB lineage: Bacteria > Actinomycetota > Actinomycetes > Propionibacteriales > Nocardioidaceae > Nocardioides. The sequence continues at coordinate 20,715 of NZ_JAPYPS010000033.1, forward strand.
GCCGCCGAGGAGATCGCGGCGTTCATGGTCTTCAGCAACGCCACCCTCGAGCTGGTGGCCGAGCTCAAGCCCCGCACCCCGGTCGCGCTGAAGTCGATCAGCGGGATCGGTCCGGAGAAGCTCGAGAAGTACGGTCCGGACCTGCTCGAGCTCGTCGGTTGAGCGTCGCGCTAGGCACCGGGGACAGAGAAATCAAGGAATCTCGAGAAACAGTCATAAAATGGTTTGCTCCTTACACGACCGGGCGCGTAGCGTGCTCGACATCGGATAACCAACTGCGCACCAGGGTCCTGACAAGGCCCGCGCTCAACGCACCGAAGGAGGTGGCCTCAATGGAGAACATCATCACCATGGCGAAGACGACCGCTTGCCCCAGCACCATCAGCATTTCCAGCAACCCGGGCAGCACGTCTGCTTTTGCCATGTCCACGCGCGGCTGCACCTTCGCTGCTCGCACCGCCGGCCGGCCCCTCGGCCAGCAGTGGATCGATGCCACCGATCTGACGATCGATCTGTCGGCCTCCGTCCGCGAGCGCAAGGTTTCCGCCAAGGGACACGTGGGCTCTGCCGCCTACGTCCCGGGGATCCATGCCTGGAGTCCACCTCTGTGTTGATTCATCACCACACGAGCTGCCTCCAGGCCGCGGAACCCGAAAGGGATCCGCGGCCTTTGTGTTTGTCAGGAGACGCATGACCCAGCACGGCACGACATTCATCAGCGATCAGACAAGAAATTTGGAGGTGACCATGAACGCCAACACCCTCGACCGCACCGCCGGCCAGGCGGCCACCCTGGGCGGCCTTCACGACGAGGCCGGCAAGGTCGACGAGGCACTGCTGCCCTGCCGGGTCAGCAACCCGGAGCTGTGGTTCGCCGAGCTTCCCGCCGACGTCGAGTTCGCCAAGGCACTGTGCCAGGCGTGCCCGGTCCGGGAGATCTGCCTCGACGGAGCACTCGACCGGCGCGAGCCCTGGGGCGTCTGGGGCGGTGAGCTGTTCCTTCAGGGAGTGGTGATCCCCCGCAAGCGGCCCCGGGGTCGGCCCCGGAAGGACGCCGCCGCATGAGCCTGACCGATCAGCAGGTCACGACCACCGTGACCACCTCACGACCACGACAGACCACACACCAGAACCGGAGCACCACCATGAACACGATGCACGAAGACCTCGCGCGGGCACATATGTCCGCGCGCCTGGGAGAGGCGCAGGAGTTGCGTGCGGGCCATCACCTGGCCCGTGCACGGCGCTTGAGCCGCAGGGCCGAGCGCGCAGCGCAGCAGGCCCGTCTCGCCCTCGCTCGCGCTCTGTAGGACCCCCGGAGCTGTCACCTCCGGACCACCCTGATCGCGGGTGAGTCACTGTTGGATCCAAGGAAACACCGGACGGGAGCCGGGTACGACGTCGAGGACGTCGTGCCCGGCTCCTGGTCATTTCGGGGAGCTGGACCACGAGTGGTGGTGACGCGCACCGTGCGTGGCGCCGGCCTCAGTAGGGCAGCTCGTCCCAGCAGCAGCCGCACTCGGGGTGCCGGGGCCACCGACGCGGTCGAGGGACCGGCGCGTGCACGTCGACGCTGGCCGACCACGTCGACGCCCGGTCGCCGCTCAGGAACGCGGTCAGGTCACGAGCGGCCCAGGCGAGGCCGAGCGACCGGGTCAGCGGGCTCAGGGGCGCGGCAGTCAGCCGGGCGAGCTGGGCGACGACGAGAGGTCTGCGGGGGTCGTCGGTGGCCTCGGCTGCGTCGACGCAACGCAGGCAGGCGGTCACGCCCGGCTCGACGAGCGGACCGATCCGCCAGGATCCCGGGGCTCCGGTCCCGCCGATGACCAGGTGGGGGGTGCCGTCAGCCACCCACGGATCCACGGCGGCTCGGGGGAGCGGTCCGTCGGCGCAGACCACGACGATGTCCGGCGTCTGCTGGGGCGTCACCACGGGGATCCCCACGGCGGAGAGGGCCTCCGCGAGACCGCCCGCCGTACGCCCGTCGTCGATCGGGCGGTCGGCGATCGCCACCGTGCCACCACACCGCTGCGAGGCTCCCTCCTCGAGGAGGAGGTCCGCGTCGCGCAGCCGCCGTACGACCCGGGCCCAGGCCGCCTCCGGAAGGTCGGGTGAGCGGAGGTCCGCGACCATACCGCCGCCCAGCGCGTCCAGGAGGGCCAACGTGTCGGGGTCGGCGGTCAGGATCACCCGCTGCGGCGGGTCGAGCCCCACCTGCACGTGCCGCGCGTCACGACGTACGACGTGCACGCCGGCTCGCAGTCGGAGCGCGGTTGTCGAGGCGGGTCGAACAGACACCTGACGAGGGTCACACAGGAGCGCCGGGAGCGTCGGCCCTCATCCACAGGCCCTCCTCGGGCGACCATCGGGCACAGCAGTGGCGGCCCTCCTGCTGCAGGGCCGCCACCGGATGAGCTGTGATGATCTGGGGGGTGCAGGGGCAGGGGCGGATCAGGCCTTGCCGAGGATGCGGTTGAGGTTGGTGCTGCAGACGGGGCAGACCGCCTTGGCCATCCGGGTGCCCTTCTCGTTGACGCGCACCTCGCCCTCGGCCTCGCGCTTCTCCTTGCACTTCACGCAGTAGAACTCGCCGCTCCAGGTCTCAGCCATGACGGCCTCCTTGTTGTTGGTGATGTGTCGACGTGATGGTCGATCGGTGTCGTTGGGGGCACTGAGCTGGGTCTCAGTGTGTCGGACACTACGGCACGGGAGGGCGAGGCGCCCCCCACATCGACACCCCGAGGTGCCCGGCTCGCGCTCAGTAGCATGCTCAGCATGGCTGACCTCACGCACCTCCGTCTCGAGCGCCCCAGCGACGGCGTCGCGCTCCTCGTCCTGGACAACCCCGACCTGCGCAACGCGATGTCGCCGGAGATGACCAGCTCCTGGGTGGCCGCGATCGACGAGCTGGCGGCCGACCCCGGCGTCCGGGTGGTCGTGGTGACCGGTGAGGGCACGGCCTTCTGCTCGGGCGGGATCACGTCCTGGCTGGCCGCCGAGCCCGACGCCAGCGTCGACGAGCTGCGGACCCGGATGATCGCCTTCTACCGCGCGTGGCTCTCCATCCGACGCCTCGAGGTGCCCACGATCGCGGCGATCAACGGCGCGACGATCGGCGCCGGGCTCTGCATGGCGCTGGCCTGCGACATCCGCTACGCCACGGAGTCGGCGAAGCTCGGGATGCCCTTCCTCAAGCTCGGCCTGCACCCCGGCATGGCCGGCACGTTCCTGCTCCCCAACGCCGTGGGAGCCGCTGCCGCGCGCGACCTGCTCCTCACCGGGCGGCTGGTGCAGGGGGAGGAGGCGCTGCGCCTCGGCCTCGTCTCGCGGGTGCTGCCGCGCGAGGGGTTCCTGGAGGAGGCGCTTGCGACCGCCGCCGACGTGGCCGCCAACGCACCGATCGCCACCAAGCTCACCAAGCTCGCCCTGGCCGAGGGTGGCCACCGCGACCTCGACTCGGCGCTGCAGTGGGAGGCGCTGGCCCAACCCATCACGATGGCCACCGAGGACCTCCAGGAGGGCATCGCGGCGAGCCAGGAGAAGCGTCCCGCGCGGTTCAGCGGGCGCTGAGGCCGATCCGGACCCGGGACAGAAGAAGAGACCCCCGGGCCACCGTGGTGACGCTCGCCTTCCCCTGCGAGCATCACCGGATGGCCCGGAGGCCTCGTCTGAGACGACAACCTAGGGAGTCGCGTGGGCCGCGGTCAATCCACCCGCCGGTCGCCCTGTGGAGCAGCCTGTGGATAACCCTGTGCACGGGTAGTCGATCCCGTGGAGGAGTCCGGGAGAGGGCTGTGGAAAACCTGCGGCGGCTGCCCGCCGTACGGCGCTGACCTGCGAGGATGTCATCCACTGACTGTGGAGAGGAAAAATGTCCGACGGAACGACCAACAACACCGAGTACGACGCCGGTCCGGTCGCCGCCCTGCGCCGGATCGCGTTCCTGCTCGAGCGCGCTCGCGAGGACACCTACAAGGTCAAGGCGTTCCGTGGTGCTGCCTCGGCGATCCTGCCGCTGGGCGAGGCCGACGTCGCGCGAGCCGTCGACGAGGGCACCCTCGTCGCCCTGCCCGGGGTGGGTGCGAGCTCGGCGAAGGTGATCGCCGCCGCCGTCCGCGGCGAGGTGCCCGATCGGCTGGCGAGCCTCGAGGCGCAGTACGCCGGTCCGCTCACCGACGGCGGCGCCGACCTGCGCGCAGCGTTGCGTGGCGACCTGCACTCCCACTCCGACTGGTCCGACGGCGGCTCGCCGATCGAGGAGATGGCGATGACGGCGATCGAGCTGGGGCACGACTACCTGGTCCTCACCGACCACTCGCCGCGGCTCAAGGTGGCCCGGGGGCTCTCGGCCGAGCGTCTCTCGCGCCAGCTGGGCGTCGTGGACGCCGTCAACGAACACCTCGGCTCCGACGTCGGGTCCGGCTTCACGCTGCTCAAGGGGATCGAGGTCGACATCCTCGACGACGGGTCGCTCGACCAGGCCGACGACCTGCTCGCGCGCCTCGACGTTCGTGTCGCGAGCGTCCACTCCAAGCTCAAGATGGAGGCGGCTCCCATGACGAGGCGGATGGTCGCCGCGGTGCGCAACCCGCGCACCAACGTGCTGGGGCACTGCACGGGGCGGCTGGTGACCGGCAACCGCGGGACGCGAGGGCAGTCGACGTTCGACGCCCGGGCGGTCTTCGAAGCCTGCGCCGAGCACGACGTGGCCGTCGAGATCAACTCCCGGCCCGAGCGCCGCGACCCACCGTCGGACCTGCTTGCCGTGGCCCGCGACGCCGGCTGCCTCTTCTCGATCGACTCCGACGCCCACGCCCCGGGGCAGCTCGACTTCCTCGTGCTGGGCTGCGAGCGGGCCGAGGAAGCCGGGATCGAGGCGGACCGGATCGTCAACACGTGGCCGCGCGAGCGACTGATGGAGTGGGCCAACCCGTAGTTTGGCGTTAGTTTGCTGTGTCATGGTCACGCCGGACGTGGAGGTACGCCGCTCCAAGCGGCGACGCCGAACGGTCTCGGCCTACCGCGACGGCGAGCGCATCGTCGTGCTGATCCCGGCCTCCTTCACGGCCGACGACGAGGCCGAGTGGGTCGCCTCGATGGTCAAGAAGGTCCTCAAGGCCGAGGAGCGCGCGGCCCTGACCGACGCGGATCTGCTCGACCGGGCGCTCAAGCTCAGCGATGCCTACCTCGGTGGTCTGGCGACGCCCGAGTCGGTGCGGTGGGTCTCCAACCAGCACTCACGCTGGGGGTCCTGCACGCCGGGGGAGCGCAGCATCCGGCTCTCCGAACGGCTCCAGGCGATGCCCGGCTGGGTGATCGACTACGTCCTGGTGCACGAGCTGGCCCATCTGTTGGAGCCGAGCCACGACGAGAAGTTCTGGGCATGGGTGGACCGTTACCCGAAGTCCCGCAAGGCCCAGGGCTACCTGCTGGGGTGGTCGGAGGGCGCGCGGATCAGTCCTCCCCAGGAGTTCCGGGACTGACTCCGACCCGGGCCCGGGCCAGCCGCACGAGGTCGAGCAGCTCGGGCTCCGGGTCGGGCAGGGCACCGGCCGGCCACCAGCGGACGTCGAGCGACTCCTTGCTGATCGCGGGTACGGCGTCCGCCGCCACCACTGCCAGGAAGCGCACGTCGAGGTGATGCACCACCCGGCCGTCGGGATCGGTGCCGGCGGGAGGGCGGCAGAAGGGCACCTCGTGCTCGCTCAGCTGCAGCGGGACCGCGTCGAGCACGAGACCGGGCAGGCCGGACTCCTCGCGCGCCTCTCGGGTGGCGGCGTCGACGAGCCGATGGTCGTCGGGCTCGCAGTGCCCGCCGAGCTGGAACCACCGCTCCGCCTTGGCGTGCAGGGTCAGCAGCACCTGGCGATGATCGGCGCTGAGCACCAGGGTGCTCGCCGTCAGGTGATCGGGCCGGCACGAGCGCTGCATGCCATCCGGGTGGGCCTGCAGGTGCGCCACGTAGCGACGCCGCAGCTGCTCCTGGTCCGGATCGGGCGCGGACCAGGAGCCCAGCGTGGCGAGGGCGTCGGAGTGGAGGTCGCTCACTCGTCGGACTGGTCGCCGTCGAGCAGCTTGCGCAGCTCGGCGTCGAAGTCGGCGGCGTCCAGGTCGGTGGGCGCGGTGGCGTCCTCGCGGAAGCCCAACGGGTCGTCGAGGTCGGAGGAGGTCGGCAGCAGGTCCGGGTGGGTCCAGACCCCGTCGCGGGCCTCGGGTCCCTGCCGGGTGCGCAGCGAGGCCCACAGGGTGGAGGCGTCGCGCAGGCGGCGAGGTCGCAGCTCCAGGCCGACCAGGGCCGAGAAGGTCTGCTCGGCCGGACCGCCGGCCGCGCGCCGACGTCGTACGAGCTCTTGCAGCTTGCCGGCTGCGGGCATCCGCTCGGCAGTCGCCTGGCCGACCACCTCGTCGACCCAGCCCTCGACGAGGGCGAGGGCGATCTCGAGGCGTTCGAGGGCGGCGGCCTGAGCGGGAGAGCGGGGGAGGTCGAAGAGACCACCCTCGAGCAGCTGCTGCATGGACTCCGGGTTGGCGGGGTCGACGCCGCGCAGCTGCTCCTCCATCCGCTGCTGCAGGGCCTCGGCGTTGATCTCCACACCGCCGGCGTAGTCGGTGACGGCGCCGATGAGGTGCTCACGCAGCCACGGCACGTGGGCGAAGAGACGCATGTGGGCTGCTTCGCGCAGCGCCAGGTAGAGCAGGACGTCGTCCTCGCTCACGTCGAGCCCGTCGGCGAAGGCCGTCACGTTGGCAGGGACCAGGGCCGCCTTGCCGGGAGCGCTCAGCTGAAGACCGATGTCGGAGGTGCCGAGCACTTCGCCGGCCAGGACGCCGATCCCGGACCCGACCTGAGAGGCGAGCATCGCGCCGACCGCCTTCCCGACCATGCCCAGGATCGGGCCGGCGGCTGCCTGGGCCTCGGCGGGGAGGGCGTTGCCGATGCCCTTGACCGACTGCTCGGCCACGGGCTCGACGAGCACCTTCCACACGTCGAGCGTGTTGACGATCCACTCGGCGCGGCTCCACGCCGCGGTGGAGGTGACACCGCTCGGGAAGCCGGTGACCTCGTCGAGCCAGTGGTCGGCCAGGCGCACGGCGTCGGCGACGGCCCCGGCCTGTGCGGAGGTGGGCGAGGGGTCGGGGGAGGCAGCGACGGACTTGCGGGCGAGATCGGTGGCGACGTCCCAGTTGAGGGCGCCGTCATAGGGCTGCATCATCGACTGCAGCTGGCCGAAGAGGGCCCCCAGGTCGGGCATCCCGCCGGCTCCCTGGCCTCCCTGGCCGCCGAACATGCCGGCGAGCGCGTTGAGGTCCATGCCGCCCATGCCGCCCATGCCGCCGGCACCGCCGGAGAAGAACTGCTCGAAGGGCGTCCCCTTGAACGGGTTCGCGTCGTCCCCGGGGGTGTCGTCGGGGCCGTTGCGCGGGTCGTCGCTCATGAGCCCCACGGTACGCCGTTCGGCCAACGCCGGTCAGCGCTGGTCACTGCTGCTCGGGGGCGCCGGTAGGGTCGCCGACGTGAGCAGCGACACCACCCCGGAAGCAGTGCGACTCGTGGCGATCCGCGAGACGCCGCTCGACGTCACGGAGGTGCTGGACAGCCTGGACGAGGACGTCGACGGCGGTGTCACGCTCTTCGTCGGGCGGGTCCGCGACCACGACGGCGGTCGCGACGTCTCGGGTCTGGACTACTCCGCGCACCCGAGCGCCCTGGACCGGCTGCGCGACGTGTGCGTCGAGGTCGCCGGACGCCACGACGTGCACGGCGTCTCGGCCGTGCACCGCACCGGCCACCTCGACATCGGCGACATCGCCGTGATCATCGGCACCGCCGCGGCTCACCGCGGTGTCGCCTTCGACTCCTCGCGTGACCTGATCGACACCCTCAAGTCGACGGTCCCGATCTGGAAGCACCAGGTCTTCGTCGACGGCTCCGACGAGTGGGTCGGCACGCCGTGATCACGACGGCGGAGCCGGTGTGATCGATGGTGG
>NZ_JAPYPS010000033.1:28803-38918 GCF_029937575.1 Nocardioides sp.
TGAGCAGCGAGCGCGAGCGAGGAACGAGTTCGCGACCGAGCGTGTCGAAACCCGGTGAGCCGGCCGCCGACCTAGTCTGGGAGCCATGGTCGTCCTGTGGCTCCTTCCTCCCGTCGCGGTGACGCTGGTCGCCATGGTGTGGGTGACGTGGCTCGGCCGCGAGAGCCGCGGCGAAGTCGACCGCGACGAGGCCGTACGTCGGCTGGGCGCCGCCCTGGACCCCCAGCCGAGCCGCTGGCGACCGTGGGCGCGAACCCGCCCGATGCCGGGCTATGCCGTCGCGCCGCGCCCTCCGGATCGCAGCACGGGCGTCGCAATCCGTCGCCGGCCACCTGCCGCCTGAACCTCGCGGGCCGCTCCTTGGCCCGCAATGAGAGGGTTGGGCCATGAACCAGCGCCTCATCGCCGCGGTCGTCGCCGTCCCGGCCGTGCTCGCGCTGCTCGTCTTCGCAGCCTTCCAGGGCCTCCCGTTCGCGACGTTCGCCCCCGGCGGCACGATCGACGTGCTCGGCCAGGACGGCAACGACGCCGAGGTGGTCCAGGTCGACGGCCACGAGGTGTACCGCGACACCGGCCAGCTGCGGATGACCACGGTGCGCGTCTCGCCGGCCGGGGACCCGCCGGACACGGCGTACCTGTCGTTGGGCCGGCTGATGGCGATGTGGTTCGACGGCGACGAGGCCGTCTACCCCTACTCCTCGGTGCACCAGGACGGCGAGACCGCCGAGAGCAGCCGCGAGGAGGGCGCCGTGCAGATGGCGACCTCGCAGGACGACGCGGTCTACGTCGCGCTCACCGAGGACGGCATCGAGGTGCCGCAGGTGCTCCAGGTCGCCGCAGTGACCGCGGGAGCCGCCTCCGACGGTGTCCTGAAAGTCGGCGACCATCTCGAGAGCATCAACGGCACCGAGACGCCTGACGACACGGTGCTGCGCCGCGAGATCCAGAAGAGCGAGCCGGGGGAGCCGCTGACGATCGGGATCGAGCGCGCCGGCAAGCAGCGGAGCGTCGAGGTCACCCCGACCGAGGAGACGATCGAGGGCAAGCAGCGGCTGCTCATCGGGATCACGCCGGGCTACGACTACGACTTCCCGTTCGACGTGAAGATCAGCATCTCCGACAACATCGGTGGCCCCAGCGCCGGACTGATCTTCTCCCTTGCCGTCTACGACACGATCACGCCCGGGTCACTGACCGGGGGAGCGCGCGTCGCCGGCACCGGCGAGATCGCCCCGGACGGCTCGGTCGGCTCGATCGGCGGCATCCAGCAGAAGATCGCCGGCGCACGCTCCGAGGGCACCGAGCTGTTCCTGGTGCCCGAGGGCAACTGCGCCGACGCCCTGGGCGCCGACGCCGGTGACATGACGCTGGTCCGGGCCAGCACCATGCACGAGGTGCGCCTGGCGCTCGAGGCCTACACCGCCGACCCGAGTGCTGCCGACCTCCCCTCCTGCGAGGACGCGGCATGAGTGAGCACGACGACCGTCCGGGACCGGCCGGGCTCGACCAGCCCGACGAGGCGTTGACCGCGGACCCGCGCTGGGGAGACCTCGACGCCGATCCGGCCCTGGCCAGCGCGATCCTCGAGATCGAGCAGCACCTCTCCGGCGACGGCTGGGACCAGCCGGCGCGGCTCTACGCCCTGGTCGACACCGCGGCGCTCGTCCGGCAGGAGCCGGCCCTGGCCAGCGCGATGGGCCTGGACGCTGCTGCCGAGGAGGGCTCCCTGACTGCCGTCGAGCAGGACCAAATGGACCCCAGCAAGCCGCTCGAGGGTGTGCTGGAGTCGATCGAGTGGCCCACGGGCGTGGCCGGGTGCGCCGCCATGGTCGAGCGCCTGGTGCTCCCACCCGGCTCCGACGCCACGCTGCCCGAGGATCCGGTGCAGGCGCGCGCCTTCGCGCGCGAGCACCCCGACCGCCAGGAGGTCCGGATCGTGGCCGGCGCCACCCGCAGCGGATCGACGTACTGCGCCCTGCGCCTGCGCGCCCACGACGAGGACTCCTCGGTCGTCGGCGGGATCGACCTGGTCCCCGGGCTGCTGACCCTGCTCCGCGAGACGTTGACCGCGTCCCCGACCGATGCCCCGCACGAACCGCACGATCCCGACCACCCGCATGACGACCATGATCGAGCGGCTCTCGTTGAGCCGCCGGAGGAGAAGCCGTGAGTGAGCTGTTCGACGACGACCCGAGGGCAACGCCGCCCCCGCGACAGGCACCGCCGAGGCGGTCGCGTGCCCTGCTGATCACCGCGGTCGTGGTGATCGTGGCGATCTTCGGACTGACCGGGTTCTCCTCGATCTACACCGACCGCCTGTGGTACCAGTCGGTCGGCTACGGCAACGTCTTCAGCACGCTGCTGTGGACCCGGATCGGGCTCTTCCTGGTCTTCGGTGCGGTGCTGGGTGGGATCGTCGCGCTCAACATCTACCTCGCCTACCGGTTCCGGCCGCTCTTCCGGCCCAACTCGCGAGAGCAGACCAACCTCGACCGCTACCGCGACGTGATCACCCCGATCCGGGTGTGGGTCGTGCTCGGCGTGGCGCTGGTCGTCGGTGCCTTCGCCGGGGCCTCGGGGATGAGCAACTGGCGCACCTACCTGATGTGGCGCAACGGGCAGTCCTTCGGCCAGGACGACCCCTACTTCAACCGCGACATCGGCTTCTACGTCTTCGACCTGCCGTGGGTGCACTTCATCGTCGACTTCTCGATGGCGGTCTTCGTGATCGCGATCATCGGGGCGCTCGTCACCCACTACCTGTACGGCGGGCTGCGGCTGCAGGCCGGCTCCGACCGCCTCTCGCCGGCGGCCCAGGCCCAGCTGTCGGTCCTGCTCGGGCTCTTCGTCCTGGCCAAGGGCGTCGACTACTACCTGGACCGCTTCGACCTGGTCAACCAGAACAACTCGCTCTTCACCGGGATGAACTACACCGCGGAGAACGCCGTCCTGCCGGCCAAGAACATCCTCATCGGGGTGGCGGTGATCTGCTCGATCCTGTTCTTCCTCAACGTGTGGCGCCGCACGTGGCAGCTGCCGACGATGGGGCTCGGTCTGCTCGTGCTCTCGGCGATCCTGCTCGGGATGATCTGGCCGGCGATCGTGCAGCAGTTCCAGGTCAAGCCCTCCGAGGCCGACAAGGAGGAGCCCTACATCGCTCGCAACATCGAGTCGACGCAGGCCGCCTACGACCTCGAGGACGTCGAGCTGACGCCGTACTCGCCCAACACCTCGCTCGACGCGACCGCCTCCCAGCTGGCGCCGCTGCTCAGCTCGGTGCCGCTGGTCGACCCCAAGCAGGTCTCGCCGGCGTTCGAGAACATCCAGCAGGAGCGCGGTTACTACTCGGTCGCCGAGGTGCTCGACGTGGACCGCTACGAGCTCAACGGCTCCGACCGGGCGATCGTGCTGGGCGTGCGTGAGCTCGACCAGGACGGCCTGAGCCCCGACGCGCGCAACTGGTCCAACCTGCACACCGTGTTCACCCATGGCAACGGCATCATCGCCGCCTACGCCAACCAGCGCGACGCCGAGAACGCCGTCACCTCCGACACCGGCGCCGACGCGCCGTCGTCCTCCGGTGGCCTGGAGTGGGCGCAAGGCATCAACAACGACGAGGTCGACATCTCCGCCGAGCTCGGAGACTTCGAGACCCGCGTCTACTACGGGGAGAAGAGCCCCGACTACTCGGTGGTCGGCAAGTCCGCCGAGGACGCCGAGGACATCGAGCTCAACCTGCCGGTGCCCGGCTCCGACCTCGGCTCGACCACGACCTTCGACGGTCCTGGTGACGCCTCGGTCGGCAGCACGTTCAACCAGCTGATGTTCGCGATCAAGTTCGGGGAGCCCAACTTCCTGCTCTCCGGTCGTGTCAACGGCAACTCGAGCGTGCTCTTCGAGCGCGACCCCACCACTCGCGTGGAGAAGGTCGCGCCGTGGCTGACCGTCGACAGCGACGTCTACCCGGCGATCGTCGACGGCAAGATCACCTGGATCCTCGACGGCTACACCACCACCGACCGCTTCCCGCTGGCCCAGCGTGAGTCGTTCGAGGAGATGACCGACGACGCGCTGCAGGTGCAGACCGGCATCCAGACGCTGCCGACCGACGAGATCAACTACATGCGCAACGCGGTCAAGGCGACCGTGGACGCCTACACCGGTGCGGTCACGCTCTACGCCTGGGACGAGGAGGACCCGCTGCTGCGCTCGTGGATGGGCGCCTTCCCGGGCACCGTCGAGCCGCGCTCGGCGATGTCCGACGACCTGCTCGCCCACGTGCGCTACCCCGAGGACCTCTTCAAGGTGCAGCGCTACCAGTACGCGCGCTACCACGTCGAGGACGCCAGCGACTGGTACGAGTTCAACGACCGTTGGGCGGTCCCCGAGGACCCGCAGGCCCCGGGCGTCTTCCAGGCGCCGTACCGACTCTTCGTCGGAGGAGCGGACGCCTCCAACTTCTCGCTGACGTCGGTCTACGTGCCGTTCCGCCGCAACAACCTCGCTTCCTTCGTGTCGGTCAACTCCGATGCGGACTCGGGCGAGTACGGCAAGATCAGCGTGCTGCGGCTCAACGACGCCGAGGCCACCGACGGCGACCAGACGTCCGGGCCCGGACAGGTCGCCAACGACTTCATCTCCGACCAGCGCATCAACGAGGCGCTGCTGCCGCTGAAGAACTCCGGTGCCCGCGTCACCTACGGCAACATGCTGACCTTCCCGATCAACGACGGGTTGATGTACGTCCAGCCGGTCTACGTCTCGCGACAGGTCACCGACGCCAGCTATCCCGAGCTGCGCTTCGTCCAGGTCAAGTTCGGCGACGACATCGGCTACGGCACCACGTTCCAGAACGCGATCCAGGACCTGTTCGGCTCCGGCACCGACCCGATCGTGCCCGACCCCGGCGAGGACCCGGAGCCCGACCCGGAGCCGGAGCCGGAGCCGGAGCCCGGCACGCTGCAGGGCCGCCTCGATGCGGCCCTGGACGACGCGTTGGAGGCCTTCGACAAGGCCGACACCGCCCTGTCCAACGGTAACCTCGGCGTCTACCAGCGCCAGGTCGCCAAGGCCCAGGAGCTGCTCGCCCAGGTCGTCGACCTACGCGACCGGCTCGAGCAGCGCGACACCAACGACGAAGGCTGAGCAGGTCGAGCCGCCAGGCGGGGCCGTCGACGAAACCTCGCAACCAGGACCGTGAGCCACCTCTCAGCAACTCGATTTGGTTGCTCCACCCCGACCCGGTAACGTTCTGTTCACCGACGCGGGGTGGAGCAGCTCGGTAGCTCGCTGGGCTCATAACCCAGAGGTCGCAGGTTCAAATCCTGCCCCCGCTACAAAAAAAGTGGCCCCTGACCTGCGGAAACGCAGATCAGGGGCCACTTGGTTTCTTGAACCAGATTGCCCTATTCCCCGTTTACTCCCCGAAAACTGTCGGCGGTGGCTTTCGATTCGGATGCCCCGAAGGTCTGACAGTTCGCGGCTGTGGCGATCGGGTCAAACGTCACGGGTGACAAAGGACAGACGATAAGTGAGTCGTTCAGTCGGCCGAAGAGGGCGACGATGCCTTGCCGGCGAAGGACTGAAGGATGTGGCTCACGTCGGGCACCAACCGGTCCTTCTCGATGTAGAACTCTTTGGTGATCGCGTCCGAGCTGTGTCCGAGGACGCGAGCCGCTGTACCGGAGTCGACGAGACGATCGATCAACGTCGCGACCGTCTTGCGGAAGGTGTGCGGCGTTACCCACTCGAAACCCGAGTCCGCTCGAATTGTGCGCCAGCGCCGCTCGATGTTGCCGACCTGGTGCCAGGTGCCGTTCCGCGTAGCGAAGACCGCGTTGTAGTGGTTCGCGGGCTGTTCGACGCGCCGTCTCATCAGTACACCGACAGCGAACGGCGGAATCGCGATGCTGCGTTGCGAGGCGTCAGTCTTCGGCTTCGGCTTCCGGTAGGTTCCCTTTCCGGTCTCGGTTTTGATCGTCCCGGAGATAGAGACCGTCGGCGGGGTCGCGGCGAAGTCGATGTCGCTCCAACGGATGGCCAGCACCTCTCCGATCCGGCAACCGGTCGCGAGTAAGAGGTCGACGATGTCGGGCATGTCCTTGTTCGGCTTTGGGCCGGGCCGCTTCTTCGTCATCCACGCTTCCACGGCAGAACGCACTGCGTTGAGGTCCTCCACTGAGAGGGCTTGGACTTCCTTCTTCTGGCCCCGGAGTCGCGACGTCGAGGCGACCGGGTTGGCCGGAAGCGCATCGTCGATGACCGCGGCATCGAACATCATCTTGAGGACGGTCTTGGTCTTCTTGCGCCGGCTGTGCGACTCCTGGGCCTTGATGAGCCGTTCCAGGCGCCCAGCTGTCGCCTCCCGTAGCCGCACGTTGCCGATCGCTGGGTTTATGACGTTCTCGATGATGCGCTGATATTCGTTCGCTGTGGTCGCTTCGGAGCGTTGTTCGGCACGGTAGAGCGACACCCAGATGTCGGCCACTTGGCTGATTCTCATATCGGGGCCGATTAGGTCTCCAGCAGGAGCACTGCGGTCGGCGATCTTGGCTTTCAGTTCCCGTTCTGCGGCCGCTGAGCTTCGGCCAGTCCCAGTGATCTCGCGGGTGACGCCGTCGAAATCCCTGAAGCGGGTCCGCGCGCGGTAGACGCCAGGGCGGACCTCCTTCGTCGTGATGCTCCCGAAGGTTCCGATGGGAAGCGTAGGGCGAGCCATGGGTGTTCCTCTGTGACGGTTGAGCGCTACCGACGTCGCGGACGAGACTGTCTTGACATGGAACCTAGCGCGTGGGGTGCGGGAGTCTTGCCACGCTTCGATCCATGCTCGTCGTCCTCGACCTCCAGTTCGGGGTCGAGGTCGAGCGCTTCGGCGTGGGCCTCGATCCATGCATCGAGATCCGAACGGCGGTACCGCAGTGCGCCGCCCGCTTTCACTGCGCGCGGTCCGAACCCGGGGCGGCGTGTGCGCCACGTATAGAGCGTCGACTTCGCGATCCCTATGTAGGCAGCCGCTTGGGCAATGTTCACGGTGGCTGGGATGAGTGCGAGCCCGCCACGCGCTATCGGGCGTGGTTCGACAGGACGTACCGTCTCTTGCTCACTCATGTCTGTGCCCATATCCGCGCGGCTGCGTTCGCGTTCCCGGGTAACCAGCGTTCGGTGACCTCACTGATGCTGAGGATCTCCTCCACCTTCTCCATCTCTTGTCTCCTCCGACCTGCCGCGGTGGATCTAGGTTGTCGTCGCCCACCTCGTGTCTGATGGTCACCTAAGTGGCCGGACTGGTTCGGAGCGATCAGTGCAGCTTGTGGATTTCCTGCGTTGCCCGCCGCGGTCGGGCGAAGGCGCTGACGTGAAGTGCCGGTCCTCCTGCGCGTTCGCCACAACCGGCTGAGAAGGAGAGAGCGAGACAGGGCGATGGCCGCCGCGGTTGGCTTGCGCGAGCATGGCAGATGCTGCCGCGTTGGATGTAGCTGACGCGGTTGCCGTACTCGCCGTACGCAAGGCGTCCCGTACCGGCCGCGGCACTGGGACGGGGCGCTGGGCAAGGATGTCGGCGGGCGAGACCCAGACGACGTCGCCATCGGGATGGGGGGCGGCCAGGCCGAGCTCGATGTCGTTGTGGGCACGGATGGAGAGCGCCCGTGCCGGCCCGGTGAGACCTGGGACATCGGACTTCTCGGCCACGACGTAGGCGAGCTCGGACGCGGACTCGAGGGCATGGAGGGTCGCGCCGGTGCCGCGTTTCAGTCCTGGCATGTTGGCTATGACGTCGAGGCTGGCCATGGTGGTGGAGGCGTGGGTCAGCTCGCGGTAGGCGGCACGAACTTCGGCGGCCGTGCGCATCAGGTCGGGGTCAAGACGAGCATTTGTGGCAGTTAGGTCGCCCCAGCGGCTGGCGAGGTTGCTCCAGGCACGGCCGGCCTCGGCGATCGCCGGTGAGAGCCGGTCATTGGGCTCGAGGTGGCCGGCGTGCTGTGCGGCGTCGACTAGCACCATGGCGGCGCCGGCGATGAGGCCCTGGGTGCGGGTGATGAGGACCATGTTGGTCGGCCATGCGTCGGAGGCGAGGGTGCGGTGGGCCTGGATGTCCCACCCGGCGAGGGCCTGGGAGATCCGGGTGTCGTCCTCGATCGGTCGGTTGGCTTCGCCCCGGAGCGCCTGGGTGAACCGTCCGTCGAGGTACCTGCCCGCGGCCGCCTCGGAGACGGCCATGCGGCGGATCCACTCGGTGGTCGGCGGTACGGCGTAGGGGGAGTGACGCCGGTTGAGCTCGATGGGCCGGTTGGTGCCGAGCGCGGCCCGGTACCGGCTGTGGCCGTGCTGGTGCAGGGAGACACCGACGGCGTGGGCGCTGACGTACAGGGCGTGCATGATCCGGGCGCGAGCGGCCTCGAGGTCGCGGAAGCTCTCGGCGCGCTGGACCGGGATGTCGGCGCCGTAGCGGTGCACCAGGTCGCCGGCGTGACCGAGGGTCCTGGTCATCTGAGTCATGCGCCGATCGGGCCGGCTCGCCGGTGGCCAGCTGCTGCTGCGCAAACTCCTGCCGATCGCGTCCCCGACCGAGACCAGGCGGGTGATGGGTTCATCGCGGGTGTGCGCGCCTGCCCCGAATCCCTGCCCGGGCAGGCTGCTCCACAGCGACGCCGCGGCCGTGACCAGGTCGGGCCAGCCGTGGAGGAGCCGGCCGGCGTCGTCGCCGGCGACGTCCATCAGCAAGTGGCGCGCCGTGTGGTCGACGTCGTGCAGCAGCTCGCCGACGGTGCGGATGTCCCGAGAGGTGAGCGGGATCTGCGTGGTGTCGAAGAGCGCGTCGTCGACGTCGGCGAAGCCGCGCCGGCGGTCAGCATCCAAGGTCGCGTGCCTCCCGAATCAGGTCGCACAGGTCGACCACCAGCTGGGAGCCGTTGACCAAGTCGGGGCGGTGGGCCGGGAGCGGCCGGGTGAGCTCCTCCGCGGCCGTGAGCAGCTGCAGCGCGCTCTGCCCCTCGAGGTCCTCCTGGTCGACGTCGGGCAGCTGGTAGTCCTCGGGGAGGAGCGAGCTGGCCTGCGCCTGCACCAGGTAGACGCCGAGACCGAGGGACTGCAGCGGTGAGTGGCGGGGTCAAGGGTCGGACGCAACACCTCCTAGCTGAGGAGGATGTCGATGACACGGTGGGCGATCCGGGCAGAGCGCCGGGAGTTCTGGCTATCGGTCCGTGACGGCGCGAGTTACAAGCAAGCTGCTGCGCGACTCGGGCTCAATGAGGCGACCGGACCGAAGTGGGCACGCCAGGTTGGTGGCGTGACCCCCTACTTCGTGTTCGCGCCGGCGCCCAAGGGCCGGTACCTCTCGCTCGAGGAACGCATCCAGATCCAGGTCGGGATGCACCTGGACCTCTCGATCCGTGCGATCGCGCGTGGCCTGGACCGGGCGGCCTCGACGGTCCAGCGCGAGCTCGACCGCAACAGCCGAGCGACCTACCGAGCCCGACCACACGCACGTAAGACGTCGATACGTCAGCGTGGGCGGTGGTTTCGCGGGCCGAACTCCTACACCGCGCACGGTGCCCAGCGGTGGGCCGAGAAGCGCGCCACGGCAGCGGCTGGTGGCCGGTTGACGCGGCTCGCGGCCCGCCCGGTGCTGCGTGAGCGGGTCCAGCACCTGATCGGCGTCGATGACTTGTCACCGCGTCAGGTTGCGGCACAGTTGAGGATCGAGTGCCCCGAGGATCCGGAGATGTGGGTGTCGCACGAGACGATCTACAAGGCGTTGTACGTCCAGGGCCGCGGCGAGCTGCGCCGCGACCTGCA
The DNA here is from genome assembly GCF_029937575.1 of Nocardioides sp. Lineage (GTDB taxonomy): Bacteria > Actinomycetota > Actinomycetes > Propionibacteriales > Nocardioidaceae > Nocardioides. The sequence goes on from NZ_JAPYPS010000033.1 coordinate 38,599, forward strand.
CAAACGTCTGCGTACCGGTCGTGCCATGCGGCGTCCGCGTCGCCTCAGTGGCGAGCGGCAGTCCCGGTTCGCCGGGATGGTCAACATCAGCGAACGCCCTGCTGAGGTCGCCGACCGCGCCGTACCGGGCCACTGGGAGGGCGACCTGATCTGCGGCACCGCGAACAAGTCGGCGATCGGGACCCTGGTCGAGCGGTCCTCGCGGTTCGTGATGCTGCTCCACCTGCCCGAGGGTCACGGCGCCGACGCGGTCCAAGAAGCGATGTGAAGCGCCACAGGTTTGATGCCGCATCCTTTTGAGTTGGAAGGATGCGAACCAT
>NZ_JAPYPS010000034.1:0-17893 GCF_029937575.1 Nocardioides sp.
GACGAGGCCATGTGACCCGTGGGACGGGTGGGGCCGCGCTTGCGCGGGCGGCGCCGCCGAGCGCCAGCGAGGGGGCTCCGCCCCGTGCGCCGTACCAGCCGACCTACCGGGTCCCGCAGTCAAGGACACCGAAGGTGCCGCGCAGCGGGCGCCGCAGGCGATCCTTGACGGCGGGAGCAGGTCGGCTACGCGCGCGCCCCCACCACCGGAACCACCAGGGCCCACCCGAGGAGCCAGGTGACCCACCGCGGGGCGCCACCACCGGGGACCACCGAGGTCAGCCCGCACGCCCCCCGCCCAGAAGCCGCAGATGCGGCATACTTCCAGCGTGAGTACCTACCGAGTTGCGGAAGCCGCCCAGGTCCTGGGGGTCAGCGACGACACCATGCGCCGGTGGATCGACTCCGGACGGGTGCCGGCCACGCGAGGAGCCGGACCGGCCGAGATCGCCGGGGCGGACCTCGCCGAGCTGGCCCGGACCCTGGCGGACGAGCCGGACCGGGACGGCACCCGGGCCTCGGCGGTCAGTGCGCGCAACCGACTCGCCGGGATCGTGGTGGCGGTCAAGAAGGACACCGTGATGGCCCAGGTCGACATGATCTGTGGTCCCTACCGGCTGGTGTCGCTGCTGAGCGCGGAGGCGGCCGACGAGCTCGCCCTCGCGCCGGGGTCGCGGGTCGTCGCCTCGGTGAAGTCGACCAACGTCGTCGTGGAGACCCCGTGAGGCGGCCGGGCTCAGCCGCGCTGGTGCTCGTCGTCCTCGTAGCGGGGCTGAGCTCGTGCGGGGACGACGCGTCCTCGGGTGGGACGGGAGGTGAGGGCGCCGAGCTCACGGTCCTGGCGGCTGCCTCGCTCACCGAGACGTTCACCGAGCTGGCGGCGGCCTTCGAGGAGGCCAACCCCGGTGTCGACGTGCGCCTCGCCTTCGACTCCTCGGCCACCCTGGCCGGGCAGGCCGTCCAGGGAGCGCCCGCCGACGTGCTGGCCACGGCCGACACCTCGACGATGCAGGACGCGGTCGACGGCGGAGCCGTGCCGGACGGGCCGACGACGTTCGCGACCAACGTGATGACGTTGGTGGTGCCGCCAGGCAATCCCGCTGGCATCACGACGTTCGCCGACCTCGACCAACCGGGCGTCGACTACGTCGTCTGCGTCGAGACGGCCCCGTGCGGCAAGGTCGGCGCCTCTCTGCTGGCCAGCAACGAGATCACCGCGGACCCGGCCAGCCTGGAGACCGACGTCAAGGCCGTGCTCGCCAAGGTCGCCGCGGACGAGGCCGACGCCGGGCTCGTCTACGTCACCGACGCGACCGCCGCCGGGGACGACGTGCAGAGCATCGAGATCCCGAAGGCCGACTCCGAGGTGCTCCAGTACCCGGTCGGGATCCTCGAGCAGGTCCGCGAGCCTGCCCTGGCCCAGGACTTCGTCGGCCTGGTGCTCTCCACACAGGGGCGGGCGATCCTGGCCGACGCCGGATTCGGTACGCCGTGAGGGCCGCCCCCGCGCGCTCGGCGCCGGCGCTCGGCCGACCACCGGTCCTGCTGCTGGTCCCGGCCGCGCTGGCCGCGGTGTTCCTCGTCGTACCCCTCGTCGCCCTCGTCGTCGACACGCCGTGGTCCGACCTGTGGCCGCTGCTGGGCACCCAGGAGGTGCGCGACGCGTTGCGGATCAGTGCGCTGACGTCGGCCGCGACGGTCGGCATCTGCGTGGTCGTCGGCACGCCACTCGCCTGGCTGCTGGCGCGCGTCGACTTCCCGGGTCGCTCGGTCCTGCGGGCGCTGGTGGTGGTGCCGCTCGTGCTCCCGCCCGTCGTGGCCGGCGTCGCGCTCGCCTCGGCCCTGGGGCGCAACGGGCTGATCGGCGGCACGGTCCGCGACCTGACCGGGGTAACGATCCCGTTCACGCTGACGGCCGTGGTGATCGCCCACGCCTTCGTCGCGATGCCGTTCTTCGTGCTCGCCGTGGAAGGAGCGTTCCGCTCGACCGGGGCGGGCTACGACGCCGTCGCGGCCACGCTCGGGGCGGGCCGGTGGACGACGTTCCGTCGGGTCACGCTGCCGCTGGCGCTGCCGGGGCTGCTCGCCGGCTGTGCGCTGGCGTGGGCGCGCTCCCTGGGCGAGTTCGGGGCGACGATCACCTTCGCCGGCAACTTCCCCGGCACCACCCAGACGATGCCGTCGCTGATCTACACCGAGCTGCAGGGCGACGTGGCGGTCGCCCGGACGCTCAGCCTGATCCTGCTGCTCGTCTCCGTGCTCGTGCTCGGTGCGATGCGCGAACGCTGGCTGAGGGTGCCATGACCCGGCATCTCGGGCTGCGCGTCGACGTCGACCTGCCCGGCCGGCTCACGGCCCAGCTCGCCGCCGAGCCCGGCGAGGTCGTGGCCGTCCTGGGGCCCAACGGCGCCGGCAAGTCCACCCTGCTCCACGCGGTCGCCGGGCTCCTCGGTGACGTCGGCACGGTCGTCGTCGCCGGCGAGACCTGGTCGGCGCCCGGCTCGCCGGCCCGACTGGTGCGCGAGCGCCGCGTGGGGCTCGCCTTCCAGGGCCAGCAGCTCTTCCCGCACCTGACCGCGCTGCGCAACGTCGCGTTCGGGCCGCGCAGCAGAGGTGCCTCGGCACGGGAGTCGTACGCCGTGGCGCAGGACTGGCTCGACCGGTTCGGCGTGGGCGAGCTCGGCGGACGACGGCCGCACCAGCTCTCCGGCGGCCAGGCCCAACGGGTCGCCCTCGCCCGCGCGCTCGCCGCAGAGCCCGCCGTACTGCTCCTCGACGAGCCGTTCTCGGGCCTGGACGTGGGCGTCGCCACCGAGCTGCGCCTCGAGCTCGCCGAGCACCTGCGCGCCTTCGCCGGCGTGACGTTGCTGGTGACTCACGACGCCCTCGACGCGTTCGCGCTGGCCACGCGGGTGCTGGTGCTCGACGACGGGAGTGTCGCGCAGGAAGGGGCGCCCGACGACGTGGCCGCTCGCCCGCTCACCGAGCACGTGGCCCGCCTCGTCGGCCTCAACGTGCTGCGCGACGGCGCACGGCTGCGGGCCTTCCGACCCTCGGCGGTCGGGATCTCGTTGGGCGAGCCAGCCGGGTCGGCGCGGTTGCGCTGGTCGGGCCGGGTGTCGTCGGTCTCCCGGCACGGTGACGCGCTGAGGGTCCAGGTCGCCACGGAGGCGGGGCCGAGCCTGATCGCCGACGTGACGCCCGACGCGGCCGTCGAGCTGGCACTCGCCCCCGGCCGCGAGGTGTGGTTGGCGGTCAAGGCGACGGCGGTCGACGAGTACGGGGCGCCGGTTGCCTGACCGGTGGCGCGCCCGCAGCGCCGTCCGGGCCAGGGCCGGCATGGCAGAGTCGTCGGTGTGACCTCGCAACCGGCCCGGTCCCGGGCGACCCTGACCGACATCAGCTCCCGCGCGTGGGAGCACCCCGCCGATCGCGGTGCGCTGGTCGCGCTGCGCAAGCTCAAGGGGTTCGACACCGTGCTCAAGGCGATGTCGGGCTTCGTCAACGAGCGCGCGGTGCGACTGGTCTATCTCGGGTCCTCGGTGCACGTGGACGATCGCCAGTTCGCGACGCTGCACTACCTGCTCAAGGACGTCGCCCGGGTGCTCGACACCGAGGACGTCCCCGAGCTCTACGTCTCGGCCAACCCGACGCTCAACGCGATGACCATCGGGATGAACAAGCCCATCATCATCCTCAACTCGGCGCTCGTCGACCTGCTCGACGAGGACGAGCTGCGCTTCGTGCTCGGCCACGAGCTCGGCCACGCGCTCAGCGGTCACGCCGTCTACCGGACCCTGCTCCAGCGGCTGCTCACGATGACGGGCGTGCTCAACGCGATCCCGCTCGGAGCGCTCGGGGTGCGCGCGATCCTGGCCGCGCTCTACGAGTGGTCGCGCAAGGCCGAGCTGTCCGCCGACCGCGCCGGGCTGCTCGCCACGCAGGACCCGGCGACGGCGTTCCGGGTGCACATGCAGCTGGCCAGTGGCGGGCACCTCGATGACCTCGACACGACCGCCTTCTTCGCTCAAGGCCAGGAGTACCTCGACGCAGCGGACCTGCGCGACTCCGTGCTCAAGCTGCTGCTCGTCGAGAACCAGACCCACCCCTTCGCCGTCGTGCGAGCCGCCGAGCTGCGCAGCTGGGTCGACTCGGGCGAGTACACGTCGTACCTCGCCGGCGGCTACCCCCGACGTGGCACCGACGACGAGGCCAAGGTCAGCGATGCCGCGAAGGAGGCGGCATCGTCCTACTCCGCGGCCTTCGAGCAGACCCAGGACGCGCTGGGCAAGCTCGTCCACGACCTCGCGGGCTTCGCCGGAAGCATGAAGCTGTGGCTGGGCGAGAAGCTCAAGCGCGACGATGACTGAGTCGGCAGCAGCCTCCTCGGCGGCGCCGGGCGCCGACGGCTCGCGCGGGCTCGTCCTCGGCGGAGGCGGGATCACCGGCATCGCCTGGGAGACCGGCCTGCTCCACGGACTGGCCGAGGCCGGTGTCGACCTGACGACGGCCGACCGGATCGTGGGTACGTCGGCCGGCTCCATCGTCGGTGCGCAGATCACCAGCACCGAGATCCCCGGAGGGCTCGAGGAGCTCTACCGGCGCCAGCTCCTGCCGCCCGCCGACCTGGGCGATGGTGGGGTGGACCTGGCCTCCATCGGGCTGGGGGTCGTCGCCGGCTTCGCCCTGGCGCTGCTCCAGTCGCGAGGTGACCTCACCCGCTTCGGCCGCGTCCTCGGCGAGCGCGCCGTGCGCGCGGCAGAGCGGGGCCGCACGCCGTCGATCGAGGAGCGCTACGACCAGGTCGCCAGGCGGATCGGCGGACTCACCTGGGCCGACCGTGACTTCGTCGTGACCGCCGTCGACGTCGCCACGGGCGAGCTGACCTGCTTCGGGCCGCGCGGTCAGCGACCGGACGTGAGCCTCGAGGACGCCGTCAACGCCAGCTGTGCCGTCCCGTGCGTCTACCCGCCGATCCCGATCGACGGCCCGACCGGCACCCGCACCTACGTCGACGGCGGCGTGCGTTCCGGCTCCAACGCCGACCTGATGCAGGGCTGCTCGCGGGTGGTGGCGATCACCCCAGCCGACCGTTCGGTGGGTCCGATGCGGACGGCGGGCCAACAGCTGGGTGCCCTCGGTGTCGACCACCTCGTGATCACGCCCGACGAGGCGTCGACCGACGCGATCGGCAAGAACGTCCTCGACCCAGCCGCCCGACCTCCGTCGGCCCGCGCCGGCTATGAGCAGGGAGCCTCCGAGGTGGAGCTCATCCGCGACCTCTGGGGTTGACGGCCGACGTCGGTCACCAGAGTCCGGGCACGTCCAGCACGAGGTAGCAGGTGCCCGCGACGACGCTGCCGGGCTGCGGTGCGTCCGGGTGCTCCGAAGCCGCCAGGCAGACCGTGAAGGTCCCGCCGACGGTCGCGACCCGCGCGGCGTGGAAGCCCTGCTCGAGCTCGGCGGTGACGTGGCTGGTCACGCGGAGCACGGTGCCCGACACGTAGGCCGTCGGCTCGGCGGTGTCCGGGTCACCGAACAACCCGTAGGACAGCACCGCGCCGGCCGCGTACTTGTGAGCGGCCTCGCCGGGCGCAGGCGTGCCCATCGTGCTGGCGTCGGAGGCCGCGAAGGCCGCGTCGTCCTCGTGCACCGTGACGTCGAGGCCGAGGGCCGTGACGTGGGCCGGCCGCGGCTCGGTGACGTCGGCGACCAGGCTCTGGGCCAGGTCGCAGGCGACACGCGTGAGGGTCTCGCCGTCAGCGTCGACGAGGTCCGCGGCCAACGTCCGGCCGTGACCGGTCAGGACGCCGAGCACCACCCCTGGCTCGCTGCCCGACTCCCTGCCCGACTCGCCGTCGGGCACGACGTACGACGGCACCAGGTCGACCAGGACGCCACCGTCCTGGCCCTCCTGACGCACCGTCATGGTGATCGAGGCGCCGCTCGGGTCGCTCCAGCGACGGGCCTGGAGGTCGCCGGCCCGGGCGATGACGGCGGCGTCGGGCAGGCGGCGCGCGACGAGGTCGTCGAGGACGTCCACGTCGTCGACGGCGAGGCCGATGCAGCCGAGGGTCGAGCTCATGGGACGAGCGTGCCAGAGGGACCCTGCTACGTCCTCGGCAGGCCGAGCAGGGTGACGAGCTGCTCGGCCGCCGCGTCCGCGGTGAGGTCGGTGTTGTCCAGGACGAGGTGGGGGTGATCCAGCGGGAAGGGCTGGTCGGCCCCGGTGCTCAGCCGGTGCCTGCGACCCGAGGTGACCAGGTCGTCGCGAGCCCAGGCCGTGTCGCGCTTCGACGACTTGGCCGCCAGGCGCTCCGGGGTGCCCTCGCGGGACAGGCGCGTCGCCTCGTCGGCGTACAGCTCGACGAAGTCGATGCGCCCACCGGAGGAGGTCACCGGGGCGATGAGCTCCTCGACGTACGCCGCGTCCTCGGGCAGCTCCAGGGCCCAGACGAAGGTGAAGACCAGGCCGGGCATCCCGCTGGCGACCGCCTCCTCGATGACCCGGCGGCGGAACTCGAGCTTGAGCGTCTCGAACGCGGGCGTGCCCCAGTCGAAGACCTCGAGCAGCGGCTCGATCGTCGCGTGGTTGTGGAAGAGCCGGTACGGCGTGCGGCGCGCGAGCTCGCGGCCGACGCTCATCTTGCCGACGGCCTGCGGTCCGAAGAGGATCACCAGGTGCATGGCGCGAAGCCTGGCAGGCCGACGCTGGTCAGTCGACGAGGTTTCCGGGACGGACCGTGACCGGGAAGGGGGCCGATGCCTCCCAGGTGTCGCCTCGCGCACCTACCATCGCCCCATGCCCCACCCGCAGATGTTCGACGACGCCGACCCGGTCCTGGCCCGCATCCGCGAGATCGCGCTCGCGCTGCCGGCCGCGGCGCTGAAGGTCTCCCACGGCCGACCGGCCTTCTGGACCGAGCCACGGGGCAAGGTGTTCGCCTACTACGGCGGCTCGCTCAAGGTCGACGGCGGGTGGTTCGCCCACGAGCAGAGCGTGATGGTCCTGCTCGAGGCCGACGAGCGCCAGGCGCTGGTCGACGACCCGCGCGCCTACGTGCCGGCGTACCTGGGCCCTTACGGGTGGTTGGGCCTCGACCTGCCCGCTCCCGACGGCTCCGACGAGGGTGGCTGGGACGAGGTCGCCGAGCTGATCGACGCCTCCTACCGCCGTACGGCGCTCAAGAGGCTCGTCGCCGAGCTCGACGCGAGCTCGGGCGACTGACGATGTGGACCTGCCCCGACTGTGACCGCAGCTTCGGCCGCACCCGGCAGGGTCACACGTGCAGCCCTGCGATGTCTATCGAGGACTACCTGGCCACGGCGCCGGAGCACGAGCGACCGGTCGCCGAGGTGCTGATCGCGCACGCAGCGGCCCTCGATGAGGCTGTCGTCGAGCCGGTCAGCGTCGGGCTGATCCTCAAGCGCCGCTCCACGTTCGCGATGGCGCGCACCATGACCCGGTGGGTCTCCCTGGGCGTCTCCCTCCCGCGCGTGGTCAGCGACCCGGAGCCGGACCGCAAGGTCCAGCAGCTCTCAACGTCGTACCACCACGTCTGGAACGTGCGCACCGTCGACGACCTGCTGCCGCTGCTGGAGTTGATCGACGAGGCCTACGAAGCCGACGGGTGAGCGAGGACGCGCCGCGCTCCCTCACGTACGCCGTGATCGAGCGCGACTCCTGTCGGCGCGGACCCGAGGTTGAACGCTGAAGGGGGCGCTTGGACGATGTCCGGACGTCGTCCAAGTGCCGCACTCACCGGCCAGCCGGTGAATTGCGCCGGCCCACGACGCGCCGGCCCACGACGCGCCGCCCCACGACGCGCCGCCAGCCAGACGTCACGTCATCACCCCAGGGCGGCGATGGCGTCCGCGATCGAGAGCGTGCGCTCGGCGGACTCGACGTGGAGGTTCTCGACCATCTTGTTGTTGTAGGTCACCACGCCCGAGCCCTTGCCGGCCTCCCACGCCTCGAGGATGCCGCGCGCGTCGGCGACGGCGGCCTCGGAGGGCGCGAACTGCTCGTTGGCCGGCTCGACCTGGCCGGGGTGGATCAGGGTCTTGCCGTCGAAGCCCATCTGGCGGCCCTGCTCGCACTCGGCGAGGAAGCCCTCGGCGTTCTTCACGTCGTTGTAGACGCCGTCGAGGATCGCGATGCCGGCGGCCCGCGCCGCCAGGAGGGCCAGCGAGAGCGAGGTGAGCAGCGGCGCGCGGCCGGGGACGTGCTCGGCGTACAGCTCCTTGACCAGGTCGTTGGTGCCCATCACCAGGACGGCGAGCCGGTCGGAGGCGGCGGCGAGCTCGCGCACGTTGAAGATCGCCTCGGGGGTCTCGACCATCGCCCAGAGCTTGGTGTGCTCCGGCGCTCCGGCGGCCTCCATGGCGGCCACCAGCTGACGCACCTCGCCGGCGGAGTTGACCTTGGGGACGACGATGCCGTCGGGGCCGGCGGCGCAGGCGGCCGCGAGGTCGGCGTCGTGCCACTCGGTGCCGAGGCTGTTGACCCGGATCGTCAGCTCGCGCTTGCCGTACTCGCCGCTGGCGACGGCCGCGCAGGCCGCGTCGCGCGCGGACGGCTTGGCGTCGGGGGCGACGGAGTCCTCGAGGTCGAGGATGACGCCGTCGATGGCCAGGGTCTTGGCCTTCTCCAGGGCCTTGGCGTTGGAGCTCGGCATGTAGAGGACCGAACGGCGTGGTCGGAACGTCGTCGAGGCGGCGGACATGTCAGGACTCCTCGGTCTCGATGGCGTCGTACTGCTGCTTCAGCTCGGGATCGATCGCGGCGAGCTGCTCGGCGAGCTCGACCATCACCAGGCACTGCTTGAGGGACGCGTCGTCCTCCATCTTGCCGTCGAGCATCACCGCACCGGTGCCGTCGCCCATCGCGGCGACCACCCGGCGGGCGTGGGTGATGTCCTCGACCGAGGGGCTGAACACCTTGTTGGCGATCGCGATCTGCTTGGGGTGCAGGCTCCAGGTGCCGACGCAGCCGAGCAGGAACGCGTTGCGGAACTGGTCCTCGCACGCCACCGTGTCGGCGATGTCGCCGAACGGACCGTAGTAGGGGTAGATGCCGTGCATCGCGCACGCGTCGACCATCCGGGCGATCGTGTAGTGCCACAGGTCCTGCTGGTACGTCGTGCGCTCGCCAAGAATGTCGGGATCGCCTTCGGAGTTCTTCGTCGGGTCCTGGCGCACCAGGTAGCCGGGGTGACCGCCACCGACGCGGGTGGTCTTCATCCGCCGGTCGGCGGCGAGGTCGGCCGGGCCGAGCGAGAGGCCCTGCATGCGGGGCGAGGCACCGCAGATCTCCTCGATGTTGGCCACGCCACGCGCGGTCTCGAGGATCGCGTGGATCAGGATCGGACGGGTCAGCCCGGCCTTGGCCTCGAGCTGGGCGAGGAGGCGGTCGACGTAGTGGATGTCCTCGGCGCCCTGCACCTTCGGGACCATGATCACGTCGAGCTTGTCGCCGATCGCGGGGACGAGAGTGGTGAGGTCGTCGAGCGCCCACGGGCTGTCGAGGGAGTTGATCCGGGTCCACAGCTGGGTCGGCGCGAACTCGGTCGCCTGCGCGATCTCGACCAGACCCTGGCGGGCGGCGAGCTTGTTGTCGGCCTTGACGGCGTCCTCGAGGTTGCCCAGGAGGACGTCGACGGTGCCGACCATGGCGGGGACCTTGGCGGCCATCTTGGCGTTGCTCGGGTCGAAGAAGTGGATCGCCCGGCTGGGCCGGAACGGGATCTCGGTCAGCGGCGTCGGTGCTCCGACGGCGAGGGGGCGGAAGAAGTCCTTGGCGCTCTGCGATGCGGCGGGCATGTCGCGGAAGTTACCAGCGAGGTCGGACGGCGGATATGACGGATGTCTCGCAATCGGCGTCGGGTCGACCGCGATCGGGTTACGGTCCCGGGTATGACGAAGCCGGGGAGGGCTCTCGTCGTGGTCGGCACCCTGGTCGGCGCGCTCCTGGCGAGCGTCCCGGACCAGGCGGTGGCGAGCGCGGCGACGACGGATGACGCACCAGTCCACACGCTGACCGTGAGCGGCGACGGCGTCGCCGCCTACCCGGCGTACGACCCGAGCGTGGAGCGGTACGGCGTGACCACCACCGCGGCGACCGGGGGCACGGTCATCGTCACGGCGAGCACGAGCGACCCGACCGGCGAGATCTACGTCGACGGCGTGCTGGACGCCGACGGCTCCGCCACCGTGAGCGGGCTGGCCGAGGGTGACGAGGTGTCGGTCTTCATCGTCGACGCCGCCGGCACGGCGCGGCACTCGCTGGTCTACCTGCCTGCGGGCTTCCCGCTGCTGGAGTCGGTGACCTCGACCGACGGGCCCCTGACCCCCGGCCAGCTGATGGTGACGCTGACCAACTTCACGTCCGAGAACCCTGTGCTCTACCAGACCGTGCTGGACCGGCAGGGTGTCCCGACGCACGTTCAGACGCTGCCGGCGAGCATCTTCGGGGCGCTTGACCTCAAGCAGCAGCCCGACGGGGGCTTCTCCATCTCCAAGAGCACCACCACCCCCGGTCGCACCGGGCAGGCACTCGTGCAGCTGGACGACGAGCTGCAGGAGGTGACCCGCACCGAGGCCGTCGACCTCGTCAACACCGACGGGCACGACTCGATCGTGCTGCCCGACGGGACCGTGTGGCTGGTCTCCTACGAGCCGGACGCCGACCCCGAGAGCGCCCTGGTCCACTCGATCATCCAGCGGATCGACCCCGACGGTTCGGTCGGCTTCGAGTGGACGAGCGCGCCGTACGTCGACGAGACGGTGACGCCCGAGGACCCCGAGTACGCCCACGTCAACTCGATCGACCTGATGGCCGACGGCGACCTGCTGGCGTCGTTCCGCGGGTTCAGCTCGGTGTTCAAGATCGCGACGTCGGCCCACGACGGGTTCGAGGTCGGCGACGTCGTGTGGAAGCTCGGCGGCCTCGACAGCACCTTCGCGATCGAGGACGCCGAGGGTGCGACCGACAGTGGTCCCTGCGCCCAGCACACCGCACGCGAGCTGGGCGACGGGTCGATCCTGCTCTTCGACAACGGCTCGGTGACGCCGATGTGCGCCGACCCGGCCGACCCCGACGGTGACCGCGTCGCGCGGATCGACACGCGCATCCTGCGCTTCGCCCTCGACGAGGAGACCGGCACCGCGGTGGTGCAGAGCAGCTATGCGCCGGGACGCTTCGCCCAGTTCGCCGGCTCCACGCAGGCGGTCGGGCCCGAGGAGGACCGCACCCTGATCGGGTGGGCCTTCAGCCGTGAGGAGATCGCCAGCGAGATCGACGCCGACGGGCAGGAGCTCTGGCGGCTGCGCGACCCCGACCCCGCTCCGGAGCAGCGCTACTTCTCCTACCGCACGCACCTCGCCGAGGTCCCGGATGCGACGGATCCTGAGGTCGTGGTCGAGTCACCGGCCCCCGGCGAGGTGTTCAGGGTGGGCGAGGACGTCGAGGCGTCGTACTCCTGCACCGACCGGGGCGGTTCCTCGCTGCAGACGTGCTCGGTCGGGGAGATCGACACCAGCCTTCCCGGCTCCTACGACGTGGAGGTCGCCGCCACCGACGGCGCCGGCAACACCACGACCGTGACGCGGACCTACGAGGTCGAGTACAACGGCTACACGCCGCCCCGGGGCGGCCGTGCGGACGCCTGGGTCAAGCTCAAGGGTGGCGCCTGGGTCGGACGCGACGTCTACGGCTCGTCGAGGACCCAGCGTGTCACCACCTCGCTGCCCAGGCCCGGTAGGGCGCAGGCGGTGCGGATCCGTCTGGAGAACGACGGGGACGGGCCCAGCAGCCTCTTCTACGGCGTCTCCGGCAAGCTGAGGGGCTTCCGCGTGAAGTCCCCCTCTCCTCTGGGCGACGACGTCTACCTGGAGCCCGGCGAACGCACGACGCTGCGGCTCACGGTGGTCCGCACGCGCAAGGTCAAGCCGGGAGCGACGCTGCGGCTCACGGTCCTTCTGAAGCCCAACGAGGCTGAGGCGTGGAATCTCGCCGACGAGGTGATGGTGCGGGTCAGGGCCCGGCGCTGAGCTCGGCGCTCCAGAACCACCGACCCCGCCGCAGCCCTGTCTCGTCGCCGGCCTGTCTCGTCGCCGGCCTGTCTCGTCGCCGGCCTGTCTCGTCGCCGACCTATCTCGCTCGGCGCCGCCGCCACCACGTGCGCCGACCTCGGTCGCCGGACGGCGCCTCGGACGACCCGGAGCCGGCCGCCTGCGCGGCGGCACGGCGTCGCTCCAGTCGGCGCTGCGCCCACGCCGCGACCGTCTCCTCGACGTCGCGCGGCATGGTCACCAGCGGGGGCTGCCCCTCCTGGGGGGAGTAGCGGGCGCGGATCACCCGGGCGTTGAAGTCGCCGACCTCACGTCGCACGTCCTCCTCGCGGAAGAGCTTGTCGAGGGCGTCGTCGAGCAGCACGTCGTCCTTGCGCAGCTGGACGGAGGCGGGCAGCACGACGATCTTCTCGCGCTCGATCATCTGGTTGAGCCACCAGTCGGGGTCGTGGTCCTTGTCGAGACCCTCGATCGGCTTGCCGGCTCCAGGGAGGTCGTCGAACTCGCCCTTCGCCATCGACACGCGGATCTGCTGGTCCACCCAGCTGGACTGGTCGGCGATCCGAGCGGCGGCCGCGCTGCGGCTCGAGCGCTTCTGGCGCTCGAGCTCATCGGCGGCGTGCGACTCGTCGCTCGGGCGTGCGTGGCGGTCAGGTCCGGTCATCGTGATCACCTCGCCTCCGAGTTTACGGAGGGGGCGAGCGACGGGCCCTCAGACCTCGACCGCGCGCTCGGAGAAGGACCCCTTCGGCGCCACCGACAGCGCCACGGCCGCCAGCAGCGCCGCCCCCGCGCACACCGCCCACACCGTCAGGTAGCCCGACAGCGGCGCGGATGCCTCCTCGAGCTCCAGCCCGTCGGCCGCCAGCGCGATGGCGAAGATCGAGCTCGCTATCGCGCCGCCCACGGTCTTGGTCGCGTTGGTCATCCCGGTGGCGAAACCAGTGCGGTCCTCGGGAGCGGCAGCCGCGGCAGCCGAGGGCAGGGCGGCGACCAGCGCTCCGGAGCCGAGGCCCGCGACCGCCATGTTGACCAGGCCCTGCCAGGTCTGGTCGTGGAAGGGGATCCACAGCAGGTAGCCCAGCGCGACGAGCAGGCAGGAGACGACCAGTGCTCGCCGTACGCCGAGCAGGCGCGAGGTCAGCGGCAGCGTGAACGCACCGATCGCCAGGGTGACCACGTAGACGCCGATCAGCGTGGAGACGAAGGCGGCGTCGGCGCCCAGGCCGTAGCCCCGCTCGACGGGGTCGGCCTGGGCGTAGGTGGACAGGGGGATCTGTCCGCCCAGGACGGGCACGCCGAAGAGGAACGCCGTGACCTGGATCGGCCACTGCCGTGGGTCGCGCAGCAGCCGGATGTCGACCAGGGGATCCCTGCGGCCCAGCTCGTAGCGGGCGAACGGCAGCAGCGCCGCGACGCCGGCTGCCATCAGGGTCCAGGCCAGGACGAACCCGGGGCCCTCGAGGCGTACGGCGACCAGGCCGCCCATCACGAGGCCGAGCGCGCCGGTGACCAGCGCGAAGCCGGTCCAGTCGATCCCGCCGGTGGCGTCGCCGGGGGTGTTCTCGATGCCGAGCAGGATCACGAAGAAGACCGCGGTCACCACGATCGCCGGGAGCGCCAGCACGACGCCCATCCCGACCCGGTCGACGAGCTGGCCGCTGGTGAGCGCGCCGACGATCACCGACAGCTCGAGGGCGCCGACGAGGACGGCCGCGCCACGGCGGGTACGGCGGTCGCGGTCGGCGTCGCCGCGCAGACGCCGGTGGATGATCGCGACCTCGAGCGGCAACCACACGACGTAGGCACCCTGGAGCGCCCAGCCGATCAGGAACGTCGTGAACGACGGAGCGACGACCAGGATCCACGAGCCGAGCGCGGTGACCGCGGTGGAGAGCAGCAGGACCCGCTGGTGCCCGATCAGGTCGGCCAGGCGCGCGAGCAGCGGGACGCACAGCGCCGAGACGACCAGCTGGGCGGCCTCGAACCAGTTGACGTCGCCCTCGGGGATGGTCAGGTGGTCGGCGATCTGCGGATAGATCGGTGTGTAGTAGCCCTGGAGCACGCCGCTGGCGACCTCGACCAGGACCAGGAGTCCCACGACCGCGCCGATGCCCTGGGCGATCTGCCGGGGCTGCCTGCCCCGGTTGGTGCCGCCACCCGTGCGGGAGTCGAGCGCCATCAGGAGACCTGCTCGATGAGGCGGCGGTACCAGGTGATCCCGTCGTGGAACGCCTGCACCCCGAGGTGCTCGTCGTAGGAGTGGATCGACTCGCGCTGCGCCTTGGTCATCCGGAACGGCGCGAACCGGTAGACCCGCTCGCAGATCGCGGTGAAGTGACGGGAGTCGGTCGCGGCCATCATCACGTACGGCGCGGGCACGGCGTCCGGGAAGACCTCGCCGATCGTGGTCTCGAGCAGCCGGAAGGCGTCGTCGTCGACCGGCGAGACCGGGCTCGCGGCGTCCTCCTCGATGATGTCGACGTGGACCTCGTCGTCGTCGACGGCCGCGCGTACGTGGCTGAGCACGTCGGCGACCGAGTCGCCGACCATGACCCGGATGTTGACCCCGGCCTTGGCCGTCGCGGCGATCACGTTGATCGCCGGAGAGCCCGACAGGGTCGTGATCGCGAAGGTCGTCCGCGTCATCGCGGCGGTCTCCGGTCCCGCCGCGAGCAGCACCCGCGTGAGCGCCGGGCGCAGGCGGGCGGCGTTGGCGAGCACCGGTCGAAGCGGCAGCGCGGCGTGGGGAGCGAGGCGGCGGAAGAGCTCGATCGTGGGAGCGGGGAGGCTGGCCGGCATGGGGGAGCGGTCGAGGCGGGTGATCGCGCGGGCCAGCCGGGCGGTGGGGCCCATCCTGGCCGGCGTGGACGCGTGGCCGCCGCGTCCCTGCACGCGCAGCTCGATCGAGGTCGCCCCCTTCTCGGTGACGCCGACGACACCGACCGGCGCACCCACCCCGGGGAAGGCCTCGCTGGCGATCGCGCCGCCCTCGTCGAGGACGAACCACGGCCGTACGCCGCGCCGGTCGAGCTCGTCGACGGCCGCGCGCGCCGCCTGCCCCATGATCTCCTCGTCGCACCCGAACGAGAGCCACACGTCCTGGGCCGGCGCGAAGCCATCGGCCAGGAGCGCCTCGACGGCCTCGCAGATCCCGGCGAGGCACCCCTTGTCGTCGAGGGTCCCGCGGCCCCAGATGACCTGCTCTCCCTCGTGCTCGACGATCTCGGCGGCGAACGCGTCGTGCTGCCAGGTGCCCTCGACGGGGACGACGTCGAGGTGCGCCATCAGCACGACCGGGCGGTCCGCGGTGGAGCCTGCCCAGCGGAACAGGAGTCCGTGGGTGGAGATCCGGGTCAGCTCGAGGTGCTCGTGCAGCAGCGGGAAGAGCTCGGCGAGGGTCTCGACGAAGTCGTCGAAGGCGGCGGTGTCGACGCGGGTGGGGTCCCGGTGGCTGACGGTCGGGATCCGGACGAGGGCCTGCAGCTTCTCGACGGCGTGGGGGTGCGCGGTCATGTCCGCACGCTATCCCCGGCGGACCGGGTTGGTGGCGGGTTGATGGCGGATCGGTGGGCGGGTCGCCGGGGCCCTCAGACGGGTGCGTCGGATCCGTCGGGCAGAGGCGACCAGCCGCCGCGGTGCACGACGTCCTGCCACGGGGTGCGCGACCGCGTCGCGGGCGAGCCGGACGACCCGCCGCCGGCCGGGTGGCCGATCGTGATCACGCCGACCGGGTCGAAGACCTCGGGGATGTCGAAGGCCTCTCGCAGCGCCGGCACGCGGCCGGTCACGGTGCCGAAGAAGCAGGCGCCCAGCCCGGCGTCGGTCACCGTCTGCAGGATGAGCAGGCTCGCCATCGCCGCATCCATGTGCCAGAAGGGCATCGGCCAGCGGGCCTCGTCCTTGTCGGTCCAGCCCTTGTCCGGCTGCGCGTAGCGCTCGAGGTAGGCCGCCTTGCTGCTGCACGGGATGATCACGACGGGGGCGCGCATCATCCCTTGCAGCCACCGGCCCGGGTCGGCCGGCGAGGTGGCGCGCTCGGTGCTGGCGGCCCAGAACCGTCGTACGTCGTCCGGGGTGTCGAGCACCAGGAAGCCCCACCCCTGGCTGAACCCGGCGCTGGGGGCGTGGGTCGCGTTCTCCAGGGCGCGGTCGACGATCGCGGGGTCGACGGGCTCGTCGCTGTAGCTGCGGACCATGCGGCGGCGTCGTACGACGTCGGTGAACTCCATGCCCTCGAGTATGTCGTGGTGGTTCCGGCCGCGGGTGCGTGGTGGCAGGGTGCGTCGTGTGGTGGACGACTTCGAGCGGATGTGGGCCGACCTGGCGCCGGTGGGTCGCTCCGCGGCGTCGGGCGGCTACTTCCGCCAGCCCTTCCTGAGCGCCGAGCGCGAGCTGTCGGCCTGGTTCGCCGAGCAGGCGGCCGCGCGGGGGCTGACGTTGCAGTCGGACGCGTACGGCAACCAGGTGGCGTGGTGGGACCCGCCGGCGGGGTCGGCCGGATCGTCAACCGACGAAGTGGCCCCTGACGGGGCCTCGAAGGGGCCACATCGTCGATCTGGAGCGGGTCGATCTGGAGCGGGTCGGTCTGGAGCGCTGCTGACCGGCTCCCACCTCGACTCGGTGCTGGACGGCGGGGCGTACGACGGCCCGCTCGGCGTGGTCTCGGCGCTGGCGGCCATCGACCTGATGCGCGAGCGGGGTGTGGTGCCCACGCGTCGGGTCGGGGTGTCGGTGTTCGTGGAGGAGGAGGGCTCGCGGTTCGGGCTGGCCTGCCTGGGGTCGCGGTTGGCCGCGGGTGCGACGACCTGGGAGTCGGCGCGCGAGCTGGCCGACCGGGACGGCGTACGGCTGGGGGACGTCATGGCCGGGGACGCTGTCTCCGGTGGGTCGTCCTCGCTGCTCGAGGGCGTCACGACGTTCGTGGAGCTGCACGTCGAGCAGGGCCGCGCCCTGGTCGACCGAAACGCTGCGATCGGGGTCGCCAGTGAGATCTGGCCCCACGGCCGCTACCGCTTCGACTTCACCGGGACCGCCAACCACGCCGGCACCACCGCGATGCAGGACCGGCGCGACCCGATGCTGACCTACGCGATGACCGCGCTGGCCGCCAACAAGCAGGCTCGTACGGCGAGTGCCGGCGGCGCCGACCTGCATCGCGCGACCTTCGGCCGCGTCGACGTCGCCCCGAACGGCACCAACGCGGTGCCGTCGCGGGTGACGGGCTGGCTGGACGCGCGCTGCGCGACCGACGCCTCCCTGGCCGAGCTGGTGGCGGCGATCGAGCGGCAGGGACACCAGCGCGCCGAGCGCGATGGTACGGCGCTTACCGTCACCGCCGAGTCGGTCTCGGGCCCGGTCGGCTTCGACGGCGACCTCGCCCGCGCGGTCGCGGCCGACCACGCCGGCGGTGACTGGCCGATCGTCCCCACCCAGGCCGGACACGACGCCGGGATCCTCTCGACCGCGGGCATCCCGACGGCGATGCTGTTCGTGCGCAACCCGACCGGGGTCTCGCACAGCCCCGACGAGTCCGCCTCGATGCCCGACTGCCTGGTGGGCGTCTCGGCGCTGGCGGACACGTTGAGCCGGCTGGCCGGGGGAGCCGGATGAGCGCGGCGAGCGGGTCGTCGTACCTCCTCGAACGGGCGTGGGTCGGCGGCGCGGTGGTCGATGACGTGCTGGTGGAGATCGCCGGTGGGCGGTTCACGCGCGTTGAAGTTCTCAGGGAGAGCCTGACGTTCTCAGGTGCAACTTCCCCTGAGAACGTCAGGAATCCCCGGGTACCCGGGGATTCCGACACCCCCGCGCACCCCACCCCC
>NZ_JAPYPS010000034.1:17993-38318 GCF_029937575.1 Nocardioides sp.
CCCACAGCCACGCGTTCCACCGCGCCCTGCGCGGACGGACCCAGCGCGGTAGGGGCACCTTCTGGACCTGGCGCGAGCAGATGTACGACGTGGCGGCGCGCCTCGAGCCCGACTCCTACTACGCGCTGGCCCGGGCGACCTACCGCGAGCTGGTCGCTGCCGGCTACACGAGCGTGGGGGAGTTCCACTACGTGCACCACCGCCCCGACGGGACGCCGTACGACGACCCCCACGCGATGGGCAGGGTCCTCCAGCAGGCCGCTGACGACGCCGGCATCCGGATCGCGCTGCTCGACGCCTGCTACCTCAGCAGCGGCTTCGGGGCGGCGCCGCAGGGCGTGCAGGTGCGCTACAGCGACGGTACGGCCCAGCGCTGGGCCGAGCGGGCCGCCGCGGGTCCGGCCGCGATCCACTCCGTGCGCGCGGTGCCGCGCGACCAGCTCCACGTCTTCCGGGACCGGGCGCCGCTGCACGTGCACCTCTCGGAGCAGGTCGCCGAGAACGACGCCTGCCTGGCGGCGTACGGCGTGACGCCGACCCGGCTGCTGCACGAGGAGGGCCTCCTCGGGCCGGGCACCACGGTCGTGCACGCCACCCACCTCACCGACGACGACGTCGCCCTCCTCGGCGTCGGCGGCACCAACGTCTGCATCACCCCCACCACCGAGCGCGACCTGGCCGACGGCATCGGGCCCGCGCGTCGGTTGGCCGACGCCGGGTGCCGGCTGAGCATCGGCAGCGACAGCCACGCGGTCGTCGACCCGTTCGAGGAGCTGCGTGCCCTCGAGCTCGACGAGCGGCTGGCCACGCAGCGACGCGGCCACTGGAGTGCCGCCGAGCTGCTGGGGATCGGGACGGCCCACGACGTGATCGGCATCGACCGCACCGGCAGGATCGCGGTCGGGCAGCGGGCCGACCTCGTCACGATCGACACCCGCACGCCGCGCACCGCCGGCACCGGCGCGGACGAGCACACGGCGGTCTTCGCCGCGACAGCGGCGGACGTCACCCACGTCGTCGTGGGCGGCGACGTCGCCTACACCAGCGACGACGACGAGCAGATCGGGCGCGAGCTCGAGGAAGCGATCGGAGCACTGTGGCCAGCACCCTGATCACCGGCATCGCCGAGCTGACGACGTGGGACGACGAACGTCCCTCCATCACCGACGCCGCTCTCGTCGTCGAGGGCCGCATCGTCGCCTGGGTCGGCAGCGCAGTCGAGGCGCCCTCGGTCGACTCGGTCGACGCGGTGGTCCACGTCGCCGGTCGCGCGGTGGTCCCGGGCTTCGTCGACTCCCACTCGCACCTGGTCTTCGCGGGAGACCGGGCCGCGGAGTTCGAGGCCCGGATGAGCGGCACGCCGTACGCCGCCGGGGGGATCCGGACGACGGTCGCGGCGACCCGCGCCGCCACCGACGAGCAGCTCACCGCCCACGTCGGGCGCCTGGTCTCCGAGATGCAGCGCCAGGGCACGACGACCGTCGAGATCAAGAGCGGCTACGGCCTGAGCGTCCGCGACGAGGCGCGCAGCCTGGCCGTCGCCCGCCAGTTCACCGACGAGACGACCTTCCTCGGCGCCCACGTCGTGCCCGCCGGCCCCGACGGCGGGGCCGGCGACCCCACGGCGTACGTCGACCTCGTCACCGGGCCGATGCTCGACGCGGCGGCACCGCACGCCCGGTGGATCGACGTGTTCTGCGAGAGTGGGGCCTTCGACGCCGACCAGGCCCGGACCATCCTCGCCGCCGGAGCCCGTCACGGGCTGCGCGGACGCCTGCACGCCAACCAGCTCGGCCCGGGACCCGGCGTCCGCCTCGCCGCCGAGCTCGGCCTCGTCGCGGTCGACCACTGCACCTACCTCGACGACGCCGACGTCGACGCGCTGGCCGACTCCGGCACCGTCGCGACCCTGTTGCCGGGGGTGGAGTTCTCCACGCGCCAGCCCTACCCGGACGCCCGTCGGCTCCTCGACGCCGGCGTGAGCGTGGCGCTGGCCAGCGACTGCAACCCGGGCTCGTGCTTCACCAGCAGCATCCCCTTCTGCCTGGCTCTGGCCGTGCGGGAGATGGGGATGACGCCGGCCGAGGCGCTGTGGGCGGCCACCGCCGGGGGCGCCGCGGCCCTTGACCGCACCGACGTCGGACGTCTCACGCCCGGCGCCGCGGCTGACCTGGTGGTCCTCGACGCGCCCGACCACCGCCACCTCGCCTACCGCCCCGGGGTGCCCCTTGTCACCGCCGTGTGGCGCGCCGGCCGTCCTGTGTGATCCGCCGTGTGACCACCACCACCCTCATCTGAGGTAGCACCCGACCCGACTAGGGCAAAGCGCCGATGTGCCGGCCTACCTCAGTCGGCGAGCCTCTTCTCAGTGGCCGGTGACGGGCCGGTCCTGAGGTAGAGGAGCCCCACGATGTTGAACTTCGATCGGATGATCGTCCAGGCCGAGATGGACTACCGCGGCGAGAAGCTGCGCCGCAGCGTCAGCCCCAAGCGTCGCAACCGCTTCGCCGAGCACCACCACCACTCCTTCCCCGGCGCGCCCGAGGTCGTCAAGCGCGCTCGATGAGCGGGAGTGCACGAGAATGGGCCCTGTGGCCATCCAGTCCAGCACCACGATGGTGGGACGTGACGCCGAGCTGACGGAGCTTGCTTCGTCGCTCGGCGTTCGTCCGTCCCGTCCCGCGGATGACCTCAGCGACGTCCTGCTCGCCGGTGACGCCGGCGTCGGCAAGACCCGGCTCCTGCGCGCGCTGCGCGACCTCGCCAAGGACGACGGCTGGCAGGTCTTCGCCGGCCACTGTCTCGACTTCGGCGACTCCGCCCTGCCCTACCTCCCGTTCTCCGAGGTGCTCGGTCGGCTGGCCACCGAGCTTCCCGACGTGGTCACCGAGGTCGCCGGCCGGCACCCGGCCCT
Organism: Nocardioides sp.; assembly: GCF_029937575.1. Classification (GTDB taxonomy): domain Bacteria; phylum Actinomycetota; class Actinomycetes; order Propionibacteriales; family Nocardioidaceae; genus Nocardioides. The sequence continues at coordinate 20,908 of NZ_JAPYPS010000034.1, forward strand.
CACCCGCCTCCAGCCCGTACGGCGGGTGATGGGCGACTCCGACCAGGTCGACGCCGAGTCCTCGGCCCTCGACCGCGCCGACCTCTTCCGCGCCGTGGCGGCCGTCCTCGAGGCGGCCGCCTCGCGTGCCCCGCTGCTCCTCGTCATCGAGGACACCCACTGGGCCGACCAGTCCACGCGCGACATGCTCAGCTTTCTCCTCTCCCGCATCGAGGCGGCCGGCTTCGCGATCGTCGCCTCCTACCGTTCCGACGACCTGCACCGCCGTCACCCGCTGCGGCGCCAGGTCGCCGAGTGGTCGCGGCTGCGTGGGGTCGACCGGGTCTCGCTCAACCCGCTGCCCGACGAGGCCGTACGCCAGCTCGTCGCCGAGCTCATCCCCGAGGGCCTCCCCGAGGCCGAGGTCGCCGACGTCGTGGCCCGTGCCGAGGGCAACGCGTTCTTCGTCGAGGAGCTCACCAGCGCCGCCGCCGACCCCGGCAGCTTCGTGCCGGCCGACCTGGCCGACGTACTCCTCGTGCGCCTCGACCGGCTCGACGACCACGCCCGGCAAGTGGTCCGTACGGCGAGCGCGAGCGGTCGGCGGGTCACCCACGACCTGCTCGAGGCGACCGCCGACCTCGGCGGCGAGGCCCTCGACGAGGGACTGCGCGGCGCCGTCGAGATGAACGTTCTCGTCCCGGAGCGCGACGGCTACGCCTTCCGCCACGCCCTGCTGGGCGAGGCGGTCTACGACGACCTGCTGCCCGGCGAGCGGGCCCGGCTGCACGCCCGCTACGTCGACGCCCTGCGAAGCGGCGCGGCCGGCGGCACCGCGGCCGAGCTTGCCCGCCACGCCCGGTTGGCGATGGACAAGACGACGGCCCTGACCGCCAGCGTGCGCGCCGGCAACGAGGCGAGCGCCGTCGGTGGTCACGACGAGGCGGCCTACCACTACCAGCAGGCGTTGGAGCTGATGAGTGGCCGCTCGGGTCTCGCGAGCGACGACCTCGGCGACCACGGGATCGACCGCTCCAAGCTCGTCGTGACGACCGCCGACGCACTGTCCGCCAGCGGCGACCCGGAGCGGGCCGCGGCCGTCATCGCCGAGCAGCTCGCGCTCCTGCCGCCCGAAGCCTCCGACACCTGGCGTGCGCGGATGCTCAGCGCCCAGGCCGCGGTCCTCTACATCATCGAGTCCGACGAGGACGTCGTCGCCCTGTCCGCCCGGGCCGTCTCGCTCGCGCCGACCGGGGAGAGCGGCCTGCGGGCTCGGGTCCTGGCCAACCACGCCAAGATCCTGGCGGCCTTCGGTCGTCTCGAGGACGCCCAGACCTTCGGGATGGACGCCCTCGAGCTGGCCGAGCGGCTCGACCTCCACGAGCTCGCCTCCGACGCCATCACCACCCTGAGCGGCCTCAAGAAGGCCGGCCCCAAGGAGGGTCTGCGCGCCGCCCTCGAGGAGGCGGTCGCCCGCGCGGCCGAGTCCGACGCGATCCACGCCGAGCTGCGCGGCCGGTTCCTGCTCGGCCGCTCCTACGAGGACTGGGGCGAGTTCGACGAGGCCGAGCAGTGGTTCGCCAGCGGCATCGAGCGCGCCGAGGCGGCGGGGCTGCCCTGGGCGCCGTACGGCTTCGAGTCGCGCTGGCAGCTCTCCTGGATCCACCTCGTGCGCGGGGAGTGGGAGCGCGCGCTGGCGCTCTTCGTCGTCGAGGGGCCGTTCCCGCCGCCGATCCCGCGGGCCATGCTGACCTCGATGCGGCTCCAGATCCTCCAGCACCGCGGTGAGGACGTCGGGTCGCGGGTCGCGGGCCTGCGCCCCTTCTGGCGTCGCGAGGGCGCGGTGGCCATCCATGCCGCCTCGCTCGAGATGGTCGCCGCCGGTCGCCGGGACGACCCGCAGGCCGCGATCAGGTCCTACGACGACGCGGTCGCGGTGCTGGGCCGGATCTGGCACGAGTGGTTCAGCGCCCGGATCCGCCTGGCCGCGGTGGCCGTCGGCGTCGTCGCCGACACCCTTGCCCGCCTCAGTGCGGCCGAGCGCGAGGCCGTCGTGCGCGACCACGTCGAGCGTCTGCACACCGACGGCCAGCTGGTCCGGGAGCGCTACGCCGATCCGTCCGGCCACTGGGGTCCCGAGGGTCGGGCCTGGGCCCAGCGGCTCGAGGCCGAGACCCTGCGAGCCCGATGGCTCGCCGGTGTCGACGCCCCGTCGCTCGACGCCCTGGTCGCGGTCTGGCGCGAGACCGAGCAGCGGTACGTCGAGTTCGGGCACGTCCACGAGCTGGCGTCCGTGCGGGTGCGGCTGGCCGCCATCCTGCGCGCCGGCGGTGACGTCGCGGGGGCGCGCGTCGTCGGTGACCAGGCCCGCGAGGTCGCCCGACGCCTCGCCGCTCAGCCGCTCCTCGACGAGCTGGTCCGGCAGGGCTCGACGCCCGAGGACCGCGCCGAGGCCAGGAGCGTCGCGCTGACCGCCCGCGAGCGCGAGATCCTCGCCCACGTCGCCGAGGGCCGGACCAACGGCGAGATCGCCAAGCTGCTGTTCATCAGCACCAAGACGGTCAGCGTCCACGTCTCCAACATCCTCGGCAAGCTCGAGGCGAGCGGTCGCACCGAGGCCGCCGCGATCGCGCGCCGCCGCGGCCTGCTCTGAGCCCGATCCGCGGCCGGGGTTGGCCGGTCGTCGGCCGGGGTAGACGGTCCCCATGTCCGTCGAGACCACGCCGCTGCGCGGCAACGAGGCCGGTGAGGGCTGGCACCTGCGTCCGCGCCGGCGCCAGCTCTTCGCGGCGATGACCGTCCTGGGCGGCGTGGGCCTGCTGGTCCTTGCCGGGCTGGCGGTGACGCAGGACGTGTGGTGGTGGGCCGTGCCGGCGGGCATGGCGGGGGTGGCCCTCTCCCTCGCGCCGTTCGAGCGTCCGACTCCGGAGCCCCCGCGGATGTTCGAGACCCCCGGCGTCCACGGGCTGCTGCTGCCCACGCACCCGACGAAGGCGACGTACACGATCCTGTTCGGGATCGCCGCGCTGATGCTGGTCGTCACCCCGGCGTGGGCGGTCGCGACGGGGCGCGGGGAGCCGCTCGACGGCGTCGGCGACTGGGCCGGTGCCCTCGTCGGGGTCGTCGTGCTGGGATCCCTCACCGTGCTCCTGGTGCTCGCGACCGTCGCCGGGGTGCGATCGCGCCGGGCGCCGCATCGCGGCGTCCTGCTCACCGTCGACGCGGTCGTGCTGCGCACCCAGCTGCGCCCGGTCACGATCCCCTGGGAGGCCGTGCGGGGCTTCCGCCCGCACTGGCGGCGGCTCCGTGGCTACCGCGACCACTTCAACTCCTGGGAGGACCCGATCCGCAACTGGCTCAGCGTCGAGGCCGAGGCCGAGCGCGTCGCGGGGGACACGCCGATCCGCGCCTTCGCGAGGGTCGACGAGCCGACCTTCGACGCCGCCTCGCTCGCCCTGGAGCCGCGGCTCGCGCTCGAGGTGTGCCGCTTCTACCTGACCGACGCCGGCGCCCGGGAGGAGCTGGGCACCGATGCCGCCCTCGCCCGCGTGGCTTCGATCGAGAGGTCCCTGCCGGCCGTGGGCTGAGCGCCGACCACGAGCTGACCGCGGTGTCATGCCGCGTCGGGCAGGAGGTCGACTGTCTCGGCGATCGTCTCGAAGACGTCGCAGTAGTCCGGGTAGTCCTCCCGCGCCGCGGAGCACGTCAACGTGAGCCCGACCCCCTGCGCCAGCCACGCCCACTGGTCGCACAGCACGTCCGCCGTACCGACCCGGTGTGCGAAGCGCCGGTAGGCGACGTCGTGGCCCAGCAGGTCGAACTCGTCGTCGTCCTCCAGCTCGAAGTCCACCAGCAGGTCGGCCAGCTCGCCCATCGCCCGCTCGCGCCAGGCGGTGAGGTCCTCGCCGTCGTCGACCCGGGAGTAGCGCAGGACCAGGTCGGGCGACACGCCGCTGGCGGGCAGCCGGGTGGCTCGCGCCGCGACGAGGACGCCGTGGTCGGGATCGGAGCGCCGTCGCCAGGTCGGCGGTACGGCGATGCCGAGCTGGCGTCCGGCGGGGGAGGGCGGGGCGGGTCGTCGTGCGGGAGCGGTGTCGTGAGTCATGGCGGCACCCTGCTCATCGGCCGCACCGCGCCAAACCAGCACGTCGCCGGCCTGTGGATGGCCCCGTGGATCGACTGCAGCGTCCGTGCGCCGCTCACCCGGTTGGCGGTGGTGGCGACGGTCCCTGACGAAATGGCCCTTGATCGGGCCCCCGAGGGGCCATTTCGTCAGGGACCATCTCCCGGGTGGAGGCTAGCGATCGAACGCAAGCCGTACGTCGGTCTCGGTCAGGCCGTAGTCGGCGAGCGCGTAGCGGTGCGACGGCGCCTTGCCACCCTGCTTGGACTCCCGGTCGATCTCGGCGACGGCCGCCTCCGCCTCGGCGCCGAAGTCGAGCTCGAACTGCTCGTAGACGCCGCGCACGACGCCCATCGGGTCGGCCACCAGGTCGGCGAAGGCGACGTCGGCGAACTGGGCGTCGTCGTACGCCGGTCGCGCGTCGTGGTAGGCGTGGAAGGCCCGTGACCACAGGTCGAGCTGGGTGGAGCCGACCACGTCGGGCGTGTACGTCGTCGAGTGCCCGATGGTCGTCTCGGCTGACAGCGAGCACGACGAGGCGATGCAGACGGCGGGGTCGCGGTGGGTGTAGACGACCAGCGCGTCCGGGTAGACCGACATCAGCGCGTCCAGCGCGGTCATGTGGGACGGGTTCTTGAGGACCCAGCGCTTCTCGGGGTCGTTGAGTCCGACGAGCTGGAGGTTCTGCTTGTGGCGGGCGTAGGCGTCGGTCCAGTCCTGAGTCTGCAACCACGCGGTGTAGCGCGGGATGTGGGCCAGCGACTCGTAGGAGTTGGACTTGCCGGTCTGGCGCAGCAGCCGCCAGCACTCCTCGACGGTGGTGGCATCCATGTAGTGGATCCCCATGAAGTCGGGGCTCTCGACGTGGTGGGCCGAGAACGCCTGCTGCATCGCGGTGAAGATCGGGTCGTCCTCCCACGTCTCCCGCGGCGGACGCGGCTGGGGGAACTGCGTCAGCCACATCTCCAGCCCCTGCGCCGTCGGGTCGGCGTGCAGCAGCCGGTGGAGCGCGGTGGTGCCGGTGCGGGGCAGTCCCATCACGAAGATCGGCCGCTCGATCGGTACGTCGACGTGGCCGGGGTGCTCGTCGAAGCGTGCCTGCGTGAGCAGTCGCCCGACCAGCGCGCCCTTCACCTCGGAGCGCTGGAAGTAGTTGCCGAGCGGCGTCAGCCCGGCCTCGGGCGAGGCGAGGTCCTCGGCGAGCAGTCGCAGCCCGGCCTCCTGCTCGGTGCCCGGCTCCCACCCGAAGTCGCTGAGCCCGGTGGTGCGCTGCGCCGCGGCCACGATGTCGTCGTAGGACCCGACGTCGGGGCGGGTGCGGGCCATGATGTTGTCGGTCATGGGGTGGGGGTGCCGGACGCCGTCGAGATCCCACAATTGTGGAGTTGTGGCAGGTTTTGCGCGCCGCAACGTGTCCAAACGGCACAATTGTGCTGTTCTGACAGCACCTCACACCCGCCGCGGACGTCAGTCATGGAACTCGCCGCAGTCGACCGTGAGCATCTGCCCGGTCACCGCCGAGGCGAGGTCGGTGGCGAGGAACAGCGTCGCGCGGGCGACCTCCTCCGACGACGCCAACCGCTTGAGGTCGGTCGGCGCGGCCTTGTCGGCGTACACCTCCTCGTGGGTCTTGCTCTCGACCGCGGCGAGGAAGTCGAAGTAGCCGCGGTTGACCTCCTCGTAGATGTAGGACGGCGCGACGCTGTTGACGCGGATCCCGCGCGGCCCGAGCTCGGTGGCCAGCGAGGAAGCGAGGTGCGAGAGCGTGCCCTTGGACAGCTTGTAGCCGGCGTACTCGGGCTGCGAGGAGAACTGCACGCACGAGTTCAGCATGATGATCGAGCCCTTCGACTCGGCGAGCGCGTCGGCGAAGAGCGCCGAGAGGCGCAGCGGGGCGAAGACGTTCGTCTCGTTGACCTTGGCCAGCTTCTTCGGGTCGATCTGGGTGATCGGGTCCATCGGCGGGATCGCGAAGGCGTTGTTGATGACGCAGTCGACGCGACCGAACGCCTCGAGGGACTTGCTCACCAGGTTGGCGCGCGACTCCTCGTCGGTCACGTCGGTGACCACGCTGACGACGCGGACGCTGTGGGCCTTGACCTCCTCGGCGACCTCGTCGAGCCGCGAGGCGGTGCGACTCGCGATCACCAGGTCGGCGCCCATCTTGGCGGCCTCCTCGGCGAGCGAGCGCCCGAGCCCGGGGCCGATGCCGGAGATCACCACGACCTTGCCGGCCAGGACCGGCGCGGGGCGGTAGCGCTCCTCGATCGAGGTGTCATGGGCTGCTGCCAGTCCGAGCTCGCTCAACTGATCATCCTTCGGGCCACGGAGCGCTGCCGAGCGGCGATCCGCGCGGCGTACTCCTCGGTGGTGAGTGGTGTGGTGTGCGGGAGGTGCTGGGGTACGTCGGCCAGCGCGACGACCTGGATGGTCGGCCCGTCGGCGTCCTGGGTGAGGTCGCGGCTCAGCTGCTGCCAGCGCAGCATCATCGAGCCCGTGCGGTGCCCGGTGGTCTCGAGCCAGTTGGCGACCGGCTTGCCGTCGTACGGCGGGGTCTCGGCGACCACGAAGCGGATGACGCCGTCGGGGTCGGTCTCGGCCTGGGCCTTGGTCAGCGAGGTCTGGTGGGTCTCGTAGTCGGTGGAGGCGTACCAGTCCGAGCCGATCTGCGCGGCCTGGTAGGTGCAGTCGTCGCAGCGGGGGACCGAGACGATCATCGCCTGGTCCTCGGTCAGCTCGTAGTGGCCGATCGACGAGCGCTGGGAGGCGAGGCCGCCGGGCGTGGACTGCGGGGGGGTGAGGGTGTTGACCGGCTCCTTGTACTGGAACCACTTCGGGAACTCGAACCACGTCAGGATCGAGCCCGTCAGCGACCGCGCGGCGACCTCGTACTTCTTGGTCAGCGTCTCCCGCGTCAGGGCCCTGGCCGGCTGGTCGACGGTGTCGGGGCGCTCGATGGTGATCGTGCCGCGCTCCTCGGTGTCCCAGTCGCAGAAGACCTCGCGCACGATCAGGGTCTTGGCGCCGGGCTCCGCGGTGTAGGTGAACTCGAAGGTGCCGTCCTCGGCGACCTCGAGCTCTCGGTCGTCGAAGGCCATCAGCGAGGTCGCCGCGGAGTCGGCCGAGTAGGCACCGCCCATGACCTGGAAGGACAGGTCGGCGCTGGTGCCCCGTCGTCCACGGATCACGTAGGTGACGCCCTCGCGCAGGTTGGCGTGGAAGTAGATCGCGTCCGGGTTGTCCAGGCCCTGCCGGGAGAACTGGTGGGTGGGGTTGATGAAGATCGGCCGGTCGAGGTCGTAGTCGAAGGCGGTCTGCATCGCCATCCGGATCCGGCCGGCGAGATAGTCGTAGCCCTCGAGCCGGTCGGCGTCGGTGCGGATGAAGGGGGCGTTGGCGATCAGCTCCTCCGCCTCGGCGATCGCGTCCTGCAGCGGCTTGGTGAGGTCGAGGGACTCAGACATCGCGCTCCTCCGGGTGCCCAAACGGCACAATTGTGGAGTTGTGACGCGGTCGGGCGGCGAAAACGTGTCCAAACGGCACAATTGTGCGATCTGGACACACCCAGACGCGCTCCGCCCTCATCCGTTCACCTTGCTGATGATCGAGTCGGCGTACCCGTTGAGGGCGTCGATCTTCTTCTCGATCGGCTCGGTGTCGGGGCCCATGATGTAGGGCACCCGGAAGCCGACGATGCAGTCGGTGACGCCCTTGTCCTCGAGCCGCTTGATGCCGTCGACGGTGTAGGCGTCGTAGGAGATGACGTGCACCTCGAAGTCGTCGCGGGTGTCGCCCTCCTCTCGGCGGATCTCGGCGAGCCGCGTCAGCAGCCGGTCGAGCTCCTCGCCGTCGCCGCCGGCGTGCATCCACCCGTCGCCCTTGCGTACGGCGCGCCGCAGCGCGGCGTCCGCGTGACCGCCGACCAGCAGGGGGATCGGCTCGGTGGCCCCGGGGCACTGCTTGAGCTCGTCGACCTCGTAGAACTCGCCGGAGTACTGGAAGTACTCGCCGGTCGTGAGGCCCTTGAGGATGTCCATGCACTCGTCCATCCGCTTCCCGCGTCGCGCCCAGTCGACGCCGAGCGCGTCGAAGTCCTCCGGCCACGGCGAGAGCCCGACCCCGAGGCCGAGGCGGTTGCCGGAGAGGAAGGCCAGGGACGAGGCCTGCTTGGCCATCAGCACCGGCGGTCGGATCGGGAGCTTGACCACGAACGGCGTCAGCCGCAGCGTGGTGGTCTGTGCGAAGAGGTGGGCGCAGAGGATCATCGCCTCGATGAACTCCTTGCCGTCGAGGAAGGCCCGGTCCCCGGTGTCGGTGTAGGGGTACTTCGAGTCCGACTCCTTGGGGTAGATCAGGCTGTCGGCCACGGTCATCGACGTGTAGCCCGCGGCCTCGGCCGCCTGGGCCAGGGGTGCGTAGTACGTCGCCTGCGTCATCGCCTCGGCGTAGGAGAACCTCATTGACTGCCCTTCCGGTTATGGAGCCAGTCGAAATATAGAACGTGTTCCAGTTTTGTGCCAGAGTTCACGGTGTGGACCTCCAGGAGATCAGCGACCGTCTCGAGATCGCCGACGTGATCACGCGCTACACACGCGCGATCGACACCGGCGACTGGGACAAGCTCGACACCGTCTTCACCCCCGACGCCGACATCGACTACACCGAGTCCGGGGGGATCCACGCCGGGTTCGGCGAGGTCAAGCCGTGGCTGGCCGAGATGCTGCCCGCCTTCTTCCCGAAGCGGATGCACACGATCGGACAGGTCGAGGTGCTGTTCCACCGGGACGAGGAGCAGGACGCCGCGAGCGTGACGGCCTACTTCGACAACCCGATGCCGATGGACGACGGCAGCGGTGGCACCAAGATCGTGGAGCTGGGTGGGATGTACCACCACGAGATGACCCGCACCGACGCCGGCTGGCGCAGCCGCAGGCTGCACGAGCAGGTCGTCTGGAAGCGAGGGCTGTAGGTCGTGCCCACCGAGATGTCGCCCGAGGAGCTCGCGAAGCGCAGGAAGGCGCTCGCCAGTCCGATGACCGCGAGGATCATCAAGTACGGCGCCAGGGCCCAGGTGAAGGTCTTCCGTCTGACCAACGGCCGGGTCGGCAACAAGTGGCGGATCGGCGCGGGCTGGAAGAACCCGGTGCCGACGCTGCTGCTGGACCACGTCGGCCGCAAGTCCGGCACCGTCTTCACCACCCCGCTCCTCTACCTCGAGCACGGGGACGACCTGGTCCTGGTGGGCTCCCAGGGTGGGCTTCCGAAGGACCCGCAGTGGGTGGCCAACCTGCGCGCCACGCCCGACACGACCGTGCACCTCAGGGGCGGACGCCGCGACGTCCGCGCCCATGTCGCCGACCCCGAGGAGCGGGCGCGGCTCTGGCCGCTGCTGGTGGACCTGTATGCCGACTTCGAGACCTACCAGGCCACCACCGACCGCGTGATCCCCGTGGTGGTGCTGGCTCCCCGCTGACCTGCGCCGACACCCACGGGGCCGGGGTACGGCGCCGTGCGGGTCGGATCCCGCGCGGACGCGTTTGGCTCGCTTGGTCCTGGCAGCGACAATGAAGCCGTGATCAGCGACAAGCTTCAGCGAGCGCCCAGCGATGGAGCGCGGGAGGACCACCCCATCCTGGCGGGCCTCGTCGCGCTGGTCGCCGTCGTCGCGGTGGTGGCCGGAGTGGTCGGCGGAGGCGCCGTGCTGGCCAGCCGTGCGCTGGGTCTCTCGGAGGACGGTGCGATCGACACGGGTTCCTCGGAGCAGCAGACGCTGTTCCTGCCCGAACCGTCGGAGACCGCCGAGACCACCGCGCCGTACATCACGCTGCCGCCTCAGCCCGAGGGCACCGAGACGGCCGAGCCGGAGAAGGACAAGTTCACCAAGTCCCCCGAGCCGCTCGAGCTGATCACCCTCAGCGCGGCCCAGTCGGCGGTGCAGCCCATGGAGCCGATCGACCTGACCGGTGACTACGCGGCCGGCGAGGGAGCGATCCTGCGGGTCCAGCAGTTCGAGAACGGCGGCTGGACCGACTTCCCGGTGACCGCACCGGTCAGCGGCGGAGGCTTCTCGACGTTCATCCAGGCGGGTGCGATCGGGCTCAACCGCTTCCGGATGATCGACACCGACACCGGCGAGACCTCCAACGAGGTCAAGGTCCAGATCGGCTGACCGCGCTCGCGTCGCGCGGTCAGCCGAAGCGCTCACCCGCTACCGGGCGGTCGCGGGACCCGACCGTCAGTCGGGCACGTAGTCGAACGTGTCCGGGTTGGGCCCCTGGCGGCCCTCCTCGCCCCGGTCGAGCCCGGCGATCTCGGCGATCTCGTCGGTGGTGAGCTCGAAGTCGAAGATGTCGAAGTTCTCGGCCATCCGCTCGGGGCTCATCGACTTGGGGAAGACGATGTCACCGCGGTCGACGTGCCAGCGCAGGGTGACCTGGGCCGGCGTCTTGTCGTGGGCGGCGGCGATCCGGCCGATGGTCTCGTCCCCGAGGACGTTGCCCTGCGCGATCGGTGACCAGGCCTCGACCTCGATGCCGTGGCGCAGCGACGCGCCACGGACGTCGTCGTTGATGAAGTAGGGGTGCACCTCGATCTGGTTGACCGCGGGGACCACGCCGGTCTCGGCGACGATGCGGTCCAGGTGCGAGGCCTGGAAGTTGGACACCCCGATCGAGCGGGCACGGCCGTCGGCCACGAACTCGGCCATCGTCCTCCACGTCTCGACGTACTGGTCCGCGTCGACGGCCGACAGCGGCCAGTGGATGAGGAACAGGTCGATCTGCTCGAGGCCCAGCTTGGCCAGCGTCTCGTCGAAGGCGCGGCGCGCGTCGTCGGGTGCGTGGTTGCTGTTGTTGAGCTTGCTCGTGACGTAGTAGTCCTCACGCGCGAGGCCCGAGGAGGCCAGGGCCACCCCCACCTCCTGCTCGTTGCCGTACATCTGTGCCGTGTCGATGTGCCGGTAGCCGACCTCGAGGGCCTTGGTGACCGTGTCGGCCGTCTGCTCGGGCGGCACCTGGAAGACCCCGAAGCCGAGCTGCGGGATGGTGGTCTGGTTGTTGAGCTCGATGCTCGGGACGGCGGTGGTCGTAGGCATGCCTCGACACAACCACGCGCGATCGGCCGACCCAACCATCTCTGCGGGGGAAATGGCGTGGCAAGCATCACCCCAGCTCGACCCGGGCCGCCCGAGGCTCACCCCAACCCGCACGACTCCTGGGCGAAGCGGATCGCGGCGCTGCTGCCGGCGGGGGTCATCCGGAGCAGCACTTCGCCGGGCTCTCCGTCGAGGGTGAAGCGGACCCGGAACGCTGTCGCGTTGCCACCCTCCATGAAGGCGTGGTCGTCGCACCGCGTCGGCTTGAGCGGCAGCTCGACCCGTCGTACGGCGTCGCCCGAGGCGACCGTGGTGGCTGGGGTCCATCCGGACGGGTCGTTGGCGGAGCCGAGCAGATGCGACCCGTTGACGCCGTCGATCGTCACCTCGTGACGCGCCGCCTCCGCGGTGCCCCGTCGCGGCTCGACCAGCAGGGTCAGGGTGCCCGTCGCGCCGGCACCCGGACGGTCCACCGGCACCCGGTCGTCCCACGAGAGGGTCACGGCCTCGGCCAGGGCCAGCTCCTGGCAGCGCGTGGTGAGGAAGCGCCCGATCGCGTCGGTCTCGTCGTCCACCGGCACGCGCACGGTCCCGCGCCGATGCTCCACGGTGACGAACGAGGTGCTCTGCTCGCGGGGGCGGGTGCAGTCGGGTCGCGACGGCAGGGGGAAGGGGTAGCCGCGTCGGCTCTGCGAGGGGTCCACCCGCAGGTTGCCGCCGGTCAGGGGTCGCGCCAGTCGTGGATCGCGGAAGCGCACGCTGGTCGGGTCGAGGTCGCGGATCGTGTCGTTGACCACCACCACCTGGAACTGGCCGCGCGCGACGTCGAGGGACGACTGCTGCATGAAGGCGGTCACCTCGCCGCTGGGCGGGGCGGAGACGACGGGGAGGGCGGGGATCGTGCGCAGGGTGGGCGAGGGGCTGTCCGGGCTCCTCGGCGCCCCCGTCGTGAGGGCGTCGGTGGCGTCGTCCTCGCGCGTGCAGCCGGACGCGACGAGGGCGCAGGCCAGGAGGGCGACCGCGGCGACCCGGCGCAGGCTCACCGGAGCCAGCCCGCGACCAGACGCGCCGTGCGCTCGAGCTGCGAGGGGTCGATGACCGACGGCGTGTCGCCGGGGGAGTGGTAGCCGGCGTACGGCGTGCTCCCGAGCCGGGCTCCGGGAAGGCCGTCGCGCACGAAGGACCAGTGGTCGCTGGAGCGCTGGAAGGGATCGATCTGGGTCGGGACCCCGATCTTCTCGGCCACCGCCTGCAGCTCGTCGGTGAGCGCGTTCGGCTCGGCGGGGGTGCCGACGGGGACGACGCCGCCGACGCCGACCCGGTCGAGGGAGACCATGGCCTCCAGGGAGCGCCGCTGCGCCCCTGACAGCGAGGCCACGTAGGCCCGGGAGCCGTAGTGGTGGTCGTCGTCGTTCGGTCCGCGGGGCTCCTCCGAGCCGAACGCCACGAGCACGACGGGCAGGCGCGTACGGCGTCCGGCCGCGGCCTCGGCGATCGCCAGCATCGTGGCGATGCCGGAGGCGTTGTCCTCGGCGCCGGGAGCGCCCGGCACCGTGTCGAGGTGGGCGCCGACCACGACGTACGGCTCGCCGTCTCGGACGTCGCCCCGGGTCGCGATCAGGTTGACCGAGGGTCCGGCCGCGACGGGCTGGCCGTCGAAGCTGCCGGCCGGGGTGGGGAACCGTTGTCGTGCCACCGTCCAGCCGAAGTCGGTCAGCTGCCCCTCCACGTAGTCGGCTGCGCGGAAGTAGGCCCTGGTGTGTCCCGGCCGCGGGCCGATCTCGCCGGCCAGGACCCCGACCGCGTCGAGTGCGGTGTCGAGGTCGACGTCGGAGGGGCCCAGACGGGGCCGGCGGGGCTCCGGGTCAGGGGTCGGGGTCGAGGTCGAGCTGGGGGTGGGGGCCGACGTCGCGGTCGGGCTCGACGCGCCGCTCGAGGCCGATGGCTGCGCCTCGGGCGTGCCGGGCGGCTCGGGGTCGGAGCAGGCGGACGCCACCAGCACGAGCGGTACGGCGATCGCGAGCGGCAGGCGCATGGGTCGATGATCCCCCACGACACCAGCCGAGGCCGCGTGCAGCGTCAGGTGCCGACGAGCGTGTCCTGCAGCGCCAGGTCGACCATCAGGTCGGCGTGCGCGGTCGCGGAGTCGATCACGGGCAGGGGTGCCTGGTCGGGGGAGACCAGGAGCCCGATCTCGGTGCAGGCCAGGACCGTGGCGTCGGCGCCGCGTGCCGCGAGGTCACGCATCACGTCCACGTAGGCCGCCCGGGACGTCTCGAGGAAGCGGCCCTGGGTGATCTCGTCGAAGACGACCCGGTCGACCAGCTCGCGCCCGGCCGCGTCGGGCACGACGACCGAGATGCCGTGCTCGGCGAGCCGGTCGGCGTAGAACGTCTCCTCCATCACCCACCGGGCGCCGAGCAGGCCGAGGGTCGTCCACCCCTCCCGCCGGGCCACGGCGGCGACGGCGTCGGCGATGTGCACCGCGCGCACGCTCAGCGCGGCCTCGAGGGCGGGGAAGTTCTTGTGCATCAGGTTGGTGCACAGGGCGACGAGGTCGGCGCCTCCGGCCTCGCAGCGCCGGGCTGCGTCGGCGAGCATGGCCGCCGACCCGGCCCAGTCGCCGCGCACCTGGCAGTCACGCACCTCGGCGAAGTTGAGCGACTGCAGCGAGATCCGGGCGGAGGCGTGGCCGCCGAGACGAGACGCCACCTGTTCGTTGATGCGCCGGTAGTAGGCCTCCGTGGAGTGCCACGACATCCCGCCGATGAGTCCGATCGTCAACATGTCCACCAGCGTCGTCGCGGCGCGGCATCCAAGGAACACCCGACCTCGTAGGGCGACCCATAAGCAGGACTTTGGTCATACTGGGTGCATGAGCCTCGACCCGCGTCGCGTCCTGATCTTCCGCGACGTCGCCCGGGCCGGGTCGATCAGCGCCGCAGCGCGGGAGCTGGGCTGGACCCAGCCGGCCGTCAGCCAGCACCTCGGCCGGCTCGAGCGCGACGCCGGCGGCCCGCTCCTGCTGCGCGGGCCGAGTGGGGTGAGCCTCACCGACGCCGGCCGGGCCCTGCTGCACCGAGCCGACGCGATCGCGGCCGAGCTGCACCTCGCCGAGGAGGAGCAGGCCGCCTTCGCCCAGCTGCGGGGTGGGCGGGTCCGGCTCGTCGCCTTCCCCTCGGCGGCGGCGACCCTGGTGCCCGACGCGATCGGTGCCCTGGCCGAGCGCCACCCGGAGGTCAGTGTCGGCCTCGACGAGGCCGAGCCCCCCGAGGCGATGGCCGCGCTGCTCGCGGGTGACGCCGACCTCGCCGTCGTCTTCGGGTACGACGGTCGGCCGGCCGGCCTGGGCGCGCTGACGTGGCGCCCCCTGACCGACGAGGCCGTCGGGCTCGTCGTACCCAGCGGGTCGACGCCGCCCTCCGGCCTGGACGACCTGGCCGAGGCGGAGTGGATCGGCGGCTGCGTGCGGTGCCGCACCCACCTGGTCGAGTGCTGCGAGCGAGCGGGGTTCATGCCGCGGCTGCGGCACACCACCGACGACTACGTCGTCGTGCAGAACCTCGTCGCTCGCGGACTGGGCGTGACGATGCTGCCCGCGTCGGCGCTGGCCGCCTACCGGCATCCCGACGTGCAGGTCGTCGACCTGCCGGGCCTCGGGCGACGCCACCTGGGGCTCGTCCACCGCCCCGGCGCCGAGGTCGTCCCGGCGACCGCCGCCCTGATGGCCGAGCTCGTCGCGGTGGTGGATCCCGCAGCTGCGAGCACGTCACCGCCGCGACCCGCCGCGACAATCCACGGCTGGAGGCGATCGCGGCGCTAGCGTCGTCCTCTCGACCTGTGAGCACCGACGGTGCCTGACTCTCGCTGCCTGACTCTCGCTGCCTCTCCACTCGACACGCAAGGAGCCGACTGTGCGTCGCTGGGCCGGCCCGCCGCCGCTGCTCATCGCGGTGACCGTGCTCGGCATCCTCGTGGCCCCGGCCGTGAGTCACGCCGACGCCGGACCGCCCGCGATCGAGCAGGCCGTGCTGGCCGGTGCCGAGCCGGGTCCGACCTCGACGCCCACGCCCTCGACGACGCCCGCGACGACGCCCGCGACGACGCCTGGACGCTCGGGCGGGGCCTCGACCCGCGACCCGGCTCCCGACACGGAGTCGGACGTCGAGCCCGAGGAGGACTCCCAGCCGGGGTCCGACGCGACCACGGGCGCCGCGCCCGGGTCCCGGCCCACGGTCCCGCCGATCACGCCCCAGAAGATCGGCGTGGCCAGCTTCAACCAGTACGTCCAGCTCAGTGGCGCCGCCGGCCTCGACGACGCGCGCGCCCTCACCTCGCGCGACGGGGTCGACGTCGTCGGCTGGCAGGAGGGCTTCGTCGCCGGACCGATCTACCAGGCGCTGGCCGAGGACGGGTGGGCCACCAGGCGCTACGTGCGCGCCAGGGGCTCGCGTGAGCTGGCCGTCTCCTGGCGCAAGGACCGGTTCGCGTTCGTCGGCTCGGCCCTGCACAAGCTGGCCGACGGCGTCGCCGAGGGTGATGGCCGCTACCCGTTCGGCACCCGGTACGCCTTGCGCGTCACACTGCGCGACCGCGCCACCGGCGAGCAGCTCTCGGTGATCAACACCCACCTGCCGCAGCGCATCGAGGACCTCGAGGTCCCCGGCACCTGGCGGACCACGAAGAACGCGCTGCGCGCGGCCCGTCAGCTGGACCGCCTCGCCGAGATCTGGGAGCGGGCGCCGGGTCGCTGGGTGGTCGGCACGGGGGACTACAACATCGCGGCGCTGGCCGACCAGCGCGCCCGCAACTCCGGCGGGGTGGTGGCGGCCTACGCCGGCGTCGCGCGCTCGTCGTACTCGCTGCTCGGGTTCGAGGGACTGCAGCCCACCCACCCCTACAGCGGGCGCTTCATCGACTACGTCCACGTGGCCCAGCCGGCGCTGAAGAAGGGGCGGATCGAGGTCCTCGGCCAGCGCACCCCGGGTGGGCTGAGCAGCGACCACCGCCCGCTCGTGGTCCGGCTCAAGCTCTCCTGACGCCTGTCCTACAGTCGGAGGCGACGGCCACCGTCGACGTCCGCCCGCCGGGTTTCCGCCTCTACCCGGGCGCCGAGCGGCTGCCGGACGACCAGGGCTCGTCCCGCGCCGGCGCCGCCCGGTGATGCGGTCGGGCCTCGTCGGGAACATTCGCAGGCACCCCTCCGTTGAGCCTGACAGAGACTTGAGTTGAACCCACTCAACTTCTTTGCCAGACTTCCTGGCAGCAGCTGATCTAGCAGTTCTCGATCCAGCGTTCACCAGCGCCCGCGACCCGGGCCGATCACGGAGGTAACACAACATGGCACGAGCTGTCGGCATCGATCTCGGTACGACGAACAGCGTCGTCGCGGTCCTCGAAGGTGGCGAGCCCACGGTCATCGCCAACGCCGAGGGTGCGCGCACCACCCCGTCCGTCGTCGCGTTCGCGAAGTCCGGCGAGGTCCTCGTCGGCGAGGTCGCCAAGCGTCAGGCGGTCACCAACGTCGACCGCACCATCCGCTCCGTCAAGCGCCACATGGGCACCGACTGGAAGCAGACGGTCGACGAGAAGGACTTCACCCCCCAGCAGATCTCCGCGTTCGTGCTGCAGAAGCTCAAGCGCGACGCCGAGGCCTACCTCGGAGAGCCCGTCACCGACGCGGTCATCACCGTGCCGGCGTACTTCTCCGACTCCCAGCGCCAGGCCACCAAGGAGGCCGGTGAGATCGCCGGCCTCAACGTGAGCCGGATCGTCAACGAGCCGACCGCGGCCGCGCTGGCCTACGGCCTGGACAAGGGCGACGACCAGACGATCCTCGTCTTCGACCTCGGCGGCGGCACGTTCGACGTGTCCCTGCTCGAGATCGGTGAGGGCGTCGTCGAGGTCAAGGCCACCTCCGGTGACAACGAGCTCGGTGGTGACGACTGGGACAACAAGGTCGTCGAGTGGATGGTCAAGACGTTCAAGGCCAACAACGGCGTCGACCTGGCGGCCGACAAGATCGCCAAGCAGCGCCTCCAGGAGGCCGCGGAGAAGGCGAAGATCGAGCTGTCCTCCTCCAGCGACACCACGATCCACCTGCCCTACATCACCCACGGCGAGTCCGGCCCGCTGCACTTCGAGGAGCGGCTGACCCGCGCGGAGTTCCAGAAGCTCACCGCCGACCTGCTCGAGCGCACCAAGGCCCCCTTCCAG
>NZ_JAPYPS010000035.1 GCF_029937575.1 Nocardioides sp.
CGAGTGGTCAAGAACGACACGAAAACCGGCCGGAAACCTGCAGTCTTCGCCCAACGAATGAGGCGATGTGAAGGGTGTGACGCGCGCGGGCGCCACACCAACCCCGAAGAACGGGGGCAGCGCCGAGGGGCGCGGGCACCACACCAACCCCGAACGGGGCAGCACCGAGGGGCGCGGGCGCCACACCCACCCCGAGGAGCCAGCCCCAACCGAGGAGCGCAGGCGCCACACCGCCCCGACGAGCACGTCACCCAGCGAGCAGCAGCACGACCGTCTCGGCGACACACGCCGGCTTGGACTCGCCGTCGATCTCGATGACGTGCGTGAGGGTGACCTGCTTGCCGGCCGGCAGGTCGTCGCAGCCGGTGAGGGTGATAGTGGAGCGGATCTTCTTGCCGACGAGCACCGGGTTCGGGAAGCGGACCTTGTTGGCGCCGTAGTTGAGCTTGGCACCCGGGGTGTCGAAGGCGAAGATCGTGGTGCCCAGCATCGGGATGAGGGAGAGCGTCAGGTAGCCGTGGGCGATCGTGCCGCCGAAGGGGCCGGTCGCCGAGCGCTCGACGTCGACGTGGATCCACTGGTGGTCGCCGGTGGCGTCGGCGAACGTGTTCACGCGCTCCTGGTCGACCGTGAGCCACTCACTGGTGCCGAGCTCCTCGCCGACGGCGGCGGCGACTTCGTCGAAGGTCGTGAACGTGCGCATGGGGTCTCCTTGGCGGCTGGGTACAGGTGGTTGGATGGCGTCATGGAACCTACACGCGACCAGGTCCGGGAGGCTCCCAAGGTCCTGCTCCACGACCACCTCGACGGCGGGCTGCGCCCCGCCACGATCGTCGAGCTCGCCGCCGAGATCGGCCACGCCCTGCCGGCCGGTGACGCCGAGTCGCTCGGGCGCTGGTTCGCCGAGTCGGCCGACTCCGGCTCGCTGGAGCGCTACCTGGAGACCTTCGACCACACGGTCGCGGTGATGCAGACCCCGGCCGCGCTGACCCGGGTGGCGCGCGAGTGCGTCGAGGACCTGTCGTCGGACGGCGTCGTCTACGCCGAGGTGCGCTACGCCCCGGAGCAGCACGTCTCCGAGGGCCTCACGCTCGACGAGGTCGTCGCCGCCGTGCAGGCGGGCTTCGACGAAGGGGTCGCCGAGGCCGCCACGGCGGGGCGACCGATCGTCGTACGACAGCTGCTCACCGCCATGCGGCACCAAGCCCGCTCGATGGAGATCGCCGAGCTGTCGATCGCCTGGCGGGAGCGCGGCGTCGCCGGGTTCGACATCGCCGGCGCCGAGGCCGGCTACCCGCCCACCCGTCACCTGGATGCGTTCGAGTACCTCCAGCGCGAGAACTCGCACTTCACGATCCACGCCGGCGAGGGCTTCGGACTGCCCTCCATCTGGCAGGCGCTGCAGTGGTGCGGGGCCGACCGGCTCGGCCACGGCGTGCGAATCATCGACGACGTGACCGTGCACGACGACGGCACGGTGGAGCTGGGACGCCTGGCTGCCTACGTGCGCGACAAGCGGATCCCGCTCGAGCTCTGCCCTGCCTCCAACGTGCAGACCGGCGCCGCCCCCTCGGTGGCCGAGCACCCGATCGGCCTGCTGACCAAGCTGCGCTTCCGGGTCACGGTCAACACCGACAACCGGCTGATGAGCAAGACGTCGATGACCGACGAGATGACGGCCCTCGTGGAGGCGTTCGGCTACGGGTTCGACGAGATGCAGTGGTTCACCGTCAACGCCATGAAGTCCGCCTTCCTACCGTTCGATGAACGCTTGGCGATCATCGACGAGGTCATCAAGCCCGGGTACGCGGCCCTGCGAGGATGAGTCGGTGATGTCGCCGTGCTGATCACCAACCACGTGATGTCGGGCGCCGTGGTGGGCGCCCTGGCTCCGGGTCCCGTCTCGGCGTTCGTGCTGGGGGTCGCCTCACACTTCACCCTCGACACGGTGCCGCACTGGGGCGACGAGGCGACGTTCCTCCAGGTGGCCGTCGTCGACGGTCTGGTCGGGCTCGCGGCGATGGGGACGATCGCCGCGACGACGCCGCCCGATCGGCGCGCGCGCGTCCTGGCCGGGATGCTGGGTGCCTGCGCTCCGGACACCGACAAGCCGAGCGAGGTGTTCTTCGGCCGCTCACCCTTCCCGGAGGCACTGGATGCGTGGCACAAGCGCATTCAGCGTGAGTCTCCCCGCCGGATGCCGCAGGAGGTCGTCGTGGCGACGCTGGGGGCACTCCTGGTACGGCGGCTCGTGCGGGGCTGACGCTCAGCCGACGAGTCGGGCCACGTCGTCCAGGGCTTGCTGGTTGCTGACCGGCCGACACCCCAGGGCCACCGCGTGGGCCACGACCCGGCTCTGGGCCCGCATCAGCGCCAGTCCGCGCGTGACGAGCACCCGTGGGGGCTTGCGGTGCTCGCGCAGGTCGCGCGTCAACCGACGCCAGAACGTGATCGCCGGGTGCTGACGCAGGCAGAGCGCGTCGGCCAGGAGCCCCGCCTCCCGCGCCCGGGGCACGATCTCCTGCGCGAAGATCCCGTCGGCGACGAAGTATCGGGAGCCGCCGAGGTCGAGGTGCTGCCAGCCGGTCCGCCCGTTCTGCGCGATCTCGTAGACCGGCACGTCGTGCGCGCCGGTGCGACACAGCGCCTCGAGCGCCGCGAAGGCGTCGTCCTCGTGCCAGGACGCCGGGTCGTCCCAGTCGACGAGCCCGGCGTTGACCTGTCCCTCGGGGATCCGGGGAAGGGACGGGTCGTCGCCGTCCTTGTAGTAGTCGTCGAGCCGCAGGACCGGGAGACCGGTCCGCTCGGCCAACCGGGACTTGCCCGAGCCGGACGGTCCGGCGACGACGACGACCTGCGCGTGCAACCTCACACGCCCATCGGGTGCCACACGGTCTTGATCTCGACGAAGTCGGTCATCGTGTCGAGCGAGGGCGACGCCGTCCAGTCGGGCTCGGCAACCGGAGCACGCCGTACGCGCTTGAGGTTGTCGGCCGCGGCCACCTCGAGCTCGGTGGCGAGCTCCTGCTCGCCGGCGACGCCGACCAGGTCGATGGCGTTGACGTCCATGTGCGCGGCCAGCCAGGGAGCGATCGTGGCGGCCGATCCGGTCAGGAGGTTGACCACCCCTCCGGGGACGTCGGAGGTCGCCAGCACCTCGGCGAACGTCACGGCCGGCAGCGGGCGGTCGAAGGACGACACCACGACGACCGTGTTGCCGGTGACGATCGCGGGCGCGACGACCGAGACGAGACCGAGCAACGACGACTCCTGGGGAGCGAGGACGGCCACCACTCCCGTTGGCTCGGGCGTGCTCAGGTTGAAGAACGGACCGGCCACGGGGTTGGCGTTGCCGACGACCTGGGTGAGCTTGTCGGCCCAGCCGGCGTACCAGACCAACCGGTCGATGGCGGCGTCGAGCGCGGCGTTGGCGCGGGCCGTGGTGAGGCCCTCGGACTGCTGGAGCGCCTGGACGAACTGCGGGCGACGGTCCTCCATGATCTCGGCGACGCGGTAGAGGACCTGCGCCCGGTTGTAGGCGGTCCTGCCCGACCAGGAGCCGAAGGCCTTGCGTGCGGCGACCACGGCGTCGCGGGCGTCCTTGCGGGAGGCGAGGGCGGCGTTGGCCACGAATCGTCCCTTCGCGTCGTTGACGATGTAGGAGTAGCCCGACTCCGAGCGAGGGAAGGCCCCGCCGATGTAGAGCTTGTAGGTCTTGCGGACGTCGATGCGTGCAGCCATGGCTCAGCGGCCTCCCTGCTCGGTCTTGAGGTAGGCGGCCAAGCCCTGACGGCCACCCTCGCGGCCGTAGCCGGACTCCTTGAACCCGCCGAACGGGCTGGTCGGGTCGAACTTGTTGAACGTGTTGGCCCACACCACGCCGGCCTTCAGGGCACCGGCCACGTGCAGGATCCGGGAGCCCTTCTCGGTCCACACCCCCGCGGACAGCCCGTACGGCGTGTTGTTGGCCTTCTCGATCGCCTCGGAGGGCGTGCGGAACGTCAGCACCGAGAGCACCGGTCCGAAGACCTCCTCGCGGGCGATCCGGTGGGCCTGGGTGACACCGGTGAAGAGCG
This sequence comes from Nocardioides sp., assembly GCF_029937575.1. GTDB lineage: Bacteria > Actinomycetota > Actinomycetes > Propionibacteriales > Nocardioidaceae > Nocardioides. The sequence goes on from NZ_JAPYPS010000035.1 coordinate 4,077, forward strand.
TCGGCGGGAACCAGAACCCCTGGCTCGGGAGCTCGCACGCCGGCGACCACCGCTCGGCACCCTCGCTCTCCCCGATCTCCGACAGCTCGCGGATCCGGGCCAGCTGCTCGGCGGAGTTGATCGCCCCGATGTCGGTGTTCTTGTCCAGCGGGTCGCCCAGGCGCAGCGTCGACATCCGACGCTTGAGGCGCTCGAGCAGGTCGTCGGCGATGGACTCCTGCACCAGGAGCCGGGAGCCGGCACAGCAGACGTGGCCCTGGTTGAAGAAGATGCCGTTGACGATGCCCTCGACGGCCTGGTCGAGGGGGGCGTCGTCGAAGACGATGTTGGCGGCCTTGCCGCCGAGCTCGAGCGTGGCCTTCTTGTCCGTGCCGGCGATGCTGCGTGCGATCGCCTTGCCCACGGCCGTCGAGCCGGTGAAGGCGACCTTGTCGATGTCGGGATGCGCCACCAGCGCCTCGCCGGTCTCGCCGGCTCCGGTCACGATGTTGACGACGCCCGGGGGCAGGTCGGCCTGCTGGCAGATCTCGGCGAAGAGCAGCGCCGTGAGGGGAGTGGTCTCGGCGGGCTTGAGGACGACGGTGTTGCCGCAGGCCAGGGCCGGGGCGATCTTCCACGCCAGCATCAGCAGCGGGAAGTTCCACGGGATGATCTGTCCCGCGACCCCGAGCGGCTGGGGGTCTTCGCCGTAGCCCGCGTGACCGAGCTTGTCGGCCCACCCGGCGTAGTAGAAGAAGTGGGCGGCGACGACCGGGATGTCGACGTCGCGCGACTCCTTGATCGGCTTGCCGTTGTCGAGGGTCTCCAGGACGGCCAGCTCGCGGCCGCGCTCCTGGATGATCCGGGCGATCCGGTAGAGGTACTTGGCCCGCTCGCTGCCCGGCATCCGCGACCAGACGCGCGAGTAGGCACGCCGGGCGGCCTTCACCGCGGCGTCGACGTCGGCTGCGTCCGCCTCGGCGACCTCGGCGAGCACCTCCTCGGTGGCCGGGCTGATCGTCTTGAACCCCGAGCCGTGACCGTCGACGAACGCGCCGTCGATGAACAGGCCGTAGGAGGCCTTGAGGTCGACGATGCTGCGCGACTCGGGCGCCGGGGCGTAGGTGAGGTCGATGCCCATAGTGATCAGTCCAGGGTGAAGTAGTCGGGGCCGGAGTAGCGGCCGGTGGTCAGCTTGGTGCGCTGCATGAGCAGGTCGTTGAGCAACGTCGAGGCTCCGAACCGGAACCAGTCGGGGTCCAGCCAGTCACCGCCGGCGACCTCGTTGACCATCACCAGGTACTTGATGGCGTCCTTGCTGGTGCGGATGCCGCCGGCGGGCTTGACCCCGACCATCTGGCCGGTGGCCGCGCGGAAGTCACGCACCGCCTCCAGCATGACCAGGGTGACCGGCAGGGTCGCAGCCGGCTGGACCTTGCCGGTGGAGGTCTTGATGAAGTGGGCGCCGGCCAGCATCGCCAGCCAGCTGACCCGCCGTACGTTGTCGTAGGTCTGCAGCTCGCCGGTCTCGAAGATCACCTTGAGGTGGGCGTCCTCGGAGCCGGGCCTGGCGCAGGCCTCACGGACCGCGACGATCTCCTCGAAGACCTGCAGGTAGCGCCCGGAGAGGAACGCGCCGCGGTCGATGACCATGTCGATCTCGTCGGCCCCGGCCTCGACGGCGTCGCGGGTGTCGGCCAGCTTGATGTCCATCGCCGCGCGGCCGCTCGGGAAGGCGGTCGCGACGGCAGCCACGTGCACGCCGGAGTCGCCGAGCACCTCCTTCGCGGTCGCGACCATGTCGGGGTAGACGCACACCGCGGCGGCTGCGGGGCAGGTCGGGTCGGCGGGGTCGGGACGCATCGCCTTCGCGGCCAGCGCGCGGACCTTGCCGGGCGTGTCCTGGCCCTCGAGCGTGGTGAGGTCGACCATGGTGATGGCGAGGTCGAGGGCCTGGGCCTTGGCCGTCGTCTTGATCGAGCGGGTGGCCAGCGAGGCGGCTCGCGCCTCGGCGCCCACCTGGTCGACCCCGGGAAGGCCGTGGAGGAACCGGGTGAGCGACGACTCGGAGGCGGTGACGTCCGAGAGGCCCGTGAGATCAGCCGTTGGTGATGGAGGCATAGCGGCCAGCATAGGGTTGGTCGCAGCGGGATCCGAAGTTGTCAGTGAGCAGTCGACGTGCAGGCGGGAGGGGTGGCGATGGACGACGACGTGCAGCGGTTCAGCAACACCTCCTCGCGCGCCTTCGGGATCATCGGCATCGTCCTCACGGTCGTCGTCGCGATCCAGATCCTCACCACCGACGACCCGCCGTACGCCGGACTCGCGCTGACCGTGTTCTTCGCCGCGCTCGCGTGGTCGGCCATGCTGCGTCCCCAGCTGTCCCTGGACAGCTCGCGCCTGGTGCTGCGCAACATGCTGACGACCGTGAGCCTGCCCCTGGCAGCGATCGAGTCGGTGGCGGTACGGCAGGTCCTCGTGGTCTTCGCCGGAGACCGGCGCTACACGTCGTCGGCGATCGGCAGGACCCGACGGCAGCTGCACCGCGACGAGCGCGGGGGGCCTTCCGGCGGAGGGGGTGGCGCGATGATGGGGATCCTGCCGAACCTGCCGACCGCCCCGGAGAAGCCGGAGACGGCCAAGACCTCCTACGGGCTCTTCGTCGAGGAACGGATCCGCTCACGCGTCGCCGATGCCCTCGCCCGGGAGGGCATCAAGGCACGGTCGGCGCAGCAGGAGCGCTTTGCCGAGGGGATCAGTCGCACTCCTGCGGTCCCCGAGATCGCCGTGCTCAGCGCCTCGTTCGTGGTCTTCGTGGTGCTCGCGCTCGTCTGACCCGGGCCCCGCTGACTCCGGCCCTCAGTGAGCGCCCAGGCCCGCAGCGGCACGGATGTCGGCGCCGATCGCGTCCAGGCGCCCCGCCGCGACGATGCGAGCGGCTGGCACCCCACCGGACGGCTCGACGGGGACGACGACCTCCAGGTAGCACTTGATCTTGGGCTCGGTGCCGCTCGGCCGGACGATGACCCGGCCGCCCTCGGCGAGGCGGTAGCGCAGACCGTCGGTCGGGGGCAGGCCGGCGACCCCGTCGCGCAGGTCCTCCGACGTCTCGACGGACAGCCCACCCAGGGTCTGCGGCGGTGCGGCGCGCAGCCGCTGCATGGCGTCGGCGATGACCGCGAGGTCGTCCACCCGGACGGAGACCTGACCGGTGGCATGGAGCCCGTGCTCGGTGGCGATGTCGTCGAGGACGTCGAGCAGGCTGCGCCCCTCGGCCTTGAGCTCGGCGGCCAGCTCGCACAGGACCAGGAGCGCCGAGACGCCGTCCTTGTCGCGCACGTGCTCGGGGTCGACGCAGTAGCCGAGGGCCTCCTCGTAGCCGAACGCCAGGTCGTCGACGCGGGAGATCCACTTGAACCCGGTCAGGGTCTCCTCGTGGCGTTGGTCCGCTGCGGCGGCCAGCTTGCCCAGCAACGACGACGACACGATCGACGTGGCGTAGGTGCCCTGCTTGCCGGTGCTGAGCAGGCGGTGGGCCAGCAGCGCCCCGACCTCGTCGCCGCGCAGCATCTGCCACCCCTGCAGGCCCGGGACCGCGGCGGCGCACCGGTCGGCGTCGGGGTCGTTGGCCACGACCAGGTCGGCGCCGGTGCGCTCGGCCAGCGCGAGGGCGAGGTCCATGGCGCCCGGCTCCTCGGGGTTGGGGAACCCGACCGTCGGGAACGCCGGGTCGGGCAGCTCCTGCTCAGCCACGACCCGCGGTGCCGAGAAGCCAGCGGTCTCCAGGACCTGGACGACCGAAGTGGCTCCCACGCCGTGCAGCGGGGTGTAGACGATGTCGAGGTCGCGAGGTCCGTCGCCGGCGAGGCCTGCGACGGTGTCGAGGTAGTGGTCGACGATGTCCTCGCCGAGCGTGGTGCCCGCCGAGCCCCGGGGGACGGCGTCGAGCGTGCCCACCGCGGAGATGTGACGGGAGATCTCGCTGTCGGCGGGGGAGACGATCTGGCTGCCGTCGCCCAGGTAGACCTTGTAGCCGTTGTCCTGGGGCGGGTTGTGGCTGGCCGTGACCATGATGCCGGCCACCGACCCGAGCTCCCGGATGGCGAACGCGAGCAAGGGCGTGGGGAGCGCTCGGGGCATCACCCAGGCGGTGAACCCGGCACCGGTCATCACCTCGGCGGTGTCGCGGGCGAAGACGTCGGAGTTGTGGCGGGCGTCGTACCCGATCACCACCGACCCGCCCGCGTGACCCTGGTCGCGCAGGTAGGCGGCCAGGCCCGCCGCGGCGCGCAGCACCACGACCCGGTTCATCCGGTTGGGACCAGCACCGAGGGCCCCGCGGAGTCCCGCGGTGCCGAACTCGAGGGTCCCGTGGAACCGGTCGGCCAGGTCGGCGACGAGCGAGGCGTCGCCGTCGGACAGCACGTCGGCGACGAGCTGCTCGAGCTCGGCGCGGGTCCGGGGATCCGGATCCTGGGCCACCCAGCTGCGGGCGCGCTCGAGCAGGACGTCGACGTCGGGGCTCACGCGGGGTCCCCGCGGTGTTGTCCGCCGGGGGAGCGCAGCGGGGGAGGCGAAGAATGGCGCGGGGTGTTCATGTGAGGCACCGTAGCGCCATGGCAGGTCCTCGCCGCCCGGTGGCGGAGCTCATCGACGAGCTCGTCGGGCGGATCGGGACGTCGGCGTACGTCTCGGCCTGTGTCGACCTGCTCGAGGGAGCACCCCGGGAGCGCTACGTCGAGGAGCTGCGCTGCCTCACCGGTCATGCCTGGCAGGCCGGCGACGACGTGCTGTCGTCGTCGAGCTGGGGCGACTTCTGGGTGCGCTCGTGGGGCGCGCGGGGGTTGCTGCACGTCTGGCACGACAGCGCGACCGCGGCGGTGGTCGTGGGGCTGGACGACGAGCACTACCGGCCGGCCGAGATGTGCCTGAAGGTCGTCGCTCGGCACGACGTGGCAGGGGCCGGCGACGGCGCCGCGCGGTTGGCCGCCCACGACCTTCCGCGCGTGCGAGTCCAGGCGATGCGCGCCCTGGCCGTCGTCGGGGACAGCGAGCACGTCGCCACCGTCGAGGCGGCCGTCGACGACGAGCACGTCGGCGTACGACGCCAGGCGACGCGCACCCTGGACCTGCTGGCGCGCCGCCTCGATCGCTGAGCCTGCCGGCGTCGGTCCACGAACCTGCCGGCGACGACGGCGCGCCCGGTGCTGTCGACGTCGCCCCCCCCGGGGCGGTTGGCGGGATCGATCCGGCGCTCGCGCCCAGGGCCTGCTTCAGGCGTCGATGTGGGACATGTCGCCGTAGCGGTCACCGGCCACCGCGTCGACCGGAACGGCCTCAGCGAGGTCACGCAGGTCTGCTGCGTCCAGCACGACGCCGGTGGCCGCGACGTTCTCCTCGAGGTAGGCGACCCGCTTGGTGCCCGGGATCGGGGCGACCCCCAGCTCGTCGTCTCCCTGGGCGAGCACCCAGGCCAGCGCGAGCTGGCCCGGCGTACAGCCCTTGGCGTCGGCCAGCTGGCGGATGCGATCCACGAGCACCAGGTTGGCGTCCAGGGCCTCGCCGTTGAGGCGCGGGAAGTAGGCGCTGCTGCGGGAGTCGCTCTCGTCCAGAGAACCCTGGGCGATGCGGCCGGTGAGCAGGCCGCGCCCCAGGGGTGAGTAGGGGACCAAGCCGATGCCGAGCTCGCGCAGGGTCGGCGCGATGTCGACCTCGAGGTCGCGCGTGAACAGGGAGTACTCGGTCTGCAGGGCCGTGATCGGGTGGACGGCGTGAGCGCGCCGGATCGTGGCGGCCGAGGCTTCCGAAAGACCCAGGTGGGTCACCTTGCCGGCCTCGACGAGCTCGTGCATGGCGCCGACGGTCTCCTCGATGGGCACGGACTGGTCGACGCGGTGCTGGTAGTAGAGGTCGATGTGGTCGACGCCGAGACGCTGCAGCGAGGCGTCACAGGCGGCGTGGACGTACTCGGGACGGCCGTTGATGCCGACGCGGGTGCCGTCGGGGAGTCGCTCGTTGCCGAACTTGGTGGCGACGACGACCCCGTCGCGACGCCCCTTCAGGGCCGCTCCGACCAGCCGCTCGTTGGTGAACGGCCCGTACATGTCGGCGGTGTCGAGGAACGTCACGCCCAGGTCGAGGGCCCGGTGGATGGTGGCGATCGCGGTGGACTCCTCGGCGGGAGAGCCGTAGAACTCCGACATGCCCATGCAGCCCAGGCCGAGTGCGGAGACGGTCAGGGGGGCGGTGCGGCCGAGGGTGCGGGACTGGAGGGTCTGTGTGGTCATGAGACCACCCAACTACGTGGAGCGCGCTCCAAGTAAAGTCCGGGCCCCGTCTCGTCTCAGCCGGCGAGGGGTCGGCCCTCGACCGCGTCGGTGTAGATCCCGATCTTGTGGTCGATGGCGCCGAGGTGTGCCTGGACCTCGGCGAGCTGGGCGAGCACCTTGGTGCGGTGCTCCTGGAGCAGGGCGAGGCGCTCCTGCTCGTTGCCCCGGCCCGAGCGGACGAGGTCGGCGTAGCGTCGTACGTCGCGGATCGCCATCCCCGTCGAGCGCAGCCTGGTGACCAGGGTGATCCAGCGCAGGTCGTCGGCGCTGTAGCGGCGATGACCGCTGGCGGCCCGGCCGACCGGGGTGAGGAGGAGTCCGTCGCGCTCGTAGTAGCGCAGCGTGTCGGCGGTCAGGCCGAGGTGCTCGGCGGCCTCGGAGACGGTGAGCGGAGGGTGCATCAGATCAGTCCACCCGGAGTGGACTCCAGGGTCAAGTCCGGGTCAGGACCCGTCGACGACGAGCTCGGTTCGCTCCGCGGCCATCAGGACGGCGCCCACGAGGCTCGCCCGCTCGCCGAGGAGGGAGCCGAGCACCGGGGTCATCGCGACGGAGTCGAGCGCGTGGCGGCGCAGCCCGATCCGGGCCGACGCGAGCAGCAGCTCACCGGCCCGGGCCATGTCACCGCCCACCACGACGACCGCGGGGTTGATCAGGTTCACGATGCTGGCCAGTGCCCAGCCGAGGTGCAGACCGGCGTCCTCGAGCGCGCGCTGGGCCGAGATGTGGCCGTCGCGGGCGGCGGCGAAGATCTCGTCCAGGCCGGCTCCCGGCAGCTGGGCGGCCATCATGTCGAGCACTGGCCCCGACGAGGTGTAGGCCTCCAGGCAGCCCCTGCTGCCGCAGCGGCAGAGCGGTCCCTGCTCGTCCAGCGTCAGGTGCCCGATCTCGCCGGCGGTGCCTCCGGAGCCGTGGTAGAGCCGGTTGTCGATGATGAGGCCGGCGCCGACACCGGACGAGATCTTCACGAAGACCGAGCTGTCGTGGCCGCGGCCCACGCCTTGGCGGTGCTCGGCGAGCGCGCCGAGGTTGGCGTCGTTCTCGACGACCACAGGCGCCCCGAACCGCTCCTCGGCAACCTGTCGGGTGTTGACGCCCTCCCACCCAGGAAAGATCGACGGGGAGCCGACGGCCTCTCCGGTCACGGGCGCGGGCAGGCCGAGCCCGACGTGGCGCACGGTGCTGTAGTCGGCCGACATCCGCTCGAGCATCTCGGCGGCGATCTCGAGCGCCTCGGTGTGGTGGTGGGCTCGCGACAGGCTGCGCCGCTCCTCGGCGAGGACGCGACCCGTGAGGTCGCCGAGCGCGACGGCGACGTGGCTGTGGCCGAAGTCCACCCCGGCGACCGTGCCGGCACCGGGCGCCAGGCGCACGGCCGAGCCACGTCGACCGCTCCCTGGGTCGGCCGCCACCAGGCCGGCCGCGGCGAGGTCGCGCACGATGTTGGACACGGTGGCCGGAGCCAGGCCGGTGCCGCGGGCGATCTCGGCCTGGGTGAAGGTCTCGGCGTCGACCGCGGGACCCCCGGCTGCCTCGTCGATCCCCGCGGTCCCCACTGTTCGTCGCAGCAGGTCGAGCACGCGCTGCTGGTTGGCAACGCGCAGCGTCGACGTCGACCCGGGGGCCGAGTGGGGGAGCGAGGACATGGGACGAACCCTGCACCCGAACTCGGTAATGGTCAAGAGATGTACGTAAATCGGGCCCTGGAGCGGCAGCGAAGAGTTTTGTCGCTACATCTTGACGGTAAGCATGTGACAGCGGACACTCATCCGTAGTTCCCAGCCACAAGGCTGAACGTCCAGTCGAGGAGAGATCCGTGCCCACACCCCTTCACCGCGTCGCGACCATCGGCGCTGCTGTGCTCATCGGCGCAGGTGGCCTGGCCGCCTGCGGCGCCAACGACACCGGCTCCGACGCCGGCAGCGGCGACGGCTCCGGGGGCGGCGCGACCATCGCGCTGCTGCTCCCCGAGTCGGCGACCACGCGCTACGAGGCGTTCGACAAGCCCCTCTTCGAGGCCAAGGTCGCCGAGCTGTGCAGCGACTGCGAGGTCGCCTACTTCAACGCCGACCAGGACGAGGCCAAGCAGCAGGAGCAGGTTGCCTCCGCGCTGACCCAGGGCGCCGACGTGCTGGTGCTCGACCCGGTCAACGGCGCCGGTGCCGGCGGCATGATCGCCGACGCCCAGGCCGAGGACGTCCCGGTCATCGCCTACGACCGGTTCATCGAGGGTGCCGACTACTACATGTCGTTCGACAACAACACCGTCGGCCAAATGCAGGGCGAGGCCCTCGTCGAGGCGATGGGCGACACCGGCGGCATCCTGATGCTCAACGGTGCGCCGAGCGACCCCAACGCCGCGCAGTTCAAGGCCGGCGCCCACTCGGTGATCGACGAGTCCGGCCTCGAGCTGCTCTCCAACGAGTACGACAACCCCGACTGGAGCCCCGAGAACGCCCAGTCCTACGTCACCGACCAGGTCAACAAGCTCGGTGCCGACAGGATCGAGGGCGTGTACGCCGCCAACGACGGCCAGGCGGGTGGCGTCGTCGCCGCGCTGCTGGGCGCCGGTGTCGAGGCCGCTGACTTGCCCCCGATCACGGGTCAGGACGCCGAGCTGGCCGCCGTGCAGCGCATCGTTGCCGGTGAGCAGACCGTGACGATCTACAAGCCGATCCCGATCGAGGCCGAGACCGCGGCCGAGGTCGCCGTCGACCTGGCCCTGGGCAACGAGGTGCCGACCACGTCGGTGACCGGCGTCGACCAGTCCGACTTCGAGGGCGTCACGTCCTACATCTTCAGCCCCACCGCCGTCACCCAGGACAACGTCGGCGACACCGTCATCGCGGATGGCTTCTACACCGCCGACGACATCTGCACCAGCGCCTACGCCGACGCGTGCAAGGCGGCCGGGCTCCAGTGACGACCACCCCCCACCAGGACGCTCCGACCAGGGAGGGCGGCGAGCCCGGCGACCCCCGCGAGGTCGTGCTCTCCCTGTCCGGGATCCACAAGCGGTTCGGTGCCGTCCAGGCGCTGACCGACGTGCGACTCGAGGTCGCAGCAGGTGAAGTGGTCGCCCTGGTGGGGGACAACGGCGCCGGCAAGTCGACCCTCGTCAAGGTCATCGCCGGCGTCTACCAGCCCGACTCGGGCGACATCGAGCTCGCCGGGCGCAGGGTCAAGGTCGGCGGTCCGCGGCAGGCGCAGGACCTCGGCATCGCCACGGTCTTCCAGGACCTCGCGCTGTGCGACAACCTCGACGTCGTGGCCAACCTGTTCCTCGGCCAGGAGCGGGTGAAGGGCGGGGCGATCGACGAGGTGGCGATGGAGGTCGAGGCCTGGCGGCTGCTCCGCAGCCTGTCGGCCAAGATCCCGTCGGTCCGCATCCCGATCGCCGCGCTCTCGGGCGGACAGCGCCAGACCGTCGCCATCGCCCGCTCCTTGGTGGGCAAGCCCAAGGTGGTGATGCTCGACGAGCCCACCGCAGCACTGGGCGTCGCCCAGACCGCCGAGGTGCTCAACCTCGTCGAGCGGCTGCGCGACAACGGGCTCGGCGTGATCCTGATCAGCCACAACATGGCCGACGTGCAAGCGGTCGCCGACCGCATCGTCGTGCTCCGGCTCGGTCGCAACGAGGCGGAGTTCTACACCGACGAGGTCACCACCACCGACCTGGTCGCCGCGATCACCGGCGCGTCGGACAACGTCGTGGCCAGCCGCGCGGCACGAGGCAAGGAGCAGGCGCATGGCTGAGTCCACCGTCGTGAAGACCAGCGCCGATCAGCTGGACGAGCGGCTGATTGCCAACGCGAGCGACCCGCTGGGGATCCTCAGGGCGTTCTGGGCGCGGCTCAGGGGCGGTGACCTGGGCAGCCTGCCCGTGGTCTTCGGCCTGGTCGTGATCAGCATCGTCTTCTACGTCAAGGAGCCGGTCTTCCTCTCCTCGCGCAACCTGGTCACCATCACGCAGTTCGCGGCCCCGGTCGGCATCATCGCGTTGGGGATCGTGCTGGTCCTGCTGCTGGGCGAGATCGACCTCTCGGTCGGCTCGGTCAGCGGCGCCTCGGCGGCCGTGATGGCGGTCCAGATCGTCAACAGCGGTCGGCCCGTGATCGTCGGCATCGTCGCGGGCATGCTCGTGGGGGTCGTCGTCGGGCTGGTCTACGCATTCCTCTACACGAAGCTCGGTGTGCCGAGCTTCGTGTTCTCCCTGGCGGGGCTGCTCGCCTTCCAGGGTGTGCTCCTCTACGTCCTGGGCTCCGACGGCACCATCAACCTGCCCTCGGACAGCTGGTTGCTGGACTTCGCCAGGTTCAAGTTCCTCACGGGTACGGCGTCGTACGTGCTCGTGGTGCTCATCGGCCTGGCGTTCCTGGCCTCCCGGCTGCTGAGCCAGCGGTCTCGTACCAAGGCCGAGCTGAGCGCGCCGTCGACCGTCTCGATCCTGGTCAAGGCAGGACTGCTCACCGGCGGACTGGCCTACCTCACCTACTACCTCAACATCGGGCGTGGCTGGAGCTACCTGTGGCTCTTCTTCGCCGCACTCGTCGTGGCGATGGACTTCGCCCTGCGGCGCACCCGGTGGGGTCGCCACGTCTTCGCCGTCGGTGGCAACGAGGAGGCGGCGAGGCGCTCGGGCATCAAGGTCACCCGCATCTACCTGTCGGTCTTCGTCGGGTGCTCCACGCTGGCCGCGGTCGGCGGGATCCTCGGTGCGGCCCAGCTGACGTCGGTCTCGCAGGCCACGGGCACCACGGACACCAACCTGACGGCCATCGCCGCCGCGGTGATCGGCGGGACGAGCCTCTTCGGCGGGCGCGGCTCGGCGTACTCGGCGATGCTCGGCATCCTGGTGCTGGTCTCGATCTCGAGTGGGCTCAACCTGATCGGCGTCGACTCGTCGGTGCGCTTCATGGTCACCGGTGGCGTCCTGCTGCTGGCGGTGGCGATCGACTCGGTCTCCCGTCGGGCCCGGTCCAGCAGCGGGAGGGGTTAGCGCCTCACCGGCGGAACTCATCCAGCTGCGTGCCCAGCTCGGTGAACAGCGCCTGGTTCAGCCCGAAGGCGACCTTGACCTCGGCGACGACCTCCGCAACGGAGGCGTCGTCGAGGTCGAGTGCGTCGAGACGGGCGCGGTAGGCGTCCTTGTAGGGCTTGGGCTTGGGGATCTCGGCGAAGCCGTAGAAGCTGATGCCCGCACCGTCGAGCTCGAAGCACCGGTCGAGGATGCGCCCGATGGCCTGGCCGCCGGAGAGGTCGCCGAGGTAGCGCGTGTAGTGGTGGGCCGCGAGCCGGCCCCCGGTGTCGGCAGCCGCCGCGGCGAGCAACCGGTCGCGGTAGGCGACGGCAGCGGGGGAGTCCACCTCCCGGTCGGTGCCCGGGGCCCAGTGCTCGAGGTCGGCGTCGATCGCGGCCAGGCGCTCCAGCGCAGGGTCGTGGACCGCGGCGACGACGGAGTCGCCGGCGCGGGCGCGCAGACACTCCTCGAGCGTGGCGTAGACGGCGCGCAGTCGCAGCAGGTAGGCGGCGTACCCGCGCTCGTTGATGCGTCCGTCGAGCAGCTCGGCCATGAAGGTCGAGCTCTCCGCGGCCTCGTGCTCGGCGCGCGATCCGGTCCGCATGGCCTGCGACAAGGTTGGTTCGGCGGTCGGCGGTGGGGTGACGTCGGCGATGGTCATCGTGGGTCTCCGTGGGAGTGAGAGGTGGCGGCTGGAGGTGGAGCTGGTGGAGCCGGGGTGGGCCGGGGGTCAGACCCGGAACCGGATCTTCTTCGCCGACTTCTTGAAGTTGGCGTCGCTCAGGTACGTCGCCTTGAGCTGGTACCGGCCGCTGGCGAGCCTGCGGACCTTGAGCCCGGCGGTGCCGCGACGCAGCGTGACCTTCTGCTTCAGGACCTTCGTGCCCTTCCTGCCCAGCTTCTTGATCACGACCTTGGCCTGGCCGGCGACCGTCGCGTGGGGCGAGACGACCTTGACCACCGCCTTGCCGGTCTTCCTCGGCTCGGGCGTGCGCTTGAGTCGGGGCTTGGTGGTCGTCTTCGCCTTGGCGACGGCCAGGGTGGTCGACGCGGAGCCCTCGGCGGTGAGGTCGTCACCGGAGTAGGTGACGGTGAGCGGGTAGGACCCGGCGTCGAGCGTGCCCAGCGTCACCACCGACGTCCCGTCGACGAGCTCCACGGTGTCGAGCGTCGTCTCGCCCTGCGTCACGACGACCGAGCCGGTCGCAGCCTCGGCCCCGGCGGTGACGCTGATCCCGAGCTGGGCCGACTCCCCGAAGCTGACCTTCGGCGCGACGAGCTCGAGCGTGGGCGTGGCCTTGGTGAAGGTGACAGGGGTGTAGGTCTCGTAGGCCGCGTTGACCGCGCCGCTTCCCGGGTAGGTGTAGAAGCCGTAGTTGACCAGGGCCTCGTCGGTGGCGATCTCGTCGATGGCGGTCTTGTCGACCGTCAGGGTCGTCGAGAAGGTGCCCTCAGGCGTGAGCTCGACCGCTGCGGGTGCGCCCCCGATGGTGCCCATGTCCTCGGCGAGGACGGCCCAACGCTGGCTGGAGCTCTTGCGGGTGCTCGAGGGAGCGCCGGCCGAGGGACGCCACTCGTCGGCGAACTTGCCGAACACGACGTACGTCCCGGCGGCCTTTCCGGCCAGCGGGGGTCGGGTGCCGGTGGCATCGGCCGGGTCGAAGCCGCTGCCCTCCACCGTCACCTCGTAGGAGCCGGACGGGAGGAAGTCGGTCTGCTCGACGCTGACGGTCGAGGCCAGTCCGAGGTCGACGTCGACGGGCAGCGGCGGCTTGTTGTCCTGCTTGCCCGCGCACCCGGTGGAGTAGAAGTGGGGCCGGACCGACTCGGGGATCGCGGTGACGAGCTCCTGGGGCCAGGCGCCCCACCAGCCGGTGGCACCGTCGTCGGTGCTGCAGCTGCGCGTCTGCTCGGACCCGCTGGCGACCTCGACCTCGACGCCCTGGTAGTCGGGCGTGTAGCGGAAGCTGTCGCTGCCGATCCGGTCGCCGGACTCGGCATCGAAGGTCATCATCGTGAGTCGGCCGAGGTCGACCGCGGGGGTCGGCTGGCCGAGCATGTCCTGACCCTCGCCGATGGTGACGTCCATCGTGAGGCTCCCGGAGCCGTCCTCGGCGATACTCAGGGCCGGGTCGGAGTAGACCTCGTTGGGGGCGCCGAACGTCGTGGGATAGGCATTGACCGTGTACGACCCGGTCCAGGTCAGCGTCGCCGCTCCGGTCTCGGGGTCGGCGCTGCCGCTCCCGCCGGCGAACTGCACGACGTTGGGGGTGTCCTGGGGCTCGCTGGGTGACATCGAGGTGGCTGGGATCGGCTCGACGACGTACTGCGTCTGGTCGCCGTCGGACACGGTGCCCTCGAGGAGAGTCGCGTCACCGGCCAGGTCCTTGATGACCCAGGGGCCGAAGATGCCGTCCTGGGCGTAGCCGCTGATCCCCCACGTGAAGGTGGCGGCCGACACGTCGGCGACGTCGGCGGCGACTCGTGGGATTGCGGGGGTCGCAGCCGGGGCCGCCATCGCGGTGCTGGCGACCATGGTGAGGCCGGTCGCGGCGAGGGCGAGCCCGGTCAGGGCGCCGGCGCCCCGGCGCAGAGGGATTCTCATGGTGTTCCTTTCGCTCGGATCGTGAGCAGGGTGAGCGCCACTGCGCCGAGCAGCAGCATGGAGCCGCCCCACCAGGTCCAGGTGGGTGCGGACAGCGGACCGACCTGGCCGGGAGAGGCGGTCTGGTCGGACGAGGTGGGGGCCGCGAGGAGGGCGAGCGGTGCGGCCGCGGGCAGCGACGGGACGACGGGGGCGTCGGCGACCGGTGGAGCCGTGCTCGGCCCGGGGGCGGCCGCGGGAGCCGGGGTCTGCGGGGCCGGGACCGGCGCCGGACCCGGGGTTGGGGGCGGGGTCGGGTTGACCGGCGTCGTCGGCTGCGGGACGGGGGTGGGCGTCACCTGGGGCGTCGGGGTCGGGACGGCCGCGGCCGCGTCGTAGCTGATCGTGATCGGGTGCGGCACCTTGTGGGGATCGGCGCTGCCGCCCGAGGAGTACCAGAAGGACGACGACCCGACCCGGTCCATGTAGGTCAGGAACGATGCCGGGAAGGCTCCCCAGTCCTGGCCGCTGCGCACCTGCGCTGCACCCTCACCCGTGTAGCGAACGCCGCGGTAGGCGGGCTGGGCGGTGAAGCCTGCGGGCGAGTCCACGCTCGCCTCGGGGAGGTCGGCCAGCACGACCCGCTCGGGCGGCACGGCCGCCCACGTGTCCGGGTCGTCGCGGTCGGCTGCGAAGCCCGACACCGTCGCGAGCAGCTGGGTGGCCTCGCCGGCGCTGCTCAGCGTGATGTCGGAGAGGGTGAAGAACGTGAAGCCCGAGTAGTAGACGACCGAGAACGAGCCCGGCCAGGTGATGTCCGCGGTGCCGGTGTCCGGATTGACGGCGCCCGTGCCCTGCCTCAGCACGATCCGGTGGCCCGAGAACGGGCCGGCGGTGCTGGTCAGCGCGGAGCCGTCGGCGGCCGTGCCGAGGCCGGCGAACGTGGCCGGGGCCCAGGAACCGTCCGTGCCGCGCTTCTCCAGGGAGACGGAGCCGCGCCGTGCCCGCCAGGCCCGGGTCGCGGTGCCACGCCACACGCCGGGCGCCACGATGCTCTGTCCGCCCCGGCCCGGATCCGGGACGGCTCCGGCAGACATGAAGTTGAACGTCCCGGGGGCGAAGGCCTTGTTGTTGCTCTCGTCGTTGAGTCCCCACGTCAGGACGGCGTCGTCGACGACGAGGTCGTCAGGGGCCGCGGCGCCCACCTCGTCGGCGGTGGCCGTCCACGTGGGGAGGCACGTCACGACGAGCACGCCGAGTAGGAGCGCGAGTGCGCGGGTGCGCTTCATGCGACCCCCGCCGCAGATGTGTGCCGACGACGGCGCGCGAGCAGCACGCCGTACCGCAGCGCGGCGACGGCGAAGACGGCCGCCGCGACCGCGAGGAAGACGGCGCCCGGGGTCTCGGCCCACGAACCGGCCACCCCGTTGTCGGCCGCCGAGGTCGCGGAGGTCGGGGCGACGTCGGGATCGGTGACCGCAGCGAAGCGTTGGGTGATCTCGGTGCCCGACACCGCACCGGTCAGACGCAGCTCATGGGTCCCGGCCGTGAGGTCCGTGGGGAGCTGGAGAGCGGAGGCCACCTCGCCCGACGCTCCGGCAGTCAGCGGACCGACGGCCGCGCGTCCGTCGTCGAGGACGGCCACGACCTGCTCCCCGGCGTCGAAGCCCCGGGCCGTGAAGGCCAGGGCGTGGCCTGGTACGGCGGTCGCCCGGTCGACCTCGAGCAGGGGCGCGCTGGTGCGCTGCGCGGGTGTCCGGGTCCGCTTGCGGGAGGTGGTCTCGGGGGTGGCCTCGGGGGCTGCGACGCCGGTGGGGGACGCCTCGGGGGAGTCGGTCGGGCTGGGGGCGGCCGGTGCGGAGGTGAACACCTCGCCGAAGGAGACCGGTGTGAACGACTCGTTGCGCGCGTTGGCGACCCCGTGCGCGCCGATCGTGATGACGCCGCACCGGACCTCTCGGCAGTCGACCCGGGCGACCTTCCCGGCCCGGTCGACGCTCTCGAAGACCGGGCCGGGCACGGTCAGCTCGACGCTGAAGCCGCCGGAGGCCGAGAGCACGCCGTTGGCCTCGCTGGCGGTCGCGCCGCCGGGGAAGGCCAGGAATCGCAGGTAGCCGGCGCTGGCGGCGACGTCCTCGCTGTCGGGGATGTACTGGTAGTCCTGCCCGGTGAGTCCGCCGCGGGACGGGCGCCAGGATCCGCCGGCCGGGTCGCGGACCCTTCCGAACATGACGTACACGCCGCCGAAGCCACCCTGGACCGCCTGGAAGCCGGAGCCGCGGACGGTCAGCTCGGTGCGGTAGCGGACGTCGGCCTGAGCCGTGCCCCTGTCGTTGGCGACCGTGACCCGGCCGTCGGCATGGGCCGGAGCAGCCAGGAGCGGGGTCCACAGGGCGCCGAGCAGTCCGGTGATCGCCAGGACGCGCCGGGACCGTGGCCGGCTGGTGGTCATGGCGCGATCCTCCGACGAGACATCCGGTCGGCGAGCACGAGCAGCTCGCCGGTGACGGGGTGGGCGACGACGTCGATGGGGTGGGCGTAGACCTCGCTGAGGAGGGCCGGCTCGAGGACCTCGGTCGGCGGACCGTCGGCAGCCACGACGCCGCGGTGCAGCAGTGCCACCCGGTCCGACCAGGCCGCGGCCAGGCTGAGGTCGTGGAGGACCACGACGACGGCGGCGCCGTCGTCGGCGCGTCTGCGGGCGCGCTCGAGCACGGCTTCCTGGTGCCCGATGTCGAGCGCTGCCGTGGGCTCGTCGAGGAGGAGGACATCGGTGGCCTGGGCCAGGACCCGCGCGAACGACGTGCGCCCCTTCTCGCCGCCGGAGAGGAGACCGAAGGGGCGGTGGGACAGGTGCGTCACGGCGGTGGTGTCCATCGCGTCGGCGACCAGCAGGTCGTCGAGGTCCTCCTCGGGTCGGTTGCGCCAGGGGGAGCGGCCCATCCGGACCACCTCGCCGACCGGGAAGGGGAAGGCCACGACGTGCTCCTGCGTCAGCACGGCGCGCTCGCGGGCCAGGTCGCGCAGCCGCCACTCGGAGAGGGGACGTCCGAGCACTCGGACCTCGCCGTGCGTGGCGGTGACGTCGCCCGCCAGCACGCCCAGCAGCGTGGACTTGCCGGCCCCGTTGGGGCCGACGAGAGCGAGGACCTCGCCGTGGCGCACGTCGAGGTCGACTCCGGAGAGCACGGCGGTCGGGCCGTAGCGCACCACGATGCCTCGAGCCTGCAGCGCGTTCACGACCAGCCTCCGGCCGTACGGCGGGTCCGGCGCAGGAGCCAGAAGAAGAAGGGGCCACCGACCAACGAGGTGAGCATCCCGATGGGCAGGTCGGCGTAGGCCACGAGCGTCCGGGCGCCCAGGTCGGCGATCACGAGCACCAGCGCACCGGCCAGCATCGAGGCCGGCAGGAGGATCCGGTGGCCCGGGCCGGTGACCATCCGGACCAGGTGGGGCACGACGAGGCCGACGAAGGCGACGATCCCGCAGAAGCTGACGGCCGCAGCGGTCAGCAGCGCGACGACCACGACGAGGAGGATGCGCAGCCTCTCGACGTGGACGCCGAGGTGCCTGGCCTGGCGCTCACCGAGGGCGAGGAGGTCGAGGCTACGAGCGCTGAGGAGCGACGCGACGATCCCCACGGCCACCAGCGGTGCGACGACGCCGACGTACTGCCAGCGGCTGCCGTTGAGGCTGCCGAGCTGCCAGAAGACGATCTGCTCGCGAGCCTGCGTGTCGCCGAGGAACATCAGCATGCCCAGGCCTGCGGCGGCGACGGCGTTGACCGCAATGCCCGTCAGGACGAGCGTCACGACCTCGGTGCGACCGTCTGCCCGGGAGAGGCCGTAGACCGCGAGCGTCGTGACGAGTCCGCCGACGAACGCACAGACCGCGATGGTCCACGTGCCGGCGAAGGTGAGACCGAAGACGATCGACGATGCCGCGGCCACCGCGGCACCCGACGAGACTCCGACGATGCTGGGCTCGGCAAGGGGATTGCCGAAGACCCCTTGCATCACGGCTCCGGCCACGGCCAGGGCAGCGCCGACGAGCATCGCCATCACGACGCGAGGGAAGCGGATCGTCCACAGCGTGACGTCCCCGCGTGGGTGGGCCGGCAGGGGACCGATGTCGAGGCCCACCCGGTGGAAGACCGATCCCGCCACCTCGGGCAAGGGGACGGCCAGCTGACCGGACCCGGCGGCAGCGAGTGCCGAGACGAGCAGTGCCCCCGCGAGAAGCGCGAGGAGTGCCGTGGCCCGGGCTCTCCGCGGCGCGTCGGTCGGCGCCGGGCGGGCCGACACCGGGGTCGGGGACGTGGGGGAGACGATGGCCATGGCTCAGTCGGTGGTCAGCGCGTCGGGGGCGTAGAGCGCGACTGCGAGCGCGTTGAGGACGGCGGCGGTCCGGGGCCCGAAGCTCAGGATCTGGTCGTCGTCCATCGCGACGATGCGCTGCTGCTCCCCGGCGGGCGTGCTGGCGAGCGCGGGGAACTGCTCCAGCAGTCCGTCGACGCCGCCGACCGACTCCAGTCCTCTGCTCATCATCAGGACGACGTCGGGCTGGGCAGCCACGAGGCCCTCGTCGTTGACGGGCTTCATGCCGTCCCAGCCGATCTCCTCGGCGACGTCGTAGCCGCCGGCGGCCTCGATGAGGGAGTCGGCCCCGGAGTCCTCTCCGAACATGTAGTAGACCCCGGCCTGCCCGCGCACGTAGAGGAAGATCGTGCGCAGACGACCGCTCAGGTCTGCCGGAGCCACTGCGGCGATCTGCTCCTGCGCCACGCTCGTCTCCTGCTCGAGGCGCTGCGCGAGCTGGGCTCCCGCCTCGGGAACGCCGAGCGCGTCGGCGACCTCCTGGGTGAGACTGCTGAGGTTGTCCAGGCCCCGGTGGGAGTCGGTGATGACCACCGGGACGCCGGCGTCACGCAGCTGGAGGAGGACGTCGAACGGGCCCAGCGAGGTGTCGCTCAGCACCACGGTCGGGTCCAGGGCCAAGATCGCCTCCGCGCTCAGCTCGTGACCGTTCTGGGTCACGACCGGCTGGTCGGAGATCTCGTGGAACGTCGACGAGACGTCGCGACCCACGACGTTGTCGCCCAGTCCGAGCTCGAAGACGGTCCGGGCCAAGGTGCCGTAGATGTCCAGCGCCACGATCCGGCTGGTGTCGCGGACGGTGACCTCGGTGCCCTGGGCATCGGTCACGGTGGCGGGGAGCTGGGGCTCGGGGGAGTCGACGACCGGGCGGATGGTCGGGTCGGGCAGGTCGATGTCGACCGCTCCGGTCCAGGTGCGGGGGTCCGCCAACGGGGTCACGTCGGCCAGCGACGGGACAGTGGTGGGCTCCGAGCTGCTTGCGGCGCTGGTCTGCGAGCGGTCGACCACGGGGCCGCAGGCGGTGACGACGAGGGCCACGGCGGCGATGCAGCTGACACGGATCGGGAACACGGGTCTCGACTCTCACGACGATTGCTTTAGGGAAGGCTTACCATAATTAAGTAAGGCTTACCTAAAGCATTCGGCTCGAGGCGTGAGACGGACACCGTTCGGCCGGACGGCTCGAGCGGGCGATGGCCCGGGTCAGGCGGGAGGTGCGGTGAGCATCCCGACCACCATCGCCACGAGGTTGCGAGCGAAGGGATCGGTGTCGAGCTGGGCGCGTCCTGGCGTCGAGCGGTCCCCTGCCCGACTGCGATCGGCGATGGCACGGAGCACGAAGGCGGTGACCAGGGAGAGTCGCTCGGAGCGCACGTCGTCGGGCATCGGCGGGACCCGCTGCTCGAGCAGGCCGTAGACCTCGTAGCCCCCGAGCCGCTCGAGCGCGTGCAGGACCTCGGGATCCATCGCGTCGGGATCTTCCTCGACGAGCTCGCCGAGGATCATCAGGTAGCAGCGCCCCTGCCCACCCAGCTCGGCGAGCTCCACCGCGGGCAGCACGAGCGCTCGGACCACGGAGACCAGGTCCTCGGCCGGCTGTGCCTGAGCGATCGCGAGGAGCTCTCGCTCGCGGGTCGCCAACAGGTCCAGGTGCTGCTCGAGGACGGCGACGAGCATCCCGGTGCGCGAGCCGAAGTGGTAGTGGACGGCGCCACGGTTGCGCTGGCCGGCCTGACGGGTGATCTCCAGCAGGGACGCCGTGTGCACCCCGTCCTCGGCGAAACCGCGGGTGGCGGCCTCGACCAACCGCTGGCGCGTGTCGTCCGCGGGGCCCATCAGATCCTCGGGACGATCCGGCCGAGGAGGTCGCCCATCCGGGTCGCGGCGGCGCGCCCGGCCTCGAGCACCTCCTCGTGGTTGAGCGGCTCGCCGCTGATCCCGGCGGCGAGGTTGGTCACCAGGCTGATGCCCAGGACCTCCATGCCTGCCTCGCGGGCGGCGATCGCCTCCAACGTGGTGCTCATCCCGACCAGGGTGCCCCCGATGGCGCGCACCATCCCGATCTCCGCCGGGGTCTCGTAGTGGGGCCCGGGGAACTGCACGTAGACGCCCTCGTCGAGGCTCGCGTCGACCTCGCGACACATCGCGCGCAGTCGGCTCGAGTACAGGTCGGTCAGGTCGACGAAGTTGGCGCCCTCGATGGGCGAACGGCCGGTCAGGTTGATGTGGTCGCTGATCAGGACCGGGGTGCCCGGCGTCCAGGTCTCCTTGAGGCCACCGCACCCGTTGGTCAGCACGATCGCGCGGCAGCCGGCAGCGGCGGCCGTGCGGACGCCGTGCACGACGGCGGCGACGCCCTTGCCCTCGTAGTAGTGCGTCCGGCTCAGGAAGACGAGCAGCTGCTTGTCGCCGGCTCGGACTGAGCGGATCCTGCCCGAGTGGCCGGCGACCGCAGCCGCCGAGAAGCCGGGAAGGTCCTCGGTCGACAGCTCGGCAGTCGCCTCACCCAGGGCGTCGACGGCCGGGAGCCAGCCGCTGCCCAGGACCAGGGCGACGTCGTGTCGCTCGATGCCGGTGCGCTCGGCCAGGGTGGCCGCGGCCTCGGCCGCGAGCTCGTGTGGGTGTGGTGGGTCGCTGTCAGGAAGATCGTCGTTCACGTCACGCACCCTAGTGCTCGGGCCGAGGCTCGTTGCGGAGCCGGATCGAA
This sequence comes from Nocardioides sp., assembly GCF_029937575.1. Classification (GTDB taxonomy): domain Bacteria; phylum Actinomycetota; class Actinomycetes; order Propionibacteriales; family Nocardioidaceae; genus Nocardioides. Next base: position 25,072 of record NZ_JAPYPS010000035.1, read on the forward strand.
ACGTCGCTCAGAGACCGGTCGAGCGGCAGGGACGGCGTCGCAGGGCACCCACGTAGTCGTCCGGAGCGTCGGCGGCCTCTGCCGCGTCGGCCAGGATCCCCAGCGTCACCGCCGACGGCAGGCCGCCCTCGAAGGCGTCGAGGACGTAGACCCAGGCCACGACCTCGCCGGTCATCGTCGAGATCCGGACCTTGGTCTTGCGGTAGAGGCCGGAGTCGGCCTGCTCCCACTCGTCGAGGGCTGCCTCGTCCTGGGTCGGCACGTCGTAGACGGCGACGAAGACCTGCTCGAACGGATCTTGGACCAGGGTCGAGAGGGCCCCGTCCCAGCCGTGCTCCTCGCCGCCGAAGGTCAGGCGCCACCCCTCCAGCCATCCCGTCGTGCGCAACGGCGAGTGGGGACAGCGCTCGCCCATCCGTGCGGGATCGAGGTTGGTCCCGTAGGCGGCGTACAACGTCACACCCCAGACCATAGTGGGCGGCGTGAGTCGACCAGCGCGGGACACTAGGGTGGGGACCGTGAGCCACTTCGATGTCCTCGTCCTCGGTGCCGGCCCTGGTGGCTACGTCGCCGCAATCCGCGCAGCCCAGCTCGGCAAGTCCGTTGCCGTGGTGGAGGAGAAGTACTGGGGCGGGGTGTGCCTCAACGTCGGTTGCATCCCCTCCAAGGCGCTGCTCAAGAACGCCGAGCTGTCCCACGTGCTCACGCACGAGAAGGACAAGTTCGGCATCGAGGGCGACGCGACCATGTCCTACGGCCCCACGCACAAGCGTTCGCGTCAGGTGAGCGCCGGGATCGTCAAGGGCGTCCACTACCTGATGAAGAAGAACAAGATCACCGAGGTCGACGGGTGGGGCACCCTGACCGGCGCGACCTCCGTCGAGGTCAAGGACTCCGACGGCAACACCACCGAGCACACGTGCGACGACCTGATCATCGCCACCGGCGCCAAGGTCCGCCTCGTGCCGGGCATCGAGCTGAGCGACAACGTCGTCACCTACGAGGAGCAGATCCTCGACGAGAACCTCCCCGGCTCGATCATCATCGGCGGATCGGGCGCCATCGGCGTCGAGTTCGCCTACGTGATGAAGAACTTCGGCGTCGACGTCACCATCGTCGAGTTCGTCGACCGGATGGTGCCCACCGAGGACGCCGCGGTCTCCAAGGAGCTCGCCAAGCACTACAAGAAGCTCGGTGTGAAGGTGCTGACCTCCACGGCCGTCAAGGGGGTCGAGGACACCGGCTCCGGCGTCAAGGTGACCGTCGCTCCTGCCGGCGGAGGCGACGAGGAGGTCCTGGAGGCCGACAAGTTCCTCGCGGCCTTCGGCTTCGCTCCGCGCGTCGAGGGCTACGGCCTGGACAGCATCGGCGTGAACGTCACCGAGCGCGGCGCCATCGAGGTCGACGCGCGCGGCCGCACCAACGTCGAGCACGTCTACGCGATCGGTGACGTCACCGGCAAGATGATGCTCGCCCACGCCGCCGAGGCGATGGGGATCGTCACCGCCGAGACCATCGCCGGCGCGGAGACGCAGGAGATCGACTTCGACATGATCCCGCGCGCGACCTACTGCCAGCCGCAGATCGCCTCCTTCGGCTACTCCGAGGAGCAGGCCAAGGAGAAGGGGTACGACGTCAAGACCGCGACCTTCCCCTTCTCGGCCAACGGCAAGGCGCAGGGCCTCGGCGACACCGCCGGCTTCGTGAAGATCGTGGCCGACGCCGAGCACAACGAGATCGTCGGCGGTCACCTGATCGGGCCGGACGTGACCGAGCTGCTGCCGGTGCTCACCCTGGCCCAGCAGTGGGACCTCACCGCGGACGAGGTCGCCCGCAACATCTTCGCCCACCCGACGCTCGGCGAGTCCGTCAAGGAAGCCATCCACGGCATCGCCGGCCACATGATCAATCTGTGATGAGCGGCGGACCCGAGTCCAACAAGGTCGTCATCCTCGGCGGTGGCCCCGGCGGCTACGAGGCCGCGCTCGTCGCTGCCCAGCTGGGCGCCGAGGTGACGGTCGTCGACTCCGACGGCATCGGCGGCTCTGCGGTCCTCACCGACTGCGTGCCCAGCAAGACCTTGATCGCCACTGCCGAGCTGATGAGCGAGGTCGCCGGCGCGGCCGAGCTGGGCGTCAACTTCCGAGACTCCGACGGTGACGCGGCCACGAGCCTGCGCGTCGACCTGGGACGGGTCAACGAGCGCGTCAAGCGGCTGGCGGCCGACCAGTCCGGCGACATCGCGCGTCGCCTCGACAAGGAGGGCGTGCAGGTCGTCCCGGGGCGCGGGCGGCTCGACGGGCCCAACCGCGTGGTCGTCGGCGACACGTCGTACGACGCCGATGCGGTGCTGGTCGCGACCGGTGCTGCGCCGCGCACCCTGCCCACCGCGCAGCCCGACGGCGAACGGATCCTCACCTGGGAGCAGGTCTACGACCTCACCGAGGTGCCCACCGAGCTGATCGTGGTCGGCTCGGGGGTGACCGGCGCAGAGTTCGCCAGCGCCTACCTGGCGCTCGGCATCCCGGTCACGCTCGTGTCCTCGCGTGATCGCGTGCTGCCCGGGGAGGACGCGGACGCCTCGCTCGTGCTCGAGGACGTGTCCAAGCGGCGCGGGATGACCGTCCTGTCCAAGTCGCGGATGGAGTCGGTGACCCGTGCAGGCGACATCGTCACCGTCACGCTCACCGACGGTCGCAGCGTGCAGGGATCGCACTGCATCCTGGCACTCGGCTCGGTGCCGAACACCACCGACGTCGGCCTGGAGGAGTCGGGGGTGATCCTCAAGGACGGCGGCTTCGTCAACGTCGATCGGGTCTCGCGCACCTCGGCGCGAGGCGTCTACTCCGCGGGTGACTGCACCGGCGTCCTGATGCTGGCCAGCGTCGCGGCGATGCAGGGCCGGATCGCGATGTGGCACTTCCTCGGTGACACCGTGCACCCCCTGGACCTCAAGAAGGTCTCCTCCAACGTCTTCACCGCCCCCGAGATCGCCACGGTCGGCTGGTCGCAGCAGGCCGTCGATGCCGGCGAGATCGCCGCCGAGGCCGTGATGCTCCCGCTCTCGGGCAACCCGCGCGCCAAGATGCAGGGCGTGCGCGACGGGTTCGTCAAGCTCTTCTGCCGCCCGGGCACCGGCATCGTCGTGGGCGGTGTCGTGGTCGGTCCGCGAGCATCGGAGCTGATCCATCCGGTCGCCCTCGCGGTCGCCGAGTCCCTCACCGCCGACCAGGTGGCCCAGACGTTCACGGTCTACCCGTCGATGAGCGGCTCGATCGCCGAGGCGGCACGGCGCCTGCACCGCGTCTGAGTCCGTCTGGGTCCGTCTGGGTCCGTCTGGGTCCGCTACAGGTCGGAGAGCAGGTCCTCCATCCGGCGGATCTCGCCGTTCTGGACGGCGATCACGTCGGTGGCCATCTCGGTGACCCGGACGTCCTCGCCCTGGGCGAGGAGCTCGTCGGCCATCCCGACAGCTCCGTGGTGGTGCTGGATCATGCCGGTGAGGAAGAGTCGGTCGAAGTCGGCGCCGTCGGCAGCCGCCAGGGCGGTCATCTGGTCGGGGGAGAGCATGCCGACCATGCCACCGGCAGCACCTGCCATCGCGTTCATCGAATCGACGTCGTCCTGGGTGGGCTCGGGCAGGCCGTGGTCGACGAGCCACGTCGCCATCACGATGATCTCCCGGCTCTGACCCCGGTCGATGGAGCGGGCCAGGGCCAGCACCCTGCGGTCCTCGGCCCGGGTCTCGGCCAGCTCGGCCATGGCGAGCGCCTGGGCGTGGTGCGGGACCATCATCGTCAGGTAGGTCGCGTCCGCGACGTTCCAGTCGGCCGACTCGGGTGGGGCGGGAACCGCTGCCATGTCGTGCGAGCCGTGATCCGATTGAGACTGTCCATCGCCGGGGGTGGCCGTAGGCTGCTCCCCAGTGCATCCGACCGATGCGCCCGACACGAGCAGCACGAGGCCCACGAAGCGGGCTGCGGCCGCGGTCGGACGGAGTCGGGGGAGCACGCGACGACCCTATGCTCCCGGGAGAAACTGTGAAGCTGATCGCCCCTGCCGGCCCCTTCGGCGCTGTCGGCGCCCTCGTGCTGGCCGCCGGTCTCCTCTCGGCCGGGGTGGTCTCGCCCGCCACGGCCGATCGCGACAGTCCCTCGTGCGGTCCGGAGGAGCGCGCCCTGGAGCAGGCCGGAGACAACTTCGCCACGACCTGCGACCTGCCCGGCGCGCGCCTGGCCGGGATCGAACCGGCGCAGCCGCGGGTCCGGAGCGGACAGATCGACCGCAGTCGCAACATGCGTCAGGTTGCCCGGGTGCCGCTGGCGGGGGCGTTCACCGACGACGGGGACTACGGCACGGACCTCGCCTTCACGGGCAAGTACGCCATCGCCGGCAACTACGAGGGCTTCACCGTCTACAACATCAAGAAGCCTCGGCAGCCCAAGCGGGTTGCCCAGGTGGTCTGTCCCGGTTCGCAGAACGACGTCTCGATCTACCGCGACCTGCTGATCCTCTCCGTCGACTCGCTGCGCAGCAACGACACCTGCGACAACCAGCCGGCCTCGATGGGGCTACCGCTGCCGCTGCCCAACCCGGACAGCTGGGAGGGCATCCGGGTCTTCGACATCAGCAAGCCGGCGAAGCCGCGCTTGGTGACGTCTGTGCTCACCGAGTGTGGGTCACACACCCACACCCTGGCTCCGGCCAAGGCCGGCAGGACCGTGTTCGTCTACGTGTCGTCGTACGGTCCGAGCCCGCTGCTACCCAACTGCCAACCACCGCACGACACCATCAGCGTCGTGAAGGTGCCGGTCGCGCACCCCGAGCGCTCGCGCGTGGTCAGCCAACCCGTCCTCTTCCCCGACGGCGGGACGACCGGCGACGACTACAGCAGCGACACCAGTGGCTGCCACGACATCACCGCCTACCCCAAGCGTGACCTGGCGGCCGGCGCCTGCATGGGCGACGGCATCCTGCTCGACATCGAGGACCGCGCTCACCCGGAGGTGATCGACCGGGTGCGCGACACGAAGAACTTCGCCTTCTGGCACTCCGCGACCTTCAGCAACTCCGGCCGCTCTGTCGTGTTCACCGACGAGCTCGGTGGCGGCGGAGGCCCCGAGTGCAACAAGCAGGTCGGTCGCAAGCGGGGCGCTGACGGGATCTACGAGATCAAGAAGAACAGTCTGAAGTTCCGCAGCTACTACAAGATCCCGCGGGTGCAGTCCGACACCGAGAACTGCGTGGCTCACAACGGTTCGCTCGTTCCGGTCAGGGGCCGCGACATCATGGTCCAGGCGTGGTACCAGGGCGGCACGTCGGTCTGGGAGTTCACCAACCCCCGCAAGCCCCGGGAGCTGGCCCACTTCGACCGGGGTGCCATCTCCGACCGCAACCTCGTGCTGGGTGGGTCCTGGTCGTCCTACTGGTACAACGGCTACGTCTACAGCAGCGACATCACCCGGGGCCTCGAGGTCTTCAAGGTGAAGGCACGCTGGGCGAAGAAGGCAGCTTCGGTGAAGCAGTCGGTCTTCAACGCGCAGTCACAACCGTCCTTCAACGGCTGATGCGGCGCCTTCTCGGGGTCCTGATCACCCTCGTCCTCCTGACGGTCGGTGTCCTCACGCCGGGCCCCGCGTCGGCGGACGAGCGGGCACGGCGTACGGCGTCGGTGAGCGTGACCGGCAACGGCTTCGGCCATGGTCACGGACTCTCGCAGTGGGGCGCCTTCTACGCGGCGAAGGAGGGTCAGGGCTACCGCAAGATCCTGACGTTCTACTACCCGGGGCTCAAGCGCGACACCCTCGGCGGGAAGGTGTCGGTGCTGGTCTCGGCCGACACCACGAGCGATGTCGTGGTGCGCGACCGCTCCGGTCTGAGCGTGAAGAGCCTGGGCAACGGTCGCACCTACAGGCTCGCCAAGGGCAAGGCGACCTGGTGGCGGATCACCGCTGCCAAGGGAGGTGCGAAGAGCAAGGTCGCGTTCACCACCAAGGGTCGCAAGAAGTGGAGGACCCTGCGCACGGTGCCGGGAGAGGCGCAGTTCAGCGCCGGCCGCAAGCCCATCACCCTGCGGACGCCGACGGGCGACCGCGCCTACCGGGGCATCCTGCGCTCGGCCAAGCCGGCTGTGTCGACCAGTGAGCGCGACACCGTCAACGTCGTCAGGCTCGAGGACTACCTCAAGGGTGTCGTGCCCCGCGAGGTCCCGGCCCTGTGGCCGCAGCAGGCCGTGCGCGCCCAGGCGGTCGCGGCGCGCACGTACGCCGCCTTCGAGCGCCGCCAGCCCCTGGCGAGCCACTACGAGATCTGCGACACCACGCAGTGCCAGGTCTACGGCGGGTACACCGACGAGCACCCGTCCTCGAACAAGGCGATCAAGAAGACCAAGAAGCAGATCCTGACCACGCAGGGGCAACCGGCCTTCACCCAGTTCTCGGCCAGCAACGGCGGCTACACCTCAGCAGGCGCCGTCGACTACCTGCCGGCCAAGAAGGACCCCTACGACAAGGCCTACCGAGGATGGACGGCGACGGTCACGCAGGCGCAGGTCGCCGCGGCGCTGCCCCAGATCGGCACCCTGTCCGACGTCGAGGTGCTCGAGCGCGACGGCAACGGGGCCTTCGGCGGAAGGGTGGTGCGGATCAGGGTGAGCGGCTCGGACGGGTCGAGCGTCGTCACCGGCGACCAGTTCCGGTCGTTCTTCGGGTTGCGGTCCACGCTGTTCACGGTGGACTGACCACGCGGCGAGGTCGATCGCGGCCGCAGGTCAGCTCAGCACGAGCACCAGGTCGCCGCCGTCGACCGGCTGCGTCTTGCGCACGGCGAGGCGCTGGACGGTGCCGGCCACCTGGGCGGTGATGGAGGCCTCCATCTTCATCGCCTCGATCGTGGCGACGGTCTGGCCGGCCTCGACCGTGTCGCCCTCGGCGACCACGACGGTGACCGCACCCTGGTAGGGCGCCGCGACGTGACCGGAGTCGGACGGGTCGGCCTTCTCGGCGGTCTGGACGTCGGAGGCGATCGAGGTGTCGCGCACGCTCACGGGGCGCATCTGGCCGTTGATCAGGGCCAGCACGGTGCGGTAGCCGCGCTCGTCGGCCTGGCTGATCGACTGCACGCCGAGGATCAGGGTGACGCCCTCCTCGAGGGTCACCTCGTGCTCCTCACCCTGGCGCAGGCCGTAGAGATAGTCGAGCGTCGGCAGCACCGAGATGTCGCCGTACTTCTCCCGGGCCTCGAGGAAGTCCTTGGTGGGTCCGGGGAAGAGCAGCTGGTTGAGCGTACGACGCCTGCTCGGCGATCCTCCGGCGAGACCGGCGGCCGCGTCGTCGGTGAGCGACTCGGCCGGCGCGGTCCAGCTGCGGCCCTTCAACGCCTTGCTCCGGAACGGCTCCGGCCACCCGCCGGGCGGGTCGCCGAGCTCGCCGTTGAGGAAGCCGATGACGGAGTCGGGGATGTCGAAGGAGGCCGGGTCCTCGGCGAACGCGGCCGGGTCGGCGCCGATGCCGACCAGGGCGAGGGCGAGGTCGCCGATCACCTTGGACGACGGCGTGACCTTCGGGATCCGGCCGAGGACGTCGTTGGCGGCGGCGTACATGTCCTCGACCTGCTCGAACTTCTCGCCGAGGCCGAGGGCGATCGCCTGCTGGCGCAGGTTGGACAGCTGGCCGCCGGGGATCTCGTGACGGTAGACCCGGCCGGTGGGGGAGGGCAGGCCCGACTCGAAGGGTGCGTAGACCCGTCGGGTCGCCTCCCAGTAGGGCTCGAGGTCGTTGATCGCCTTCAGCGACAGGCCGGTCTCCCGGTCGGAGTGGTCGGTGGCGGAGACCAGCGCCGAGATCGGCGGCTGCGACGTCGTCCCGGCCATCGCCGCCGATGCGGCGTCCACGGCGTCGACGCCGGACTCGATGGCGGCGAGCAGCGTGGCGAGCTGGCCGCCGGGCGTGTCGTGGGTGTGCAGGTGCACGGGGAGGTCGAAGTTCTGTCGCAGTGCGGTGACCAGGGTGCGCGCGGCTGGCGCGCGGAGCAGTCCGGCCATGTCCTTGATGCACAGCACGTGGGCGCCGGCCTCGACGATCCGCTCGGCCAGCTTGAGGTAGTAGTCGAGGGTGTAGAGCTTCTCGCCCGGGCTCGAGAGGTCGCCGGTGTAGCAGAGCGCGACCTCGGCGACGGTGGTGCCGGTGGCGCGCACCGCCTCGATCGCCGGGCGCATCTGCTCGACGTCGTTGAGGGCGTCGAAGATCCGGAAGACGTCCAGCCCGGTGGCCGCCGCCTCCTCGACGAACGCCTCGGTCACCGCGGTGGGGTACGGCGTGTAGCCGACGGTGTTGCGTCCGCGCAGCAGCATCTGGAGACAGATGTTGGGCATCGCCTGACGCAGCGAGGCGAGCCGCTCCCAGGGGTCCTCGGAGAGGAAGCGCAGCGCGACGTCGTACGTCGCCCCGCCCCAGACCTCGGCCGACCACAGCTGCGGAGTCGTGCGGGCCACGACCGGGGCGGCGGCGAGCAGGTCGCGGGTGCGCACCCGGGTGGCCAGCAGCGACTGGTGGGCGTCACGGAAGGTCGTCTCGGTGACGGCGACGTCCTTCTGGGCGCGCAGCTGGCGCGCGAACTCCTCGGGTCCGAGCTCGAGCAGTCGCTGGCGGCTGCCGTCGGGGGCCGGCACGTCGAGGTCGATCGACGGCAGCTTGGTCGTCGGGTCGATGCTCACCGGGGCCGGTCCGTGCGGTTGGTTGACGGTGACGTCGGCGAGGTAGGTCAGCAGCTTGGTGCCGCGGTCGCTCGATCCACGAGCCTGCAGCAGCTGCGGGTGGGTCTCGATGAACGACGTGGTGACCCGACCCGCGGCGAAGTCGGGGTCGTCCAGGACGGCCTGCAGGAAGGGGATGTTGGTGGAGACCCCGCGGATCCGGAACTCCGCCACCGCACGGCGCGCCTTCTCGACGGCCTTCTCGAACGTGCGTCCGCGGCAGGTGAGCTTGGCGAGCATCGAGTCGAAGTGCGCCGAGACCTCGGCTCCGGTGTAGACGGTGCCGCCGTCGAGACGCACGCCGCCGCCGCCGGGGGAGCGGTACGTCGTGATCACTCCGGTGTCGGGTCGGAAGTTGTTGGCCGGGTCCTCGGTGGTGATCCGGCACTGCAGCGCGGCGCCGCGCAGCTGCACGGTGTCCTGCGAGAGCCCGAGGTCGGCGAGGGTCTCGCCGGCCGCGATCCGCATCTGGGACTGGACGAGGTCGACGTCGGTGACCTCCTCGGTCACGGTGTGCTCGACCTGGATGCGGGGGTTCATCTCGATGAAGACGTAGTTGCCGTTCGGGTCGAGCAGGAACTCGACGGTGCCGGCGTTGCGATAGCCGATCTCGGTCGCGAACCGCACGGCGTCGGCGCACATCCGGTCCCGCAGCTCGGGGTCGAGGTTGGGTGCGGGCGCGAGCTCGACGACCTTCTGGTGGCGACGCTGCACCGAGCAGTCGCGCTCGAACAGGTGGATCACGTTGCCGTGACCGTCGGCGAGGATCTGGACCTCGATGTGGCGCGGCTCGACGACGGCCTGCTCGATGAAGACGGTCGGGTCGCCGAACGCGCCCTCGCCCTCGCGCATACAGGTCTCGACGGCCTCGCGCAGGTCCTCGGGGCGCTCGACCCGGCGCATGCCGCGGCCGCCGCCGCCGGCGACCGCCTTGACGAACAGCGGGTACGGCATGCCCTCGCCGTCGCGGGCGGCCTCGGTCGCGGCGATCAGGGCATCGACGTCGGTGCCCGGCTCGACGGAGGCCAGCACGGGCACGCCGGCAGCCTTCGCGGCCGCGATGGCGCGGGCCTTGTTGCCGGTCAGCTCGAGGATGTCGGAGGTCGGCCCGATGAAGGTGATGCCGGCGTTCGCGCAGGCCTCGGCGAGGTCGGGGTTCTCCGAGAGGAAGCCGTAGCCGGGATAGATCGCATCGGCGCCCGCGCGCACGGCGGTGGCCACGATCCCCTCGGGGTCGAGGTAGGCGCGGACCGGGTGGCCGCGCTCGCCGATCTCGTAGGCCTCGTCGGCCTTCAGCCGGTGCTCGGACCACCGGTCCTCGTGGGGGAAGACCGCTACCGTCCGCGCGCCCACCTCGTAGGCTGCCCGGAACGCCCGGATCGCGATCTCGCCTCGGTTGGCCACCAGCACCTTGGAGAACATGGCGCCCAACCTAGTGGGCAGGGCGTCCCACGGGTGTGTCCGTCTCACTCGTCGCCAGGAACTGCTCGGCCAGTCCCGGCAGCGCGGCGTTGGCCAGGGCGACGGCGTCGCTGACCGGGACGTCGACCAGCGTCACGGCGCCGCGTCCCCCCGCCGTGGTGGCGACGAGTGTGGTCAGCCCGAGCCGACGCTGGAACCACGTGGCACGCAGGTTCCAGCCGATGACGTCGCCGACGGCGAGTGCCTCGCGCCGGCGCGCGAGGCTGCCCGAGCGAGCCACGACGTACCCCTCGACCAGCGCGTGGCCCAGGCCGGACGCACGATCGGCCGCGACCACGCAGGCCAGGCCGAGCAGGGCGAGCGTGGGCAGCAGCGGCCACCAGGGGCCGCCGGTGAGGGAGACGACGAGGGCGAGAAGCGGCAGGACGCTGGTGGGTACGACGGCGCGCGTCCAGCGCCGCCGTCGGGCGGCGGGACCGTGGTCGCGCAGGCGCCCGGTGATCGCGTGGGTGCTCTCCACGACCTGCGACGCCACGTCGAGGACCAGTCGGTCCGGAGCCGGGGGCACCAGGCTCGCGCTTCCCGGTGCCTTGCGGTCGACGCCGGTGACGATCGCGGTGAGGTGACGCCCGCGGGCCACGCGCAGCGCGAGGCCCTCTCCCAGTGACACCCCGGCGACGCGGTCCTCGTCGAGGCTGGTCTCGCGGGTCGTGAGCAGCCCGCGCGAGACGTGCCACGACCCGTCGGAGCGGGTGAGACGGAAGCCCCAGTTGGTGACCAGGTAGCCGATCACCGAGATCGGGACGACCAGGAGCAGCAGCACGAGCACGATGCCGACGACGGCCAGCTCGGAGGGGACGGGGACCGAGCTGACGTCGACCCGCTCCCAGCTGTCCGTGATGTTGAGGAGCTGGGAGAGCCCGCCGAACACGGCCGCCGCCACGATCAGGCCGGCGCCGGTGAAGGGGGCGAAGCGCAGCCACGACGGCTCGAAGACCACCAGTGGTGGGGCCGGGGGCGCCGGGGCGTCGTCGGGGCCGAGGTCGTCCTGGCCGGTGGCCTCGCGGAGGAGCTCACGGCGCAGCTCGCGCGCTCGCTCCACGGGGAGCCCGTCGAGATCCAGGTCGCCGTCGTCGCTGCCGCCCGTCCCGGTGCCGATGCGGACCATGGTCAGGCCGAGCATCCGATGGATCAGCGTCGAGGTCAGGTCGACCGTGCGGACCCGGTCCTGCGGGGTGGACAGGACGTGACGGTTGAGCAGGCCGCGCCGCAGCTCGACGCGTCCGTCGGCGACGCGGAAGCGGGTGGTCAGGTAGCGCAGGACGCCCAGCACGATGGGGATCAGCACGCCCAGGTAGTGCAGGGGCGGGCCCCCTCCGGAGGAGCCGGCGAGGAAGAGCCCGAGCAGGACCGGCAGGAAGCGCAGCACCTCGCGGACCGGGTGGACGAGCAGCATCCTGGGGTCGAGGCGTTGCCACTCCCGGTCGCGGGCCAGCTCAGGGGTGGGAGCGCCGTACGGGGCGTCGTACAGGCCCGGTCCGTGGGGGAAGTACGGGTTCGGCGGTGGGGGAGGTGGCGGTGGCGGTGGTGGGGTCTGCCCGCTCACGTCGCGTCACCCTCGACGGCGTCGGCCTGGCGAGTCAGGTCGTCGACCAGCTGTCGCGCGACCTGGCGGTCGAGTCCGTCGATGCTGATCGCCCCGGCCGCGGAGGCAGTGGTGACGGTGACGCTGGCGAGGCCGAAGAGCCGGGAGATCGCCCCCTCGGCGTAGTCGACGGTCTGGATCCGGCTCATCGGCGCGATACGTCGTTCCCTGGCCCACCATCCGGTCTGGGTGTAGACCGCCGTGTCGGTGGCCTCCCAGCGGTGGACGAGGTAGCGCCACTGGGGGACCACAGCCACGTACGTCACGACCACCACCGCCAGGGCGAGCACCATCCACCAGCGGACCGCGTCCATCGTCAGCGCCAGCGCTCCCGCGATCACGACGAGGACCAGACCCTCGACCCCGGCGCCGAGCTGCCACATGACTCGCGCACGTGGGCTGACCCGGTGGGCGGGGTCGCGCAGGGTGGGCGGCCCAGTCGTCGCGTCGGTCATGATCCGAGCCTAGGTGCCCGGGGTGCTCGATCCAGGATCGAGATCGGCGGCGGCCAGGATCGAGCTCGGCAGTCTCCTCGGTGGGATCGCCCGGCGGCAGTCCGAGCGGGTGGAAGGGCGCGTCGTCGCCCCGGACCATGCCGCCCAGCCAGAGGTCGATGGCGAAGACGAGGTGGCGCAACGTCTCGACGACGGACCACTCGCCGTCGACCTGTTCGTGGCGCCGGGCCTCCGGGAGGCGCTCGGCTCGGCCGAGGGTCTCGGACCAGCTCGCGGTCACGGCGTCCCAAGCTCGGCGGTGGTCGTCGGCCGTCACGAGGCTCCGCAGGGCGACCCGCTCGGGGAAGCGCCGGTCGAGCTCGTCGCTGACGTACGACGTCACGTCGATGCCCTCGACGCGGATGCTCCCGAGCTCGCCGCCGAAGGCCCACAGGTCGACGTCGTCGAGCACCGATCCGCGCACCCGCAGTCCGCGCAGGTCGCACTCCCGGAAGGTCGTGTGCTGATGGTCGGCGCCGACGTGGAGGTGCTCGGGCAGCTCCAGGTCCATGCCGAGGAGTCTCACACATCATCAGTGCCGAGTCGGCGCCTACAGGTGTCGACGCGTTGGATGTGACCGGGGGATGAGGCCACGAATCATCCACAGCCCTGTGCACAGCATCGTTGTCCACAACCCCCATGGTTGAGCCAGATTGACTGTCCGGCAGTGTCGGTGGT